>JAYUVY010000099.1:0-72872 GCA_043753835.1 Lysobacterales bacterium | reverse complement strand
TCTCCTGACCTCAATCGCTCGAACCGCCGGATGCGGACCCGCATGTCCGGTGGTGTGGGAGGGGCTCGATCAACGATGATCGACCCCTATCCCGATTGTGCCGTGTTTGCGCGACTTATCGCACCGCAGCGACCTGGACCTCGACTTCGATGCTGTCACCCGGGTGCGCATCGGTCTGCGTGTGATAGACGCGGCCGTTGTATTCGTAAGCGACGTCATAACCGACCACGCGTTCTTCCTGTCGATACTCGGTGCGCGTTTCACAACGCTGTTCGTGACTACGGTGATATCGCCCGCCTTCATCGCGGTAACGCGGCCGGCGCGCTCCGTCATTGGCGATCGCGCCGCCGATCAGCGCACCGGCAATCGTCGCCGCGCGACGCCCATCACCATGTCCGACAGTATTTCCGAGTGCGCCGCCGACCAATGCACCGAGCAGGGTCGCGCCGGAGTTGTCACGATGACGGCGATCGTCGTAGCCGCTGCCGTAGCGCGGCTCATAACGCTCGACAGGCTCGTTCCGGCAGACATCGCGCGTGACGGGTTCATCGACGTATTCGATGACCGGGTCGACCGAGACGACGCGAGCAGTGTCGTATTCCGGCTGGTCGTCGTGGCCGGCGAACGCGCCGCTTGAAGCGATGGCAAGGGTGAGCATCGATAGCGACATCATGACCGCACGCATGTTTCTTTCTCCAGTGGTAGTGAACAAATCGTGGGGATAATGCTGGGATCAGCGCGCTGAATTTGTTCTGAATCCGGCCGCAATCGGGCTGATGCTCGAAGCGGCGATTCAGCTTCCCAACACTTTCCACGCCAGAAAGCGTTCGGCGACTTGCGCGGTACAGCCAGCGCGATTTTCCACTTGACCATCTGCCCGGTGCGGACGAGGATCGAGCCATTCGCCGTATTCGATCACCGTCTGGTGGCTCGCATTCGCACAGCCACCGGGCACAAACGCCTGGGAGGGCCGCGCAATGCCTGCATACAGCACCGGACAGATCCGCAACATCGCGCTCGTCGGTCATTCCGGCGCCGGCAAAACCAGTTTGTTCGAAGTCCTGCTGCATGCCGGTGGCGCCCTCCAGACGGCAGGCACGGTCGAGCGCGGTACCACGGTGTCCGACTTCGACCCGATGGAAAAAGAGCGCCAGCATTCGATCCAGACC
The DNA here is from genome assembly GCA_043753835.1 of Lysobacterales bacterium. Lineage (GTDB taxonomy): Bacteria > Pseudomonadota > Gammaproteobacteria > Xanthomonadales > Ahniellaceae > JADKHK01. The sequence continues at coordinate 71,703 of JAYUVY010000099.1, read as the reverse complement.
GCGCTCGCCTCGATCGATCACGGCGGCGTGCATATCAATCTGGTCGACACGCCCGGCTACCCGGATTTCCGCGGCCCGACGCTGTCGGTACTGGGCGCAGTCGAAACCTGTGCCGTTGTCGTCAATGCCGCGACCGGCATCGAGCACAGCACGGTGCGCCTGATGGAATACGCCAAGGCGCGTCGGCTGTGCCGATTGCTGATCGTGCAGAAAATTGACCACACTGATGCCGATCTGGAATTGCTCGTCGAACAGCTGCGAGAGGCCTTCGGCAACGAATGTCTGCCGATCAACCTGCCGTCCAAGGGGCGCTCGCAGGTCGTCGACTGCTTCGTCAATCCGCAGGGCGAGTCGGATTTCTCATCGGTGGCCACGGCGCACCAGCGCATCATCGACCAGGTCGTCGAGATCAACGAAAACGTGATGGGCCACTATCTCGAAGAAGGCGAGGAGGGCCTGTCCGGACAGGAGCTGCACGACGCCTTCGAGCAGTGCCTGCGTGAAGGGCATCTGGTGCCGATCTGCTTCGTCTCGGCGCGCAGCGGTGCCGGTGTGCGCGAACTGCTCGATCTGTTCGAGCGCCTGATGCCGAATCCGAATGAAGCGAATCCGCCGCTGTTCGTGCGCGGCAATGGCCCCGATGCCGAACCCTTCCGCTCCGAACCCGATCCGAAAAAACACGTCATCGCCGACGTGTTCAAGATCGTCAACGATCCCTTCGTCGGCAAGCTCAGCGTGTTCCGCGTCTATCAGGGCACGGTCAAGCGCGACACGCAGTTGTTCATCGACGATGGCAAGAAGCCGTTCAAGGTCGGACACCTGTTTCGCCTGCGCGGCAAGGACCATGTCGAGATCGAGGAGGCGATTGCCGGAGACATCGCCGGCGTCGCCAAGATCGATGAAGTGCATTTCGACGCGGTGCTGCATGACTCCCACGACGAGGACCAGATCCACCTCAAGCCGATCGATTTCCCGCGACCGATGTTCGGTCTCGCCATCGAGCCGGCGACCAAGGGCCAGGAACAGAAGCTCGCGACGGCACTGCACAAGCTGGCCGAAGAAGATCCCTGTTTCCGCATCGAGCACAACAAGGAACTGAACGAGACGGTGATTCGTGGTCTCGGCGAATTGCATCTGCGGGTGATGCTCGAGCGCATGAAGGAGCGCTACCAGGTTGAGGTGAAAACACGGCCGCCGCGCATTGCCTATCGCGAGACGATCAGCGCCAATGCCGACGGCCACCATCGTCACAAGAAGCAGACGGGTGGTGCAGGACAGTTTGGCGAAGTGTTCCTGCGCATCGAGCCGCTCGGGCGCGGCGCGGGCTTCGAGTTCGTCGATGATGTGGTCGGTGGCGCGATTCCTGGGCAATACCTGCCGGCGATCGAGAAGGGCGTGCGCCAGGTGCTCGAACACGGCGCCGTGGCCGGCTATCTGCTGCAGGACGTGCGCGTCATCGTTTACGACGGAAAGCATCATCCGGTCGACTCGAAAGAAGTCGCGTTCATTTCTGCCGGCAAGAAAGCGTTCCTCGACGCCATCAGCAAGGCCCGTCCGATCCTCCTCGAACCGATCGTCAATCTCGATGTCGAGGTGCCTGATCACTGCATGGGCGATGTCACCGGCGGGCTTGCGACCAAGCGCGCGCGCATCAATGGCACCGACGCCGGTCGTGGCGGCGACATCATCATCAAGGCGCAGGTGCCGCTCGCCGAAATCACCGACTACTCGAACGAGTTGAAAGCGGTGAGCGGCGGTCGCGGCCGCTACGCGATCGAATTCAGTCATTACGAGGCGGTACCCGGCCATGTCCAGAAGCAGTTGATGGAGGCCTACAAGCCGCGCGTCGAGGAGGATTGAATGACCGTATCAGAGGGATCCGGATCCTTGCTTGATGCGCGGCTGCGCTTTCCCGTTCACGCGCTGCCGAGCGAGCGCTTGGTTTGGGCCGGCACGGCGCATCCACGCGCATTTCAGGTCAGCTTGTGGCGCATCGTGTTTTTCGTCGTGACCGTGGCCAGCGCCCTGATCGGATTTGGTCTGTTTCTCGATCATGACGCTGGCGACGAGTGTCAGGTCAAGGTCGATACGGAGAATCGAAACTCGACCTATCGCGATTGCACCTCGGCCGAACGCGTCAAGCGCGATGCTTCCTGGGCCGCTACTCGGCAGTCAATGGCAAAACGGGGTGGCACGCTCGCGGCTCTGCTCTTGCTCGCCCAGTGGGTCGCCAACACCCTGCGGCGCCGGACGCTGCTCTACGTCGTCACGACCGAACGCGTCGTCGTGCAGGACGGAATCCTCAGCCTCAGGCTCGACACCATCGATCTCGATCATGTCGTGTCAATCACAGCGCAGGCCGATGTGATCGATCGTCTGTTCGGACTCAAGTCGATCGCACTGACGGTACCCGGGCAGCGATCTTCGTTCTGGTACCGGGTGCCGCTTGCGAACGCTGTAGCGATGTGGGGTATCGAGTCGCAAGATCCGGCGCTGTCGCAGTTGCTGAATGTCTGGTTGCCGCGGGCAACGCGATAGCCCTCAACAGCGAGTTGGCTACACTCGCGTGATGACTAAAGCGCGAGGAGAACGATGGATACCCTGATTCGTGGCGGCACCCTGATCGATGCCGAATTGACGGTGCGTGGCGATTTGCTGATCCGCGATGGCGTGATCGCTGCGGTCGGTGAACATCTCGAGGCGCCGAACGGTGCGCAGGTGATCGATGCCGGTGGTCAGTACGTGATGCCGGGCGGGATCGATCCGCATACGCACATGGAACTGCCGTTCATGGGCACGGTGGCGAGCGATGATTTCTACTCGGGCACCGCGGCCGGTCTTGCGGGCGGTACGACCAGCATCATCGATTTCGTCATTCCGAATCCGCAGCAGTCGCTGATGGCGGCGTTTCGCGAATGGCGCGGCTGGGCCGAGAAGGCTGCCGGCGACTACGCTTTCCATGTCGCCGTCACCTGGTGGGATGAATCGGTGAGTCGCGAGATGGGCGAGCTCGCGAACGAACACGGCGTGTCCAGCTTCAAGCATTTCATGGCGTACAAGAACGCGATCATGTGCGATGACGAAGTGCTGGTAAACAGTTTCACGCGTTGCATCGAACTGGGCGCGCTTCCGACCGTGCATGCCGAGAACGGCGAGCTGGTGTTCCGTCTGCAAAAGCAGTTGCTTGCGCGCGGTATCACCGGCCCCGAGGCGCATCCGCTGTCGCGACCACCGGCGGTTGAAGGCGAAGCTGCGAATCGCGCGATCCGCATCGCCGAAGTGCTGGGCGCACCGCTGTACATCGTGCACAACTCGGCGCGGCAGTCATTGGAAGCGATCGCGCGCGCGCGCGGCGAAGGCCAGCGCGTGTTCGGCGAAGTGCTCGCCGGCCATCTGCTGATCGATGACTCGGTCTATCGCGATCCTGATTTCACCCGCGCCGCCGCGCATGTGATGAGCCCGCCGTTCCGACCGAAGGAACATCAAGCCGCGCTGTGGGCAGGCCTGCAGGCCGGGCACTTGCAAACGACCGCGACCGATCACTGCTGCTTCTGCGCGCCACAGAAAGCTGCGGGCAAGGACGATTTCACCAAGATCCCGAACGGCTGCGGCGGTGTCGAGGACCGCATGTCGGTGCTGTGGCATTACGGTGTGAACTCCGGCCGGCTGACGCCGAACGAGTTCGTCAAAGTCACCAGCACAAACGCCGCACAGATCTTCAACATGTACCCGAAGAAGGGCTCGCTGCGCGTCGGTGCCGATGCCGACCTCGTCGTTTGGGACCCGAACGGCACACGCACCATCTCGGCCAAGACCCACCACCAGAACGTCGACTTCAACGTCTTCGAAGGCCGCCACGTGCAAGGCATCGCCACCCACACCTTCACCCGCGGCCACCTCGCCTGGATCAATGGCGATCTGCGCGCACAACGCGGCCATGGGCGCTATGTGCCGAGGCCGGTGAATGGGTCTTGCTACGACGCGATTAGGAAGCGGACACCGGCCGCTTGATCCGTATTCTTCGCCCGCCGAACCGCCGCTAATCTGAAGAAAGAATGATGAACCGATACAAGGTGATTTTGTGTGCATGTCTGAGCTGGATGTCACACGCACTTGTGCATGCTGCGGCTGCGCCGGTGGGTTCGGGCTTGCCAGATGTGGCCCGACCGGCATTTGCGGCCAGCGCTGCGCTGATCGTTGAGTCAGGGCCGGCCGCATTGCTTCCTGCGGAGGAGGCGCGTCGAGAACAGTACCTTCAAGCGATTGGACAAAGGCTGCTGAAACGGCCCGAACCACATGCCTGGATGATAGGTGCCTCTCTGTTGCAGGGCAGTCAGGCAATGGGCATCGTTATTCCCGGATCCGGTCATATTCCGATTTCCGCGGACGTTGCGGGCGATCCGGAAGCTGCAAGTACGGCGGTCGAGCGCACACGACGCAGCGGACTGAACGACCCTCTTGCCGTGCTGATGCTGGCAAGTCGATGGGTGCCTTCAATGTATTCGCTCGACGGGTCGCAGGTCGTGTTGCAGTTGTCCAAGGCGGCACCTCGTAATGCGTATTCGTGGCTGGTGATGGCAAACTTTGCCTCGGCGGGCGGCGACGATGGCGAAGTGATCAAGTTCTTGCAGCGGGCCAACTCTGCACCAGAGTTCAATGATTATCATGGAGACGTCGTCCGGCTGTTTATTCGCGAGAGCGAGTCGCTTCCGCCGTCCGAGTTGCGACAGGTTGATGGTCTCTATCGCTCGCGTGCCATTGAACAGTTGATCCTCGCAACGTTTGTGGCCAATCAGTCTGCCAGTCCTTGGGCGAAATCCTTCGTACCTATGGACTGCTCACATGCAACACCACTGCCGGAAATTCGCCGGGTATGCGTCGATGCACTGGAGCGAGTGGTGGCACAAATGAATACGTTCGTCGGGGGGCAGCGTGCATTGCAGACGCTGCGCATTCTCGCCAAGAGCGATACACAGCGAGAGGCAGCCGATCGGCAGTTACGCAACCTCGCCTGGCAGCAGGAAAAGCTCTATGAACTCGGATTCGCGATCGCCGACATCGTCACCGAAGCCGAGGCTTCGATCGCTGATTGGCAGCGTGGCGGAACCGAGGTCTCGGTTGGGATCGCCCGACTGCAACGTCACCACATTCCGCTTGAGCCACCCGCCGAATGGCAACCCAAGCCACGGGCAATGGTGCGTTTGTACTGACGCCCAATCAAATCCGTCCGCCAGCACGTACCCGCGACTGCTTCGTAAGCGCCAAAGTAGGGGGCGGTGCTGTCGTTGGAGGTGTGTCCCAGACATCAGGCCTGTCAACCAATCCGAAACTGCCGCGTTGAGATCATCCGAAGCCGACCGAAGGCCAAGGCTGCTTCATCAACCCACAACTTTCGGAGAGACGACATGTTCAACAAGACACTACTCACCCTGGCGCTGTGCGCTGCTTCCATGGCCGCGAGCGCCGGTTTGTCGATCGAGCGCACGACCACCATCCGCGATGATTTCAATGGCCGTGCGGTGATCGAATCGGCGGCAACCGTCGGTGAAGACAACGGCACGCGCGTTGCCGCAGCGAGGTTTACGAACTTCCATCCGCGCGACCAGAATCGTTTTGTCGATGGCGACATTTCGCGTGAAGCGGTGCGTGACGGTGAACTCGTCACCGTGACTTACGATGGTTCGGTCACCTTGTCGAACAATGGCGGCGGCAACAACGGCAACGGCACCTCGGCCCGGACTACGATCAGCTTCGTCGATCTGCGCATCGAGCGCGGCGAAGAGTCGGTGAACCTGACCGGCAGTCTGATTGTCAACGGACAGACGATCGATGCCGCTACTGCGCCGGCACAGGTGCGTGCGGTGCTGCTTGGGTTGTTGCGCTTCTTCAAGGCTTGAATGCCGGGCATCCTTGTCCGCTGAAACGTGAACGACGGCTCGCAGGGATGCGGGCCGTTTCCAATTTCGCGGCTACACTGCGTGGGCGAAGTCGGCCAGACCGTCGCGGTGCGCAAGCATCGAGGAAAGTCCGGGCTGCACAGGGCAGGATGCCAGATAACGTCTGGGCGGCGTGAGCCGACGGAAAGTGCAACAGAGAACAAACCGCCGAACGGCATCGCAAGATGTGCGTGGTAAGGGTGAAACGGTGCGGTAAGAGCGCACCGCGCGCGGGGCCAACGCCGCGTGGCATGGCAAACCCCATCCGCAGCAAGATCAAATAGGGGAACGATACGGCGGCCCGCCGTGTTCCCGGGTAGATCGCTTGAGGCACGTGGCGACACGTGTCCAGAGGAATGACGGTTCACGACAGGACCCGGCTTATCGGCCGGCTTCGCACTTACCCTCAAATCGCGCCCCAGGGCGCGATTTTTTTTTGACGCAAAGCGCGATGCCGCCCGCAAAAAATCTCCGCCACAGTTCTTGACGCATCCTTTTCACGGGTCTAAGGTGGGCTCCCGTGGGAAAAACGGGCTAATTTTGGTTTTTTGTGGGGAAATATGTTCCAGGGCGAGTGTGCAATCACCATCGACGACAAGGGCCGGATGTCCATTCCGACGGTCCATCGCGAGTTGATTGCGGCGCAATGCGGCAATCGCCTGGTGTTCACCTACAACCCGTTCGAGCAGGGCTGCCTGTGGCTGTTGCCGGTGCGTGACTGGGAAAAAGTGCGCGACGAGGTGAATGGTCTGACGCGTACCGTCGCCGCCCATCGCAATCTGCAGTTGAAGCTGGTCGGTGCCGCGACGCATGTCGATGTCGATAGCAATGGCCGCGTGCTGGTGCCGGCGAGCCAACGCACGGCGACGTCGCTCGGCAAGAACGCGGTGTTGCTCGGCATGGGTTCGAAATTCGAGTTGTGGGCGGAGGAAGCGCATCAACGCCAGGTCGCGATGACGATCGGCGAAGGCGCAGTCACGCCCGAGATGATGAAGCTGAGTTTGTGATGGCAGCGGAGCGCGCGAGCGCTGTCGTCGGCAAGGCAGGGCAGGCGGGTGTGCACGTACCGGTGTTGCGGGACGAAACGCTCGCGGCCTTGGATGTTCGGGCGGACGGGACGTACCTGGATGGCACGTTCGGGCGCGGCGGACACGCTGCCGAGATGTTGGCACGGCTCGGTCCATCGGGTCGGCTGCTGGTGATGGACAAGGACCCGGAGGCGATCAAGGTCGCCGCCGAATGGGCCGAGCGGGATTCGCGTGTTGCGTATCGACACGAGAGTTTCGCCAGCCTGACCGATTGGGACGCGACCGCGAATGGACTCGACGGTGTGTTGTTCGATCTTGGCGTGTCATCGCCACAGATCGACGCAGCCGAACGCGGGTTCAGTTTCCAGAAGGACGGTCCGCTCGACATGCGCATGGACACGAGCCGCGGCGAAAGCGTCGCGACGTGGCTTGCAAAAGCGGGTGAACGCGACATCGCCGATGCGTTGTTCACCTATGGCGAAGAGAAACAAAGCCGCCGCATCGCCCGCTTCATCGTGGCGGCGCGGGCCGAAGCTCCGATCGAACGCACAGCGCAGTTGGCGAGTGTGGTCGCGAAGGCACTCGGCGGCGGCTGGATGGCGAAACACCCGGCCACGCGCACCTTCCAGGGCTTGCGCATCCTGGTGAATCGCGAGCTTGAAGACATCGAAGCTGGGCTTGAGGGCGCAGCCGCGAGATTGAAGGCAGGAGGGCGACTGACGGTGATCAGTTTCCATTCGCTGGAGGACCGCATCGTCAAGCGCTTCATGCGTGGCGATGCCGAGAAAGTGCCGGTGCGACGCGGCTTGCCGCCCGCCCCGGAAACTGCGCTGCGTTTTCGCGTGATCGGCAAGCCGGTGACCGCGGGCGATGCAGAGCTGGCCGCAAACCCGCGCGCTCGCAGTGCGGTGTTGCGGGTTGCGGAGCGTGTGCGATGAGTGCGCGCGTCGCGGTGTTGATGTTGTTGCTGGTTGCTTGTGTGGCCAGTGCGTTGAGCGTCGTGCACGCCCGGCAGCAAAGCCGAGGTGCGTTTATCGAGCTGTCGAAACTCGAAAACGAGCGCGATGAATTGAATACGGAGTTTGGGCGACTGCAGCTCGAGCAGGCGACCTGGACCGATACAAACCGACTCGAGCAGATCGCCCGCGGTCAACTGGGAATGGTGTTCCCGGGACCCGCGGAAACCGTGGTGATCAGAAACTGAGGAACTGGGCTGTGAGGGGGAAGACAACTCACGCCAACACCCGGCAGGGTTTGCAACTGCCGGCGTGCAGCCGTGACGCATCGTGCGCGATGTGTCCGGGAAACCACGCGTTCCGGGAAACGGAGCGGGTGCGCTATGTGCTTTCCGCGATTCGAAGTGCGGCGTGCGTCCATGCGTAACGTGCGTCCCGCCACCGTGATGCCGCGCTTGCGCCTGCTGATGGTGGTCGTTGTGCTCGGCGGCTGCGCGTTTGCGCTGGTCGCGCGCGCCTTCCAGATGCAGGTGCTGAAGCGCGAGTTCTATCAGGATCAGGGCGACGCCCGCTTCCTGCGCGACATCGTGATTCCGGCCTCGCGCGGCATGATCACCGACCGCTTCGGCGAGCCGCTCGCGATCTCGACGCCGATGGTGTCGCTGTGGCTGAATCCGGCGACTTTGCTCGAAGAGCCGACCCGCATCGCGTCGCTCGCCGCGGCGATGAAATTGCAGACCGAAGAGCTCGCAAAGCGCATTGCCGATCGCCGGCATCTCGAGTTCATGTATCTCGCCCGGCAGATGCCGCCGGACGCGGCCGACGCCGTGCTCGCGCTCAAAATTCCCGGTGTCCATGGGCAACGCGAATATCAGCGTTTCTACCCGGGCGGTGAAGTGTTCGCGCACGTGCTCGGTGTCACCAATGTCGACGATGCCGGTCAGGAGGGCATGGAACTCGCCCACAACGCGTCCCTGGTCGGCCATCCCGGCATCAAGCGGGTGATCAAGAATCGTCGCGGCGAAGTCGTCGAGACGGTCGAGGAAATCCGCGCCGCGATTCCCGGCCAGACGCTGCAGCTGACGCTCGACCGGCGCATCCAGTACCTCGCCTATCGCGAGCTGAAGGCGGCGATGTTCGAGCATTCCGCATCGAGCGGGTCGATGGTGATTCTCGACATCCCGACCGGTGACGTATTGGCGATGGTCAATTATCCGTCGTTCAACCCGAATGCGCGCAGCAATGGCGACACCAATGCACGCCGCAATCGCGCGATCACCGATCTGTTCGAGCCGGGCTCGGTGGTCAAGGCATTTACAGTTGCCGCCGGGCTTGAAAGCGGCAAGTTCACAACAGAAACCATCATCGACACCACGCCGGGCACCTTGCGTGTGCGTAACCACACCGTGCGCGACATCCACAACTACGGTCTCGTCGATTTGACCAAGCTGTTGACCAAGTCGAGCAATGTCGCGGCGACCAAGATCGCGCTCGAACTCGACAACGAACACCTCTACGACATGTTCCATCGTTTCGGTTTCGGCGAACTCACCGGCAGTGATTTTCCGGGCGAGTCGATCGGCACTTTGCCCGAGCCATCCGGCTGGGGTCTGGTGGAAAAGGCAACGCTGTCCTATGGCTATGGCCTGTCGGTGAATGCGGTGCAAGTCGCGCAATCCTATGCCGCGCTCGCCGATGGCGGTCGCCTGCGCCCGGCGCATTTCGTGCATAACGCCGACCAGGTCGAGCCGAGTTCGATGCTCGATCCCGAGATCGCGCACACCGTCTTGCTGATGCTGGAAACCGTCACCGGTCCAGGCGGCAGTGGTACCAAGGCGGCGATTCCGAACTATCGCGTTGCCGGCAAAACGGGTACCGCGCGCCGGGCGGTGGCGGGCGGCTACGAAGGTCGGTATGTCAGCGTCTTCGCGGGTGTGGTGCCGGTGTCGCAGCCGCGACTTGCGGCGGTCGTCGTGGTCAATGATCCACAGGGCGGTGCCTATTACGGTGGCCTTGTGGCCGCGCCGGTGTTCGGTCGGGTCATGGACGATGCCATGCGCCTGTTGAACGTGGCGCCGGACAATCTGCAGACCCAGCTGATTGCTGCGGACGTGCCAATTCCAACCGAACAATCCCCAGCCGAACAATCTCCGGTCGAACAATTCCCGGCTGAACAATTCGCCGAAGGGGTGATGCCATGAGCATGCGCCTCGGCGAACTGATGAACGGCGTGGCGAACATCGACACGCGACTGGATCGCGCGATCAGCGGGCTGACGCTCGACTCGAAATCGATCACGCCCGGTGCCGCCTTCGTCGCGCTGCGCGGCTCGCGCCACCACGGCGTCGAATTCGCGGCCGAAGCGGTTGCGCGCGGTGCCGCCATCGTGATTGCGGAAGCACCGATTCCGGACATCGCCCAACTCGATGTGCCGGTGTTGGCGATTGATGGACTCCGTTCGCGGCTCGGCATGCTCGCAGCGCGATTCTTCGGTTCGATGCAGGAGGACGTCATCAAGATCGGCGTCACCGGCACGAATGGCAAGACGTCGACCGTGCAGATGATCGCGCAGGCCTTGACCCTGGGCAGCGAGCCGTGCGGCACCATCGGCACGCTCGGCATTGGCCTGTACGGCGAACTCGCCGCTGGCGAGCGCACGACGCCCGATGTCATCGAAGTGCATCGCGCCATCGCCGACATGTGTGAAGCGGGTGCAGCGTGTATTGCGATGGAAGTGACATCACACGCGCTGATGCAGGGTCGCGTCGACGACGTCTGGTTCAACATCGCAGCGTTCACGAACCTCACGCGCGACCATCTCGATTACCACGGCACCATGCAAGCCTACGCCGCTGCGAAAGCGAAGCTGTTCGCGTGGCCGTCATTGCGCGCGGCGGTGATCAACATGGACGACGAACTCGCGCCGTCTATGGTCGCCATGCGTCACCCCAGCTGTGGAGTGATTCGCGTGGGCACGATCGAAGAGCATCTGGACATTCAGGCGAAATACATCGTCGCCGACACGCGCGGGCTTCGCTTCTCGCTGGTATTCGCGAGTTCGTCGTGGCCGGTGTCGACCCGATTGATCGGCCGCTTCAATGTGTCGAACATGTTGGTGGTGGCAGGTGTGCTGCATGCACTTGGCTGGGACGCCGCACACATCGCCGGCACCTTGTCGCAGCTGGACCCGGTGCCTGGTCGCATGAGCCGGCTCGGCGGCAATGGCGTCGCGCCGCTCGTCATTGTCGACTATGCGCACACGCCAGACGCGCTTGAAAAGGCGCTCTCCACCCTGCGCGAACACGCGCATGCGCGGCTGATCGTGGTCTTCGGCTGTGGCGGTGAACGTGACGCCGGCAAGCGTCCGCAGATGGCGGCGATCGCAGAAAAGCTCGCCGATGTCGTGATCGTCACCGACGACAACCCGCGCTTTGAGGACGGCGACCGCATCCTTGCGGACATCCGCAGCGGATTCACCGACGCCAATGTCGTGCGCTTCGAACGCGACCGCCGCAAGGCCATCATCGCCGCACTTGAACTCGCAGCCAGCGACGATGTCGTGCTGATCGCCGGCAAGGGTCACGAGCCGTATCAGGAAATCGCCGGACAGAAGCTGCCGTTCGACGACTTGCAGGTCGCAGCCCGTGTGCTGAAGGAGGCCGCATGATCCGCATGAGCCTGTCTGAACTCGCCGCCAGTATCGGTGCGCGCCTTATCGGCCTCGACGCGATGATCGCCGGCGCCTGCATCGACTCGCGCCTGCTCGCTCCTGGCAATCTATTCGTGGCCTTGCCCGGTGAACGCGTCGACGGCCATGACTTCGTTGCCGATGTCGCGGCGCGCGGTGCCGTCGCAGCAGTGGTGGAACGCGAACTCGCCGCCGATCTGCCGCAACTCGTCGTCGACCACAGCGAACGCGCACTCGGTGAAATTGCACGCGTCTGGCGTGCACGCTGTCGCGCCAAGGTGATCGGCATCACCGGTTCGAATGGCAAGACCACCTTGAAGACGCTCACACACGCGATCCTCGTGCACGCCGGTCGTTGCCAGGTCAATGCCGGCAATTTGAACAACGAGATTGGCTTGCCGCTGTCGCTGTGCGCACTCGACCCGGACAGCGAATTCTCGGTCTGTGAAATGGGTGCCGGCAAACCCGGCGACATCGCCTATCTGGCACGCATCGCACGACCGGGGATTGCGGTCGTCAACAACATCGGTCCGGCGCATCTCGAGCGCATGGGCAGCACGCGCGGCGTTGCCGAAACCAAGGGTGCGATCTACAGCGCGCTGCCCTCCGACGGCGTCGCGGTGATCAATGCTGAAGACCCGTTCGCAAACTACTTCCGAGAGATCGCAGGCAAGCGCGCGCAGGTCAGCTTTGCGCTGAATCGTCGCGCCGATGTGCACGGGCAGATTCTCGGCAGTGACGGCGCAACGCAGCGGCTGGTCATCGACGCTGGCCCGGGCAGCATCACGATCAACCTGCCGCTGCCGGGTTACCACAATGCAATGAATGCACTCGCCGCGACCGCGCTGGCGCTGGCTGCTGGCGCAACGCTCGAGCATGTGCGCGCTGGTCTCGAAACCGCGACCGCAATCAGCGGTCGACTGGTGCGCAAGCTATTGCCCATCGGTGCGGTGCTGATCGACGACAGCTACAACGCCAATCCGGCATCGATGCACGCCGCGATCGACATCCTGCGCGCGCAACCGGCGCCGCGCTGGTTGGTCATTGGCGACATGAAGGAACTCGGTCCGGACGCACCGGCTTTGCATCACGGCGTCGGCACCTATGCGCGCGATCGCGGCATCGACGCGCTGTACGCGGTCGGCGATTTGTCGCGCGAAGCCTGCGCCGGATTCGGCAGCCGTGCCCGCCATTTCGCGACGCAAGTCGAACTCATCGCGGCCCTGCGCACCGAGCTCGTTGCCGGCGTCACCGTATTGACCAAGGGCTCACGCTCTTCCGCGATGGATCGCGTCGTCCACGCCCTCACGAACGACGCCAACACGAACGACGGCACGGGAGCCAGCCATGCTGCTTGAGCTGTTCCTGTTGCTGAAACCGTATATCAGCGGCTTCAACCTGTTCAGTTATCTCACCTTGCGCGCCATTCTCGCGGCGCTGACGGCACTCGCGGTCGCCCTGATCGTCGGTCCGCCGATGATCCGCAAGCTCGCCGAATACAAGGTCGGGCAGACGATTCGCGACGATGGCCCCAAGTCGCATTTCTCGAAGGCCGGCACGCCGACGATGGGCGGCACGCTGATCCTGCTTGCGGTCGCCGTCGCCACCTTGCTGTGGGCGGATCTGCGCAACCGCTACATCTGGATCCTGCTGTTCGTACTCGTCAGTTTCGGCTTGATCGGATTCATCGACGACTACAAAAAGCTGGTGTTGAAGGACAGTCGTGGACTGATTGCACGCTACAAATATGCGCTGCAGTCGGTGTTCGGCCTGATCGCGGCACTGTGGCTGTATTGGACCGCTGATGTACCTGCGGCCACGACCCTGTACCTGCCGATCCTTAAGGACTTCGCGATGCCGCTCGGTGCCGGCTTCGTCGTCGTCACCTACTTCTGGATCGTCGGATTCTCGAACGCGGTAAACCTGACCGATGGACTCGACGGACTCGCGATCATGCCGACGGTGCTGGTTTCGGCCGGGCTTGGCGTATTTGCCTACGTCAGCGGCCACAGTGTGTTCGCCAGCTATCTCGGCATTCCTTCCATTCCCGGTGCGGGCGAGATCGCGATTTTTTGTGCCGCCCTCGGCGGTGCCGGCCTCGGCTTCCTGTGGTTCAACACTTATCCGGCCCAGGTCTTCATGGGTGATGTTGGCGCACTATCCGTCGGGGCCGTGCTCGGCACGATCGCGGTGATTACACGCCAGGAAATCGTGCTGGTGCTGATGGGCGGCATCTTCGTGATCGAGACGCTGTCGGTAATGTTGCAGGTGGCGAGCTTCAAGACGCGCGGCAAGCGCATCTTTCGCATGGCGCCGATCCATCACCACTTCGAATTGAAAGGCTGGCCCGAACCGCGGGTGATCGTGCGCTTCTGGATCATCTCGGTGGTGCTGGTGCTGCTGGGTCTCGCGACCTTGAAGGTGCGCTGAGCGATGAGTCTGCTGACCGCCCCACTGCAAGCGCTGCGTCGCGACGAAATCCCCGGTCGATATGACCGGTGGCTGTTCGCTGCCGCGTTGTCGCTGGCTTTGCTCGGTGTGGTGATGGTCGCCTCGAGTTCGATCGCGATTGCCGAGGGCGCAGGCGTGTCGCCGTTCCATTACCTGACGCGTCACCTGATCTTCCTCGCGCTCGGAACCTTGCTCGGCGTCGGCTTCGCGCTGTTGCCCTTGCCGCTGATGGAGCGGCATGCGCGACTGTTCCTGCTGCTGGCGGTATTGCTGCTGGTTGCGGTGTTCCTGCCCGGCGTCGGTGTCCGCGTCAACGGTGCCAAACGCTGGCTGCGGCTCGGCTTGTCGAACTTCCAGGCGGTCGAGGCGGTGAAGCTGTTCCTGATCATCTGGCTCGCGAGTTACCTCGTGCGCTTCCGTGCCGATGTCCAGCATTCGTTCAAGGGCACCATCAAGCCGCTGCTGGTTGCCGGCGTGATCGTTCTATTGCTGTTGAAACAGCCCGACTTCGGCAGCGCCTCGCTGCTGCTGGCCATTGTGCTCGGCATGATCTGGCTCGGCGGCGCGCGTGCGCGCGATCTGTTCGGTCTCGCCGCAGCAACGATGCCGGTGATGGCCTGGGCCGCGCTCAGCGAGTCGTATCGCGTGAAGCGCCTGACTTCGTTTCTGGATCCATGGAAGGATCCGTTCAATGACGGCTTTCAGCTGACGCAAGCGCTGATTGCCATCGGTCGTGGTGAGTGGTTCGGCGTCGGTCTCGGCGGCAGCATTCAGAAGCTGTTCTATCTGCCGGAGGCGCATACCGACTTCATCCTTGCGGTGATCGGCGAGGAGCTCGGCCTGATCGGTATCTGCGCCGTGGTCGGGTTGTTCGCGCTGCTCTGTGGTCGTCTGTTTGTGCTGGCGCGACGTGCCGAAGAACGCGGCCTCGGATTCGCTGCCAACGTCGGCTATGGCATTGCGATCTGGCTGTCGGTGCAGGCGGTCGTTTCGATCGGCGTCAATCTGGGACTGTTGCCGACCAAGGGGCTGACCCTGCCATTGATCAGCAGTGGTGGATCGAGCTTGCTGATGACCTGCGCCGCCATCGGCGTAGCCCTGCGCATCAGCTATGAATTGACGCGCTTCGATGCCGTGCGCGCGGTGACGCCGTGTGCGGAGGTGGCCGATGGCCGATGAGCGTCCCGTCATGATCATGGCCGGCGGCACCGGTGGACACATCTTCCCCGGCCTGGCGGTGGCGCGCGCGCTTGCCGACATGGCCGTGCCGGTGATCTGGCTCGGGTCGTCGCATGGGCTCGAAAACCAGCTGGTGCCAAAGGCCGGCATCACACTCGAAACCTTGCAGATCACCGGATTGCGTGGCAAGGGCAAGCGCGCCGCATTCGCCGCGCCGTGGCGATTGGCGCGCGCTGTATGGCAGGCGTTGGTGGTTTTGCGCCGGCATCAGCCGCGCGCGGTGATCAGCTTCGGCGGCTTCGCTGCCGGACCTGGTGGTATCGCCGCGTGGCTCGCATTCAAGCCGCTGCTGGTACACGAGCAAAACCGCTTGCCGGGATTGACCAATCGCGTCTTGAGTCGCCTGGCGAAGCGCGTGCTCAGCGGTTTCGCAGGCGCACTGCCGAAGGCGATCTGGGTCGGCAATCCGGTGCGCGCAGAAATTGCGGCCTTGCCGGCGCCGGCGGCGCGCGGCGCGGAATGGCGCGAATTCAACGTGCTCGTACTCGGCGGATCACAGGGCGCTCGCGCGTTGAACCGCATGTTGCCGCGGGTGTTCCTGAAACTGGCCGACGCGAATCTGCGTGTACGCCATCAATGTGGCTCGAAGCTTGCGGACGAGGCACGCGCCGCGTATCGCGCGATTGGCGTCAATGCGCAGGTCGACGCATTCATTGACGATATGGCCGCGGCGTATGGCCAAGCCGATCTGGTCATCGCCCGTGCCGGTGCGCTGACATTGGCCGAGCTTTGTGCCGCTGGCGTGCCGTCGATCCTGGTGCCGTATCCGCATGCGGTCGACGACCATCAAACCGCGAATGCACGCGTGCTCGTCGACGCCGGCGCAGCGCAACTCATCAGCGAGTCGCAATTGACGATTGAAGACCTGGCGCAGCGCATTCGTGCGCTCATCGATGATCCGCAGCGGTGCCTCGCGATGGCCGAAGCGGCGCGCAGCCTGGCGAAACCCGATGCCGATCGCGTCGTTGCCCAACACTGTCTGGAGGTCGCGCGATGACCCTGCGTCGGATCGGCACACGTGCGGACCTGATGCAGGTGTATCGGCGCGTGCATTTCGTCGGCATCGGCGGCACCGGCATGTGCGGCATCGCCGAAGTTCTGCACAACCTGGGCTTCGAAGTCAGCGGTTCCGACCTCGGCGAGAGCGCGACCACGCGTCGACTCGCAGCGATGGGTGTGCGCGTTGCCCGTGGCCATGCCACCGAGCATCTCGGTGATGCCGATGCGCTGGTCGTGTCGAGTGCGATCCGGCCCGACAATCCCGAATTGCTGGCGGCACGCGCACGCCGCATCCCGGTGGTGCCACGTGCGGAAATGCTGGGTGAACTGATGCGATTCCGTCAGGGCATCGGCGTCGCCGGCACACATGGAAAAACGACTACGACGAGTCTGATCGCGAGCGTGCTCGCCGAGGGCGGGCAGGATCCGACCTTCGTGATCGGCGGCCTGCTCAACAGCGCCGGCAGCAATGCGCGCCTTGGCAGCGGCAAGTATCTGGTCGCGGAAGCGGACGAGTCCGATGGCTCGTTCCTGCTGCTCAGTCCGATGCTCGCGGTGATCACCAATATCGACGCCGATCATCTCGAAAACTACGGTGGCGATTTCAACCGCGTCAAGAAGGCGTTCGCCGACTTCCTGCATCGTCTGCCGTTCTACGGACTGGCTGTGCTTTGCCTCGATGATCCGGAAGTCGCTGCACTCGCCGCGGAGACACCGCGCAATGTGCTCGGCTACGGCGAACATGCCGATGCCGATGTTCGCGCGACCAATATCCGCGCCAGCGCCGGACACATGCACTTCGATTTGTGGCTGCCGACGCGCACGACGCCGATCGCGATCGAGCTCGCCCTGCCTGGCAAACACAACGTGCTGAACGCGCTCGCCGCCGCGGCGATCGGCTGGGAGCTTGGTGTCGAGGATGCCGACATTGCTCGCGCCCTCGCCAAGTTCCGTGGCGTCGGGCGGCGCTTTCATGTGCTTGGCGAACTCGCCATCGAGGGCGGCACGGCGCTGGTCGTTGATGACTACGGCCACCATCCGCGCGAACTCGCAGCGATTATCGCCGCGGCCCGCGGCGGCTGGCCGGAACGACGTCTGGTGATGGCGTTCCAGCCACATCGCTACACCCGCACCCGCGACTTGCTCGACGAATTCGCGGAAGTGTTGTCTACCGTCGACGCGCTGGTGCTGACCGAGGTCTATCCCGCCGGCGAAGCGCCGATCGTCGGCGCTGATGGCCGTTCACTGGCGCGCGCCATCCGTACCCGCGGTCGCGTTGATCCGGTGCTTGTGAAACATGCACGTGACCTGCCCGCCACGCTCGCGCCGCTGCTGCGCGATGGCGATTTCGTGCTGCTCGCAGGCGCGGGCGATATCGGCGTCGTCGCCCATGACATTGGCGTGCGCGGCCACCTCAAGGAGAAAGAAGCATGACGGCGACAACCGACCCGCGGGCCTTCGGCCGTGTCGCCGTGGTCATGGGCGGCAACTCGGCCGAGCGCGAAGTCTCGCTGAAGAGCGGTGCCGGTGTGCTCGCCGCCTTGCGCAGCCGCGGCATCGACGCGCACCCGGTCGACGGCATTCCGGCCTTGCTCGATGCCTTGCGCGCCGGGCACTACGCGCGCGTGTTCAACATCCTGCATGGTCGGGGCGGCGAAGACGGCGTGCTGCAAGGCGCGCTCGAAGCCTTGCGCGTGCCCTATACGGGTTCCGGTGTGCTGGGTTCGGCGCTCGGCATGGACAAGATCCGTACCAAGCAGGTGTGGCAGACGCTGGGTTTGCCGACCGCAAAGTTTGCAGTGATCGACGCCATTCATCCGCGTACCGCGCAGTCGATCATCGACGAGATCGGTCTGCCGTTGATCGTCAAGCCTTCACACGAAGGTTCGACCGTCGGCATCGCGCGCGCGTTCACGCTGGCCGAACTCGAAGCCGGTATCGAAGCCGCGCGCGAATTCGACGGCGACATCCTGGTCGAACAATTCATCGAAGGCGACGAACTGACCGTCGGCATCCTGCATCGTCAGGCCTTGCCGAGCATTCGCATCGTGCCGGCCAAGGGCTTCTACGACTACGAAGCGAAATACCTCGCCGACGACACCCAGTATCTCTGTCCCGGCCTCACCGGTGCCGCCGAAACTGAGATGCAGGCGCTCGCGCTCGCGGCCTTTGACGCCGTCGGTTGTTCGGGATGGGGTCGCATCGACTTCATGCGCGACCGCAACGGCCACAACGTGTTGCTGGAAGTGAACACGACGCCGGGCATGACCGATCACTCGCTGGTACCGAAGGCGGCGCAACACGTCGGCATCGACTATCCGACGCTGTGCTGGCGCATCCTGGAGACGTCGATGCACGAGACGTCGACGCGCGAGGCGCACGCGTGAACATGCGCTTTGCCCACATCAGTGCCTGGCTGATCGCGCTCGCGCTGGTCGCGACGCCGATCATCGCGACGCTGAACGGCTGGCTCGCCGACGAACGTTGGCCGATCACCCAGCTCAGCGTGCACAGTCGCTTCAAGTACGTCACCGAGGCCGAGGTGCGTGCGGCTGTCGCGCCGGGCGTGCGCACGGGCTTCTTTGCTGTGGACCTCGACGTGATCAAGGCCAGTGTCGAACAGTTGCCCTGGGTGGCGAGTGCCGAAGTGCGCAAGCATTGGCCGGATCGGATCGAAGTGCGCGTGACCGAACGCGAGCCGATCGCGCATTGGGGCGCGGAACGCCTGTTGGGTTCCGACGGCGTGATCTTCGCCGCCAGCAAGGACATGCTGCCCGAACACCTGCCGCGTCTCGGTGGGCCGGATGCGCATGCCACGGAAGTGTGGGAGCGCCACCGTCATCTCGCCGCGCGCATGCAGACGATCGGCATCGACATCATCGCGACTCAATTGAATGAGCGCGGTGCGTGGTCGGCGATCACCGCCGATCATGCCGAAGTCGTGCTCGGTCGTGATCAGCCGATGCAGCGCCTCGAGCGTTTCGTCGCGGCCTTGTCGCGACTGCCGGAAAGCGAGCGAGCGCGTATCGCGCGGGCCGATCTGCGCTTCGCGAATGGCTTCGCAGTGGTCTGGCGCGCGCCTGCACTTGAGTTGTTGCCCGATGCCGGAATCCCGGCACCGGCAGTCATCGAAAACCGGAGTACGCATGAACCGCAAGTCTGAAAAGGCGCTGCTCGTCGGCCTCGATATCGGCACCTCCAAGGTGACCGCAATCGTCGGCGAGTACGAGCATGGCGGCGTAGTCGAAGTGATCGGCATCGGCACCGCGGTATCGAAGGGCCTGAAGCGCGGCGTCGTCGTCGATATCGAATCCACGGTGCAATCGATCCAGCGCGCGATCGAAGAAGCTGAGCTGATGGCCGGCTGCGAAATCCGTTCGGTGTTCGCATCGATCTCGGGCAGCCATATCCGCTCCTTGAACTCGCAGGGCGTGGTCGCGATCCGCGACAAGGAAGTGATGGACGGCGATATCGAACGCGTGCTCGATGCCGCGCGTGCGGTCGCGATTCCGGCCGACCAGCGCATCTTGCATGTGCAGGCCCAGGAATACGTGCTGGATGAGCAGGACGGCATCCGCCATCCAGTCGGCATGATCGGCGTGCGTCTGGAAGCGCGCGTGCACGTCATCACCGGCGCGCAGTCGGCGGCGCAGAACATCAGCAAGTGCATCTCGCGTGCCGGCTTGAACGTCGATGATCTGATCCCTTCGCAGCTCGCTTCGGCGCAGTCGGTACTGACCCAGGACGAGCGCGATCTCGGCGTCTGCCTCGTCGACATCGGCGCCGGCACCACCGATATCGCTGTGTACACGCAGGGCGCGATGCGCCACACCGCGTCGCTCGGCATCGCCGGTGACCAGGTCACCAACGACATCGCCTTCGCGTTCCGCACGCCGACGCCATTCGCCGAAGAGATCAAGGTCAAGTATGCCTGCGCACTGGCGCAACTGGCGCGCCCGGAAGAAACGATCGAAGTGGCGATGGTCGGTGATCGCGCGCCGCGGCGACTGCAACGGCAGTTGCTCGCCGATGTCGTGCAGAAGCGCTATGAGGAAATATTCGAAATGGTGCAGGCGGAACTGCGTCGTGCCGGCCTTGAGGAACTGGTTGCCGCCGGCATCGTGCTGACCGGCGGCGGTTCGAAGATGGAAGGCATTGTCGATTTGGCCGAAGAACTCTTTCACATGCCGGTGCGCGTCGGTGTACCGCACTACGTCTCGGGCCTTGGCGATGTCATCAGCAACCCGGTGCACGCCACGGGCGTCGGTCTGTTGCTCGCGGGCAGCCGACATCCATCGCTGCGCGCGAGCGCAAGTCCGGCCGGTGAAGCGGTCGGATCGCTGTGGGGCAAGTTCCGCAAGTGGGTAACCGGCGAATTCTAGAAATCACGTCGTTGCGCGCCGCGCAGCGATCATGAAAAACCGCGAAATGCGGGGAAAAAACAACCGGACGGCGATCCGGTCAAAACAAGCAGCAGCACTCTGGAGGTAGGGAAATGTTTGAATTTGTGGAAACACCAGCACCCAACGCAGTGATCAAGGTCATCGGCATCGGCGGTGGCGGCGGCAACGCGGTCGCGCACATGGTCAATGCCGGCGTAGAAGGCGTCGACTTCATCTGTGCCAATACCGACGCACAGGCCCTGCGCAACTGTCCGGCCAAGACCACGCTGCAACTCGGCGGCAATGTGACCAAGGGCCTTGGCGCCGGCGCCAACCCGGAAGTCGGCAAACAGGCGGCGATGGAAGACCGCGAACGCATCCGCGAACTGCTGACCGGTGCCGACATGGTCTTCATCACCTGCGGCATGGGCGGCGGTACCGGTACCGGTGCGGCACCTGTCGTCGCGCAGCTGGCCAAGGAAATGGGCATCCTCACGGTCGCGGTGGTGACCAAGCCATTCCCGTTCGAGGGTCGCAAGCGCCAGCAGATCGCGCTCGCCGGTATCGACTCGCTGTCCCAGTACGTCGACAGCCTGATCACCATTCCGAACGAAAAGCTGCTGTCCGTGCTGGGTCGCGAAACCTCGCTGCTCAGCGCCTTCAAGTCGGCGAATGACGTGCTGCTTGGTGCCGTGCAGGGCATTGCCGACCTGATCACCCGCCCCGGTCTGATCAATGTCGACTTCGCCGACGTGCGCACCGTCATGTCGGAAATGGGCATGGCGATGATGGGGACGGGCGTGGCCCGCGGCGACGACCGTGCGACGGCGGCGGCAGAATTCGCCGTCAACAACAAGCTGCTTGAGGACATCAACCTGTCCGGTGCCTGCGGCATTCTGGTGAATGTCACCGCCGGCATGGACCTGACCATGCACGAGTTCGACGAGATCGGTCGCACGATTTCCGAATTCGCGGCAGAAGACGCCACCGTGGTCATGGGCACCGTGCTCGACCCCGAGATGCGCGATGAAATCCGTGTGACGGTGGTGGCGACGGGTTTGAATCGGGTCGCGGCGGTGCCGCGCAACGTGCACCGGGAACCGGCATTCGTGCCTGCGCTGGCGGCGCGCCCGCAGGTGTCGATCGTGCGTCAGCAAGTGGACTACACGCCGCCGGTGGGGCGATCGGCGCCCGCGCTCGGAAGTCGGATGGGCAACAGTGCCGCGGCCGCTTCAGCACCTGCAAGCGGTGCGTCTCCGGTCGACGACTATCTCGATATTCCGGCGTTCCTGCGCCGTCAGGCCGACTGAAGCACGCTGCTCAACCTGTCTCCAGCCTCGACCGTCGCCGCGGTCGGGGAGGTTTTGCGCCCGTTTGATTCGGACAACGTCTGTTGCTTATTTACAACAAACTAATGTCTTTTTGCTGGCGGGCCGGTTCCACGGCCCAAAATCGTCATGCTAAGGTTGCCGGGTAGGTCGTCCCTCGGACGAGGCAAACTTTCGAATGATCAAGCAACGCACACTCAAGAACGTCATCCGCGCGACAGGCGTAGGTATCCATACGGGCCAGAAGGTCTATTTGACCTTGCGACCTGCAGCACCTGACGCCGGCATCATTTTCCGCCGCGTCGATCTCGCCGAACCAGTCGAGATTAAGGCTTGCGCCGAGAACGTCGGTGCGACAGCACTCTCAACGACCCTGGTGAAGGACAACGTCCGCATCTCCACCGTCGAACATCTTCTCTCGGCCATGGCCGGCCTCGGTATCGACAATGCCTATGTCGATGTCAGTGCCTCGGAAGTGCCGATCATGGACGGCAGCGCCGGCCCCTTCGTGTTCCTGCTGCAGTCGGCCGGCATCGAAGAACAGAATGTCGCCAAGCGATTCATCCGCATCAAGAAGTCGATCACCGTGCGCGACGGCGACAAGTGGGCGCGCTTCGATCCGTTCGACGGTTTCAAGGTCGGCTTCTCGATCGACTTCGATCACCCGATCTTCACGCGCAAGTCGTCTTCTGCGGAAATTGATTTCTCGACCACGTCATTCGTGAAGGAAGTGAGCCGTGCGCGCACTTTCGGCTTCATGCGTGACATCGAAATGCTGCGTGAGCGCAATCTGGTGCTCGGCGGCAGCATGGACAATGCCATCGTCCTCGACGACTACCGCGTCCTCAATGAAGACGGCCTGCGTTACGAAGACGAATTCGTGAAGCACAAAATTCTCGACGCGATCGGCGATCTGTACCTGCTCGGTCATAGCCTGATCGGCGCGTTCTACGGTTACAAATCGGGCCACCAGCTCAACAATCTGCTGTTGCGCACCTTGGTCGCCGACAGCAAGGCGTGGGAGGAAATCACGTTCACCGATTCGGCGGACGCACCCATTTCCTACGCGCATCCGGCACAGGCGATTTGATCGACTATTTTTGCCAGTAATGACCTATTGCACCTATTTGAACGGCCGCGTTTAGCGGCAGGCCAGCGCATCGGCCAGAAAGAAATCTCGGGAAGAACTATTCGGCAAGGGATGCCAAACGCGACAGCAGTTCCCGCATTTCGGGATCGTCTGTTGCGGCCGCAGCAGCACTGAGGTGCTTTGCCGCGGTCGGGGAAAGCGGTTTCGTGGGCGTCTTCGAAGGATCGGAGAACTCCGGCACTGTTTTCACCACCAGTCGTGTCAGTGGCGTCGGCCAGAACGGGGACGCGAGTGCGAGCAATCGCACTTGCTCAGTCCTCAGTCTCGCCGCCACCGCCGACTGGCCGGTGACCAGCACCAGCGCATCCGAACGCACGTTGGCGACGCTAAACCACGTCGCCCAGGGTTCGGAGAGCTGGCGACGCAGACCGGTATCGACGCGACGCAAGCGTGCGGCGTGTTCGAGCAACGAGTTCAACGAGGGCGACTTTGCCGTACGCGTAGCGTCAACGGCATGGGCGAGGGGGTTGCGACTCGATTCCGGATGCATGGCCATACCGACAGGGTAATTGAATGAATATCATCATTGTCGCCAAACCCGATGCCGGCACGCGCGTCTTCAGTTTTTCGAACAAGCGTGTGCGTGTGGTCGTGGGCATGGCTTCCGCAACCTTGGTTCTTGGCTTGTTCGCGCTCGGCGCCTGGTTCGGCGCAGCGTTTATCGGACCGCGCAATCTGCGCGACCAATTGAATGGCACCCGGACAGAACTCGCCGAACAGCAAGGCGAAGTCGAGCGACTCAATTCCGTGGTTGCCCGGGACATGAATGCGCTGGCGCTTCGCCTTGGTCGCATGCAGGCCGAAACGACCCGGTTGAACGCACTCGGTGGCCGTCTCGCCAAACTCGGCAAGCTCGACGACGGTGAATTCAACTTCGAGTCCGACCCGGGTCTCGGTGGTCCGGAAGTGGGTGGGTTGCTGCAGGCGCTACCGCCCAACCAGATCTCCAACGAAATTGGCCGTATCGAGAAACAGCTGGCATCACAGTCGCGCCAACTGACGGTGCTCGAGGAATTGCTGACCGATCGTGAAATCGACGCCAGCCTGATGCCGTCGGGTACGCCGGTGCGATCCGGTTACATCTCGTCCCGCTATGGCTATCGCAGCGATCCGATCACGGGCGCGCCCGACTTCCACGCCGGTATTGACTTCGACGGCGACTACGGCACCGATATTCTCGCGGTCGGTTCGGGTGTGGTGTCTTATGCCGCGAACAAGCCCGGCTATGGTCTCACGATCGAAATCGATCACGGCAACGGTTATGTCACGCGTTACGCGCACAACTCGAAGAATCTGGTCGGTGTCGGTGATCCGATTCGCGACGGTGACGTCATCGGCAAGGTCGGCTCGACCGGCCGTTCGACCGGAACGCATGTACACTTCGAAGTCTGGCGCGACGGTCGCGTCGTCAATCCGAACGAGTTCGTGCATCAGCCGAATTGATCGGCCGAACTTGTCGGTTACTTGCATTCGGTGCGACCGACCCAACCTGACGATCGTGATGGCCGCCTGCCTTGGCGGCCCTTTCGTTTTAGGGTCGGTCGTTGACCAGCCACCCGCTCATTCCAATCAAGCGCCGAGACCATGTTCAATCAGATCCTGACCCGCCTGTTCGGCAGCCGCAACGAGCGACTGCTCAAGGGCTATGAAAAGCTCAAGCACCAGATCAATGCGCTGGAACCCCAGATCAAGGCGCTGAGCGACACTGAGCTTCAGGCAAAGACTCCCGCACTAAAGGCGCGCGTCGAACAGGGCGAAACGCTGGACGCATTGCTGCCGGAAGCTTTTGCGGTGATGCGCGAAGCCGCGAGTCGAGTACTCGGCATGCGTCACTACGACGTGCAGTTGATCGGCGGCATGGTGTTGCATCAGGGCAAGATCGCGGAAATGCGCACCGGTGAAGGCAAGACGCTGGTCGCGACCTTGCCGGTTTATCTGAACGCGCTCGCCGGCAAGGGCGTGCACGTTGTCACCGTCAATGACTACCTGGCCAAGCGTGACGCCGCCTGGATGGGCAAGGTCTACAACTGGCTTGGCATGTCGGTCGGTGTTGTATTTCCAGGCATGAACCCGCAGGACAAGCGCGCCGCTTACGCTGCTGACATCACCTACGGCACCAACAACGAATACGGCTTCGACTACCTGCGCGACAACATGGCGCTGGCCGCTGAAGACCGTTACCAGCGCGGCTCGTTCTACGCGATTGTCGATGAAGTGGACTCGATCCTGATCGACGAAGCGCGCACGCCGCTGATCATTTCCGGCCCAGCCGACGAGTCGCCGCAGTTGTACCTGCGCGTCAACAAGGTGGTGCCGCTTCTCGTCAAACAGACCACCGAAGAAGGCGAGGGCGATTTCTTCGTCGACGAGAAAGGCAAGCAGGTGCATCTGTCGGAAGCGGGCATGGGACACGCCGAGTCACTGATGCGCAGCGAAGCGATCATCGGTGCCGAAGACAGTCTGTATGACGCCCACAACATCATGGTTGTGCATCATCTGAATGCCGCCTTGCGCGCACACAACCTGTATCAGCGCGATGTTGACTACATCGTCCGCGACGGCGAAGTCATCATCGTCGACGAGTTCACTGGCCGCACACTCGCCGGTCGTCGCTGGTCCGACGGTCTGCACCAAGCTGTTGAAGCCAAGGAAGGCGTATCGATCCAGCGTGAAAACCACACGCTCGCCTCGATCACCTTCCAGAACTACTTTCGCCTCTACAGCAAGCTGTCCGGCATGACCGGTACGGCTGATACCGAGGCCTACGAATTCCAGCAGATCTACGGTCTGGAAGTCGCGGTCATTCCGACGCATCGGCCGATGGTGCGCAAGGATCATCCGGATCTCGTGTTCCTCAAGGCCGAGGCCAAGTGGGGCGCAATCGTCGAGGACATCAAGGTCTGCTTCGCGCGCAAGCAGCCGGTGCTGGTCGGCACCACGTCGATCGAGACTTCGGAAATGCTCGGTGAGCGACTGGAGACCGCCGGCATTCCGCATCAAGTCTTGAACGCGAAGCAGCATGAGCGCGAAGCGCATATCGTTGCCCAGGCGGGTCGCCCAGGTGCCGTAACGATCGCCACGAACATGGCCGGTCGCGGTACCGACATCGTGCTCGGCGGCAACCTCGACGCCGAACTCGCCGCGCTTCCGCCGGAAGTCACGGACGCCGAAAGGGTGATCGTGAAATCCGAATGGCAGAAGCGCCACGACGAAGTGCTGCAGGCGGGCGGTTTGCACATCATCGGCAGCGAACGCCACGAATCGCGTCGTATCGACAACCAGTTGCGCGGTCGTTCCGGTCGCCAAGGTGATGCCGGTTCCAGCCGCTTCTTCCTGTCGCTGCAGGACAACCTGATGCGCATCTTCGCGCCCGACTGGGTGACGAAATGGATGCAGGTGTTCGGCATGAAGGACGACGATGCGCTTGAGGATCGTCTGGTTTCGCGTCAGATTGAAAAAGCCCAGCGCAAGGTCGAAGCGCACAACTTCGACACACGCAAGAGCCTGCTCGAATACGACGACGTCGCCAACGACCAGCGCAAGGTGATCTATGCCCAGCGCAACGAGCTGCTCGATCCGGCCGACGTGAAGGAGACCATCGACAGCTTGCGTGTGGACGTTGTCGAAGGCATCTCGCGGCGCTTCATTCCGGCCAACAGCATCGCTGACCAATGGGACGTCGAAGGCCTTGAGCGTACGCTGAACACCGACCTCGGCATGCAGATCGATGTGAAGCGTCATCTCGATGCGCACGAAGATCTCGAAGAAAGTGCGCTGGTGCAGAAAGTGCACGAAGACGTCGACCGCTACTTCCGCGAGAAGGAAACCAGCATGGGCGGCGAGTTCATGCGTGCAGTCGAAAAGCACTTCCTGCTGCGCGTGCTCGACACGCAATGGCGTGATCATCTGGCGAACATGGACTATCTGCGTCAGGGCATTCATCTGCGCGGTTACGCCCAGAAGCAGCCGAAGCAAGAGTACAAGCGCGAAGCCTTCGAACTGTTCACGCAGATGCTCGATCGCGTGAAACAGGAAACCGTTGCCATCCTGGCGCGCGTGCGGGTGCAGAGCGAAGACGAAGTCGCACGCATGGACCAGCAGCAACAGGCGCAGGCGCAGAAGCAGAGTGGTGCGCTCGAATTCCAGCATCCGGACATGGGCAACTACGGCGTCGAGGAGGAAGCGGCGCAGGTCCAGGCTGCGGCGAAGTTGCCTAAGGTTGGGCGCAACGATCCCTGCCCCTGCGGTTCCGGCAAGAAGTTCAAGCAATGCCACGGACAGATCGCCTGATCGCCGAATTTTCAGGCGAGGCGTGAGTCACGCGGCACCGGCATGATCGTCGTCGCCGCCGTGATCGAAGACGAGGCCGGGCGCGTGCTGTTGGCTCAGCGCCCGGAAGGCAAGCAGCACGGTGGCCTGTGGGAATTTCCGGGCGGCAAGATCGAACCCGGTGAGCGCCCGTACGACGCGCTTCGCCGCGAACTCATGGAAGAACTCGGCATCGACGTGGGTGCTGCAGTGCGCTTCATGCGTGTGCGCCGTCAGCACGCAAGCGGGCCCTTGGCGCTGGAGATATGGCGCGTACTCGGTTTCACCGGATCCGCTGAAGCGCACGAACATGCGGCGATTCGCTGGTGTACCCCCGATGAGGCCCTGATGCTGCCGCTGTGCGACGCCGATATCCCGGTGGCGCGCACCTTGATGCTGCCGAATTGCTATGCGATTACGCCCGAACCAGAGGTGTCCCGGATCCCTGATTTTCTGGCGCGCGTCGAGGCCGGATTGGCACGCGGCAATCGTCTCGTGCAATGGCGTGCGCCGAATCTGGACGCGGCCACTTACCGCGAGGTCGCTTTGCGCCTGCGCGCGCTGACTCAAGCTTGTGGCGCGCGTCTGCTGCTCAACGCCACGCTCGAACTGGCAGTCGAGCTCGGCACCGACGGTGTGCATCTGTCCTCAGCGCGACTACGCCGACTCTGCTCGCGACCAGAAGTACCCGCTGGATTTCTGATCGCGGCATCCTGTCATGATCGCGAGGAACTGGCGCTGGCCGAAACCATCGCCGCCGACTTCGTGGTGATTTCACCGATCGTACCGACACCATCGCACCCGGGCGCGCCAGCCATCGGCTGGTTCGGGTTCCAGGGCCTGCTCGAATCAACCGACCTGCCGGCGTATGCACTCGGCGGACTCGCGCCCGACGATGGGGCGACCGCGCGTGCGCATGGCGCCATCGGCGTCGCGGGGATTTCGGCGTTCTGGTGAAAATTCAATACGCGTCGGAGGGCGCGCGCCAGATCAGCGTCGCCATGCGCCCGCTGCGTTGATCGCGTCGATGTGAATAGAAGCTTGTGGCATCGGCATGTGTGCACAGGCCGCAATCAGCAATACGCGTCAGACCGGACTGCATCAGGCGCAAGCGCGCCAGCATCGCCAGATCGCAGAAGAAGTGATCGCGGCGATCGCTCGGCTTGAATGCGGCGAACGCGAGCTTGTCGGTGGCGAGAAAAGCGTCACGCACTTCGCGTCCGACCTCGAAGGCTGCTTGCCGGATGCCCGGCCCGATCCATGCCGCGACCTTTCCGGCGGGATGCTGCATCGCTGTGATGGTCGCTTCGAGTACGCCGGCAGCTAATCCGCGCCAGCCTGCATGCGCCGCACCGATCACCGAACCGTCATCCGCAGCGAACACAATCGGCAGGCAATCGGCGGTGAGAATCGCGAGCACGCGACCCGGTGTGCGTGTGATCGCCGCATCGGCTTCAGGTGTGATGCGCGCATCGAACTGGTCAGCATCAAGCACTGCGATGCCATGCACCTGTTTCAGCCACAACGGCGCAGCGGGCAGGGCGCAATCACTCACGAGCAACGCCCGGTTCGCGGCGACTGCGGCGCGATCATCGCCGACATGATCGCCGAGGTTGAAACGATCAAACGGCGGTTGTGACCGGCCGGCGCCGAGGCGCGTCGTCGTCAATGCCCGTGCCGAGCTTGGTGCCTGCCATTGCGCCGTAACGAAAGTGGCTGGTTGCGCGGCAGAGTTCACACCGATTCGGGCGGCGATGCGCGTCGCAGGAAGTTGATCAGCTCGGCCATGTCATCAGGCATGACGGCGGCAAATGACACCTGCTTGCGCGTACGTGGATGTTCGAACGCAAGCTCGGCGGCATGCAGGGCCTGACGCTTGAAACTGCGCATGCACTCGATCAGGGCCGCGCTCGCGCCCTTCGGCAATTTCAGGCCCGGGCCATACAGCGGATCTCCGACAATGCCGTGGCGAATGTGGTTCAGATGCACACGGATCTGATGCGTGCGCCCGGTTTCGAGTTGGCAACTGAGCAGGGTATGGGCGCGAAAGCGCTCCATCACGCGGTAGTGCGTGACCGACTCGCGGCCGCCTGCAACCACGGCCATGCGCACACGTTCGGTCGGATGGCGATCGATCGGTGCATCGATCTTGCCGCCGGCAATCAGCGTGCCATTGACCAAGGCGATGTAGCGCCGATTGACCTCACGCTCGGACAGCTGCGCGACGAGCGAGGTATGCGCCTCGAGCGTTTTCGCGACGACCATCGCCCCCGATGTGTCCTTGTCCAAACGATGCACGATGCCGGCGCGCGGCAGTTCGCGCAGCTTGGCGTCGTGGTGCAGCAGGGCATTCACCAGCGTGCCGGTGGCATTGCCGGCACCCGGATGCACGACCAGCCCCGCCTGCTTGTTGAGCACAAGCACATCGCGGTCCTCGAACAGGATGTCGAGCTCGATGTTTTCGGGCTCGTCGGTAATCTGGATCTCGCGTTCGGCATTGACGATGACCGCGTCGCCGGCGTGCACGCTGTCTTTCGGGCGTTTGATGCCGCCGTTCAACGTAGCGCGACCGTCCTTGATCCATCCCGACAGCCGCGAACGTGAGAACTGCGGCAAGGCTTCGGCCAGGACCTGGTCGAAGCGCCGGCCGGCCTGTTCGCCGCTGACGCGGAATTCGAAGCGATCGGCGCTCACGGCATCGATCGTGCTTTCATCTTGTTCATTCATGGTGTTTTCCGGGCGCGGTGTCCACTGAACGCCGCGCGAATCGTGACGGATGGCCTGGTCGGGTGGCCGAATAGGGGTGAGCCGGGAGGATGGGCTATGATGCGCACCTCATTCTAGGACGCTTTGTGCCCGTGCGCCTTCAAACTCCTGCTCGTCTGCTGATTCTCGCCCTCTCCCTGATCCTCGCCGCCTGCGGCAACCGTGTGCGCATGGACGCGACCGAAACGCTGCCGGTCGACGCCATGTACGCGGAAGCCAAGCGCGCCCTGGACGAAAACGAAATTGACCGAGCCGTAAAATTCTACGAACGCCTGGTCGCGCGTTTCCCATATGGTCGCTACCACGAGCAGGCGCAGATCGAACTCGCCTTTGCGCTGTATCGCGATGGCAAGCCGGAAGAGGCACTCGCCGCGATCAATCGCTTCATCAAGATCTACCCGACCCATGCGCGCATCGACTACGCCTTCTACTTGCGTGGCTTGGTCAACTTCAATCGCCGAATTGGTTTACTCGAAAAGTATTTTTCGGACGACATCACCCGACGCGACCAGCAGTACCTGCGCCAGAGCTTTCAGGACTTCGGCGAACTGCTGAACAAGTATCCCGAAAGCCAGTACGCCCCGGACGCGCGCCAGCGCATGCTGCACCTGCGCAATGGTCTCGCCAGTGCGGAGTTGATGGTCGCGAGCTACTACTTCCGACGCGGTGCCTACATTGCTGCCGCGAGCCGCGCCAAGTTCCTGCTCGAGACCTACCAGGAAGCGCCGGCCTCGGCCGACGCGCTCGCGATCATGGCCGAAAGCTATCGCCGCATCGGCCGCACGCAGCTCGGTGACGAAGCCGAGCAGGTGCTGAAACTCAACTAC
Organism: Lysobacterales bacterium; assembly: GCA_043753835.1. Lineage (GTDB taxonomy): Bacteria > Pseudomonadota > Gammaproteobacteria > Xanthomonadales > Ahniellaceae > JADKHK01. Next base: position 40,645 of record JAYUVY010000099.1, on the reverse strand, counting down.
CCGGACCATCCGTACCTCGCCGGCAACTGGCCGGCGAAGCGTGGGTTGTGGAGGCAGTTGAATCCGTTTTCGGGTTGAAACTGCGCCTTACGGCCCACCGTTGCAAGCATTGGGGCGGCGGGCAATGAAGCTGCCGCGCTTCGACTGGTATGGCCAGGCGTGGTCGCCCGCATCAAACGTGTAGCTGACGTAGGCGCGTTCGCAACTGGTGAACGTCCACACTGCTTCGCCGATGCGCTCGGAATGATCCATCTCCACCCCAGCATGTGAACCCGCCGTTGAGCGATAGATCGCGAGTGCGACGGCATCACTCGCGTCCTTTGGAATCGGGGCCTGCAAGGTCAGCCAGTGGCGATTGCCCGTCTCGGCGTTATTTCCAGCGTCGGGCCAATAGGTGAACCAGGGCGCAAAGAACACGCCGTCGACGATGTCCGTCGCCGGTTCGATCGCCGCCAGAATGCCCTGCGAACTCGCGCCGTCGATCAACCATGCCCCAGACTGACGCGTGTCGAATAGGCCGCGCGGCGCACGGGCAATTTGAGGTGGATCTGCGGGTGCATCGGCAAACATGCAGGCATGTTGACGCTGTCCAAAGCGCTTGAGATGGAGGGTTTCTTCTTCCGCACCATTGGATGGCGTCGCGTCGCGGCGCAGCGTGAGCACCACTTGATCGCAACCATCAAAGCGTAGACTGACATCGCCGATCGCTTCGGTCACGGCTTCAGTGGTCCGTCCAAATTCACCGCCATTGGACTGATACCGCGTGAGCGTGATCGCACCATGCGTATCGACTGCCGGTCCCTGAAATGTCTCCCAGTCCAGATTGCGGCGACTGGTCGCCGACGCGTTTTCGCCAGCGAAGCGCGCAACAAACAGCGTGTTGTTGGACGGAATGTAGTCGATCAAGTAGCCGCGGTTGACGTCGCCACTGGCCACGAAAACGCCGCTGATTCCGCGTTGTCCGGGAATCGGCTTCCTGCGTGGAAAATCGGCGTCGGCGAGGTATCCATGACTGACCTCGGCCGAGCCGTAGGTCGAGCGGGTGAGGTAGTCGACGGCCAGCTGCGACATACTTGCGGTCAGCAGTTCGCAAGCGCGAACGCAGGGCGAACTCTGCGAAGACAGTGCGGCACCGGATGCATCGTAACTGTCGACAACGATGTCGCCACCCGATGGATACACCAAGGCGATATCGCCGGTGCTGCTATCGACGGCCACTCGGCCCGGCGAGACGGCGTAGTAGTCGAATCCGGCTTCGACGTAGTACAGCTGCCAAGGCAATTGTCCGAATGACCAGACGGACTGGCCTGATTCGGCCGCCAACACAGACAGAAGTTCGCGTTCTGAGAAATCGCCGAGATCAGATTCGCGGTGAACAATGACTAGCCGCGTGCCGGCTGAAGTCACGGCAAGCTGCGCCGATTGCACCGAAAGGCCGGGTTGGCGCCACCGTTCAGCGTCGCCAACATATCGCACGAGATAGGCCGGCTCCGGATCGCCGAAAATAATGTCGCCGTCGTATTGCAGCGGTCCGAACACGAAATCATCCTCGGCAAGTCGCGCGATGATCCGATGCGTACGCCGCAGATCATCGGCAGCAAGGGCGACATGCGAAGGCGTGGCGACATTTGCTCGCGAGATGACCAGCGCGGTGTCGTCCTCGATACGCGCCGTCACCTCGCCATCCGCGACCCAGAGTAAATCGCCGACCCCGAGGTTGCGCTCGAATTGCAGTGTTCCAGAGCTTGCAACGCGGGTGTGCGTCACCTCGCCATTGCTGAGCTGCTCGCCGATATCCACGTAACCGTTCCCCGCCGCGAGTAGCGGCGATGCATAGGTCTCTGTCGCGATTGCGCGGCGGAAAAATTCTTGGCCATCACTGACGGCAAAGCAGATGAGTTCAGTCGTTGAGCCACTGCACACGTGCGCGTCGTCCGGGCGTAACACGGTTTCTGATGAATGGTCAGGGACGCAACCAGACAAGACGCTGCAGTCGTCGTGCGGTGTGAGGTCGTCGTCGACCGGAGCGCGGATCGTTGCCTGCCAAAGCAAGGCACCACTACTCGAAAATCGGGACAGGTAAACGCCATAGTCCGGCGTTCGCAATTTCAGGTAGTGGCCGCCCGCGCCGTCTGGCGCGCTCGCGAGGACTTCAATTACTGCCGAATATGAGGGCGTGGCAAATGGTTGCCGCGCCAGGTTGCCCGCACCATCGAACACCATCGCCGACAGGCCGAGCCCGCCGCCAAACACCAGCGTGCGATCGCCGTCGACATGGACGCCACCGAACTCGCCGATGCCGAGTGCCGTCGGCGCGCTGCTGCCGTCAACGCGCCAAACTTGCGCATGATCGCCTTCGTTGGCATCAGCGTTATTGGCAAAAATCAGCATTGAGCGATCCGCGCGCTCGAGAAAATCCGCTTCTGGCGCATGACTGAATTTCTGCGTAGAGCGCAGGGCATGAATCACCGCGCCGTCCTGCCGCAGCAAGGCATAGCCAACGAGGGATTGATCGTTTATGCCGGTGAATCCGACATACGTTGTGTTGCCGATGGTGATCTCGGGCACCGCTGCCGCGAAATACACCAGCGCGCGGCCATCGGACAACCGCTTCAGTGCGAGATTGGCGTGGTTTTCAATGTCGATGTAACGACGCTCGAACATCAGGCTGCCGAAGGCATTGAACTGCGCGGCGTAAAGCACGTCGGCGCTTGCGCCCACCTGCCGCAATCGGCCGATGATCAGGTGATCATGGGCGCGACCCATCACCACACGCAGGTCGCGCAGCTGCTCATCCGCCGCCAGAGTCGGGGTGAAGCGCCAGCTGCTCTCAAGTTGCGCGTTGTACTCGATGACTTCCTTCGTCGACTCGGCGACGGCAGTGCTTATCAGCGCGGCCGACCCAGATGGCGAAGTTGCCAGCAATCGGTAACTGACATCGGTGTCTTCGGCACTGATGTCCGATAGTTGCTTGCTTTGGAAGGTGCTGCCATCGCTCAGCCAATAACCAAGGCGCGCGAAGGGCCACGAGTTGATCCACCAAGTGTTGCCAGTGGCATCAATCAGTCCACTGCCGACGCAATCTGCGGTGTTCGACCATTTCAGCTGCCCAGTCAGCGACCGTGCCGCAAAGTTGCAGTTGGGCTCCATATTGCCGTGGCCAGTCGAATTGTGGCGTTCTCGCAGATCGCCGTGGCCCGCCGTGAACAATGGCTTGGACGGGCCGTATGCCGACCAAGCCGGCCCCGCGGCAAGCAATGCGCCGCTCGCGGTGAACCGATAACGCTGGCGTGTGGCCGACTTGGTTCCGGTCAGCCATAGCTCGCCCGATGCGCCAACGACTGGGTCGCCCAGCGCTTCCATTGAAAAGCTCGGGAGCGCGAGCGGGGTGGTTTCGATTTCGGCGGCGTGCGGCGCGCAGGTAGCCAGCGCCGCGAACGCAAACAGGGTGTGTCGCATCATGGAAATCGTCCAGGTAAGTATTTCGACTCGCGCGCGACGACCGAAGGCTGTCGCGATGAAAAGGGCGCGGAGTCTAGCGCCAGCCGCTGGTGATCGGATAACGCCGGTCGCGGCCGAAGGCGCGTTGGGTGATGCGTGGGCCGGGGGCGGATTGGCGGCGTTTGTATTCGTTGCGCAGGACCATGCGCACCACGCGTTCGACGGTGGCGGCGTCAAAACCTTCGGCGATGATCTCGGCGCGCGACTTGTCTTGTTCGATGTAGCGCATCAGGATCTGGTCGAGCAGTTCGTACGGCGGCAATGAATCCTGATCTTTCTGGTTGTCGCGCAATTCGGCCGAGGGCGGGCGCGTGATCACGATTTCCGGAATCGCCGGCGAGATTGCGTTGCGGTAGCGGCAGAGATCCCAGACCTCGGTCTTGTAGACGTCTTTCAGCGGCGCGAAGCCGCCGCACATGTCGCCGTAAAGCGTCGCGTAGCCGCAGGCCATTTCGCTCTTGTTGCCGGTTGTGAGCACCATCGCGCCGAACTTGTTCGACAGCGCCATCAGGATCATGCCGCGGATGCGCGCTTGCAGGTTTTCCTCGGTCACATCGGGCGCGCGGTGTGCGAACAGCGGCGCGAGCGACTGCGTCATGGTGTTGAAGGCGTCCTCGATCGGCGCGACGTGATAGCGCACGCCGAGCAATTTCGCCTGCGCCGCTGCTTCGTCGAGCGACAGCTGTGAGGTGTAACGCGTCGGCATCATCACCGCGGTGACCTGGTCGGCGCCGAGTGCATCGACCGCAATGGCGAGCGTCAATGCCGAATCGACACCGCCGGAAAGTCCCAGCAACACGCCAGGAAAACGATTCTTGCGCACATAGTCGCGGGTGCTGCGCACGATACCGTTGTAGACGCGCGCCTCGTCGCTGGATTCGGCCGTCGGCCATTCGACCGGCGCACAACGGCGCGCGTCGATGTCGTAGTCGACGGCGAGCAGATGATCTTCAAATGCAGGCGCCGGTCCGCTGATCTGACCATCACGATCGACCAGAAAGGCGCCACCGTCAAACACGAGATCGTCCTGACCAGCAACGAGATTCACGTAGGCAATCGGCACATCGTGTTCGCGCGCACGCCAGCTGACGACGGTGTGACGGTCGGCACGATTGCGCGGATTGAACGGCGAGGCATTGATGACGATGAAGGCATCGGCACCGGCCTGCAGCGCGCGTTGCGCCGGCTGTGGATCCCATATGTCTTCGCAGATCAGCGGTGCAAACCGCACGCCATCGAGTTCGACGGTTGCTGCCTGGTCGCCCGCGGCGAAATAGCGTTTCTCGTCGAACACCGTGTAGTTCGGCAGCGCCTGCTTGCGATAGCGCACCAGCACATCGCCGTCGCGAATCCAGCTGAGCGCGTTGTAGCGCTTGTCGCCTTCGGCCAGCGGATGGCCGACGATCATGTCGATGCCGCGAACGCGCGCTGCCACCCGCGCCAGATAGTCGCTGCAGGTACGGATGAAACTCGGTCGCAGGAACAGATCCTCGGCGAGGTAGCCGGAAATCGTCAGCTCGGGAAAAACGATCAGGCGCGCGCCGAGCTCGTCACGCGCACGCTCGGCCAACGCGACAATGCGATCCGCATTTTCCTCGATCGCCGCAACCGGGAAGTCGAATTGGGCAAGGGCGATGCGGATCGTGGTCATGGTTTTGCGTTTGCACTCGTAGGAGCGCGCTTGCGCGCGATCTTGTTTGCGGTTCGCGACGGCCGAAAAATCGCGCGCAAGCGCGCTCCTACGAAATCATCAACGCTTCGCCTTCAACGCCGCCTCAATGGCGCGACCCAGATCCGCCGGCGACCTGACCGTGGTTACGCCGGCTTTCTCGAGCGCTGCAAACTTCGCCGCGGCCGTGCCCTTGCCGCCGGAGATGATCGCGCCAGCATGGCCCATGCGCTTGCCCACAGGCGCCGACGCACCAGCGATGAACGCAACGACCGGCTTCTTGACGTATTCCTCGATGAACTCGGCCGCTTCTTCTTCCGCCGAACCGCCGATTTCGCCGACCATGATGATGCCTTCGGTCTGCGGGTCGTCCTGGAACATGCTCAGGCAGTCGATGAAATTCAAACCATTGATCGGATCGCCGCCAATGCCGATGCAGGTGCTCTGGCCGAGGCCGGCATTGGTGGTCTGGAACACCGCTTCATAAGTCAATGTGCCGGAGCGCGAAACGATGCCGATCTTGCCTGGCTTGTGGATGTGCCCGGGCATGATGCCGATCTTGCATTCTCCGGGGGTGATGATGCCCGGGCAGTTCGGCCCGATCAGCACGCTGTCCGGGTAATGCGCGAGTGCATGCTTGACGCGCAGCATGTCCAGTACCGGAATGCCTTCGGTGATCGCGACGATGACGCGGATGCCAGCATCTGCGGCTTCAAGGATCGCGTCGGCCGCAAACGGCGGCGGCACGAAGATCATCGTCGCATCCGCGCCGGTTTCATCGATGGCCTCGGCGACGGTATCGAACACCGGCAAGCCGATGTGTTGCGAGCCGCCCTTGCCGGGGGTCACGCCACCGACGAGCAGCGTGCCGTAGTCGAGCGCCTGCTCGGAATGGAAGGTGCCCTGGCTGCCGGTAAATCCCTGGCAGATGACCTTGGTGCTTTTGTTGATCAGTACGCTCATGGTCGCTGCTCCTTAACCCTTGATGGCCGCGACCGCTTTCTGCGCCGCATCGTTGAGATCATTCGCGGTGATGATCTTGAAGCTCGAGGCCGCAAGCAGTTCGCGACCCTTTTCGACATTCGTGCCTTCAAGGCGCACGATGACCGGAATCGTCACGCCGACTTCCTTGACCGCCGCGATGATGCCCTCGGCGATCATGTCGCAGCGGACGATGCCGCCGAAGATGTTGACCAGAATGGCTTTGACCTTGTCCGAGGACAGGATCAGCTTGAACGCTTCACTGACGCGTTCCTTGGTGGCACCGCCGCCGACATCGAGGAAGTTCGCGGGTTCACCGCCAGCCAGCTTGATCACGTCCATCGTCGCCATTGCGAGGCCGGCACCGTTGACCATGCAGCCGATGTCGCCATCCATCTGCACGTAATTCAGATGATGGTTGATCGCCTCGGCTTCGGCCGGGTCTTCCTGGTGGATGTCGCGCATGGCGGCGAGCTTGGGATGGCGGAACTCGGCGTTGTCGTCGGAATTCAGCTTGCCGTCGAGCGCCATCAGGTCGCCTGAGGCGACGATCGCAAGCGGGTTCAATTCGATCAGCGCCATGTCCTTGTCCATGAACAGGCGATACACGCTCTGCATGATCTTGGTCAGCTGGCCGATCTGCTTGAGCGTCAGGCCCATCGCAAAACCGACCTTGCGGCATTGATACGGCTGTAGTCCCTGCACGTAATCGACGATCACGGTGTGGATTTCGTCCGGCGTTTCGCGCGCGACCTGTTCGATGTCGACGCCGCCCGACGCGGAAACGATGAAGGACACCGCCTTCGTGGCGCGATCGACGAGGCAGCTCAGATACAGCTCCTGCTCGATGTCGTTCGCTTCCGAGATCAGCACCGTATCCACCGGCAGACCGCGACCGGCGGACTGGTAGGTGACCATCTTGGTGCCGAGCATTTTGCCCGCGGCGTCTTTCACGCCGTCAATGTCACGCACCAGTTTGACGCCGCCGGCCTTGCCGCGACCGCCGGCATGGATCTGCGCCTTGACGACCCATTGTTCGCCGCCGATCGCGCGCGCCGCTTCGGCGGCCTGCTCGACCGTGGTGGCGATGCGGCCGGCGGGCACCGGAATGGCGTATTCGGCGAACAGAATTTTCGCTTGGTACTCGTGGAAGTTCATGAGTCACCTGATGGAAGAAAGACGGAGTCCGGCACGCAAGGCACGCGACCGGCGAGAGCGGGTGGGCATTGTGCCAAACCCGGCAGGGGAGCGCGAGCAAGCATTTCGCCGGTTGCCGGAAAATGTCGCGGCACGCACCGTGGATCCATGGTCTGTGTTATGAACGCGGGGCCGCCACGCCCGAGGCTTGCCTTGTCCGATAGCACTTCGTCCAGATACAGCGCGCGCAACCTGATTCAACGGGAGACGTACTTTTTCTCGCTGTATCGCATCCTGCAGGCGACCCTGCTGATGGGCGTGCTGTTCACGTCGTATGGCGCCGGGATGATCGATGTCGACAAGCCGCTGTTTGCGCGATCGGTGGCTATTGCCTATGTCGTCGCTGCCGCGGTGCTGTTGATCTGGGGCAGCCGCAGCGATCACACGCGGCGCGCACCGATTTTTTTGGGCATCACGCTCGACATCGTCGCCGCCACCTTCATATTGCACGCCACTTCGCAGCTCGACGCGGGTATCGCGACACTGATCCTGGTCAACATCGCGAGCGCATCGACGCTGGTGCCGTATCGCTCGGCCTTCGCTTTTGCGCTGATGGCCGGGCTGGCCGGTTTTCTCGAGCGTTCGTTCAGTACCGCAAGTGGCGCGACTGCCGAACGCACCTTGGGCGAAGTCGTGCTGTTTGCGCTCGCGTATGTCGCCGCTGCCGGACTGAGCCAATTGCTGCGCAGTGAAGTGACGCAACGCCAGCGCCTGATGGAGCGCCAGGAATCCGATCTCGCCAGCCTGTCGCAATTGAATGAGTTGATCATCCGGCGCATGCGTTCGGGGGTGATCGTGGTCGATGATCGCAACCAGATCCAGCGCATCAACGAGTCCGCCTGGCACCTGCTCGGGCAACCGTCGCCGACGCGCAAGGACCTCAACGGCATCACGCCGCCGCTGGCACAGCGCGTCAACGAATGGCGTGCCGGTCATGCCACCAATCTGCAACCTTTGGCATTGGCAGAGGCCCAACCCGAGGTCATTCCGCGCTTTGTCGCGGTACCGCAATCCGGTGCGCACCATTGCATCATCTTCCTCGAAGACACCAGTCTGATGACACGTCAGGCCGAGCAGTTGACACTGAGTTCGCTCGGGCGCTTGTCGGCCAGCATCGCCCACGAAGTACGCAATCCACTCGCTGCGATCAGCCATGCGTCGCAGTTGCTCGCTGAATCCGAAGAATTTCCCGAAGGTGATCGGAGGTTGCTGGAAATTATCCGCGGCCAATGCCTGCGCATGAATGCGATCGTCGAGAACATTCTGCAGTTGTCGCGGCGTCAGCATTCGAAGCAGGAACTGGTGCCGTTGGCGCGTTGGAGCGAAGCCTTCGTCGAGGAGTTTCGCACCGTGCAGCCGCTCGGGCAGGACGAACTCAAGTTGAATCTGCAGGCGCGCGATCTGTCGGTGATGTTCGATCCGGATCAGTTGCAGCAGGTGGTCTGGAACCTGGTGAAAAACGGTCTGCGCTACGGGCGCATGCCGAACGAACCGGCACGCGTGGCGCTGATGGTGCGACGCCTGCCGGAGACCAATCATGCCGTGCTCGAAGTGCTCGACCACGGCCCCGGCATTCCCGCAAAACTTGTGGCGCACATCTTCGAGCCGTTTTATACGACCAGCGAAATGGGTACCGGCTTGGGCCTTTATATCGCCCGCCAGATCTGCGAGACCAATCAGGCCACACTCGATTACCATTCCCTTGCGGGTGGCGGCAGCTGCTTCCGCATCAGCTTTCACGGCCTACCGGGATACGGCATCGCATGACTGACACCGACATTACTCACACGGAAAGTCAGCCGACATGACGCGACAATCTGCGCTGATCATCGACGACGAACCGGACATCCGCGAACTGCTGGTGCTGACGCTGACGCGCATGGGCCTCGCGGTCGACACCGCGGCGACCCAGGGCGAAGCCTTTGCGCGACTTGCCGAGCACGACTACGACCTGTGCCTGACCGACATGCGCCTGCCCGACGGCAACGGCCAGGATATCGTTGCCTATGTCGCGAAACACAAGCCGCAGACGCCGATCGCGATGATCACCGCGTTCGGCAATGTCGACGCGGCAGTGGATGCACTCAAGGCAGGTGCCTTCGACTTCGTCTCCAAGCCCGTGGACCTCGCGGTATTGCGCCGTCTCGTTCAGACCGCACTCAAGCTCGGCGAACAGCGCAAGAGCGAATCCCAGGGTTCCAGTGACAAGTTGATCGGCCAGTCGGCGGCGATGCAAACGGTGCGTGCAACCATTGCCAAGGTGGCGCGCAGCCAGGCGCCGGTCTACATCCGCGGCGAATCCGGCACCGGCAAGGAACTGGTCGCGCGCATGATCCACGAACTCGGTCCGCGCGCGGCCGGGCCATTCGTGCCGGTGAACTGCGGCGCCATTCCCTCGGAGCTGATGGAATCCGAGTTCTTCGGCCACAAGAAGGGCAGCTTCACCGGTGCCGGCGCCGACAAGGAAGGTCTGTTCCAGGCGGCCTCGGGCGGCACGCTGTTTCTGGACGAAGTCGCCGACCTGCCGGTACACATGCAGGTGAAGTTGCTGCGTGTCATCCAGGAAAAGGCGCTGCGCGCGGTCGGCTCGACTGCGGAAGTGCCGATCGATGTCCGCATCCTCAGCGCCACCCATCGTGAATTGTCAAAATTGGTCGAACAAGGTCAATTCCGGCAGGACCTGTTCTATCGCATCAATGTCATCGAAGTGCGGGTGCCGCCATTGCGCGAGCGCAGCGAGGACATCCCGCAGCTCGCCGAGCGTTATCTGGACCGCATCGCGCCGGAATGGGGCATCGACCGACCCCTGATCAGCGTTGCCGCGACCAAGGCGTTGGCCGATTACAGCTTCCCCGGCAATGTGCGTGAACTCGAAAACATCCTCGAACGCGCCATCGCGATGTGCGAAGACAACCGCATCGAAGTCGAAGACCTGCGCTTGCCCGAGGTGACTTCGAATGCGTCTGCAGCCCCCTTGAATTCGGCGGCACCGCCAATAAATGCCTCCCCGGTAGCCGACCCGGGCGCGAAACCTAACCTCGTCGACTACATCGATTCGCTCGAACGCGACGCGATCGTCAAGGCGCTGGAGGAGTGCCGCTACAACAAGACCAAGACCGCAGCGAAGCTCGGCATCACCTTCCGGGCGTTGCGCTACAAACTGAAGAAGCTGGAGATCGAATGATGCAACTGCGCAGCCTCAACCGCTATCAGGCCTTTGCCTGGCACTTCCTGTTCAGCGCCATTCTCGGCCTGGCCGTGTTCCTGCTGTTTCGCTTTGTCTGGTATCCGGGCGCGCTGTGGACGCTGTCCGGTGCCGGCAAATTGCTGCTGCTGGTGGTCGGTATCGACGTGACGCTTGGCCCGCTGTTGACGTTGATCGTGTTCAATCCCAAGAAGCGCTCTTTGCCCTTCGATCTGGCGATCATTGCGTTCGTGCAGATGGCGGCGTTGGCTTACGGCGTGTGGGTGATGGCGCAGTCGCGGCCGGTGTTTCTGGTTGGCGTCGTGGATCGGTTTGTGCTGGTCGCCGCAAACGAGATCGATCCGAATGATCTCGCCGAGGCAAGTGATGCGAAATTTGCTCGTCTATCTTGGGCTGGCCCCCAAGTCATTGGCGCCGAGGCCAAAGGTACCGGACAAGAGCGCATGGAACTGACTTTGGGCACGCTTTCCGGCGGTGCGGACATCGATAGGCTGCCCAAATTTTACGTCGATTACGAAAAGGTCTCGCGTCTGCTGATCAGCACCAGTGAGACACTAACTCAACTCGAAAAACGAAATCCGAAACATTTGCCGACGATCAAGCGATGGACGCTGCGTTTCGAGAAGGACGGGCGTGATGTTGGATTGTTGCTGCTACGAGGCCGGCAAGGCTTTGCCACTGCCGCTATCGACCGGAATTCAGGAGAGTTCCTGGGAACGTATCCGCTGGATATTCACGATTGACCTATCGGCACTCGGACATCGCATAGCGTGCAGGCAACGTCCCTGCCGTGACCGGCATGCCTCGCGCAATTGCAGTACTTGTGGAGATGGAGCCGCAAGCCCAGTCAATCGCCCCGACCGAGTTGGGGCCCAGCACGGCGCCAGCAACTGAGGGCGTCAAGATCAGCGTGTTGCCGTCGAGCGCCACGGGTATGCCGTTCCCCAGGGTGCCCTTGACCGAAATGATTACGTCGCCGTTGTTGGCGATGGTGATCGAATTGACGTATTTCGAAGACGTCTCAAGAGGTGCGGTGGGGTTCCAAGCAGCCGCGAGACCGACGATTCCGGGCAATCCGCTAGACCAGAAGGTGTCCGAAACCATCGTTCGCGTGGCGGCCGCCGACACCATGCCCTCGGCGATCTTTGAGCGGATGGTGTAGTTCTGGTATGCCGGAAGCGCAATGGCGGCCAGTATCCCGATAATCGCCACGACGATCATCAATTCGATGAGCGTAAATCCGTCCTGAGAGCGCATGTGATTGAAGTCCTTCCGGCCGTTTCGAGGGATTGGTTACAGAACATGCTCACAAGAATCGGGCCAACGCCTCTCAACTGCGCACAAGGCTTGGCGGGTGCACATGTTCTTGGCTCGAACCGGGCTCTGCGAAGGACAAAAAAAACGGGCCGAAGCCCGTTTTTTATTTTGGGTTTGAGCGTCTCAGCGGCATTCTGACGGCGCATACTTCGACGGCAGGTTGCCGGCGGTGATGCTGGTCAGGCCACGAGCGGCTGCTGCGGCCGTCGTCAGGCTGCCACAAGCCCAATCGATTGCGCCGGCAACCGCTGCGGGCGCTGCGTTCTGCACGTTCGGGGTGAACATGAGCGAATTGCCATCCAATGCAATCGGAATACCGTTGCCGGCATTGGCTTCGACTTGGCAGGTAATATTCCACGGTGTGGCAATTGCCACGATGATGTCCTGAACATACTTGGACCGTTGTTCGGCAATCGGCGTCGCATTGATTGCAATTGCCGTGCTGGTCAAGCCCTGGATGCCGTCGGACTGAAAGCCTTCACTCATCGCGCTCTTCGCCGACGAGCACGCAATCACCGCTTCGCTGACTTTTGCGCGGATCGTGTAGTCCTGATAGGCCGGCAACGCGATGGCCGCCAAGATGCCGATGATCGCAACAACGATCATCAATTCGATGAGGGTAAAACCCTTTTGCATTTTCATGTTTTATCTCCGGAGAAAGAATGGTGTGACACGTGCGCGAACCGCGGTTGGCCTAGGATCCCAATCGACCCGACAATCGCACGCGCCACCTCATGATGCATCATTCGTGCCACATTGGACATGGGTGGAAACGATGTTTCAACGGTGGCTCCCATGGCATTGATTGAAATGTGCAAAAAAAAAACGGGCCGAAGCCCGCTTTTTTATTTTGGGTTTGAGCGCCTCAGCGGCATTCTGATGGCGCATACTTCGACGGCAGGGTGCCGGCGGTAATGCTGGTCAGGCCTCGAGCAGCGGCTGCGGCCGTCGTCAGGCTGCCACATGCCCAGTCGATTGCGCCGGCCACAGCGGCGGGCGCTGCGTTCTGCACGTTCGGGGTGAACATGAGCGAGTTGCCATCCAGGGCAACCGGAATACCGTTGCCGGCGTTGGCTTCGACTTGGCAGGTGATATTCCAAGGCGTCGCAATTGCCACCGTAATATCTTGAACATATTTTGAAGCCTGTTCAGCAGTCGGTGTCGCATTGATTGCAATTGCGGTGCTGGTCAAGCCTTGGATGCCATCAGACTGGAAGCCTTCGCTCATCGCGCTCTTCGCCGACGAGCAAGCAATCACGGCTTCCGAGACCTTCGCGCGGATCGTGTAGTCCTGATAGGCCGGCAGTGCGATCGCCGCCAAGATACCGATGATCGCTACGACGATCATCAATTCGATGAGCGTAAAACCCTTTTGAATTTTCATGTTTCATCTCCGGAGAAGGAATGGTGTGGCACGTGCGCGGATCGCGGTTGGCCTAGGTCCTAGGCGACCCGCCGACTGCACGCGCTGAGTGATGATGCATCATCTGTGCCAGCAAGACCAACTTTTGGCGTTGAACGACCAATTGGGCGTCAATGCTTGATCTTGCGTTTAAGGTGACGAAACGAAGTGTGACGGCGTTCACGGCTATGGTCGAATTCGTGCCGCGCTGTGAACGTCACTTTTTGCCCGTCGTGGCGTATCCGAGACCGTCCGGCTAGCCCATCACGCCTTCTGAATCTGCAGCAAGTCAGCCATTTTCTTTTGCGGCAGCGGCGCTTTGCGGTACATTCCTGCGACCACACTGGAACTTGCGACGAGGTTTTGCATGGCGAGCGCACCACCTGGGTCGTCTATGGCCGGTATGCCAGGCATCGCGCGCAGGCTCGCGGCCGAGGGCGTCGTGCCCGAGGATCAGGCGCGCAAAGCCGTCGAAGAGTCGGCCAAGCAGAAGATTCCGCTGGTCAGTTACTTCGTCCAGAACGGCATTGCGCCTGCTGCTGCGGTCGCCAATGCGGCATCCATCGAATTTGGTATTCCTTTGATCGATGTGCGTGCGATTGACCCGCGTGCCATGCCGATCAAGCTTGTCGAAGAGAAATTGATCCAGACGCACAAAGCCTTGCCGTTGTGGAAACGCGGCAACCGCCTGTTCATCGGCATTGCCGACCCGACCAACTTGCGTGCGCTCGACGAGATCAAGTTCCAGGCGAACCTGCCGGTCGAGCCGATTCTGGTGCCCTTGGATACATTGGAGCGCATGATCGACATGGCGCTGGCGGGCGCCGATTCGCTGAATGCGGGTGGTGGCGATGCAGATGACGATGCGGAGCTCACCGATCTCGAAGTAGATGGCGGCGATCTCGACGATGACAGCAGCAGCTCCGGCGGTGGTGTGGATGCCGGTGGCGACGATACCCCTGTGGTGCGCTTCATCAACAAGGTGCTGCTTGACGCGCTCAAACGCGGCGCATCGGACATCCATTTTGAGCCGTTCGAAACCGCCGTTCGCGTGCGCTTGCGCACCGATGGCATGTTGCGCACGGTGGCCAATGCGCCGGTCAAGCTGGCGCCGCGTATCTCGGCGCGCCTAAAGGTGATGTCCGGGCTCGACATCGCCGAACGCCGCGTGCCGCAGGACGGACGCATCAAGCTCAATCTTTCGAAAACGAAGTCCATCGACTTCCGCGTTTCGACCTGCCCGACCTTGTTCGGCGAGAAAGTGGTGCTGCGCGTACTGGATGCATCCGCTGCCAAGCTCGGCATTGAGAAGCTCGGTTATGAGGAAGAACAGCGCAAGCTGTTCCTCGACGCCATTCAGAAGCCCTACGGCATGGTGCTGGTCACCGGGCCTACGGGTAGCGGCAAGACCGTGTCGCTTTATACCGGCCTGAATATTCTCAACACCGATGCAGTGAACATTTCGACGGCCGAAGATCCGGTCGAAATCCGCGTGTTCGGCATCAATCAGGTACAGCAGAACGTCAAGAAGGGCATGACCTTTTCGGCGGCGCTGCGCTCGTTCCTGCGGCAAGATCCGGACATCATCATGGTCGGCGAAATCCGCGATCTGGAAACGGCGGAAATCGCGATCAAGGCGGCGCAAACCGGGCATTTCGTGTTGTCCACCCTGCACACCAATGACGCGCCGCAGACGGTGTCGCGCCTGATGAACATGGGTATTGCGCCGTACAACATCTGTTCGGCGGTGACGTTGATTACGGCACAGCGTCTCGCGCGCCGGCTGCATGATTGCAAGCGGCCGTTGAAGATTCCCAAGGAAGCGCTGCTCGCCGAAGGCTTCAAGCCGGAAGATATCGACACCATGACCATCTACGAAGCTGTCGGCTGCTCGGGCTGCAGCGATGGTTACAAGGGTCGCGTCGGCATTTATCAAGTGATGCCGATGTCCGAAGAAATCCAGACGATCATTCTGTCGGGCGGGAACGCCAACCAGATCGCCGCCGAGTCACGCCGCATCGGCATCAATGATCTGCGACTGTCAGCACTGAAGAAATGCAAGGATGGGTTTACAAGCCTTGCTGAAATCAACCGCGTGACGAAGGACTAAGCCATGGCAACTGCGACTGCATCCAAAACAAGTCCGCGCAAAGGACTCCCCGTCGTCATTCGCGGGGAACAGATGCCGATCTATGTCTGGGAAGGTACAGACAAGCGCGGCAAAAAGATGAAGGGCGAGGTTCGCGCCAAGAACGTGAATCTGGCCAAGGCCGATTTGCGCAAGCAGGGCATCAATCCGTCCAAGGTGGGCGAGCGCAAACCCGGGTTCTTCCAGAGCAAAGGCAAGATTTCGGCGCAGGACATCGCGATTTTTGCGCGTCAGCTGGCAACGATGATGGCGTCCGGCGTGCCGATGGTGCAAGCGATCGATCTGATTGCCTCTGGTACCAAGAATCAAGCGCTGCAAGTGATGCTGAACGACGTCAAGCAGAACATCGAAGGCGGTTCCAGCTTGAACGAGGCTCTCGGGCGACACCCGATCTATTTCGATGAGTTGTTTCGCAATCTGGTGAAGGCGGGTGAGCAGGCGGGCGTGCTCGATACGGTGCTCGACACGGTCGCGACCTACAAAGAAAACATGGAAGCGCTGAAGGGCAAGATCAAGAAAGCAATGTTCTATCCAGCGGCCGTGATCGCCGTTGCCATCATCGTCAGCGCTGTCTTGCTGATATTCGTGATTCCATCGTTCAAGATGGTTTTTCAAAATTTCGGTGCCGACTTGCCTGCATTTACGCTGCTGGTTCTGGGGATTTCGGACTTCGTCGTCGCATATTGGTGGATGATTCTGGGAGTTGTCATCGCGGGTGTATATGCCTTCATTCAAGCGTACCGACGCTCGGAAAAATTGCAGCACTTGATCGCCAGGATTCTGTTGAAGCTTCCTGTTGTCGGCGGCATCATCGAAAGTTCGGCGATTGCGCGTTTTGCACGTACTCTGGCGCTGACCTTCAAGGCTGGCGTACCATTGGTCGACGCCATGGATACCGTCGCCGGCGCCACCGGCAATATCATCTATCAGCAAGCCGTGATGAAAATGAAGGAAGACATCTCGGTCGGTTATCCGTTGGCAGTCGCGATGAGACAAGTAGATTTGTTCCCGTCAATGGTGGTGTCGATGACCGCCATCGGTGAAGAGGCCGGTTCGCTCGATACTATGTTGTACAAGGTCGCCGAGTTCTACGAGCGCGAAGTCAACAATGCCGTCGATGCGATGGCCAGCTTGCTGGAGCCGTTCATCATTGTCTTCATCGGTGGTCTGGTCGGCAGCATGGTCGTCGCCATGTACCTGCCGATCTTCAAACTCGGCGCGGCGATCTGATCGCGATGCCCGATTTGTCCTGGTTGTTTGAAAACACGGCGGCCACGATGGTCGCCGTGTTTATTTTCGGCCTGTTGATTGGCAGCTTTCTGAATGTGGTGATCCTGCGGACGCCGCCGCGACTGGAGTTTGCTTGGCGACGCGAAGCGCGCGAAATTCTCGAGCTACCGATTTCGGATGATGTTCAGCCTCCAGGGCTCGTTTCAGATCGGTCGCGCTGTCCGAAATGCGGGCATCAATTGGCTTGGTACGACAATGTGCCGTTGTTGAGTTGGCTCGTGTTGCGCGGCCGTTGTCGTGCTTGCCGCGCGCCGATCTCGGTGCAGTATCCGGCGGTCGAGTTGTTGACCGCGATCGCTTCGACGGTAGTCGTGTGGAAATTCGGTGTCGGTGCGGAGGCGGGCATTGGCCTCGTGCTGACCTGGCTGCTGATCGCCATGTCCGGCATCGATTTCCGAACGACTTTGCTGCCTGATCAATTCACGTTGCCTTTGCTCTGGCTGGGATTGCTGGTTGCTGCCACATCGTCGATGTTCGTGACACCAACGGATGCGATCTGGGGCGCCGCCCTCGGTTATCTCAGTCTGTGGAGCGTGTACTGGCTGTTCAAGCTGGTCACCGGCAAGGAAGGCATGGGCTATGGCGACTTCAAACTGCTCGGCGCGCTCGGCGCCTTTGTCGGCCCGCAGGGCCTGATTCCGATCATCCTGATGTCGTCCCTGGTTGGCGCAGTGATCGGCAGCATCATCCTGATCGCCAAGGGCCGTGATCGGCAGACGCCGATTCCGTTCGGACCATTTCTCGCGGCCGCCGGATGGCTGCATTTCATCTACGGTGACTGGATCATCAGCACCTACAAGCGCACGATGGGACTCTATTGAGCCATGGCACGCGTCGTAGCCTTGTCGGGCGGAGTGGCGTCGGGAAAGTCGGCGGTCACTGACCGGTTGCTCGCGCTGGGTATCGACGTCGTCGACGCCGATCAGGTCAGTCGCGATGTCGTTGCGCCCGGTACGCCCGGTTTCACCGAAGTTGTCGTCCGCTTCGGTGCGGGTGTCGTCAAGTCTGACGGCACACTCGATCGACGCACGCTGCGTGAACGCATTTTCGCAGATGCCGGCGAGCGCCGTGCACTCGAACAGATCGTGCACCCACGCGTGCGCGACGCGCTGCACCAGCGTGCATTCAGCGCAACATCGGACCTGATCGTGCTCGCCATTCCCTTGCTGGTCGAAAGCGGTCAATACGAATGGGTCGACTGGACGGTGATGGTCGACGTGCGTACCGACACCCAGCAACAGCGTTTGATGCAACGTGATCAAATCGATCAGGCCCTCGCCTCGCGCATGATCGCCGCGCAGGCACCGCGCTCGGCGCGACTTGCGATCGCGGATGAAATATTGGTCAACGACGGCACGTTGGCCGAGTTGCATGTGAAAACTGATGCTGCCGCGGCGTGCTGGCGACGGGCGGCGAGGATCCACGCGAATTGACCTCGACACACCCGGTCACGCCGAGTGACTGGCGCTCAAATCGCAACTGGCGCATCATCTTCCGCTTGGAAATAACGACAGGGGACGTGTGATGCGCGCGACGACAATTTTGATTCTGGTACTTGGTTTTTTCGCGGGCGGCGCTTTCGCGACCGATGCCGCGAATGAACAAGCAACGAAGTCGGCGAAACCGACGACGGTGCAGGCTGATCAGGTGCCGGCGCCCGTCGCACAGTCGGGTATTCGCGTCTACATTGATCCGCAGACCGGACGTCGCACGGCGAATCCAACCGCCGAACAACGCCGCGCCGCGGCTGCGCAGGACGCGCTCAACACTGAATTCGGGAACGACGCGGCATTCGAAACCGAGACCCTGCCTTCTGGCGCCGTGATCTTGCATACCCGCGGAAAGAATCAGTCCGTGGTGATGGCGAAGCCGGGTGCAGATGGTCGGGCGGTGATCGAATGCAATGACGCGACGCATCAGTCGCTTGGCCAACACGAACACGCCGCGCCGGTGCCTGCCACCGTCGAACGCGACGTTCGCTGAGGAGCCGCCATGAAAATCAATCTGATCCAGCCGGTACTCGCCCTGCTGCTTGCGAATGGCCTCGCCCAGGCCGCAACCATCACCATCGTCAATGTCGACGGCGCCGGAGAAGGCTTCAACGACGCGACCATCGTCGCTGCCGAGCCAAGCGGTGCGCCGACGACATTGGGCGCCGAGCGTCTCAAGGTGTTTACGGCTGCTGCGAATCAGTGGGCGGCGGTTCTAAACAGCGCCGTGCCGATTCGCATCAATGCCAAGTTCGATCCGCAGACCTGTGACGCCAATGGTGCGGTTCTTGGGTCGGCCGGTGCCAACTCATGGGTACGCTCGTTTGCCGGCACGCCGGCCGCGCCCTACAACGAATCCTGGTTTGCAATTGCCGAAGCCAATGCACTCGGTGGTGTCGACTTGAATACCGGCGCGAGCCCGGCCGGCGACGACATCATCATGACCTTCAACCTGTCGATCGATGCCGGTTGCCTGCCCGGCACCACGGGCTGGTGGTATGGCACCAACGGTGCCGATCCCGTGCCCGCTGCCGAGATCGCCCTGATGCCGGTTGTGTTTCACGAGATCGCGCACGGCCTTGGCTTCCAGACTTTGATCAATGGTGCCACTGGCGAATGGCCCGGCGGCAATCCGCGCGCCAATCGGCGGCCGGACATCTGGGCGCACTTCCTGATGGATCGCAACTTCAGTGCGAACGGTACGACCTGGGTTGGATTGGGCAATACCAATGGCGGTGACACGAATCGTGTTGCTTCGGCCATCGATGATCCAAATCTGGTCTGGTCGGGTGCGAACGTCACCGCCGCGGCGCAGGGCTATTTGTCACCAAGCCTGGTGTTCTCGATCACGGCGCCGCCCGGCATTGCTGGCAGCTACGTCTTTCAGAGCGCGGGCTTTGGGCCACCGGTCGCACTCGCCGGCATCAGCGGCGAAGTCGTGGCGGCGGTCGATGCCGGCGGCGTCAACACGTTGGACGGCTGCGAGGCGATCACCAATGCCGGTGCGGTCAACGGCAAGATCGCCCTGGTCGATCGCGGCAACTGCAATTTCACGGTCAAGGTTGCCAATGCCGAAGCGGCTGGCGCGATCGCGGTTCTCGTCGCCAACAATGCTGCGGGATTGCCGGGCATGGGCGGCACCGATCCTGCGATCGGCATTCCGTCGATCGGCATCGAACAGGCACTGGGTGCGTCTATCCGCACGAACTCTCCAGGCGTCAACGTCAGCTTGATCTACAACTTCAGCACCTTGGTCGGCATGAACGGCGGTTACCTGCGCATGTATGCGCCCAACCCTCGCGAACCTGGTTCGTCGGTTTCGCACTTCTCGACGGCCGCGACCCCGAACCTGTTGATGGAACCAGCCCTGAATCAGGAACTGTTCAACGAGACCGACATGACGGTGCCGCTGTTCCGCGACATCTTCTGGCCGATCAATGAGGCAGCCGTTCTCAACAAGGCACCGGTGCTGGATGCCGCGACCGAATTTGCGGCGATCGTGAATGTCGCGTCGCCCTTGACCGAAATTTTCTTCAGCGACATCGATGCAGCGAACGATGACTTGACGGTCACCTTTGCGGTCGATCGCGGCACCATCGGCCTGAATGCGTCGGCGGGCGTGAGCCTTGCGGGTTCGGGTTCGGCGACGGCCAGCATCACCGGTCCACGCGCGCTCCTCGTGCCTTATGTCGCGGGCGGCAACGTGTTGTTCACGTCGGCCTTCGACGACCTGGTCGACGCTGCATTGACCATCACCGTGAATGACAACGGCAACAACGGTACGGGCGGTGCGTTGAGCGATACCGCGAACGCCATGATCGTCGTTGTCGTTGGCAACACGCCGCCGACGATCACCGGACCGTCGAATCAGGTGATCAACGAAGATGCCTCGACGGCGGCGCTCGGCGTCACGATTGGCGATACCGAAACACTACCGGCGAGCCTGGTCCTGACCGGCTCCTCGAACAACACGACGCTGGTGCCGAACAATCCGGCCAACATCATTCTCGGCGGCGCCGGCACGGCGCGCACGGTCACGATTACGCCGGCAGCGAATCAAAGCGGCACGGCGACGATCACGTTGCGGGTCACCGACGCTGGCAACCTGTTCACCGAGACAACGTTTACGGTCACCGCCAACGCGGTGAATGATCCGCCGAGCTTCACCAGGGGCGGTGATCAGGCTGTCAATGAAGATGCCCCCGCGCAGACCATCAATCCTTGGGCGACGGCGATCAGCGCGGGTCCCAGTGAAGTTCAGAACGTGAACTTCGAGATCACCAACAACACCAACGCGGCGCTGTTCTCGGTCGTGCCTGTGGTGTCTGCCGCGGGTGTGCTGAGTTACACGCCTGCTGCGAATGCGTCCGGTACGGCGACGATCACCTTGCGCATCTGCGATGACGGCGTGCCCGTGGCCTGCTCGTCGACGCAAAGTTTCCTGATCACGGTCAATCCGGTGAATGATCCGCCGAGCTTTACCAAGGGTGGCGATCAGGCCGTCAACGAAGATTCACCTGCGCAGACCGTGAATCCGTGGGCGACAGCGATCAGCGCTGGTCCCGGCGAAGCACAGAACGTCGCATTCGCGATCACCAACAACACCAATGCGGCGCTGTTCTCAGCCGGGCCTTCGGTGTCGGCGACCGGCGTGCTGACCTACGCACCGGCCAGCAACGCCTTCGGTTCGGCGACGATCACCCTGCGCGTTTGTGACGACGGTACGTTGCCCGCATGCTCGGCGACGCAGACCTTCGTGATCGCGGTCGCCGCAGTGAACGATCTTCCGAGTTTCATCAAGGGTGCTGATCAATCGGTGAACGAGGATGCTGGTGCACAGACGGTGGGTTCATGGGCCACCGCCCTCAGCGGCGGACCGGGCGAGAGCGACAGCCTGAATTTCGAGATCACCAACAACACCAACTCGGCCCTGTTCTCGGCGGGCCCCGCGGTATCGGCGGGCGGTGTGTTGACTTACACGCCGGCAGCCGGCGCATCGGGTAGCGCGACCATCACGCTGCGCATTTGCGACAACGGTGCGCCGCCGTCCTGTTCGGCCACGCAGAGCTTCCTGATCACCGTAATCCCGAACGACTTCGTCGACTTCGTCCTGACCAAAACCGATGGTGTCAGCAGCGTCGTCGAGGGCACGAGCACGGTGTACACGATCGTCGTTCGCAACAACGGCAATGTCTCCGGGACTGCTTTCGTCGCCGACAACTTGCCGCCGGGTCTGGCGTCAATGACCTGGACTTGCACCGGCACCGGTTGCGGTCAGACGGGTCCGGTGGTGGGCAATATCGCTGATTCGATCACGCTGGCTGCTGGCGCTTCGATCACCTTCACGGTGACCGGGGTCGTGAATGGCGGCGTCGGCACCAGCATCGACAACTTCGCGTCGGTAGAAGCAACCGTGCCACCAGAATCGGGCACCAATGCCGACAATTCGGCGACCGACTCGAACCAGATCATCGCCGACGACTTGTTCGAAAACGGTTTCGAAACCGCGCCGTAACCGCGGCCGCCTTGCCGGTTCAAAGACCCTGCTGCGGCGGGGTCTTTGTTATCCGCTATTCGACTTCCGGCCAAAGCTGCTTCAGGCGCGCGCGCTCGCGCGCGATCAACGCTTCGCGGCGCTGCCAAAGAGCGGCGAAGCGTGGATCAGCGCGCAGGATTTTCGCAGTCGGCATCTCGCGCCCGCCCGGTGAAATCACCCAATACTGCCAATGCAGCGGATTCAGGTCGGCCATTCCGTCCAGTCGCCGAAATGCGGCATCGAGATCACCGCTGAGAATTTCCGCACCGAGCGCAAAATGCGAGTTCGGATACGGCATCGAATTTGCTGGCATCGCGCGCACCACTTCACTAACCGCGATCAGTTCGCGCTGTCGACGCGCAGGATCCGCATCGCCGAGGTCGGTCTGTGCCGCGGCGACAAAGGACAAAGCCGCGCGCATGGCGAGCGCGCCGGGATCGATGCCGCGGCTGTGCCCGTCGGGGTTGATGAAAGACCAACGCGCGCGCAGGTACTCGCTGCCGCGTGCCGGTAAGCTTTGGGCTGACGCCTCCGCCAGGGACTCAAGCATCGCGAAGATCGACGTGCTCGCAAATTCCGGTGCCGGCAGACGGCCCGCATACAATTCCTGAAGCCCGGCGTTCTCGCGTGCCTGCCACGAATCGTCGGTCGCGATCTCGGCACGCAGCAGGTCCGCCTGGCGCTCGAAGCCGAGCAATCGCAGCACTCGAATTTGCAAACCCACCTCGCACGTTCCGCTGCTTGACCGGCTGGCACAGCCACGGTTGGCGATCACGGCGTCGGCCAGACGGCCCCCACCGGCAAGGAAGAGCGCATGGGACTCCTGCTGCACCGAGCCGGGGAAGCGCTGAACGAGTTGCTGCATCGCGGCGAGCGCCGCGTCGCCCCGGCCCATCGAGCCGAGCACATTGGCGAGCGCGAAATGCGTGTCCGCAGCCTGCGGCTCTAGCTCGACGGCCTTCTGCGCAAGCACCAGCGCTTCATCCAAACGCAATAGCGCGCGCGCTGCGAAGGCACCTTGCACGGCCGCGAGCACTTCGTTCGGCGAGCGCGCCAACACCGCGCGAAACAGGCGCAGACTGTCCGCATAATCGCTGCTCAGATTGCTGATATCGGCACGCGTCTGGCTGACCAGTGCCTCGGCCAGCGTGTGCTCGACCGATCCTGGAAAGCGCGCCCCGAGCCGGCTGAGCAGCAGTTCCTCGCGGCTGAGGGCAACAGCGAAACCGTCGTACACGCCGTCCATGCGCGGCAAATGCCCGATCCAGTGAATCAAGCGCGCATACAGGTCCGGTCCGACCTCGAATCGCGTCTCCAGATCAGACAGCCATGCGACATGCTCGCGTGCTTGCGGCAATGGACTGCTGCTCAAGGCGCCGATGACCTCAAGGTAGCGCTGTCGCTCGGAGGGCGGCAGCCGTGCCAGCGTCGGCAGCGCACGCGTGCCGATCTGAACCGCAAGGCGGTCGGCAACGGCGATCGCGATTTCGTTCTGGATCGCGAACACATCATCGCTGTTGCGATCGAAAGTTTGCGTCCACAGCGTCCTGCCGTCGTTCGCTGCCAGCAGGTTCGCAGTGATGCGCAGTTGGGTGCCCGAGCGTCGGATCGAGCCTTCGAGCAGATGCGCGACGCCGAGTGCCTTGGCGATGTCGCCTACGTTGGCAGGCTGGTCTTTCCATGCGAAGGAAGATGTTCGGCCCGGCACTTTGAGTTCGGAGATTGCGGCCAGGCTGGCCAGGATTTCCTCGGACAGACCATCGGCGAACAGCACGTCGTTGGCGTCAGTCGAGAGCACGCGAAATGGCAACACCGCAACCGACTTCGACGACGCGGGTGCCAGCGTAGGCGCAGCATCGGCAGCCACAACCTCCGCGGCGGGCGATGCCGCGGTCGGGTCTTTACTCGTTGACTGGTAGCCAATCGCCGCGATCCCAAGCGCGATCGCGATCGCAATGGCAATCGCAATCGCAATGGCAATCGCAATCGCAATCGCGATCCGACGCTTGTCTGTGGCCGCGGGTCGCAACGGCAGTGGCGTGGTCGGGTGCATCGCTTGCTGCGCCCGCTGCGTCGATGTCGGTGGCGTCTGCTCGGGCTTGCCGCCGAGCGCCGCGATCAGTTCCGCTGCGTTTGCGTAACGGGCCTCGCGATCGATCGCGAGCAGTCGATCGAGCACGGTCTGCCAGTCGGCGAGTGCTTCCGGCAGATACGGGCGCGCCGCGTTCATATGCTGCAGCCCGATCGCCCAGCCATCGTCACCGCGAAACGGCGTTCGTCCGGTCAACAATTCGTGAGCGACGATGCCGAGCGAGTACAGGTCGGCGCGGCCATCGATCGCCTCGCCACGCCATTGTTCGGGACTCATGTAGCTCGGTGTGCCGATCGCCGATTGCGGCCCGGTCAATTCGCGCGTTGCCCGGGTGCTGCGTGCGATGCCGAAGTCGGCGAGCACATAGCTGCCGTCTTCACGACGCAGGATGTTTTCCGGCTTGATGTCGCGATGCACGACGCCTTTGCCGTGCGCGTATGCGAGGCCCGCGGCGACATCGACAACGCAACGGCGGATCTCGTCGGGATCGCCGCCGCGCAGATCGCCGGCATGGCCCGCAGGCAGGTACTCCATCGCCAGATAGAGCTGGTCACCGGCACGACCGGCGTCAAATACCGGCAGCAGGCTGCGATGGCGGAATGAACCGGCGATACGCGCCTCGCGCAGAAAGCGTTCGGCGAAATCCGCATCGGCCGCGAGTGCCGGATTCAGCACTTTCAATGCGACTTCGCGCCCGAGCGACTCCTGCTCAGCCAGATACACCGTGGCCATGCCGCCACGGCCGAGTTCGCGGATGATGCGGTAGCCTGGAATCATGCACTCGCGTCCTGCATTTCAAGCGCCAAGCATAACCCGCGTCAGGCCAATTCCCATGCCCCGCGCGACGTACCGGGTTGCTATTCGAAGCCGCTGCCGAACAGACGATCGGTATCGCTGTTGATGCGTGCCGCGAGTACCCAGTTGCTCGTGCCGTTGTCATTTTCGTCGCATTCCGGTGCTGCGTTGCCGACGAGCAGGGACATGTTGCCCCAGGAGCTGATGTTCGCGAAGCGCTGATGCGGTGCCGTGCCGCCGGGGCAATTGTTGGGGGTTGGGCGGTAGCGGAACACGGCGCTGCCGTTGTCGCTGAAGTCGGTGTCAATCGTATCGGCGACGCCGGCGCCGTTGCCGAGGCGGACCATAGCGCTGTAGTAGCCGACGCCATCCATGTTGGCGCTCGTCAATCCCATCGCGAAAATCGCGCGACTGCCAGTCGCCGATGTCGCTCCGGCAGCGCCATCAAGACCGCTGGCACCGACGGTCTCGCCATTGAGGGCGGCCGGCAGCGGCAGCGCCAGATCGGTGACCTGATTGTCGCGCACGATCAACAGTCGCGGCGTCGACCCGAATGGCGTGGCACTCGACTGCACCGCTGGCACGATGAACGCACCGCCGCCAATGTGGCGACCTTTGAACAGTCGATAGCCGTCCGCGCTGGCGGTTCCGACCGCGACCAATCCGTGCAGCCCAAGGCTGGCGGGGTGCAAGTTCAACACCCCCCAGGTCTTGCCGCCTTCACGGCGACCGCTGGCCATGACGCGAATGTCGCCGTCGCTGCCAACGCGCGCCGCGTGTATTTCCAGCACATCGAAGGCTTCATCATCCGGCGCATTCAAGGCCTGCAAGAAGCCATCGCCGCTGATCCGAACGATGGCGCCGACCGGATCGATCGTGTCGCCTTGGCGCAGCGAGCCCATGACCAACCAACCCCCGACCGCATCAGGAAAGATGCCGCGTACGACCAGCCCGCGGTACAAGGCTTCGCCGGTTTCCGGGTTCCCAGGAAACAACACCACGTTGATGTCCCACGTCAACACGCCGTCAAAGTTGAAAGCGGTGTCGAGACTGCCCTGGTCAAGGTTCAGGCGCACGACCGCCATCAGGTCATTCGGAGTAAGCATGGAGACGGCAGTGGCGGCGACCATCATGCGGTCGTCGAGCGGATCGCTGTTGCCGGCGCCGGCACAGGCGATGGCCGTGCCGACGTCGCGAATCGCCAACTGAGTTGCAACTACGGCGACGCCATCGCCAGAGAATGCGGTGTCCAAGCTGCCGTCGGTCTTGACGCGGGCGATCACCCATTCTGCCGGCATGCCGCGATAGCCGACGATGCTGGTGGATCCGTTTGCGTGTGGACAGGCACCGACGACATTGATGCCGGCGCCCAAGGTGGTCTGGACATTGATGCCGGCGTTCGCAAAAGCAGGATCCAAAACCGGTCCGGCGTCGGCCCGGCTCACGCAGAACAACATCAAGGCAACAAGGCAAAAACGATTCATCGTCGGAATTCCTGGGGGTCAATGACTCGCAGTACGCAGAACCGGGCCGAATTCTCCGCAACAAAAAACCGCGGCCCTCGCAGGCCGCGGTTTCGGTTCAGACTTCGTTTGCTTCAGCGTGCCGCGTTGGCGTTCATCGTGCTGTTGCGGCTGCTGTCGTTGTACTGGGCCGGATCACGCATGCCGCTGGTATGGCACCAGCCGGTCTTGTGGCCCTGGTTGATCGCACCGGACAACTGGCCCTTGGCCTGTTCCGTGGTGCCGTCTTCGGGGTCGCTCAGCAACACATCAGTGGCGAAGTTGCAGTAGTCGTTCGTATACCAGTTGGTGAGTTTGAACGAGGTGGTATGGAAGTTCACCTTGGCACGGCTCGATGTCGGGATACCGGCGAGCCAGCTCGACGCGCCGCTGTAGGTCATGTTGGTATTGGTGCCGCAGCCGACACCGAAGACGCTGCCGAGGACGGCGGCATTGCCGGCCAGCGCGGTGCCCTGGAACGGCGTGCCGACCGACTGGATCAGTCGTGCACCGGTGGCATAGTCGAGACCCGACCAGTAGTAGTTATACAGATGCAGCGCAGCCGCGCCGCCCTGACTGTGCGCGACGATGCCGAACGAGTTCCAGGTTGCCCCGTAGTTCTTGATCAGGTTTGCGAACTGGTCATGGCTGCGGTTCTGGTTGAAGTCCTGGAACACTGCTGAATTCGCGAACTGGCCGGCGACCGGGCCCCAGGCATTGCCCGAGCAGTAGCCATGCACGAGCAGCAGCTTGGTGCCGACGCCTTTGCCCTGCAGCGATTCGGCGGGGCGTTCACCCATGCGCATTTCTTCGTCGACGACGACGTTGCGCTGCATCGCCGCTTTCGGCAATGCGGCCAGATCGATCGGCAACGAAGCGATCTTGGCGACCGGAATGAAATGGTTCGGGTCTTCGATGCGTAGATTGCGTAGCGTAAACGGCGCAATTGCTTGCGCCTTGCCAATCCAGCGTGCGTCCAGCGACAGCGGCAATTGACCATTGCTGATTTCGCTCATGCCGCCAATCCAGGCGACCGGCACCGCGCGCTTGCCATCGGCGCGCATGCCCCAGACTTCGGCGACGACGCGATAATGGCCAGTGCTGGCCTTGGCGATGCTGACATCGAGATCGAGCGCAATGCGGCGATCCGACAGCGACTTGCCGGCAATACGCGTTGAGCGCAGCGTGAATTCGTCGGCGATCACCGGCACTGCGAATTCGGCGGTGCGCACGAACGACTTGCCGTCGGCAGCGACGCCGCGGGTGAGGACCTGGGCGCTGTATTCGCCGGCGACTTTCGGGCTGAAGTCGCTGCCGAACACGCCGTCGAAGGCCTTGCCGTCCTGATGCAGGCCGTCGTCGAACATCGGGTATTCGTCGACCGAGATCGGGCCGACCACGCGCAGTTTCGCTTCGGCGATCTGCGGGATGGCGATAGCGCCGTCGATGTCATACACGGTGGCCGCGAAACCGATGCGTTTGCCGACCTGCTGATTGAAATTGGTCTGATGCGCGAGCAGGCGCGTGGCGCCGGCACCTTCAACGAGCACGAAGCCTTTGCCGCCGGTTTCACTGTCCACGCTGAGCTGCCAGTTGCCACTCATCATGCCCTTGAAGCCGTAGCGTGTGGCCGGGAATTCCTGGCCGCCAAGCCCGTAACTGGCCTTGCCCTGTTCCTGCGCCATGTCGCGCACCGACTGGGCGCGCTTGCCGATCGGATCACGCAGGCCGAGGTTCCAAAGTGCCTTGTCACCGGCGAAGGTCAGCAGGTTCAGCGCTTCACCTTCGACAGGAAGATCGGTCTGCCAGCCATAGCGGCCATCGGCGCGCTTTTCCAGGCTGACGGCGAGCATTGCACTTTTCGAGTGCACGGCGGTGCTGGCCGGTTCAATGGCGCGCATCGACGCGAATTCGGACGGCGGACCGGCGAGTTGCTTGGTTGCCATTTGAGCGGCGTTGACCGCGGCAAACGGAACAGCGAGAACAGCGAATGGCAGAAGCAGACCGATACGGTGACGCTTGCTCACAGAACCCTCCCAGGTTTTAGTGTGGGCGCGCGTACGGAGTCGCGCGCGGTTTGCGTGGTTGTGGTGTTTCGGTGGTGATGTTGCGGTGGTGCTCGCACTGTCCCAAGCCCCTGTGCCGGACCAGCGCGAGGCGAAGTGTGAATTAGTTCTCACAATTTGCACGCTGCAGCGCATCAAACGCTCGTTTGAGACACGCGTTTACAATTTCGGCGGCTGTTGGACCAGACCTTCGCGCAACGCCAGCACGGCGGCCTGCGTACGATCTTCGACAGCGAGTTTGGCGAGCAGATTGCTGACATGCGTCTTTACGGTCTTGATGCCGATACCGAGGCGCAGCGCGATCTCGGCATTGCTGGCGCCAGCGGCGAGTTGTTCGAGCACGTCCTGTTCACGAGCGCTGAGATCGGGCCGCGCGGCGCGTTCGCGACGGTCGCTGGCGAGCATCGCAGCAATCCGTGGATGGATGCAGGCTTCGTCCCGTGCCGCGGCCTGAATCGTCGTGTGCAGCAGTTCCGGCGCGCTGTCCTTGAGCAGGAATGACAGCGCGCCGGCGCGCATGGCGGCGAGCACGGGCGCACGCGCTTCGCACGAGGTCAACACGATCACCCGTGTGCGCGGACAGGCTTCGCGCATCGCAGCGATGCCATCGGCGCCGCCGTGCGGCATCAACAAGTCGAGCAGCGCGACATCGGGTTGCAGCGCGCGCGCAGCTTCGACGGCCGCAGTGCCATCACCCACTTCGGCGACGACTTCGAGATCGTCCTGGGTCTCGAGAAAGGCGCGCAAGCCGCGTCGCACGACGGGGTGATCGTCGGCGACAAGAACGCGGATTTTCATCGTGGCGGTACTCATGTTTCTTCGTCCTGATGCCAGCGCACGCGCAGTTCACTGCCGCCGCCCGCCGGGCTGTGCCATTCGAAGTTGCCGCCTGGCAGAGCGTCGCTGCGCTCACGCAGATGGGTCAGTCCGCGACCGCCGCGCTCGACGATGCCGCCGCCACCATTGTCGCCAATGCGCAGCAGGAATTGCCCGGCTTGGCGCGACAGTTCGATCTCGATGCGGTCGGCGCCACTATGGCGTTGCACGTTGGCCAGAGCTTCATCGAGGATGCGCGGCAGCGTGTCGTGGAACGCCGGCGAAACCGCTTCGGCTGCAGTCAGTGCCGTGCTCGCAGTGACCTGCGCGCGGCGTGCCCAGGTATTGATGCGCGCGGACAGCAGAGTTGCGAAATCGGCGGCGGCGATCGGGCGCAAATCACTCAGCATCGCAGCCAATTCATGCTGGATTTCCTCGCCGAGATGGCGTGCTTCGTCCAGTGCCGGATGCTCGCGTTGGCCCGCCGGCAGCGAAGCGCGCAGCGCGCCGAGCTGCATCGACAGCGCAAATGCCTTTTGTTTGACGGTGTCATGCAGGTCGCGAGCCAGGCGCTCGCGCTCGGCAATGCCGGCAAGCGCGGCGCGCGTCTGCACCAGTTCTTCAAGCGCCGGCGGGATGGTGTCGAGCGCGTGTGCAAGCCGACCGATCTCGTCAAACGAGGCGTCATCGATCCGCGGACCAAAATCGCCGCGACCCCAGGCATCTGCGGCGGCGGCGATGCGGCGAAGTCGGCGCGTGACCCAGGCGCTCAGGAACACGCCGGAAGCAAGCGCGAACAGAATGCCGTCGATCAGCACCACTGGCCACTCGAAGCTGAGTTGGCGCCAGAGCCGGGTCGAGGGACGCGGCAAGTGCACCGACAGCAGCAGCGCCTCGCGCTGGTCGGCATAGTGCATCGCGACCACGTATTCGCGGACTACGCTTGGCTGGTCGCGGCGCTGCCGGACCGCGACCTGTGCGCTTGCCTGTTGTGCGATCCGGCGATTGGTCTCGATGTCGCCGTCCGGCGGCGACTGGGTATCGGCCAGGGTCTGGCCATCGTGGCCGACGATGCGTGCCGAAAACGGTTGCGCGCTGAATTCGAGCAGGGCGATCGCGTCATAGCCGAACGGCGAGCGACGAGGTTGCGTCAGCGTCAGTACCCAGCGCTCGAGGTCGCGCTCCAAGCCGATGCCGCTCAGCCCGCGGTCACGCCGATGGCGCGTGATCGCCGCCGCCTCGCGGGCAATTTCCGCGCGCATCACGGTGGAATCGAGAAACGCGACCAGGCGCCTGAACTCGAGCACCGAGCGCGCGACATCCAGCACCAGCAGCGCCGGCACCGTGAACACGAAAAAAAACAGGGCGAGCTTCAGCAGCAGGCCCGGCTGCAGGATGCGGTTGCGCATGATCGATGCTTGCGTCGTGGGGCAGTGACGATACGACATCACGGCTCCGCCTTCAGACCGAGGCCGTGCGCGTTCGGCTTCCCTATGCTGGAAAACTTCCGTGTTCGCCCTTGGAGTCGCCCATGTCCCCTGTTACCCGATCGCTGGCCCTCGCGATCACCTGCGCACTTTACGCCACGCAATTGGCAGCCGCCGAAACGTCCAAACTCGACGTCGTCGAAGTGACCAGCAGCAAGTTCGAGACACCGCTTGACGCTACGTCAGCCACGATCACAGTGATCAACGGCGACGAATTGCGCGCGCGTGGCGCCACCGATCTGCGCGAAGCGCTGTCCCTGGTCGCCGGCGTCGAAGCAACACCAGGTGGCGACGGCGGCCCGGCATCGTCGGTGCCGGCATTCTGGGGTCTACGCGAATTCGACGCGTTCCTGTTGCTCGTCGACGGCGTGCCGGCTGGCGGTGCCTTCGTGCCCGCTCTCGCGAGTCTCGATCTGACCAATGTCGAGCGCATTGAAGTGATGAAGGGCGCGGCACCGGTGAGCTACGGTGCCACCGGCTTTGTTGGCGTCATCCACGTGATCCACTACGCGGCCGGCGAAGGTCCGGCCCATGTCGGCGTGAGCTACGGTTCTCGTGGCAGCCTGCGTGCCGAATTCGCCACGCCGCTGTCCGACCGCGGCGCGTGGAAGGATTCGATCGTCGTCAACGCCGAGCGCGTCGAGCTCGCTGCCGACCGCGCCGGATTCGACCGTGGCCACGCCCTGTATCGCGCCAATGTGACCACCGACGGCGGACAGTTCGGCCTCGACGTCGATCTCACCTTCCTGCGCCAGGACCCGGCCAGCCCGCACTCGCGAGAAGGCGCGTCGCTCACGACGCGCACACCGCTCGATGCCAACCACAATCCGGCCGATGCCCGCTTCGACGAGAATCGCCTGCAGGTTGCCACGCGCTACACGCGCGAAACGTCGCTCGGTCCGTGGCAGTCGCAAGTCGCCGTAACGCGCACGGAGGACGAGATCACGCGCGGTTTCCTGCGCGAAGGCTTTGCCGCCGCGCCGGTGATCAATGCCGATGGCTACGATCAGGAACGCGGCATGACGGATCTGTATGCCGACACCCACGTCGTCACCAGGATCGGTGATCGTTCCAGCGTGATATGGGGCGCCGACTGGCTGCATGGCAATGGTGGCCAGCAGAGCCGCAATTTCGAATACAGCGTCGCGCTGAACGGCTTGAACGCGCCGCTCGCAAGCTCGCGCGTCACCGATGAATTGACCGCGACCGACGACCGCCGCGAATTTCTCGGTGCGTATGTCGACGTGCAGCATGTGGTGAACGAGCGTCTGCATCTCGATGCCGGCCTGCGGCTAAACCACACCAGCGAAGATCGCGATACGCAACTTGCGATTCCGTCCGACCTGAGCATCGAATACGGCGAAGACGATCGCAGCGACACGCGCCTGACCGGTGCCGTGGGTGCGTCCTATCAGATCTGGAAGGACGCCGATGCGCTTGACCAGTTCGCGGTCTATGCGAACTATCGCGACAGCTTCAAGCCGGCGGTCGTCGACTTCGGTCCGGAAGCGGATACCGACATCCTCGAAGCCGAGGAAGCCACCAGCGGTGAAATCGGTCTGCGCGGCACCAATCTGGAAGGCCGGTTGCAGTGGGATGCGAGCGCGTTCTACATGGACTTCGCGAATCTCGTCGTGCCACAGACCGTCGATGGTCGTCCCGGTCTCGCCAACGCCGGCAACCTGATGTTCCGTGGCGTCGAAGCGGAGGCCAGCTATCGCGTCGGCGACGATTTACGCGTGCAGGGCACGTGGGCTTATCACCACTCGCAGTTCGGCGACTACGTGCGCTTGTTCGGCGGTAATCCGCGCCAGCTGCGCGGCAACCAGCAGGAATTGTCGCCGGATCATCTGGCTGCACTCGGCTTGTTCTGGCAGCCGGCGACCGGGCCGATGGCGCATCTGACGGCCAACTATGTCGGTGATCGCTATCTGAACAAGCGCAACACCGCGCCGGCGTCCTCCTACGCAACAGTCGATGCCGGCTTCGGCTATCGCCACGGCGCGTGGACCCTGCGTATCGACGGCGAGAACCTGACCGACCGCCGCGACCCTGCTGCGGAAAGCGAACTCGGCGACGCCCAGTACTACCGACTTCCGGCGCGCAGCTACTGGCTGAGCATGGACTACGCGCTCGGCGAATAGACCCTTCCCAAACCCCGGCGCGGTGCGCGTCACCCACGACGCGCGCCGCAACGGCTTTTTTTCCGGACGATCACGCTGCTGCTCGATGCAGCATCAATCCAGCAATCCAGCCTGACCTGCTGCCGCGATGCGCGTTTGCGACCGGCGTTTGGCTTCGGTAATCAGTGGCGTAAAGCAGGTCTGCCGGGCCAGTTCGACAATTGCCGGGTCATTCTCGAGCGCCGTCAGTTCCACGAAGTAGCCATGATCGAGCGCATCGCGCATCTCGGCACAGACCTCTGCCCATTCGCGCAGCGTCGCAAGCGCCAGCAGATGCGACCACCGGCGACCATAGAGACCAGGGTACGGAAGCTGGGCGGTTTCGCGCAGCAGATGCCGCAGCATGCGCTCACCGCCCTGCACGTCGCCACTGGCATGCAAGGCCATAGCGGAGTTCACGAGGTCGTCGGCGATCAAGGATCCATCAGGTTTAGGTGGGTCGAGGAATAGGCCCGGCTCCAGGTTGCGATAGGCCGCGACCGACTCGCGTGGGCGCCCGACATGGCGCAGCAGCGCCGCCCGGAACCAGGGATCGCTGCGCGTGTTGGCCGGGTCCTCGAGCGCAGCCATGGCTTCGGCGTAGCGACCTTCCGCGACCAGCAGTTCAAGCGCGATCGCTGGCAGACGCGACGATGTCGGGAAATCCTGGCGCATCCTGTCCAGGCAGCGACGCGCGGCGGGCAAGGCATCGAAGGTCGCCATCGTGAAGCAGCGCCATTGGCGCCACTGCTCACCGAGCGGGTCGAGCGCGATCGCCCGATCCATCGCGCGCAGGCTGCCAGCGAAATCGCCTTGATCCGTCAGGATCGCGGCTTGCAACCTGTACGCATTCGGGAACTCGGGGTGGTCAGCCAACAATCGCTCGCTGACCGTGGTGGCGGCGTCATACCGACTCAGCGCCAGCAACACCCAGCCATGCTGCTCGCGAATGATCGGCGCCAGTGGATCCAGCGCCAGCGCCCGCTCGATCATCGTCAACGCCCGCGCTGCGTCGGACTTGCCGAGCAACAGATAGTCCGCATACCAGTGGAATCCGGTCGCAAAGCCGGGTGCCAGGCCGATGCCACGCTGGAATCCGCTGTCCGCCGCGGCGATGTCGCCCAGGGTGTACAGGCGATTGGCCTGAACGATATGCGCTTCTCCGAGGCTTGGGTCGAGGTCGAGCGCGCGTTCGATGTACTGCGACCAGTGCGCTGACTGCGCCTCGGTCAGCGAGCCGTAGCGTTCAATCAGATTCAACGCCATGGCCGCACTGACATATGCGCGGGCATAGGCTGGATCAAGCGCGATCGCCTGCTCGAAGTGCGTGAGCGCGCGCTGCAACTTCTCGATCTTGCGATCGCGAAGCAGCGCGTTGCCCTTGAGGTATTCCTGATAGGCCGCGAGATCGCCGGTGCGGTGCGCGAGCAACTGCGCCTGCGCGTTCGAGGGCAATGCACCCTGGATCGCCTTGACCACCTCGGTTGCGATTTCGTCCTGCACCTTGAACACGTCGGTGAGCTTGCGGTCGTAGCGTTGCGACCACAGGTGCGCGCCGTCGCTGGTCTGCACCAGTTGCACGGTGATGCGCACCTGGTCGCCGGCCTGCTGCACGCTGCCTTCGAGCAGATGCGCGACATCCAGCGCCTTGCCAATCTCGCGCACATCGACCGCACGGCCCTTGAACGCGAACGACGAAGTACGTGCGATCACCTTCAGTTCGGGGACGCGGGCGAGCATGTCGAGCAGGGTTTCCGCGAGGCCATCGGAAAAATACTCGTTCGCCGGATCGCCGCTGAGATTGGACAAGGGCAGTACGGCGATGCTGCGCTCGGCGGCGACGACCGGTGCGGGTGCAGATGCAACCGGCGGCGTTGTCACCGCCATCGTTTCGCGTGATCCGAATTGCCACCAGGCGGCGAAAGCCGCGGCGGCCACAGCGGCCACAGCGAGTACAACGACCGCCAGCGGCCAGCGTGCGCGCTGACGCAAGGCGATCAGCGGCTGCGTGGGCAACGAGACCGGTGTGAGGGCGGCCTGCATCGCTTCGATCCGCCGCGCCACCTCCGCGCCGGACTGCGGTCTGTGCTCGGGTTTCTTCGCCATCAGTGCATCGATCAATGCCTGATACCGCTGCAACGATGCGGGCAACTGCGGCAACGGCGCGCTGATGTGCTGCATTCCGACCGGACAATCGCCCGAGCCGCGATACGGCAGTTGCCCGGTCAGGAGCTGATAGAGCACGACGCCCAGCGAATACAGGTCCGAGCGACCGTCCAGCGGCTGCGCCTGCAACTGTTCCGGGCTCATGTAATGCGGCGTGCCGACGGTGGTGCCTTCCCGGGTCAGCATCGCCGTATTGTCGATTGTGCGCGCGATGCCGAAATCGGCGAGCGCGTGCGAACCGTCCTTGCGGCGCAGGATGTTCTCGGGCTTCAGGTCGCGGTGAATGATGCCTTCGCCCTGCGCATGATCGAGCGCGAGCGCGATCTCGCGCACGATCGCAAGCGCAGCGCGCGGTTCGTGCGGCGCGTCGGTCGCCACCGTGTCCCCGGGCATGAACTCCATCGTCAAATACGGCTGCCCGGCATGGATGCCGACATCGAAGATGCCAACGATGTGCCGATGCACGAGCTTTGCGGCGATCCGGCCTTCACGTAAAAACCGCTCGGACGCCGACGCGTCCCTGGCCAGCGATGGCGACAGCAACTTCAACGCGACTTCGCGCCCCAAGGATTCCTGAACCGCCAGATACACCGTGCCCATGCCGCCGCGGCCCAATTCGCGGACGATGCGGTAGCCGGGAATCGCGGGCGCTTCAGTCATCGGCTGAGCATACCCAAAGTCGAAGTCGCGGCGATGGCGCAACCCGGATGCACACCGCGATCGCAGTTGAATTCGCGTCGGGCAGCCGCACCTTCGAACCATCTCGCGGCAAAGCCGCTATCTGATTTGGGGATTACCCATGCGCATGGACAAACTCACTTCGCGTTTTCAACAGGCGTTGGCTGACGCCCAGTCGCTGGCGGTCGGTCGCGACCACAACATGCTCGAACCGGTGCATCTGCTGGTCGCGCTGATCGACCAGCAGGGCGGTTCGACGCGCCCGCTGCTGACCAAGGCCGGCGCCAATGTGCCGGCGATCCGCCTGCGCGCCGGGGTGATGGTCGAGGCCCTGCCCAAGGTCAAAGGTCAGGAAGGCAACATCAGCGTGTCCAACGAACTGACGCGGCTGCTCAATATCACCGACAAGCTTGCGCAGACGCGCGGCGACCAGTTCATCGCCAGCGAGTTGTTGGTGCTCGCCCTCAGCGACGACAAGGGCGAACTCGGCCAGTTGCTGCGTCAACAAGGTGCAACCAAGGCGGTACTCGAAGCCGCGATCAATGAAATGCGCGGCGGCGAAGTGGTGTCCGACGCCAATGCCGAGGAACATCGCCAGGCGCTGGACAAATACACGATCGACTTCACCAAGCTCGCCGAAGACGGCAAGCTCGATCCGGTGATCGGTCGGGACGAGGAAATCCGTCGCGTGATCCAGGTGCTGCAGCGGCGCACCAAGAATAATCCGGTGCTGATCGGCGAACCCGGCGTCGGCAAGACCGCGATCGTCGAAGGCCTGGCCCAGCGCATCATCCATGACGAGGTGCCGGAGAGCCTGCGCGGTCGCCGCCTGCTGTCGCTGGACATGGGCGCGTTGATCGCCGGCGCCAAGTTCCGCGGCGAGTTCGAGGAACGGCTCAAGGCGGTGCTGAGCGATCTCTCAAAACAGGAAGGCAACGTGATCCTGTTCATCGACGAGCTGCACACCATGGTCGGTGCCGGCAAGGCGGAAGGGTCGATGGACGCCGGCAACATGCTCAAGCCGGCGCTGGCGCGCGGCGAGCTGCATTGCGTCGGCGCGACCACGCTCGACGAGTACCGCAAGTACGTCGAGAAAGACGCCGCGCTGGAACGACGCTTCCAGAAAGTGTTCGTCGGCGAGCCGAATGTTGAAGACACCATCGCGATCCTGCGCGGCCTCAAGGAGAAGTACGCGGTGCATCACGGCGTCGAGATCACCGACCCGGCGATCATCGCAGCGGCCACGCTCAGCCATCGCTACATCGCTGATCGGCAACTCCCGGACAAGGCCATTGACCTGATGGACGAGGCGGCTTCGCGCATCCGCATGGAGATCGATTCGAAGCCGGAAGTGATGGATCGGCTCGAACGTCGGCTGATCCAGCTCAAGATCCAGCGCGAGGCGCTGAAGAAGGAGAAGGATGCGGAGACGAAGCAGCGCCTGAATGATCTGGAAGTCGAGATCGACAAGCTTGAGCGCCAGTTTTCCGATCTCGAAGAAATCTGGAAATCCGAGAAGGCGGCAGTACAAGGCAGCACCAAGCTCAAGGAGGAAATCGAGCGCGCCAGGCAGGAGATGGACGCCGCCATGCGTCGCGGCGATCTCGCGAAAGTGTCCGAGTTCCAGTATGGCAAATTGCCGCAGCTGGAAGCCCAGCTCGCATCCGCGCAGGAGACCGAACAGAAGGGCTTCAAGTTGCTGCAGCAACGCGTGACCGCCGACGAAATCGCCGAAGTCGTGTCGCGCTGGACCGGCATTCCGGTCAGCAAAATGCTCGAAGGCGAGCGCGCCAAATTGCTGCGCATGGAAGACGAGCTGCACAAGCGCGTTGTTGGTCAAGATGAAGCTGTGGTCGCCGTTGCCGACGCGATCCGTCGTTCACGCGCCGGGTTGTCCGATCCGAGTCGTCCGAACGGTTCCTTCCTGTTCCTTGGTCCGACCGGTGTCGGCAAGACCGAGTTGTGCAAGGCGCTGGCCGAATTCCTGTTCGATTCGACCGAGGCGATGGTGCGCATCGACATGAGCGAGTTCATGGAGAAGCACAGCGTCTCGCGCCTGATCGGTGCGCCGCCGGGTTATGTCGGTTACGAGGAAGGCGGCTATCTGACCGAAGCTGTGCGTCGTCGCCCCTACAGCGTGATCCTGCTCGATGAAGTCGAAAAGGCGCACAGCGACGTGTTCAACGTGTTGTTGCAGGTGCTCGACGATGGCCGCCTGACCGATGGCCAGGGGCGCACCGTCGACTTCCGCAACACCGTGATCGTGATGACCAGCAATCTTGGCTCGCAACTGATCCAGGAATTCGCTGCGCACAATGATTACGTCGGCATGAAATCCGCCGTGCTCGAAGTGGTGCAAAGTCATTTCCGGCCGGAGTTCATCAATCGCCTCGATGAAATCGTCGTGTTCCATCCGCTTGGTCGCGAGCACATCCGCGACATCGCGCGCATCCAGTCCGGGCATCTGACAAAACGATTGGCGGAACGCGGTATCCGCATCGAGATCAGCGACAGTGCACTCGATCTGCTCGGCAACGCCGGCTTCGATCCGGTCTACGGCGCGCGCCCGTTGAAACGCGCCATCCAGAGCCAGCTCGAGAACCCGCTCGCGAAGCAGATTCTCGATGGTACGTTTGTCAGCGGCGACAGCATCATCGTCGACAACTTCAATGGTCGACTGCAGTTCCGGAAGGGGTGACGCCATTCTCAGCTGCAACTGCGGCTGGGAGCCGCAGTTCGTTCAGTGCCAGTCGAAAGCTGTCGGCCTTCGCGGCGTGGCCTTTTCCCGGCTCGATCGCGTTCAATGCAGTGTGCAGCTGGATGGCGGCTTCCGCACATTCGATCGCACTGATCGCTCCTGGCCCGAAGGCTTGGGCGATTTCCCAGGCGTCGCGAAGGTCCTTCTTTGCGGCTTCGAATTGCTGGAGCCCCATGCGCGCGCGCCCGGACACGACGAGGTACTGGACCTTGTCCGAATCGGCGTCGCGTTTGCGCATCGGGATGTCGACGGTCTTCAACGTCGCCATCGCGTCGTCGAAGCGGCCTGCCTCGACCTGCGAGCGCGCCGTTCGCACGGCGGCGCGCATGCCGTCGTGGCGCTCGCGTCCCGACAGCGACGAATAGGGGTCTTCGGCTTGCCAGCCGACCGGTAGCTGATCGGGCAGCCCCAGCGCCTTGTTGCGGCGCTGCCATGCGCCCATCTCGCCGTACATCGACAAATCCTGCAGATAGCGGGCGGTTGAATAGCGCGCTCGCTCAGTCGGCGTCAGGTCTTCGTTCCTCAGCCCCAGGAACTGATACAGCTGACGCTTCTGAATCGCCTCTTCGGCGTCGGGCGTGTCTTTCGCCAGCACGCGCACCAGCGCAACGCCGATCATTTGGGTGATCAGGCCGCCTTCGGAATGCACCATGGTCTTGCCGATCTTCAGGCAGTCATCGAGGAGTTGCGGGTCGTTCACCGCAGGCGAGCCGACCTTCACGCCGCACAGCGCCATCAGGGGCTGCCAACTCGGCATGGGAAGGTAGTAGGTCTCCATCAATGCGATGCTGGCTTCGGGTGATTCGCCGGGCGAGAGCACCTCCGCGGGTCGAGCGATCAGCGCCGGAGGCTTTACGCCTGCGGCTTTGATTCCCTGCACGTGCGCCGCCATCGTCGCGCGGAAGTAATCATCGATCCTCGATCGTTTGGCGGCTTCGTGCAGCGCAGCCACCGCGCGGGGGCGATCGGAGGTCACAAGCGCCAACTGCAGCCAGGCGTACATGTTGTCCGGGTCCAGGCGCGTCAGCGTTTCCGCAGCTTCCGGATAGAGGCAGCGCGATTCGTCTTCCGGGCCCGGGCAGTAGACCGCGGCAACCTGCCAGGTCAGCGGATCTTCTGGATGCTCTGCGATCGCGGCCTGCAATAACGAGGCGAAGGTCTTCGGATCGGGCGACGCGTAGTCGTCGGACCACGACAGTAAGGCGGCGTACAGATGACGACGCGGGACGGAACTCGCTCGCAACGAGCGGATCATCTCGCGACGGTAATCGCCGCCGAGCACTTTGGTGATTTCCATCGTCAGCATGTCAAGGCCGGTACGGTTCGCCGCGTCTACGGAAGAGACGAAGCTGGTCAACGCATCTGCCTGGCGCTCTTCGTCTCCGGGCAGGCGATCACGCAACCAACCGAGCAGGTCTTCGGCGCGCTTGTCGTCTTCGCCTTCGTACGTGTACAAACGTGCGCCGATTTCGCTCGCAATCGACGCACGGTCGTGGGCGGCCGATGCCTGCTGCCATTGCCAGGTCGTTGCCACTGCGCCGATGGCGAGCGCCGAAACCGAGAATGCGCTCGCAAACGCCAGTCGCGGTTCGCGCCGGAACCAGCGCTGCATCCGTTCGAACGTGCCCACCGCGCGCACGCTGACCGGCAGCCCGTCGCGAATTCGGCGCAAGTCATCGGCGAGTGCGGACACGTTTGCGTAGCGTTCTTTCGGCAGCAACTCGAGGCAATGCATCGTTACCGCGGCCAGATCGGCTGAGACGCCGGCGTTGATCTCGCGCAGCGGGCGCACGCGACCGGCAATCGCGCGTTGCGTCAATTCATCAGCCTGGCCTTCGCCGTGCGGCGAAACGCCGGACAAGGCGCGATACAGCACCGCACCTAGC
>JAYUVY010000098.1:0-3284 GCA_043753835.1 Lysobacterales bacterium | reverse complement strand
GCCGAGGTGTTGCGCATTGCCACGCTGACTCCCGCCGAAGTGATGGGCGTCACCCGGGATCTCGGCGCCATCGCTCCGGGCCGCTATGCCGACATGATCCTGATCGACGGCGACCCGCTGCAAGACATCACCGACACCCGCAACATCGAGCTGGTATTCAAAGGCGGCAAGCGCTTCGAGCCGCAGGCATTGGAAGCGGAGATAGGGATAGCGCCATGATCGGCGCTCGGGCAAGGGCTGCTGACACTGCATCGTTCCCCTGCGGGTTCGGGCGGTGCGCCGTTATTCCTCGAATTCTTTGAGAAGGACGTCATCCCGTTCGTGGAGCGCACATATGCGCCCAGCACGTCCGGCTCCTCGCGGAAACCGAAGCACAGACGGACATCGTGCATGTCGTGGCCGAGCGCCGTGACAACGACACGTTCGCCGGATTTGGCGTACGGCGTCTCGAGGAACTCCATGTGTACGAACAATACGTGCGCGCGCAGCACCTTGAAGTGCTTGAGCCCATGCAGCAGTGCGCCCAGAGCGAAATCCGAAGCGATCGCCATCTTCGGATGCTTCGGCAAGGCGAGTTCGGCACAGTCGTTTTTTGACCATTCGAATCATCGTCACGCAACCAAAAGCAGACGGTCGCACGATGGGCAAGTTGATGCGATGACCAACCTAGAAAAGTGGCGACCGGGCATATCGACCGAGTCGCCACTGAGCTTCAATTGGCGCGGAGCGCTTCGATTGCGCCTGGTACGGTCAGCGTTGCCGGCGCTGTATCAAAGCCATTGGTGAAGATGTCGATTGGCACGAGCGCGCCCGGGACTTCAGTTAGCGTACCGCCATGGCCGTTTGGTACAAGCGAACCTGCCGGCACCCCAATCAGAATATTGCCAGTTGCTAAGGGTGTTACCTGCGTGGGTCGGACCTGAATGCCCTGCCATTGGATCGTGTTTCGTGTATTCCCGGACGATATGCTCGAGACGTAGAAGGAAATGGTTGTTGCTGAAACAGTCAAGGAGCCATTTGCCGTCGTGGAGACATTCGCTCCAACGGCCGTCTGGTTCAGGTTCTTTGCAGCGAATGCGTCACCAGCGGTGAGTACGACCGAAATGGTGTTAGCAGTATTGAACGCAAAGCCTATCGGGGCCGTCAGAGTGATAAAACCGCCGGACGCGATGTCGCCATTGGCAATTTCCAGGTAGGTTGGACCCGACAATGTCGTCCAGGCGCCGGTTCCACCCGCTGCCGCCGTATCAGCTGAAATTGCCGTACCGCCGTTGGCCGGAGTGGCAATGCCTGCCCAAACATAGGGGATCACGGCCAGAAAAAGGATGCCTACGGCGGCCAGGACAAGAGGGCGGTGGCGAGGAATACGCATTAAAAAGCCTTTCAGGGAGGCACCCAGCATAAGGCATAGGAAATTCAAGGCTCTGTTCGCGTTAACTGAGGACAGGTTCAAGCGGCGATGGCCAAGGCCAGTAGTGCTGCGGGTTTGGCACCGGTTTGGGCATTCCGGTCCAAGGCCCTGAACCAGCCCAGGTAGTTCGGCAGGTAGGAAGTGGCGATGCCCTTGAAGCGGTGCATCCAGCCCTTGAATCGACCGTGGTACGCGTTGACGTTTTGGATGTGCCAAGCACCGCGCGTGCGCTCACCGCGCAAGGTATTGACGGCGTGGTGTTCGATGTCCAACTCGCGCGCCACGGTGGCCAGCATGTTGCTGCCGTCAGTGCACAGCACCGCGTCGTCGGCGACGGCGACCTTCAGCACCGCGCTCACGCAGAGTTTGTTTGCAGCTTCCAGCACGAAGTCTGTGGTCTGACCGGCACGGTTGGCGATCAGTTCTTCCAGGCTGACGCGTTCGACGAAGGCCAGCGACCATCTTTCTGCAAACCCCAAATGATTCATCAGGACGTTATGCGAGTCTCTTCCCGCAAGAGTCCTTCACAAGGATTGCCGTAAGCTGATCGAAGTAGGCTGCAGTTCGGGTGCGTTGGCGCGCGAGTACAAGGCGCTGAATCCGCAGTGCCGAACACGAAGCGCAAGCGCGCTGTTCGACTGGCCACTGAACTCTGACTGCTGACCTCTAACTGGTCCGCTCCTCTGCCCCACGCCGAATCGGGAGCCGTTTCCTGTACGTCGCCTGCCGCCAGATCCACTCGACGGGCCCGAAGGCGAAGCCGCGCACCCAGAGATTACTGAGCGGGATGAGCACGGCGACGACGGCGAGTGCGATCAGCATTCCCTCTGTGAGGCCAACCGCGCCGAACCAGCCGAACCCGTATCCATAGAAGAGAAAGGCACAGACGAGACTCTGGGTGAGGTAATTGGAGAGTGCGGTGCGACCAACGGCGCGGAACGGGGTGAGCAGCGCGGCGGTGAAGGAGTGCTCAAGCATCCGGATGACGAGTGCGACGTATCCGAGCGCGAGGAGTGGCGTGCCGATGGCGCTGGCGGTGACTTTGAGGAACCCGAGTGGTGAGCCGGGAAGCATCGGCCCCTGCGGAGCGAGCCAGGCGACGAGTCCGTTGAGTGCGATTCCTCCAACGAGACCGATCCAGAGGGTGCGACTGATGAGTGCGCTGTGCTGCTCCGGGGCGCGAAAAATACCGCGACGCTCGAGGAGGAGTCCGAGCAGGAACATCCCCAAGACTTTAGGAAAGCGTGCGCTGATGACGAGATCCACCCAGCGTCCGACGATCCAGACGATGTTGGCTTTCTGTACCTCGAAGTAGTTCCCCGTC
Source organism: Lysobacterales bacterium (assembly GCA_043753835.1). Lineage (GTDB taxonomy): Bacteria > Pseudomonadota > Gammaproteobacteria > Xanthomonadales > Ahniellaceae > JADKHK01. The sequence goes on along the minus strand of JAYUVY010000098.1, from coordinate 549 downwards.
GCCATCGCGGTGCGGACGTTGTCCATCAGCGAGGGACCGGTGGCATTCGGATCAGGTGGAGGCCCGCCGAGTAGATCGGGCACGCGCGCGACCCAGAGGAGCGCGTACCAAGCGATGGGTGAAGCGAGGAGGATGAAGATCCAGCGGGTCAGCGTTTGATCGTCGCGATCGCGCAACGCGAAAAGGGCGAAGCCGAGGATCGCGTAGAGGAAGAGGATGTCGCCGGCCCAGAGAAGCGTCATATGCGCGAAGCCGATCGCGGCGAGGATCTTGAGCCGCCGGCGGTAGCGTGGAACGAAGCCGGGGTCTTGGGCGGAGCTGGCGCGGAGCTGGACGCTGAGCCCGACGCCGAAGAGGAAGGAGAAGATCGAGTAAAACTTGCCGTCGAGGAAGATGCGCTCGAGGGCGTGAACTGTTGCGTCAGTGCCCCAGCGATCAACGATGGCGATGTTCTCGGGAGAGGCGATGATATAGCCCGAGAAGACGTGGACGTTCGCGAAGAGGATGCCGCACATCGCGATGCCGCGGAGGATGTCGAGGGAGTCGATG
>JAYUVY010000097.1:0-29634 GCA_043753835.1 Lysobacterales bacterium | reverse complement strand
GGCAGTCCGGTGGTGCGCCGCGACGCGTTCCCGCTCGATGCCTTGCTCGGTCAAGTGCGCGCCCGCTACGGCAGGGACTGGCAACCGCCTGCTGCCACTTTGGGGGCGATGCAGACCGCCGGCGGCGAAGCGGCGTTGAGCGCCTACGATCCGGAGAGCAGGCGTAGCTGGATGCTCTGGTCGATCCTGCTGATCGGCGCCGTGGTGATCATCGGGATGGTGCTGCGGCTGCTTCGTAACCCGCCGGATTCCTAGCGCCATCGACCAGTAGTTGGGGATCGACGCGAACGGTAAACCAGTTAATTCCCCAGTGCATATGCGGTCCGGTGGCGCGCCCGGTCGCACCGACCAGGCCGATGACTTGTCCCGCTTCGACACGATCGCCCACCTGGACATCGATTCGGCTCAGGTGCAGGAAGTTGGAACTCAAGCCATGCCCGTGATCGACCAGCACGGTGCCGCCGGTCAGGTACAGGTCGGGCTGGGCGAAGGTGATGATGCCGCCCGCCGGCGCGTGCACGGGCGTGCCTTTGGCTACGGCGACATCCAGTCCCGAATGCGGTGATTTTGGCGTGCCGTTGTAGATTCGCTGGCTGCCGTACACGCCGCTGACTCGACCCTTCACCGGCCATTGGAAGGACCCCGAATAGTCGTCGCGCGCATCATCGCGCGTGCGCGCCTTTGCCACCTCTGCCTGCTCCCGCTCGATCCGGGCGGCGATGTCGGGTGGCGGATTTACCGTTGCCTCCGGCACGCCATCGATTCGCTCGAGCTGCCAGGACCGCGGGGTGACGGGCACGGACACGAGCGTCTGCGAATGGGAGGGCGACTCAATGGAAAGTGCCAGCGGACCGGCTTCATCGCGGCCAGCGCCAATGACGAACCGTCCGTCGGGCGAGATGCGCACTGGAATGCCGGCACCAGGGTTCGAAGCTCCGGACGCATCGGCCGGGTGCAGGAACAGCCGGCTGCCCGGCGGCAATCGTCCTATCAGGAGCCCGCCCTGGGGGACGCTGGATGGCAGTTCGATCGCCGCTTCCACGGTCTTTGCACAGGCACCATGCCAGCCTGGGACCATGGCGGCCAAAAGGACAAGGGCCAGCGGCTTCATCATGGTTGGTCTAATCATCCCGACATCGATCCAGGGGAGTACGGAAGTGTTCAGGCACCGGGTCATGGCCGCCGGGATTGAACGGGTGGCAGCGAGCGATGCGCCGCGCGCCCAACCAACCGCCCCGCAACACGCCGAAGCGTTCGACCGCTTCCATCGTGTATGCGGAACAACTCGGGTAGAAACGACAACGCTGGCCCAATAGCGGACTTATCAGGAGCTTGTAGCCTCTCAGGAGCCAGATGACCAGTGATTTAACCATTTGCGCGGCCATGGGTATGAGGATAATGTTGCCGCTTGCCGAGGACTAGGCTATAACACGCCGCCTTTTGTGTCTCAGGGAAAGAGAGGATTTGCCGAGTGGTTACCAAGAAAGTCACGAAAAAAGCAGTCAAGCCTGCCGCCCGGAAACCGGCTGCCAGGAAACCCGCCGCGCCGGCGAAGCAGCCGGCGAAGAAGCCGGTCGCCAAGCCCGTCAAGGGCAAGGCGAAGCCGGTGTCCAAGCCAACGAAAAAGACTGCGGCCAAGCAAACCGTAGCCAAACCAGCGAAGAAAATTATCAAGACAGTTGCCAGGAAGTCCCCCCCGAAGCCGGCCAAGAAAGCCCCGGCGCGTAAGCTTATGAAGCCTGCCGCCAAGGCAGCTTCCAGCCCGAGGAAGAAAGTCGCCCCGCCGGCCGCCAAGCCGGTTTCCAAATCCTCCCCCGCCAGCGCGCCGGCCAAGTCCTCCAGCGCGGCGAAGTCCGCGCTCAAGCCGGCCCCGGCCGCGAAGACGGCGCCTAAACCTGTTCCGGCCGCGAAGCCCGCGCCCGCGCCGCCGCCCTCCAAGGTTGCTGCGAAGGTGGCGGGCAAGTCGTCGGCCAAATCGGCGGCTCCCGCAGTGGTTGTCGTCCGGCCGGAGCCACCGAAGCGTGAAATCGGCGTTCGCGCCGGCTACGTCAAGCCGACCAAACCGCGCCCGGACCGGGTCAAACCTGCGATCGCGCGCCAGCGCGTGTTCTTGCCGGCTGCCTACAAGCCCACGGCTGGCGAAGAGTATATGGGGCCCTACCAGCTCGAGTATTTCCGTCAGCGGCTGTTGCAGTGGAAAGGCGACCTGATCGAGGAATCCAAGCAGACCATCGAGAACCTCAAGGAAGAAGTGCGCGATGTCGGCGATGAAGCCGAGCGCGCCACCCGTGAGACCGAGAATTCGCTCGAGCTGCGCACCCGCGACCGTTACCGCAAATTGATCAACAAGATCGACAGCACGCTCAAGCGCATTGATGACGGCAGCTACGGCTACTGCGTCGACACCGGCGACGAGATCGGACTGGAACGGATGGAAGCACGCCTCACCGCCGAGCGAACGCTCGACGCGCAGGAACGCTGGGAACACCTGCAGAAGCAGATGGGTGATTAGTCGGACCTGTAATCAGAAAAAGCCCCGCATCGCGGGGCTTTTTTCGACGTGCACGGATGCACTAGTGTCGCGTGAGGCAGGATGCCGTTGGCGACCAGTCAGTACAGCGCGTCGCGCAACTTGAACCAGGCCATCGCCGCGACCAGCAACGGCGTGCGCAACGCCCGGCCGCCGGGAAAAGACTTGTGCGGGATCTTCGAGAACGCATCCAGACGCCCAGCTTGTCCGCGGATCGCCTCGGCGATCACGCGACCGGCAAGACCGGTCGCCGCCACGCCGTGCCCGGAAAATCCCTGCGCGTAGTAGACGTTGCTACCCAAGCGACCCCAGTCGGGCGCCCGATTGCGGCTGATGTCAACGAAGCCTCCCCACAAGTGTTCCATGCGCATGCCCGCCAGTTGCGGGAAGACCCTGTTCATGCGGCGGGTCATGGTCGCGCGCAGGTTGCGTGGCTGAAGTGTCGAATAACTCGCGCGGCCGCCGAACAGCAGGCGGTGGTCGGCGCTCAGACGAAAGTAGTCGAGGGCCCAATTGATGTCGGCGACCGCGATGTCATTCGTGATCAAGGAGCGCGCGCGCTCGGCACCGAGCACTTCGGTCGCGCCGATATAGGTGCCGACCGGCATGATCTTGCTGTCGAGTTCCGGTGCGAGACCCTGCACATAGGCGTTGCCGGCGAGCACGATGAAGTCGGCTTCGATTTCGCCCTGCGCGGTGCGCAGCGCGGGCTTCGTTGCCAACGCGCCATGTGTCGAAGTGCCATCGCCGCGAATCAACTGAGTCACCGTCGACTGCTCGAAAATCTGTACGCCCGCGGAGACGGCAGCGCGCGCCAGGCCCAGCGTGTAGTTCAGCGGATGCAGATGACCCGAGCGGCGATCGACGAGCGCGCCGAGATAACGATCGCTGGCGATCTCGCTGCGCATGCGTTCGTACTCCCACCACTCGGTCGGGTAGTCGAAATTGTCTTCCAGATCGCGCTGCCAAGTTTGCAGTTCGTCGACTTGCCGCGGCTTGATCGGCACATGCGCATGGCCGTCGCGCCAGTCGCAGTCGATACTGAATTTCCGGATGCGTTGCCGGATCAGGTCCAGGCCCTCAAGCGACCAGTCGAACAACTTGCGCGAATCAGCGACGCCGAGCATCGCCGTGATCTTCGCCTGATCGCAGCCATAGCCGAAGATCGCCTGACCGCCGCTGCGACCGGATGCGCCCCAGCCGATGCGTTGTGCCTCAACGACGGCGACCTTGTAGCCCTGCTGCGCCAGTTCGAGTGCGGTCGACAATCCAGTCAGCCCGCCGCCGAGCACAGCAACATCGAAGCGTTGTTGACCCTGCAAACGCGGATGCGCGGGTGCCGCATGTGCGCTCGCCGCGTACCAGGAATCGGCGGCGCGTTCGTTGTCGCGGATCGTGCTCATCATTGCTTGCCCATGGCGGTGCGTACTTAGACGAGACGCAGGTACCAGTCGATCTCGAGCGTCGTCACTTCCTTGTAGAAGCTGCGCAGTTCTTTCAGTTTCTGCTGGCCGTAGATGTGCCGAAAGGCGCTACCGAAGGTGTTCGCGATGAACTCGCTGGCCATGAAATCGCGCAGGGTTTCGCGCCAGTAAAGTTCGCGCATTTCGGTTTGTTCGTAGGCATTGCCAACGATTGGCGGACCCGGATCGCGCGGGTGTTCCAGACCATCGAGGATGCCAGCGAGGACTGCTGCGGTGACCAGATATGGATTCGCGTCAGCACCGGCAATGCGGTGTTCGATGCGGATATTCGCCGGGTCGCTGTGTGGAATGCGCATCGCCACGGTGCGGTTGTTGAAGCCCCAGCAGTCGTTCAAGGGCACGAACGCATTCAGAACGAAGCGGCGATAGCTGTTCGCGTGCGGCGCAAACATCAGCAGGCAATCCGTCGATGCCCGCTGCAGACCGGCAACGGCGTGCTTCAGTGTGTCTGCAGGCGCATCCGGCGTGCAGGCGAAAATGTTGTGGCCGGTCCTGTCGAGCACGCTGACATGGATATGCGTGCCGCTGCCGGCCTGGTCGGCGAAGGGCTTGGCCATGAAGCTCGCGAGCAGGTTCTGCTTGCCGGCCACGGCCTTGATTGCACGCTTGAGCATGACCGCGTCGTCGCAGGCCTGCACCGCGTCGCTGCGATGCTTGAGGTTGATCTCGAACTGACCCGGCGCGTATTCGGCGACCGCGGTATCGGCGGGGATACGTTGCTTGCGGCAGGCGTCGTTGATGGCGTCGGTGAAGCCCTGATAGTCGTTCAAGTCCTCCATCGAATACACCTGCGTGGTGGTATTGCGCCGACGCGTTGCCGGATTCAGCGAGGTCTGCGGACGACCTTCGGGGGTGAGTTCGCCGTCGAGCAGGTAGAACTCGAGTTCGACTGCGACCACCGGCGTCAGCCCTTTCGCCTTGAAGCGTTCGACGACGCGTCGCAGCACCTCGCGCGGATTCGCTTCGAACAAGCCGCCCTGGCCGTCTTCCATCTGCAGCAGTGCCTGCGCCATCGGTCGCCCTTGCCAGGGAATCGGGCGCAGCGTGCCGGGAATTGGACGGCAGATGCGGTCCTCGTCGCCGATGTCGTAGCCGAGCCCGGTTTCCTCGACGGTATTGCCGGTCACGTCGGTGCCGATCAACGACATCGGCAGGCAAATACCGTTCTGGTAGACCTTGTCGAGCGCATCGCGGGTGACGCGCTTGCCACGCAGCAGGCCATTCATGTCCGGCAAGATCAGGTCGATTTGCTCGCAGCCGACGATCAGGTCCAGCGTGGCATCGTCTTCGTCGGTCATTTCGTTCGGTTTCATGGGTGCGGCACCGGCCGTTGAGGTCGGCGGATGCTAGCGGGAAAAGTCGCGGGCGTAAAAAATACTCAACAGCACCGAGCGACGTTCGGCCAATTCAACGCGCATGTCCGGTGGATTAGCATCCACCCGTTGATAAAATCAAACGCCCCGAGTAGGGTTCGGCGACTTTCACGCGAGGCATGCATGCGTTCGATCCCACTCGTCGGACTGCCGGCCGATCGCAAGACGATCGGTTTGCATCCATATCAAACAGTTGGCGAGAAATACATCCGTGCCGTGGTCGATGGCGCGAACGCGATTCCGATCCTGATCCCGTCGCTGGATCCGCCAATTGACCTACGGGTGATGCTGAGTGCGCTCGACGGGCTGATGTTGACCGGTGCTCACAGCAATATCGAACCGCATCACTACGGTGACGAACTGAGCTTCGAGGGCAACCTGCATGATCCGGCGCGCGATGCGAATACGCTGAACATCGTGCGCCTCGCCATCGAGATGAGGCTGCCGGTGCTCGCCGTCTGTCGCGGCTTGCAGGAAGTGAATGTCGCGCTCGGCGGCAGCTTGCATCAGAAAGTGCATGAAACGCCGGGCTTCAATGACCATCGTGAAGACGCCACCGCGCCGCTCGACGTGCAATACGGGCTGGCCCATGCCATTCATTTGACTGACGGCGGCATCCTGCATGGCATCACCGGCACGCACTCGGTGATGGTCAATTCCCTGCATGGCCAGGGCATCAACAAACTGGCACCGGGTTGTGTTGTCGAGGCGCGCTCACCCGATGGCTTGATCGAGGCAATCCGGCTTGATGCCCCTGACCCATTCCTGCTGGCCGTGCAATGGCATCCCGAGTGGAAGGTGCGCGAAAACGCCTTTTATCTCGGCATCTTTCAGGCCTTCGCGACGGCGTGCCGCGAACGTGCCGCAAAACGAAGTTGAGCATCATGGCGAAAAAACTCATGGCCAAGAAAAAACCCGAATCGAAGCAGGCGTCGCTCAAGAGTGCGGACAAGTCAGCCAGCAAGTCCGCAGTGAAATCCAGTTCGCAGGAAAAGGGTGAGAATTCGCTCAAGCGCTGGCTCAAGGAGCGACGCATCACCGAGGTCGAATGCCTGGTGCCGGACATCACCGGCAACGCCCGCGGAAAGATCATCCCTGCCGCGAAATTCTCGCATGACTACGGCACGCGCCTGCCCGAAGGCATCTTTGCGACCACGGTCACTGGCGACTATCCCGACAACTACGACGATCTCGTCAGCCCGTCGGATTCCGACATGTTCCTGCGCCCGGATCCGGACACGGTTCGCATGGTGCCTTGGGCGACCGCACCCACCGCGCAGGTGATCCACGACTGCTACACGCGCGACGGTCGTCCGCATGAACTTGCGCCGCGCAATGTCTTGCGGCGTGTGCTGGCGCTGTATGAAGGGCTTGGCCTGCAGCCGGTGATCGCGCCAGAGCTCGAATTTTTTCTCGTGCAGAAAAATACCGATCCGGATTTTCCATTGCAGCCGCCGGCCGGTCGTTCCGGTCGCCCGGAAACCGCGCGCCAGTCGTATTCGATCGATGCGGTCAACGAGTTCGATCCGATCCTTGATGACATGTACGACTACGCCGAGGCGATGGAGCTCGATGTCGACACGCTGATCCACGAATCCGGTGCTGCCCAGCTCGAGGTGAATTTCCAGCATGCCGATCCACTGTCGCGTGCAGACCAGGTATTCCTGTTCAAGCGCACCATGCGCGAATGCGCGCTGCGCCATGGCATTTACGCCACATTTTTGGCGAAGCCGATGGAGAACGAACCCGGCAGCTCGATGCATATCCATCAGTCGATGATCGATGCCAAGACCGGCAAGAACGTGTTCGCTGGCAACAAGTCGGGTGCGCATAGTCCGTTGTTCATGCATTACCTCGGTGGGCTGCAGAAATACGTGCCGATGGCGATGGCGTTCTTCGGTCCGAACGTGAACTCGTATCGTCGGCTTGCGCTCGGCCAGGTCGCGCCGATCAACGTGCAATGGGGCTACGACAACCGCACCTGTGGACTGCGGGTGCCGATGGATACCCCGGAAAACACGCGCGTCGAGAGTCGCTTCGCAGGATCTGATGCCAATCCCTATCTCGCAATCGCGGCCACACTTGTATGCGGCTATCTCGGCATCAAGGAAAAGCTGCAGCCGACCGAACCGGTCGCCGGAAGCGCGCAAGCGCTCGGCTACGAACTGCCGCGGTCGCTCGAAGAAGCATTGGCCGCGCTGCGCGATTGCGAAGAGCTCGAAGCCCTGCTCGGCAAGCGCTTCGTCAAGGCTTACATCTCGGTCAAGCAGAAAGAATACGAAACCTTCTTCCGCGTCATCAGCTCCTGGGAACGCGAGTTCCTGTTGCTCAACGTCTGATCCCATCGGAGCCCTCATGGACCACGCGCAACTTCAAGAACTGCAGAAACTCGATGCGGCGTTTCACCTGCATCCATTCAACGACAACGCCGCATTGGCGAAGCGCGGGACGCGCATCCTGACCAAGGGCGACGGTTGCTATGTCTGGGACGGCGAGGGCAACAAGTTGCTCGATGCGTTCGCGGGATTGTGGTGCGTGAATGTCGGCTACGGACGCAGCGAATTGGGTGCCGCGGCCGCCAGGCAGATGACCGAACTGGCCTACTACAACAGCTTCTTCGGCTGCACCACCGAGCCGACCGTGCGCCTCGCCGCGAAGCTCGCGGAGCTGACGCCGGGCGACTTGAACCATGCGTTCTTTTCAAACTCGGGTTCCGAGGCGAACGACACCATCCTGCGCATGGTGCGGCATTTCTGGGCAGTGCAGGATCAGCCGCAGAAGAACATCGTGATCGGTCGCCATAACGGCTATCACGGCAGCACCGTCGCCGGTGCGAGCCTTGGCGGCATGAAGGGCATGCACAAGCAGGGCGGTTTGCCGATTCCGGACATCGAACACATCGATGCACCGTTCTGGTTCGCCGACGGTGCTGATCTGTTGCCGGACGCGTATGGTCTGGCGATGGCAGGCAAGCTCGAGGAAAAGATCATCGAGCTTGGCCCACAGCGTGTCGCGGCGTTCATCGGAGAACCCATCATGGGCGCGATTGGCGTCTATATCCCGCCGATGAGTTACTGGCCCGAGGTCGAACGCATTTGCCGCAAGCACGACGTGTTGTTGATCGCGGACGAAGTGATCTGCGGTTTTGGTCGTACCGGCGAATGGTTTGGCCAACAGTATTTCGGCTTTCAGGCCGACATCATGACGATCGCGAAAGGCTTGAGCTCCGGCTACATCCCGATCGGCGCAGTCATGTTCAACGACCGTGTGGCCAAGGTGTTGGCTGAAAAAGGCGGCGAATTGGCGCACGGCTATACCTACTCGGGGCATCCGGTGTGTGCGGCCGTTGCGCTCGAGAACATTCGCATCTTGCAGGACGAAAAGATCGTCGAGACTTGCAAGCACGACACCGGGCCGTATCTGGCGCAGCGCTGGGCCGAGCTCGGTGAGCACGCGCTGGTTGGTGAGGCGCGTATCGCCGGTATGGTCGGCGCTCTGGAACTGGTGCCGGACAAGTCGCAGCGCAAGTTCTTCGCGGACCGCGGCAAGGTCGGCGTGATGTGCCGCGACTTCGCCTTGAAGGAGGGCTTGATCCTGCGCGCGACCTATGACGCCATGCTGCTGTCGCCGCCGCTGGTGATCACCCGCGCGCAGATCGACGAGTTGTTCGAGAAGGCCTGGCGCGCATTGAACGCGACCGCGAAAGAACTCGGCATCGCGCATCGAACCTGATCCACATCTACCCCGGCTTGGCGGCGCTATGATCCGGCGTTGCAAGCTAAACCCTGTCCATCACGAGGTGTGTCATGAAGCGAGATTTGCCATGAAAAAGTTGCTACTCGGAATCCTGATCGTCGGCGCGCTCACCGCGTGTGGTGACAAAGCAGCGGAGACGGCGGCAACGCCCACGGCGACACCGCCCGCGCCTGCCGCTGAAGAGAAAGTGCTCAACGTCTACAACTGGTCCGACTACATCGCCGAAGACACGCTCGCGAACTTCGAGAAGGAGACCGGCATCAAGGTCACCTACGACGTCTTCGACAGCAATGAAATCCTCGAGACCAAACTCGTGACGGGCAACACCGGTTATGACGTCGTCGTACCCTCGCTATCGTTCCTGTCGCGGCAGATCCAGGCGGGCGTATTCCAGCCGCTGGATCGATCCAAGCTCAGCAACTATGGCAATCTCGATGCCAAGTTGATGGCGACGATTGCCGAAAACGACAAGGACAATGCGCACAGCGTGCCGTACCTGTGGGGCACCACCGGCATTGGCTACAACGCCGACAAGATCAAGGAAATTCTCGGTGAGGATGCGCCGGTCGACAGCTGGGCGCTGGTCTACGAACCCGAGAATCTGAAGAAGTTGAGCAAGTGCGGCGTCGCCTTCCTTGATACCCCGTCGGAAATGATTCCGCCGGTGCTCAAGTATCTCGGCGAAGAGCCGAACAGCTTCGATGAAGCGGTAATCCAGAAGGCGGTTGATCGTCTGACGCAGTTGCGTCCGCACATCACCTACTTCCATTCCTCGCAGTTCATCAACGACCTCGCGAATGGCGACATCTGCGTGGCCGTCGGCTGGTCCGGCGATATCTTCCAGGCGCGCGACCGGGCCGACGAGGCCGACAAGGGCGTCGTCGTCAAATACACGATTCCGAAGGAAGGCTCACCGATCTGGTTCGACATGATGGCGATCCCGAAAGACGCCAAGCACCCCGACAACGCCCACAAGTTCATCAATTATTTGATGCGAGCGGAAGTGATGGCGGGCATCTCGAACTATGTGTCGTATGCGAGCGGCGTCGCCGCATCGCTGCCGCTGGTGGATGAGTCGGTGCGCAACAATCCCGGCGTCTATCCGAGCGATGAGGTGATGAGCAAGACCTACGCGCTCGCAGTACTGCCGGCAGAAGTCGATCGCGTGTTCAATCGTCATTGGACAACGTTGAAAACGGGTCAGTGATGCGCTTTCCCTCTCCCACCGGGAGAGGGGCAGGGGTGAGGGCGGGCTTGCGTAGAGCTTCCCTCATCCGCCCTTCGGGCACCTTCTCCCGGTGGGAGAAGGAAAATACGTCGCGCGATTTGTTCGATCGGAGAACCCATGTCTGCAACCGCCAGCTCAGTCGCCCCCGCACCTGCGGGCAACCCCAAGTCGGATGCGACCGCCGGCGAAGACTATGTCCGCATCGATGACCTGACCAAGGAATATGACGGCTTCAAGGCCGTCGACGACGTCAGTCTGACCATCCGCAAGGGCGAGATATTCGCCCTGCTCGGAGCTTCCGGTTGCGGCAAGTCGACGCTGCTGCGCTGCCTCGCCGGATTCGAGACACCGACCTACGGCAAGATCGAGCTCGATGGCACCGACATCGTCAAACTGGCGCCTTACAACCGTCCGCTGAACATGATGTTCCAGTCGTATGCGCTGTTTCCGCACATGACCGTGGAACAGAACATCGCCTTTGGGCTGAAGCAGGACAACCTGTCGTCGGAGCGCATCAAGGCGCGCGTCGAGGAAATGCTGACGCTGGTGCAAATGAACAAGTTCGCGAAGCGCAAGCCGCACCAGTTGTCCGGTGGGCAGCAGCAACGCGTCGCGTTGGCGCGATCGCTGGCGAAGAGCCCCAAGTTGCTGTTGCTCGATGAGCCGATGGGCGCGCTCGACAAGAAGCTGCGATCGCAGATGCAACTCGAACTCGTCAACATCATCGAACGCCTCGGTGTCACCTGCGTCATGGTCACGCATGATCAGGAAGAAGCGATGACCATGGCGACGCGCATCGCGATCATGGATGCCGGCAAGATCCGCCAGATCGGCACACCGGACGAAATCTACGAACAACCGGCCTCGCGCTTTGTGGCGCAGTTTATCGGCTCGGTGAATCTGATCGAAGGCACGATTCTTGAAGATGCGGAAAACTATCTGACCATCAAGTCCGACGTCATTCCCGACCCGATCTACATCGGTCACGGCGTCACCGGTTTCGAAGGGCAGGCGGTGGCCTTTGCGCTGCGGCCGGAGAAAATCAAGATCGAGAAGGACGAGCCGGCGCAGCCGCGCAACAAGGTGCAGGGCACGATCGAGGAAATCGCCTATTTCGGCACGCATTCGGTCTATCACGTGCGTCTGAAAACCGGCAAGAAGTTGCTGGTGCATTTCATGAATGCGAAGCGTTGGGCGTCGGAACGCTTCACCTGGAACGATCAGGTCTGGTTGTCCTGGGGCGATCTCGCCGGCGTGGTGCTGAACTCATGAACCCGCGCGTCGCACGCTGGCTGCCGAGCGGCCGCTGGGCGGTGATTGCGCCGCCTTACATCTGGATGCTGCTGTTTTTCGCGGTACCGTTCGCGATCGCCTTGAAGCTGTCGTTCGCGAAAATCGCGATCGCGATGCCGCCTTATACCAGTCTGTGGGAATGGGCCGGCGATCAGCTCGTCATCAGTCTGAACTTCAAGAACTACCTGTTCCTGATTCGCGACAGTCTTTACGTCAACGCCTACCTGAGTTCGTTGAAGATCGCGGTGATCGCCACCTTTCTGTGCCTGTGCGTCGGCTATCCAATTGCCTATGCGATTACGCGCTTGCCGCAGTCCACGCGCAATGTCGCGATGATGCTCGTCGTGCTGCCGTCGTGGACTTCGTTCCTGATCCGCATCTATGCCTGGATCGGCATCCTCAAGCCGAAAGGCTTGTTGAACGATTTCCTGTTGTGGCTTGGCGTCATCAACGAGCCGCTGCAGATCCTGTACACGCCGGTCGCGGTCTATATCGGCATTGTTTACGCGTACTTGCCGTTCATGATCCTGCCGCTGTACGCGAATCTGGTGAAGCACGACCATCGTCTGCTCGAAGCGGCGCATGATCTCGGCTGTCCGCCGTGGAAGGCGTTCTTCGCGATCACTGTGCCGTTGTCCAAGGCCGGCATCATCGCCGGTTCGATGCTGGTGATGATTCCGGTGGTCGGCGAATTCGTGATCCCGGAACTGCTCGGTGGTGCCGATACGCTGATGATCGGGCGCGTGCTGTGGCAGGAGTTCTTCAACAACCGCGATTGGCCGGTGGCTTCTGCGGTCGCGATCGTGATGCTGATCCTGTTGACGGTGCCGATCATGATCTTTCATCACTACCAGTCGAAAGAGCTGGAAGGGCGCCTCGCATGAGTGCGCCGCGTGTCAATTGGGTAACGCGTTCGACCCTGCTGCTCGGCTTCGCTTTTCTGTACGCGCCGATGTTGATCCTGATCATCTTCTCGTTCAACGAGAACAAATCGGTGACGGTGTGGTCGCAGTTCTCGTTCAAGTGGTATCCGGCCTTGTTCCGCGATCAGCAGATCATTGACGCGGCGAAGGTGAGTCTGGAGATCGCCTTCCTCACCGCGTGCGCCTCCGTGGTGCTCGGCACGATGGCGGCGATGGTGATGACGCGCTTTCGCAGTTTCCGCGGCAAGTCGATCTTCGGTGCGCTGATGACCGCACCGCTGGTGATGCCGGAAGTGATCACCGGCTTGTCGATCCTGTTGCTGTTCGTCGCGCTCGGCGAGCACTTCGAATTTTTCGCATCGCGCGGCGTGATGACGATCTGGATCGCGCACGTCACCTTCTGCGTCGCCTTTGTCACTGTAGTCATTTCGTCGCGCCTGAGCGAGCTCGACCGCTCGCTCGAGGAAGCGGCGATGGATCTCGGGGCGAATCGTCTGAAAGTGTTTTTCCTGATCACGCTGCCGATCATTGCGCCAGCCCTGGTCTCGGGTTGGCTGCTCGCATTCACGCTTTCACTCGACGATTTCGTGATCTCGAGTTTCGTCTCCGGGCCGTCGTCGACGACCTTGCCGATGAAGGTGTTTTCGTCGGTGCGCATGGGCGTAAGCCCGAAAATCAATGCACTGGCGACCTTGATGATTGTCGTCGTCAGCATCGCCGCCTTCATCGGCTGGTGGTTGATGGCGCGAGAGGAAAAGCAACGCATACGCGACATGCAGTTGGCGCTGCAGAAGAGCGAGTAGGCGTCGCGACATGAGGATTGCACATGCCCATTGAGACGATCAATCCGTGGACTAGCGCCGTCGAGTATTGTTATTCGATGATGGGCGGTGCCGAGGTCGAAGCGCGGCTCGCGGCGGCCGAGCAGGCGTTCCCGTCCTGGTCGGCGTTGCCACTTGCGACGCGCGCTGGGTACTTGATCGCGATGGCCCATGGCCTGCGCGCTGCGCGCGACCGACTCGCCGAATTGATGGCGGCCGAGATGGGCAAGCTGCGTCGTGAAGCGCTCGCCGAAATCGAGAAATGTGCCGGCGCCTGCGAGTACTACGCACACCATGCCGGGGAATACCTGCGCGACCAGACGATCGCGACCGAGGCCCGGCGCAGCATCGTCACCTATCAGCCGATTGGTTGCGTGCTCGCGGTGATGCCATGGAATTTTCCGCTGTGGCAGGTCTTCCGCTTTCTCGCGCCATCGCTGATGTCGGGCAATGTGAGCGTGCTCAAGCATGCGACCAATGTGCCGCGCTGCGCCGACGCGATCGAGCAGATCATGCGTACGGCCGAGCTGCCCGAAGGCGTGTTCGCCGTGCTGCACATCGACAATGCGCAGACTGCGCGCGTGATTTCGGATGCGCGCATCAAGGCCGTGACTTTGACTGGCAGCGAACGCGCCGGTCGCTCGATTGCGGCCACAGCGGGTCAGCACCTGAAGAAGTGCGTGCTGGAACTCGGCGGCAGCGATCCGTTCGTCGTGCTGGACGATGCCGATCTCGATGCCGCCTTGCCGATCGCGATTTCGTCGCGCTTCGGCAATGCCGGACAGACCTGCATCGCGGCGAAGCGCTTCATCGTCGTCGACGCGATCGCCGATGCCTTCGTCGAACGCTTCGTCGCGGCAGCACAGAATTTGCAGGTCGGCGACCCGATGCTTGATGCCACCACGCTGGCACCGATGGCGCGTGCGGACTTGCGCACGGAGTTGCATGCACAGGTTCAACGCAGCATCGCTGCTGGCGCGAGCTTGATGTGCGGCGGCGAGATGTTGCCGCAACCGACCGCTTACCCGGCAACGATTCTCGATCGAGTCGCGCCCGGTCAACCCGCGTATCACGAGGAATTGTTCGGTCCCGCAGCGGCCGTCATCCGTGTGCGTGATGTTGCAGATGCGCTCCGCGTCGCCAACGACACCTCGTTCGGCCTCGGTGCCAGCGTTTGGACCCGCGATCACGCAAAGGGCGAGCAATTCGCACGGGGCATGGCCGCCGGTGCGGTGTTCGTGAACGCACTGGTGCGCAGCGACGTACGCCTACCCTTCGGTGGCACCAAGTCATCGGGCTATGGCCGTGAACTCGCCGAGCACGGCATCCACGAGTTCATGAACATCAAGAGCATCTACGTGGCATGAAGAAATAACGATACGCTCGGGGCTCAGGCGCCGCTGCTGACGCCCTGGAGACTGAAATGTCCGACGCTCACGGTAATGCGTTCGTGCGAATCGTCTTTGTGGCGCTGGCGAGCGCCGTAGCGGCGCAGCAAGCGATTGCGGCCGATGTGCCGTGCGGCGTCGGCACGCAAGTGCAGGGCGAGTTCGGCGGCGGCGAAGTCGGCACGATTGCGGAGATCGGCAGCGTTGCGCCGCATGTCGGCTGGTATCGGATCACGTTTCGATGGTCGCCGGATGGCGAGTGGTTCCATCCGGGCACGTGGAAGATCGAACCTTCCGCGAGCGACGATCGCTGCATCGTGCCGACTGCAGGTTCGTCGACTGCAGGTTCGCCGACGAAGGGCAGCGGCGCTGCGCCGGTGACGGTAGCTGGCGTCGATCCATCGGTGCTGGTCGGTGTCGTATCGAGTGATCGTTGCCGCAGTGGTGCCGCAGTCGTCGATCGGCAACAACGCAGCGGCAGCGTCCTCGGCGAAGCGAACGGCATGTGCAAAGTGCGGCTCGCGGATGGCGAGGTGCGCAGCTACCTGGCCTGGATGTTGGCGGCCTCGGGCGCGGCGGCGGGCGGAGCGACTGACCTCGCGCCGGGCAGCTATACCTGCTCGGCCGATGGCGCCGGAATCTTCCGCGTCGAAATCCGCGATGGCGGCAACTACGTCAATTCATCCGGCGGTCGTGGCCGCTACGCGTTCGATGCCGCGACATCGATGATCAAGTTCAGCTCCGGCTCGTTGTCTGGCTATCACTCGAAGCTGCTTGGTTCCGGCAGTTTCGGCCTGTCCGAAGACTCGACGACGATGTTTTATACGGTCTGCAATCCGCAGAACTAGGCGAGAAACGTTCAGGCCCCTTTTTCTTCACGCGGCATGGTCGTGCCAAGCTGCTGGCGCGACGGCTTGCGTGGCGACTTTGTTGAGCGAATGACGTGCGGTGGTTGACGCACGGCTGCCGATGCGGCGCGCAGCAGCCTTTGAAACGTCGGACATTCCAGATGACTTGGTGCCGGGCAGACCGCGGCATGGCGCAGACTGTCGCGCACCGCAGCGAGTCTGCGGATCGTCGTATCGAGTTCGTCGGCGCGTTCGGTCAGCTTGGCGCGGTCGACGCGCACCCGACCATCGGGCGCGAACATCGGCGCGATCTGCTTGAGCGAGAATCCGGCGCTGCGACCGAGTGCGATCAACGCGAGCCGATCGAGCACGGCGGTATCAAAAAGCCGGCGCAGGCCATGCCGCCCGATCGATCGGATCAGGCCCTTCTGTTCGTAGTAGCGCAAGGTCGATGCCGGCACCCCGGACTGCTGCGCGAGCGTCGCGATGTCGATGACTTTCATTCACTTGACCTCAAGTCGACTTGAAGTGGCACTGTGAGGCCACTGCATCGCGCAGGCAAGCCGACGGAGAACATGATGGACACAGCAATGACCACCGCAGCCATTGGCCTCGGCGCAACGCTGATTGCCGATGGCTGGACTTTGCTGCGCCGGCGGCTGTTCGGAACGGCCATGCCCGACTACGGCTTGGTCGGCCGCTGGATCGGGCATATGCAGCGCGGCCGCTTCCGCCACGATTCGATCAGCGCCGCGGCGTCGATTGCGGGCGAACGCGTGATCGGTTGGACAATGCACTATCTGATCGGCATAGCGTTTGCTGCCTTGCTTCTCGTCATGGTCGGGCCGCAATGGGCGCGCACGCCGACGCTCGCGCCGGCATTGCTGCTGGGTATCGGCACCGTTGCCGCGCCGTTCCTGCTGCTGCAGCCGGCGTTCGGCGCGGGCATCGCCGCAAGCCGCACTTCGCACCCGTGGATCGCGCGGTTGCACAGTCTATCGATGCATACCGCGTTCGGTCTCGGGCTGTACATCGCTGCCAAGACTTGTAGCTGGTTGCTTGCGACGTGACTGCATCGAATGGCACCTGCCGCCAAGTTCCATCCGTTCCACAACAACCGAGGAAAGAATCATGCGTATTCCCCGTCAACATGCCCCGATCGTTTTCGGCGCCATGCTCTCCGCGATCATGGTCGCCATTGTCTCCGCATTCGTGCTCGCGTTGAATCACGGCATCGGTGACGGCTTCGCCTGGCTGTGGCTGAAGAGTTGCGCGACCACCTGGCTGGTTGCGTTCCCGGCCGTCACGATCCTCGCGCCGCGGGTGCGCCGCGTTGTCGATCGCATCTGCGAATGAGCCTTGCGCGTCGCACCGTTGCGAGAAAAGGGGTCAAAGACGCCGACCCCATTTCATCTACTCGAATCCATCGGAGAACAGAACGCCCGGTGCGATCGCCAGTTTGAACAGGCTGACGATGTTGCTGGCCGGACGACCGACAGCCAATTGCGCGCGCGCGACGTCGTATCCGAAGGGCAGATCGAGGCCGCCATTCTGGATCGTGCCGCGCACGCTGTTGCTGGCAACGATCGTGCCGCTGACGCCGGCATCGCCATTCGCGAGCGTGATCGCGCCAGCGTCGGTGACGAGCGCGTTGTCCCAAAGCGCGCTGCCGATGGCATGGCTGCTGTCAGCGAATCCGACGACGCCAAATTGCGCGAAGTTGTTGTTGCTGACGGCGTCTTCGAAGGTCGAGCCGATGATGGAATTCGCCGCGGTTATGACACCACCGAGCCCGCTGTTGCCATTCACCCAGGTCGCGGCACCGACATTCATGATGCCAGCACTGTCCCAACTCGGACTCGCGACGACGTAATGCCCGTTTGCGAGCGTTGTGATCCGGCCGGAGCCTGCGTAGTCGTTCGCGCTGCCTCCGATCAGCGAATTGCCGGTACCGACGGTGCCGACAAGTCCGCTCGCACCATTGCCCCAGGTGACTGCACCGACATCGTTCATTCCGGCGTTGTTCCAGTAAGGACTCGATACGACGTAGTGACCGTTGGTGAGCGCGCTGACACCATCGAAGCCGACAAGGTCGCTGGCCGCAGTGCCGACCAGCGCATTGGCTGCCTGCAGTACGCCGGTGACGCCGATGCTGCCATTGACCCACGCCACGGCACCGACGCGCGCGACACCGGCATTGGTCCAGTCCGGGCTGACGACGACGTAATTGCCGTTCGTCAACGCAGTGACGCCAGCGCCGCCGATGCCGTCGCCCGCCGTCGAGCCGATCAACGAGTTGCTCGATGAGACGACGCCGCTCAGTCCAATGTTGCCGTCAGCCCAGCTGACCGCGCCAACGTTGAGCAAGCCGGCGTCGTCCCACCCAGAGCTGATCACGACGTAATGGCCGTTGCTGAGCGCGGTGACGCCAGGGACATTGCGATTGTTGACGAAGCCGTCGTCACCGACCAGGTCGTCCGTAGTCGATCCCACCAGCGAATTGCTCGCTGACACCGTCCCGACGCGTCCGCTGTTGCCGTTGCCCCAAGTGACAGCGCCGACATTGCTCGCCGTGGCGCTGTCCCAGGCTTTGCTGCGCACGACATAGTGACCATTGCTCAGTGCGGTGACGCCCGGCGAGCCGACGCGATCGTTCTCGTTCGCGCCAATCAGCGAGTTGGCGGCAGACACCGCACCGACGCGCCCGGTCGCGCCATTCGCCCAGGTCACCGCGCCAGCAGCGAAAATCGTCGGCGAACTCCAGGTCGTACTGATCACAACGTAGTTTCCGTTGGTCAGTGCGGTGACGTCATATCCGACAAAACTGCTGATCGTCGTGCCAACAAGCGAATTGGATGGCGAAACCGTTCCGATGGTGCCGGACGTGCCATCACCCCAGGTTGCGGCACCGGCACCGCTGGCCAGGCCATTCGCCCAAAACGGGCTGCGCACGACGTAGTGGCCGTTGCTCAGCGCAGTAACGCCGGAATGGCCGATCATGTCGTCGAAGTTCGTGCCGATCAGCGAATTCGCCGGCGTGACCGTTCCTGTGCGACCGGTGTTGCCATTCGCCCAGGTCACCGCACCGACACCGGTCGTTGCGCCATTGTTCCAGTGCGAACTCGCAACGACGTAGTGGCCATTACTCAGCGCCGTCACGCCAGGCCTGCCCGTGCTGCCGGAGCTGCCGACCAGATCGTCCTGCACGCTACCGACAAGCGAGTTGCCGCTCGACACTGCGCCGTTCAAGCCGGTACTGCCATTGACCCACGTGACTGCGCCGGCGTTCAGATTGTTGCCATTGGACCAGTACTGACTCATCACGACGAAGTGACCATTGCCGAGCACGACGATGCCGTTACTGCCGACTTGATCACTGGCGATGCTGCCGCTCAAGGTGCTGATCAGGCTTCCGCTCGGACTGTACAAATGGACCCTGCCGAGACCGGAAGCCGCGAACGAATCGATCACGACGATGTTGCCGTTCGGCAATACCGTGATGCCGGAGCCAAACGCATTGCTGCCCGGCGGTCCGGCAATGTCGATCTGTGCCGCATGCACGGATGCGCTGAAGATCATCATTCCAAGGCTTGCAGAAAGAAGCAGGCGATTCGCGAACGCGCGAACGCAGAACCCGTGGTTCGGTGCAGATGTCATCGGGGGTTGCCTTTCGGTTGCGTACAACGAACGGCGCGCATGCAGATAAGAACGAAGGCAGCGCGTGCAAGGGCCAAACTGGAGCATAGCGAGCGCCGCAAGATTGTCCGGTGCGAAACTGAACGGCGTGCTTTGTTTACATCGGCTGGAACGAATCGAATTCGCGCAGCACGCGCCGTGGGTGCTGGCCGCCTCAGGTCATTTCGATCTCGCGTAGTGTCCGCCGAAACTGACGTGATTTCCGCCGCAAGTCATCCGCGGCTCGCGCACGTCGAGCGCGTCACCGGTGAAGCGTAGCGTCAGTATGCATGACCATTCGTCGTCTCCATCGCGATATTCGACCGTGCCAGAACGCAGCACGTATTCGCCTTCCATCGTGCCCATGTTGACGTTGCCAGTATCGACATTGCCGATCCACAGGGCCTCGCCCGCGACTGCGACGCGACCATCGGGCAGTGAGCGGATCGTGATTTCAGCGGGCGCGATTTCCTCGGAGAAATCAGGGTCGCGACGCTTATAGGTGCCGACGATGTGCTCGGCGCTCAAGTCTTGCCCGATTGCATCTTCCAGTTCCGCGATGCGTTCGCGGCACGCGGTGGCAATACAGGACGAATCGGCACAGGCATTACGCCGCTTCAGCCACGTGCGTTGGGATGACTTCGGTTCGCTGGCACCGGCCTGCGCCAACCCCAGCGCCTGCCGATAGATCGACGCGAGCTGTTCGTCGAGGTCTGATAGCGCTGTGTCGGCGCAGACAATGCGCTCGCCCTTGGTCGAGGCTTTGTCGCAATCAAAGCTCGCGGCCGTGACTGCCGAGGTTGCCAACAGCGCCGACGAGGTCATCAGCACCACTAGCCCTTTGCAAACTCGACCCCTTGATCGGAGCAGTTCAGTCGTTCTTGGCATCGCATCAGTTGCCGCTGGTACGCCCTTCAAGGTCGTAGTGCTGCAGTACATCGAACACGACTTCGACGTTTGCCGGAGCTTCGACAACGATGGAGCCGATGCGCAGTGCGTGATGAATGTAGGTGTATTCCGGGCTGATCAATTGCAGCGTGTTGCCCGTGCGTTTCACGTCGAAACCGAGCCACTTCGGATCGAACTGGCCTGGGACATCTTGATTGCCATGGAAGCCGGCGCTGCTATAGGTTCCAGTCGAGACAATCTTGACGCTGCCCTGCGTCAGGCCGGCTTGGAGCGAATGCGTTGGACAGAAGCATTCGATAATGATCTTCCGCGCATCCTCGATATCTATGATCTGTTCGGATTTGCCGGACAGGGCGAAGTTCGACGACCCGGCCTCCGCCCGGGAACCCGCCATCGACGAGCAGCCGCACAGCAACAAGACGATCGTCGCAGTTGCTCCGATGTTCAGACGCGAACTCATCCGAACGCCGCATCATCCATGGCCATCAGCGTCACAGCACCAGCGCGAATGGCCGCGTGGTGCATTGCCGCTCGTGGCAGGATGCGGGTGAAGTAGAAGCGCGCGGTGTCGAGTTTGCCCTTGCGGAAATCAGCCGGTTGCGATTTTGCTGCGGCGACGAGGCGGGCGCTGAAGTAGGCGAGTGAGACATAGCCGGAATAGAACAGATAGTCGACGGCGGCGGCGCCCATTTCGTCGGCATTGCCCAGGGTTTCGCGACCGATGTGGATGGTGATCTCCTGCCACTGGTGCGCCAGTTGCGCGAGCACCGGGATGAATTCCGCGGTGTCTGGATTCGCGGCATTGGCGGCGCAGAAATCGGCGATTTCGGTCAGAAAGATTTTCAGGCCCGCGCCTTGCGACTGAATGGTCTTGCGACCGATCAGGTCCAGCGCCTGGATGCCGGTGGTGCCTTCGTAGATCGTGGTGATGCGCGCATCACGTGCCAGTTGTTCGATGCCCCATTCGGCGATGTAGCCGTGACCACCGTAGATTTGCATCGCGTGGTTGGTGCATTCGATGGCGAGCTCGGTCATCACCGCCTTGACGATCGGCGTCAGGAAGCCGAGCAGGTCGTCGGCTTGTTTACGCGCGGTGGCGTCGGTGGCGCGATCGAAGGCATCGACCAGCATGATGGCGCGATAGGTCATCGCCCGGCCGGCTTCAAGAAACGCTTTCTGCGTGAGCAGGATGCGACGGATGTCGGGATGCACGATCAGCGGATCGGCGGGTTTGTCGGGTCGCTTCGGTCCGGTCAACGAGCGTGACTGCAGCCGGTCACGCGCGTAGAACAAACCGTTCTGATAAGCGCGCTCGATCAGGGCGAGGCCCTGCAGGCCGACGGCGAGACGCGCCGAGTTCATCATCGTGAACATCGCCAGCAAGCCGCGATTCGCCTGGCCGATCAGATAACCCTCGGCACCGTCGAAATTCATCACGCAGGTGGCCGAGGCCTTGATGCCCATCTTGTGTTCGATCGACCCACAGGACACGGCATTGCGCGCGCCCATGCTGCCATCGCGCGCGGTCTTGAACTTCGGCACGATGAACAGCGAAATGCCCTTGGTGCCGGGCGGCGCATCAGGCAAACGCGCGAGCACGAGGTGCACGATGTTCTCGGTCAGATCATGTTCGCCGGCAGTGATGAAAATCTTCGTGCCAGTGACGCGATAAGTGCCGTCTGCGGCTGGTTCGGCCTTGGTCTTCAACAGCCCGAGATCTGAACCGCAATGCGGTTCAGTCAGGCACATGGTGCCGGTCCAGCGACCTTCGACGATCGGTCGCAGGAAGGCCTCGCGCTGCCATTCCTCGCCGTGATGCTTGAGCGCTTCGGTGGCACCGTGCGACAGCAGCGGGTAGGTGCCCCAGCTGAGATTCGCCGAATCGATCATTTCCTTGACGATGGCGCCGATGATTTCCGGCAGATGCTGGCCACCGTAGGCTTCGGGCGAGGTCAGGCCGCTCCAGCCGCCTTCGACGAATTGCCGGTACGCCTCCTTGAAGCCCTTGGGTGTCGTGACCACGCCGTTGTCCCAGTGGCAGCCTTCCTGGTCGCCGGTCTTGTTGAGCGGGGCCAGCACTTGTTCGTTGAATTTCGCAGCTTCATCGAGCACGGCATCGATCAGTTCACGATTGGCGTGCTCGGCCCCAGGCAGACTGGCGATGAAGGACTCGCCTTGCAAAACGTCATACAACACGTAGCGCATTTCACGCAGTGGGGCGGTGTATTTGCTCATCGTGAACTCCCTGAAGAATTGATTTGGAAGGCTATGGAAAGTGTTGCTCAGCGGAATTCGCCGGGTTTGCCTGGCACCGGGCTGAGTCGGCTTTCGAACTGGATGTCGTATTCGCGCTTGGGTTCGCTGATGACGACATTGCCGCGCAGCATGTAATGCACGGCGGCGTTGCTGGTCCGTCCTGCAGCCAACGGCTCGTTGGCGTCGGCCCCGGCAACGAGTTTCAGGATCACGGTTTCGGCGCTGTGCGAGGCTACCTCGAGATCTGGTTGCGCGGTCAGTCGGCCGGCGTCGATGCCAGCGATGCGGAAGGCCAGATCAACCGACGCGAAACGCATGGCGATGTCGCTTTGGTTCTCGAGTCGAAGTTCGACCTCGAACGCACCATCGGTTTGCGTTGTCAGGCGCTGGATCGCGACTTGCGGCGGATTGATGCGTTTCGGTGGGCCAGAGGCGCAGGCGGACAGAAGCAGAGCAAGGCTGATCGAGAAAATTCGAAGATTGAGCATGTGGGCGCCATTCAAACGGTGGTTCGAATGCCGAGTGTAGCGAGCTGACGTGAAATTCTGCGCGTGCTCGAAGCGCCGCGCCGCCGGATCGGCTGGCGGCACCGCGGCGGCGCCGCTATCCTGCGCGCCCTTTTATCCGCCGGAGCGCACCATGCAGGTCGCCAAAGACACCGTTGTTGCCTTTCACTACACGCTGACGGATTCGACCGGCGAAAAGATCGACTCGTCGCGCGAGGCTGAGCCGTTGACGATCCTGCAGGGTCATGGTGCCTTGATTCCGGGCATGGAAGCAGCGTTGATCGGCAAAGCCGTCGGCGATCATTTTCAGGTGACGGTGTCGCCGGAAGAAGGCTACGGCGTGCGAGACGACAGCCGCACACAACGCGTGCCGAAGAAATATTTCCAGGACGGCGATCGTCTGAAACCGGGCATGGTCACCGTGCTGAAAACGCAGGACGGCGTGCATCAAGTCACGGTTGTGAAGGTCGGAGCCACGGTCATCGACATTGACGGCAACCACCCGCTCGCCGGCAAGACGCTGAATTTCGACATCGAAATCACCGGTGTGCGCGAAGCCAGCGCCGAAGAAATCGCGCATGGCCATGTGCACGGTGCCGGCGGCCACCACCACTGACAACGAACGACTGAACAAGCCAAATTCTCAAGTACGGCTCTCGTCCTGATCTTCGCGGCGCACGCGCTGGCGTTCCAGTTCGAGCATGTAGGGCGTGAGTTCGGCGATGCGTGCTTCGACGCGTGCGCGCTGGTAGTAGTCGAGTTTGGGGCGTTCCAGCAGGCGCTTGAGTTGTTCCATCGCGTCATAAGGGCGGCCGGTATACAGCGCGACCTCGGCATGTGCTTCGAGGGCGCGGGAATCCTCGCCGGCGAGTTCGCAGGCGCGCGCGAAACTGGCCTGGGTGGCGGGATCGGCGCCGTTTTTGGCGAGTATCGGGCGCAGGATTGCCATCGCCTGTTCGCCGCCCGCCTTGCTGCCACCCGCGTTGAGTGCTTCGGCATAGGCCAGTTGCACAGCGCGATGGTCGGGCGCCAATTCAGCGAGCGCATTGAGTTGCTGGAGCGCACCCGCAGCGTCGCCGGAAAGACGGCGTGCTTCCGCCTGCGGCAGCAGGAAAGCCATCTCGCCTGGCGCGTCGACCAACAGCGCGGCCAGTTCCTTGCCTGCGGCTGTCGCCTGACCAGAGCGCAACAGCGCCATCGCCAAACCGTAGCGCTGCGAGGGCAGGCGAGCGGCATCGGCATTCTTGATCTCGCGGCGGTAGAAATCGATCAGCTTGGAGGGCTCGTTCGAGGTCAACACATGGGCTCGCTCGCGCATCAACCGGAACCGCGACTCGTTCGCGGCTGATTCGGAAACGGCGGGCGGATCGCGGCGGATCGATTCGACGCGGTTCTTGGCTTCGGTCACACGTGACGCGGTGATCGGATGCGTGCGCAGAAATTCCGGCATCTCGGTGCTGCTGTTCGAACGCGTTGCACGGCCCATTCGCGCGAAAAATCCCGCCATCGCTTCGATATCGAAGCCGGCCTTGGCCAAGGTGGAAATGCCGATGCGGTCGGCTTCGTATTCGTTGTGGCGGGTGAAATTGATCTGCTGTTGTTGCAGCAATCCCATGCCGCCAATCAGCGCCGCTTCGGTGCCATCGCCGGAACTGTTGCGTGAGGCGAGAATGGCCCCAAGCATGGCGAGTGCGATCGGCAAACTCGCTTTCTGGATCGACTCGTAGGCGCGCACGAGATGCCGTTGCGTGACGTGCGCGACTTCATGCGCGAGCACGGCAGCGACTTCACTTTCACTCTCGGCGGTATGCATCAGCCCGACATTCACGCCGACAAATCCGCCCGGTGCGGCAAAGGCATTGATGTCGTTGGAGCGCACCACGAAAAACGTGAAGGCCTGTTCCGGGCGTTCGCTCAACGCCACCAGGCGATAGCCCAGGGCGTGGACGTAGTCGGTGACCAGCGGGTCGTCGAGAATCAGGTCCATGCGCCGCAATTCGTACAACATGCGCTGGCCGTAGCGATGTTCCTCGTCCGGACTCAGGATCGACCCGGCGGACGAGCCGATATCCGGCAATTCAACATTCTGCGCCAGTGCGAACGGCGAACTCAGCGCGAAGGCTATAATCGCAGCGTATTTTTTCATCGGAAGATTCGGGCTCGGGGTGACACAGACCCCGCAAGCCTAACTGCAGTTCCGTTAAGGCCATGCGCATGCGATTTTCGTTGTTCATCCAGGATTCGCAAGCGGCGGACGCTGCCGTCAGCAGCGCGCTCGGTTTTGCGCAGGCCGCGATTGCTGGCGGACACAGCATCCGCCAGATGTTTTTTCATGGTGATGGCGTGCGTTGTGCCGGCGTCGATCTCGACGGCGA
This sequence comes from Lysobacterales bacterium, assembly GCA_043753835.1. GTDB lineage: Bacteria > Pseudomonadota > Gammaproteobacteria > Xanthomonadales > Ahniellaceae > JADKHK01. The sequence goes on along the minus strand of JAYUVY010000097.1, from coordinate 4,269 downwards.
TGCCGAGTTGCGCGCGCTCGTCAGTTTGGCGCAGACGCATGAGATCCCGTTGTTGGCGTGCTCGACCTGGATCGAAAAGCTGGGTGTCATCTCCACGAACGACATCCGGCGCGGCAGCCTCGGTCAATGGTGCGATGCCCTTGAGGACAGCGATCGCGTTGTGAGTTTTCGCGCGTGAAGCGTGTCGGCATTTTGTTCATGCATGAAGGGCGAGACGGCGTCGACGCGGCCGCCGGCATCGACGCGGCGCTGGCGACACTGGCGTTCGATCACGCCCTATCAGTCGCCTTTGTGGGTGCCGGGGTTGAATTGTTGCGAAGTAGCGTTGTGCGCGAACCGCCGATCGTGCACGCCAGGATGATCGCGGCACTGCATCACCATGGCGCAACGTCCTTGCTGGCCAGCCGCGAGTGTCTCGGCGAACGCGGTCTCGCGCCCGATTTCCCGTGGCTGAATGTTGTGCCGAGGGCCGCCTTGCGTGCCTGGTTGGAAGAGGTCGATCATGTCCTTGCGTTCTGACACCTTGCATTGTGTCGTGCGCGCGCCGCACGATGGCGACGCGTTTGCGATGGCCATTGGAATTTTGTCGGCCGGCGACTGTTTACTGTTGTTGCAGGACGGCGTATGGGCCGCGCACGATCTCGACACCGTGTTGCCCGCTGGTGTCCAAGGTTACGTGCTTGGCAGTGATCTTCGGAAACGCAGCGCCTGCACGCCGCTCAATCCGCATTTTTCGATCATCGATGAAGCACAGTTTGTCGAGCTGGCCGCCAGCAGCGCGCGTCAGGTGTGCTGGGCATGACGAGCCTTCAGCACGACGGGTGCGAGATCGAACTCGACGCGCGCGGCTACCTGTGTAACGCCGCGGACTGGAGCATCGGCTTGGCCGAGCATCTCGCTGGCGACGACGGCATCGCACTGACGCCGGCGCATTGGGAGATCATCAATCTGTTGCGCGAGCATCACGAATCCTTCGGTCTGTCGCCGCCGATGCGCTTGCTGGTAAAGGAAGTGGGCCGGAGATTCGGCGTCGATAAAGCCAACAGCCGCTATCTTTACCGCTTGTTCCCCGAGGGTCCGGCCAAGCAAGCCTGTCGTTATGCCGGTTTGCCAAAGCCCGTGAGTTGCATATGAGCCAGACCGAAACCAGCCAGACAAAACATAACCACATTGAAATTTATTCGACCGCGATCTGCCCGTATTGCGTCGCCGCGAAGAACTTCCTCGTCAGCCGTGGTTTGACCTATGACGAAGTGCGCATCGATCGCGACCGTGCCCAGTTCGAGACCATGCTCAAGCGCGCCAAGGGCGCGCGCAGCGTGCCGCAGATCTTCATCAACGATCGCCATGTCGGCGGCTACACCGACCTCATCCAGTTGCATCAGTCCGGAGAACTCGATTCATGGCTCACTCCCACGGCGTAGGCGAAGCGGGCGAAGACCGCGTCCAGGCGTTCACCGATTTCCGCAAACGCATGAACGAACGCATTCTTGCCGAGGACAATCAGGTCGTCCGCCGTTTTTTTGCGCTCGACACGCAGACCTACAAGGCCGGTGCGCTCGACGTGAAAACCAAAGAGCTGCTCGGTCTGGTTGCGTCGATGGTGCTGCGCTGCGACGACTGCATCAGCTACCACGTCGCCCAGTGCCGGGACGCCGGCGTCAATCGCGATGAGTTCTTCGAAACCTTCAGCGTCGGACTGGTGGTCGGTGGCTCCATCGTGATTCCGCACCTACGCCGCGCTGTGGATTTCCTTGATCAGCTGGAACTTGAACCTCTAAAGACGGCGGACGCTGGCCAATGACTGCTTCGCTCTCGATAATCGCCTCATCCCCGCGACTCGGCTCGCGTTCACGGAAAAAAATCTCATGACCCACACCATTGCGGTGATCCGCGGCGACGGCATCGGCCCGGAAATCATGGACGCGACGATCCGTGTGCTGGATGCCTTGCAATGCGGCTTCCAGTACGACTTCGTCGAGGCCGGCGTGAGTGCATTGCACAACTGCGGCGAATTGCTGCCCGCAGCAACGCTCGAATCAATCGCCAAGCATCGCGTCGCGCTCAAGAGCCCGTTGAGCACGCCAGTCGGCGAAGGCTTCAGCTCGATCAATGTCGAATTGCGCAAACGTTTCGACCTGTACGCCAACGTGCGCCCGGCGATCACCTTTCCCGGCACCAAGTCGCGTTACGACGGCATCGATCTGATCACCGTGCGTGAAAACACCGAAGGCGCTTACATCGGCGAAGGTCAGGCGCTTTCGGCGGACGGCCAAGTGGCGACACTGACGCAACGCGTGACCCGCCGCGGTTCCGAGCGCATTGCGCGCTATGCCTTCGAGTTGGCGCGACGACTCGGGCGCAAGAAGGTCACGATCGTGCACAAGGCGAACATCCTGAAATCGACGTCGGGCCTGTTCCTCAAGGTGGCGCGGGAAGTGGCCGCAGACTACGTCGACATCGAATGCAACGAGATGATCGTCGACAACTGCTGCATGCAATTGGTGATGAACCCGCACCAGTTCGATGTGATCGTGACCACCAACCTGTTCGGCGACATCATTTCCGACCTGTGCGCGGGACTGGTCGGTGGGCTGGGTCTGGCACCCGGCGCCAACATCGGTACCGACGCCGCGATTTTCGAAGCGGTGCACGGTTCGGCGCCGGACATTGCCGGCAAGGGCATCGCCAATCCGATCGCACTGTTGCTGGGCGCGGCGCAGATGCTCGATCACTTCGGCATGATCGAGAAGGCCGCCAAATTGCGGCTGGCCATTCGCGACACCATGGCGGCGAAGGATCGCGTCACCCGCGATCTCGGCGGCGACGGCACGACCGAATCAATCGCCGACGCGATCATTTCGCGCTTGTAAACGGAAACGGTCCCGGCGCAGACGAATGCGCTGGGTTGGCGCCTCGTTAAGTTGTCGTGTTAAGTAGTCGTTGACCTGCTGTGGTTTTTTTGCGACGATGTGGCTTGAGCGCAACAACCGTTGCTGGAACCCTTGCCGGACATGACGCAATTCCGCAAACCACTGACCGCATTGATCGCCACCAGCTTGCTGGTTGGGCCGATTGCTGCGCATGCAGACGTTTGGGCGGAATATGCGCGTTCGGCGATGACGCCGAGCTTCAGTTGGGCTGAAAAGACTGCGGTCGCTGTCCCGCAGGCGCGCGATGCTTCCGGCAGTGCAATCGCCGATGCCATGCGCCTCGAGTTCCGCACGGCCATGAATTCGAAAGTCCTGGCGCTTGAATTCTCCGAATCTCGGGGCAGCGACAATGGTGCTGGCGATTTGGCGACGGTCTCGTTGGTCGATGAAGCCACACCGGGCCTGAGCAGAAAGCTCGCGTCCGCACAGATATTCCACGAATTCGATGGTGGCGCGCGTCTCGGCGCCGGCATCGTGGTGGCCGAGCAGCAGTTCGCCTCGTTTGGTCTGGGTTCCGAGCAGATCGACTCCGCTGATCGCGCGCGTTTTCTCGGGCATGAGTCTGCGAGTGCAGCCGGCGTGCGCCTGAACTTCGCGCAGTCGTGGACCGATGCACTGTCGTGGCAGGCGTCATTGCAGTCGCGTATCGACATGCAGCCCTTCCAGTCATATCGCGGTGTGTTCAGTGATCCGGGCGATTTCGACGTACCGGGGGAAGCCGAAGTGTCCGCACGTTTCGCGATGTCGCCGACTGTCGGTCTGACCCTTGGCACGCAGCATGTGTTCTACAGCGAACTCAATGCGTTCTCGAGTTACGCCTTGCCGGAACGCTTCCTGTCGTTGCTGGGTGACGGTACCTCACCGGTATTCGCTTGGCGCAATCTGACCATCTACGATGTGAAGCTTGATTACGCACTGGGCAAGTCCTCGCGTCTGGATCTGCGTTACTCGACGCAGCAGCAACCGGAACCGAGTTCCTCGCTGCTTTACAACGCATTGCGCGACGAATTCACCAATCGCAATTTCGCGATCGGTATTTCGCATGATTTCGAGCGCGCCGGTCAATTCCGGTTTGCAGCCAGTCATGCGCCGGTCGAATATTTTCTCGGCACCTCGTCCTCGCTCGGTCGCAGCGATGTACGTGGCGAACAGATTGAAGTCGAAGCGCGTTGGCGCGTCGAATTCTGAAAGCTTTACAGGGCTAACTAACTTTTCGGGCTCCGTTTGGAGCCCGTTTTTTTTGTGCGCCCGGCACGGGCGCATTCTTGGAGGTGAAAGTCCTCTCGCAAGCTGACCACAGTGAGCGAAGTGAAGCGCAACTGCGGAAGGGTGACCG
>JAYUVY010000096.1:0-10002 GCA_043753835.1 Lysobacterales bacterium | reverse complement strand
TCTCCTGACCTCAATCGCTCGAACCGCCGGATGCGGACCCGCATGTCCGGTGGTGTGGGAGGGGCTCGATCAACGATGATCGACCCCTATCCCGATATGGGGTGCCGGGGTGCCGGGCTGTCGGGCGAAGGCTCGATGCGGTTCACCAACAATGCGCATGCATTGCCGGGGCAATGCGGCTGCATTACCATGCGCGGCATCACGTTGTGACCGGAGTGCAAGCATGCGCGCCACCCTCGATGCCGAATCCACACTGACTGACCGGTACCAAACCACGGTGCCGGAGACCGTGCGCCGTGCGCTGCGGTTGGGCAAACGCGACAAGATCCAATACACGATCCGTCCTGGCGGAGAAGTCGTCATGGCGCGCGCCGTGGTCGCTGAAGACACTGACCCAGTGCTCGCCGAGTTCCTCAGCTTTCTGTCTCGCGACATTGCTCGTCATCCGGGGAACTTGCAGGCCATCGACACTGGTCTCGTGCAGCGTCTTCAAAACCTGACCGCCGGCATTGAAGTTGACCTTGATGCTGCCGTGTCGGCAGACGGTGAGTGAGCCAAGGCAGTTCGCAGCGGTGATCATCAACGGTTGGACGGTATTTGCGCATCCGTTGTTTGTGGCGCAACTGGAGATTCTGGTTCGGCAGGTCGAGACCTTGAAGCAGAAAGACCCGGTTGGTTACGTCAACAAGAGCGCAAGCAAGCGATTGACGGCAATCACCAGGCTGGCTTTCGAAGTCATCGTCCAGGACCCGACTCGCCAGGAATATCGGCAAGGCAACACCCTTGGCGACGGGCACAAGCACTGGTTCCGCGCCAAGTTTTTCCAGCGGTTCCGCTTGTTTTTCCGGTACCACGCGCCGAGCAGGGTGATCGTATTCGCGTGGGTCAACGACGAAGACACGAAACGCGCGTACGAGCGCAATGACGACGCTTACCGGGTGTTCCGCAAGATGCTGAAAGACGGCCACCCACCGGATGACTGGCATCAATTGCTGGCCGAAGCGAGCGCCGAGGGCAAACGCCTGCAACGGTTTGCCGCGGGCGATGTGGACTCGAACTCGAAATGAAGACGTACTGCGCGATCACGCGGCGCGAATCGCGGCGGTCATCAGGGCCACCGAACAACCGAAGCCGACGACCCAGGCCAGGCTGCGTGGTGTCGCCCAGTTGAGCATGTAGAACGCGCCGTAGATGACGCGTGCGACGATGAAGCCGATCGCCAGTTGATCGATGCGATCCTGCGCTACGCCTTGTTGTGCCGCCATCAGGACGCCTGCGGCGAAGATCGGAAACGCCTCGAAGCTGTTCAGATGCGCCCAGTGTGCGCGCTGGCGGAAGCCGGTCAGTTCGGCCTGGAACAGGCGCACCTTGCGATTGTTGAATCCGGGGCCGGAAAACTTCGCGATTCCGGTGAAAACAAGCGGCATGGCCGCTGCGATCAAAACACACCACCAAGCCAGCGCCATTGCCTTACTCCAGAGTCGGGTCAAGCCTCGAGTCTCGCACTTGTGAGACACTTTCGGGCGAAATTCCGTTGGGCGCCACATGCTCGAATTGTTTGTCGAATCCGGTCCGCAGTCTGGACAACGCTTTGCCCTGCAGACCAGCACGGTGCTGGGGCGCGGGCAATTTGCCGACCTCGTGATCGCCGATCTGGCGGTATCGCGTCGCCATGCCCAGATTGAGCCGGATGGTTCGGCGTGGTTGTTGCGTGATCTGGAAAGTGCCAACGGCACCCGTCACAACGGACGTGTATTGCTGGCACCGGTGCGGCTCGATGACGGTGATGCCGTTGAACTCGGTCAGACGCGGCTGCGCGTGCATCTGGGCGATCGCGGTGAAACCACGGCGGCACCGCCAAAGCTGCCGATGCCTTTGATGTTCGAGGCACCAGAAGCGACGATGATGGAAGCCGATGTGCGCTTGCCGGTGCCGCGATCGATTCATGCCACGGCCAAGCCCGGCGAATTGCAGCCTTTCTTGCCCGGGCAGGAACGACGTCAGCAAGTCATTTCGCGCTTGCAGTTTTTTCACCATCTCGGCGAATTGCTGTCGAGTGCGGGTGTGCTTGAGCACCAGTTGCGGGATGCACTGGCGGCAACGGCAGACGTGTTTCCGCGCTGCGGACGACTGGCGCTTGTCGTGCGCGAGGCACCGCATCGACCGTGGCGCATCCTCGCGCAGCGCGTCTCGGCGGGCGATGAACTCGATCTCGGCATCGTCCAGGCGATGGCAACAGTGGCACTCAGTGCCGGCCGCGTGATTGTCGCCGGCACCCAAGTGCCGCCGCCGTCGACGTTTCCACAGGCGATGCTGCCACGTTTGCCTGCGGCCGTGGCCGCGGCGGCACTGATCAGCGCCGGCACGCCGCTTGGTGCCTTGTATCTCGACAGCGGCAATGACGAGCACGCACTGACTTCAGCCGATAGCGAATTCCTGCACAGTTGTGCCGGGCAGTTCGCCGCCTTGTTGGCCACCTACCGGCATGCTGAGAGCGAGCGCCTGTTCCATGCCGAGGACATCGACCTGTCGCGACGCGTCCAGAGTCGCTTTCTGCCGTCGGCTACTCCGCGCTTCGAGGGCTACGAAATCGCGGACAGCTACAGCGCCGCGCGCATTGTTGGCGGTGACCTGTTCGATTTCCTGACGCTCGCCGATGGACGCCCGCTGTTCTTCATCGGTGATGTTTCCGGCAAGGGGTTTCCGGCTGCCCTGGTGATGGCCCGTGTCGGTGCGCATCTGCGTGCAGTGGCGGGCCGTGCACGCTCGCCGGCCGAGTTGCTGAAGCAGCTGGATGCGTTGATCCGGCCTGAACTCGAAAGCGGCATGTTCATCACCGCGCTCGCCGTTGCCCTGGATATCGGTCGCGGTCTCGTCGATATCGCCAATGCCGGTCACCCGATGCCATTGGTGCCGCGTGCGGATGGGCGCATCGATGAGTTGCCGGTCGTCGCCGCGTCCGCGCTCGGTGTCGGCAACAGCAATTTTTACGACACCCGCGTCGATTTGGCACGCGGCGACGGCCTGTTGATGTACACCGACGGACTCGACGAGGCGCGCAACGCCGATGACGAAGCCTTCGGGTTGGCCCGGGTCAAGGTGCTGCTCGCCGCGGCGCGCTCGGCTGGCCAGGCGATCGAGTCACTGACGCGTGGCGTGAGCGACTTCTACGGCGATGTCACCCAATACGACGACCTGGCCCTGATCGCGCTCTGGCGGCGTTGATCAAGGTTTGCCGAATAGCCGTTTCCACGAACCCGGCTGGCCTGCCGCCGAACCCGCGGATTGGTTGACCGCAACGCCGATCACCGTCGAACCTTTTTGCGCGTCGGCATCATTCGGCGCGACCCCCAGCAATTCTGCGGCGGCCGCGGCCTGTGCCGGGTCGGCACCCGAGGTTTCAGACTTCGCACCCGCGCCGAGCAGGGCCGCCGCAGCATCCATCAGCGCAGCCGAGGTGTCGAGCATGTGCGGGTGGCGATCGAGTGCCACCTTGCGGCTTGGGAACAGGGCGAACATCGCGGTGAATCCGGCGATATCGAACACCTGCTTGACCGATGCGTTCATGGCGCACAAACGCACGCTGCCGACACCGCCATCGAGGCGTTTAGCCAGCGCCAGCAGCACGCGCAGGCCGGCCGAGCTGACATAGGACACGGCGGCCATGTCGATCACGAAATGGCGGCGCCCGGCCGATTGCGCGTCGTGCAGGACAAGCTCGAGTTCGCCCGCGGTTTCGGAATCAAGGCGTCCACTCGGCGCGATCAGCAGCACCTGGCCATGCGTTTCCTGGACGATGTTCATGTCGGGTCCACGGCCACGTTCAAGTCGATGCTGCCAAAGCGCAATACGTCGCCGATCACGAATGCGGTGGTCACGCCGGGCTTGAGGCGGACGCCGTTGACGCAGGTGCCATTCAAGGTGCCCACCTCTTCACGCACGCGCCAGCCACCGGCTTCGCGGAAAATCTTGGCGTGGCGTCGCGACAGAGAACGCTGCGCGTCGAGCGGCCCGAGATTGATTTCGGGGGTCGTCGCCGTCACCGGGTCGGGACGGCCAACCAGAAATTCCGTGTTCCCGCCGAGCACAAAGCGGGTCTGGGTGGTCACATGCACCAGCACCGGAACCGCGTTCGCAGTGGCCGGCGTAGGCGTGCGTGCCGCAGATGATTCGCGTGACGCGCGCGTCTCGGCATGCTTCGGCATCGGCGTGAATTCCGTCGCTGGCGTACCGGCACGGCGTACCTCGACCGGATGCGGCACCGTCGTCTCCGAGATGCGCGATTCGCTGCGGCGCAAGCGTCCGGCGAGCTTGCGCATGATGCGAATGGCGATCTCGACATTGCCGGCGATCACACCGGGAAACGCCGCGCGATCTATGCGCAGCAGTTTTGTCGGGGCGCGCGTGATGGCGCTGGCAAAGCGCGGCTGGTCTTCGAGGATGGCCATTTCGCCGAAGAAATCGCCGGCGCCAAGCGTCGCCAGCGGCTCGCTGCCGCGCGCCGCGCGCACGATATCCACGCTGCCGGATTCGATGATGAACATCTCCGTGCCGGTGTCGCCTTCGCGAAACACGACCTGGCCCGAAGGCATCATCACGAACAAATCCTGCGACATGGAACCGGAAACTCCTGCTGAACGAAGCCACATTATGCGGATGAGTCACAGTCGGTGACAACACAACGTCGCGCTAGGCTAGCGCGAAGCGTTATCCAGCGGGACTCATGTACCGATTCGTTGTTGCCATCGTTGCTCTACTGTTGTGCGCATCGGCGGTATCGGCGCAGACGTTGCGCTTGCCACCTTCAGCCTGCGCGGAAGTCGGCGCACAAGGCGACGGCTTCGAGGACGCGACATCGACCTGGCCATCGCTGGGCGTCGGCGGGTTGCCTGGCAGCCGCCGCGGCTTTATCGCGGTTCCCGGTTTCGAGGCGCAGGCGAATTACGCCCACCGCGAATATTTCTACTTCGTGCCCGAACTCTCGCTCAACAAGCCGATGCCGCTGGTCGTGGTCCTGCACGGCACCGCCGGTTCGCCGGCTCGGGCGCGAAACGAGGCGCGCGTGGTCCGTGATCTCTGGGTCGATGCGGCGACGCGTCACGGATTTGCCGTGTTGTCGCCGGTCGCAGGAGGCAGTCAGGGCAGTTGGGTGGCGCCGACGACGAGTAGCGACGCCCCCACCGACTACGACGTCATCGCGGCGGCCATGCACCAAATTGAGGCAGGCCACAACATCGAGCGTGCGCGCCGCTATTTGTGGGGCTTTTCTTCAGGTGGCCATGTTGCGCTCGACTTGCTGATCAATCCGACCCATGCGGGTTTTGGTCGACGCCAATTCGCCGCGATCACCGCCAATGCCGGTGTGCTGGCCGGACTGGCTTGTGCCGGCACTCGCGCCGCGAATTGCGATTCGACCTTGCGCAATGCGTTTCCGCGGTTGCCGTTGCAGGTCATGATCGGCGACCTGGATCCGCTTGTCGGCTACGGTGCCGCAGACGCATCGCGCTTTCGCAGCCAAGGCTGGACCGACAGCCGTGACTATCGATTGCAAACTTTTGGCGGCGGCCACTGGGTCGAGCTGACCCATCCGGAACTGCAATGGCAGTGGTTATGCCAGTTTTCGCGGCGCCTTGACCCGATCGAGCGTTTTCGGCTGCGTCCGTACATGCCCTGAGTTTTGCACCATGCTGGCGCAGCGGCGCGGGGTCGGCACCGCGCTTTGCCTTGCGTGACTAACGGCATGTTGGCTAGAATCTCGCGGCTTTGCAGGCGGCCATTGCTGCCATTTCGATTTCGACGATCCCCAGAGAGCGCATGGCCTTGAGCACGCAACTTGCACACGGCCGTCAACTCGTCGCCCGGATCGCCGCGCTGGAAGTGGTGCTGACGCTCGTCGTTTCCGCAGCTTTCGCGTTCGTCGGGTTCGCATCCGCGCGCGCTTCAGCCGCCGGCGGCGGGTTGGTGGTGCTCGGTACTCTGCTGTTCGGCTGGCGCATGTTCGCTGCCGGCGTCGGTTCTCCGGGAACGGCATTGGGTTCGATGCTGATCGGCAAAGCCCTGCAATGGATCACGCTGGCGCTGGGACTCTACGTGGTCATCGGCGTCTGGCATTGGCCGGTTCTGCCCGTGGTGTCTGGCGTTGTCGCCGCCCAATTGGGTTTCTGGATCGGTACCGGATTGAATCGTTGAGCGCCCATCATGTCGGATCAAGCTGAAAAACTGACGCCCACCGAGTACATCCAGCACCATCTGGGTCATCTCGCGCACGACCTGACGCCGAACATTTCGAAAGACGGCTTCATGACGGTGCACGTGGACACCATGGTCATGTCGTTCGTGTTGGGCCTGATCATGTGCTTCGGCTTCTGGATGGCGACGCGCAAGGCGACTTCGGGCGTGCCCGGCAAGTGGCAGGCGTTCGTCGAGATCGTGCTCGAATTCATCGACGGTCAGGCGAAAGACGCGTATCACGGCACCAGCAAGCTGGTGACGCCAATCGCGATCACGTTGTTCTGCTGGATCCTGATGATGAACGCGATGGATTTCATCCCGGTCGACTTCATCGCCAAGATTGCAGGCGTCGTCGGCGCGACGTTCTTCGGCATGGATCCACATGACGTGCACTGGCGTCCGGTGCCGACCGCCGACGTCAATGCCACCCTGGCCATGTCGATCAGCGTGTTCTTCCTGATGATCTTCTTCGCGCTGCGTGCCAAGGGCATCGGCGGCTTCGTCCATGAATTGTTCACGGCGCCATTCGGCAAGTGGATGTTTCCGGCCAATATCCTGCTCAACATCGTCGAACTGCTGTCGAAACCGGTGTCGCTCGCGATGCGACTGTTCGGCAACATGTATGGCGGCGAGATCGTGTTCCTGCTGATCTGGGTGCTCGGCAGCGTCAGCATCGGCGGCGCGCTCGCGGCTTCGGTACTCGGCCTCGGCTGGGGCCTGTTCCACATCCTGATCGTGATCTTGCAGGCCTTCATCTTCATGATGCTCTCGATTGTCTATCTGAGCCTCATGGAAGAGCATCACTGATTTTTCAACGCATCAATTCACCTTCTCGTTTCAACTACTCATTTCACTTCAACTTAGACCGTAGACGGAGATACACCATGGATCTTTCCCTGATTGCCACGATCAACGCCTCGACCGCCATCGCGATCGGCATCATGGCCGGCCTCGCCGCGCTCGGCGCCGGTATCGGCATGGGCCTGATGGCCGGCAAGTTCCTCGAGTCCGCTGCTCGCCAGCCGGAACTGATCCCGGTGCTGCAGGTGCGCATGTTCATCACCGCGGGCCTGATCGACGCCGCGTTCATCATCACGCTCGCCGTCGCGTTGATGTTCGCGTTCGCCAATCCGCTCACTTCCGCCATCACCGGCGGCTGATCGGGCTGCTGCGCGGCGATCGTCGCGCGGCAACCGGGTTCGATCGTGCGACGGGATTCACCGTCGCCGAAGTCCACATGCGGAGCAATACGCCATGAACATCAACCTGACGCTGTTCGCGCAGGCGCTCATGTTCGCCGGTTTCATCTGGGTCGTTGCGACCAAGATCTGGCCGCCGCTCTTGAGCGCCATCGAGGAACGCCAGAAGAAGATCGCCGACGGTCTCGCCGCCGCTGATCGTGCCAAGCAGGAACTCGCCGATGCCGACGCCCGCGTCGCCGACGAGATCCGCAAGGCGCGCGTCGACGCCAGCCAGATCACTGACAAGGCGCATCAGCAAGCCACGCAGATCGTCGACAAGGCCAAGCACGATGCGATCGCCGAAGGCGCGCGCCAGAAGGCCGCCGCCGAAGCCGAAATCGCGAACCTGTCGTCGAAGGCGAAGGAAGTACTGCGTACGCAAGTCGCTGCGCTCGCGATCAAGGGTGCCGAAAAGGTCCTCGGTCGGGAAATCGACGGTGCGCGTCACCGCGATCTGCTCGATCAGGTCGCCGGTGAGATCTAAGCGATGAGCACCCGCGAAACGCTGTCTCGTCCCTACGCCCGCGCCGCTTTCGAGTTGTCGCAGGGTGCCGGTGCGGTTGCTGCCTGGTCGCAGAAGCTCGCGTTTGCGGCGGCCGTTGCGGCTGATCCGCAGGCCGCGGCTCTGATCACCAGCCCGCGCATTGCGCCCGACCAGCTGAAGACGCTGTTCGTGCCGCAGGGTGAAGCGGCGGACAGTGCGTTTGCCTTGTTCATCGCCCAGCTGACGGTCAATCGCCGTATCGACTTGCTGCCGGAAATCGCGGCGCAGTTCGAGCAACTCAAGCGCGAGTCCGAGCGCGTGTTGCGTGTGCAGGTGACGACGGCGGTCGCACTCGAGCCGGAGCAGGCGAACTCGATCAGTGCGGCGTTGAAGAAGCGCTTTGATCGCGAGATCGAAATCGAGGCGAAGATTGACGCAGGCGTGCTCGGCGGTGCTGTGATCAATGCCGAAGGGCTGGTCATCGATGCCTCGGTGCGTGGTCGACTTGATCGCCTCGCGCGGACCCTCACGCAATAACGAATTCAAACCTGCGCGCGGCAACGCACGCAGGCCAAGCAAGCATTCACCCTTTCGGGAATCGTCATGGCCACACAACTCAATCCCAGCGAAATCAGCGAACTGATCAAGAACCGCATCGAGCAGTTCAAGACCGGCGCGACCGCCCGCAACGAAGGCACGATCACGTCGGTGTCCGACGGCATCGTGCGCATCCACGGCCTGGCCGATGTGATGCAGGGCGAAATGATCGAGATGCCGAACAACACCTTCGCACTCGCGCTGAACCTGGAGCGCGACTCGGTCGGTGCCGTCGTGCTCGGTGCCTTTGAGCATCTGCGCGAAGGCGACGCCGTCAAGACCACCGGACGCATTCTCGAAGTGCCGACCGGCCCGGGCCTGCTCGGTCGCGTTGTCAACGCGCTCGGCAATCCGATCGACGGCAAGGGTGCCATCGTCTCCGAAATCAGCGCGCCGATCGAGAAAGTTGCGCCCGGCGTGATCTGGCGCAAGTCGGTCAGCGAACCGGTGCAGACTGGTTACAAGTCGGTCGACGCGATGATCCCGATCGGCCGTGGCCAGCGCGAGCTGATCATCGGCGACCGCCAGACCGGCAAGACCGCGGTGGCGATCGACGCGATCATCAACCAGAAGCATTCCGGCGTGAAGTGTGTCTACGTCGCGATCGGCCAGAAGAACTCCACCATTGCCAACATCGTGCGCAAGCTCGAGGAATTCGGCGCGATGGCTTACACCACCGTGGTCGCCGCCGGCGCCTCCGAATCGGCGGCGATGCAGTACATCGCGCCGTACGCGGGCTGCACCATGGGTGAGTACTTCCGCGACCGCGGCGAAGACGCGTTGATCATCTACGACGACCTGTCCAAGCAGGCCGTGGCCTACCGCCAGATCTCGCTGCTGCTGCGCCGCCCGCCGGGCCGCGAGGCGTATCCGGGCGACGTGTTCTACCTGCATAGCCGCCTGCTCGAGCGCGCCGCGCGCGTCAACGAGGCCTACGTCGAGAAGTTCACCAACGGCGCGGTCAAGGGCAAGACCGGTTCGCTGACCGCATTGCCGATCATCGAGACCCAGGCCGGTGACGTCTCGGCGTTCGTGCCGACCAACGTCATCTCGATCACCGACGGCCAGATCTTTCTCGAGACCGACCTGTTCAACGCCGGCATCCGTCCGGCCGTGAACGCCGGCATCTCGGTGTCGCGCGTCGGCGGTGCGGCCCAGACCAGGATCATGAAGAAACTGTCGGGCGGCATCCGGATCGCGCTGGCGCAGTACCGTGAGCTCGCCGCGTTCGCGCAGTTCGCCTCCGACCTGGACGAAGCCACCCGCAAGCAGCTGGAGCGCGGCCGCATGGTGACCGAGCTCATGAAGCAGCCCCAGTACCAGCCGCTGCAGGTCTGGGAGATGGCGCTGGTACTCTTCGCGGTCAACAACGGCTATTACGACGACATCGAAGTGAAGAAGGGGCTCGCCGCGGAAAAGGCGATGCGCGATTACGTGAAGGGCAAGTAC
>JAYUVY010000095.1:0-73962 GCA_043753835.1 Lysobacterales bacterium | reverse complement strand
TCTCCTGACCTCAATCGCTCGAACCGCCGGATGCGGACCCGCATGTCCGGTGGTGTGGGAGGGGCTCGATCAACGATGATCGACCCCTATCCCGATATCGATCCGCTGGGCGGATCAGGCCATCTGTGCGCTGACGAATTCCCAGTTCACGAGATTCCAGAACGCTTCGACGTATTTCGCGCGGGCGTTGCGGTAGTCGACGTAGTAGGCGTGTTCCCAGACATCGCACGTGAGCAGGGCGCGATCGGTGCCGGTCAACGGCGTTGCCGCATTCGAAGTGCTGACCAGGCCCAGCGAACCGTCGGCGCGCTGCACCAGCCAGGCCCAGCCCGAGCCAAACGTCGTCAACGCGGTCTGTGTGAACTGGTCCTTGAACTGCTGGAAGGAACCGAATGCGGCATTGATCGCGTCAGCGAGTTTGCCGGTCGGTTCGCCGCCGCCGTTTGGCTTCAGGCAGTTCCAGTAGAACGTGTGGTTCCATACTTGGGCTGCGTTGTTGAACATGCCGCCGGAGGACTTGCGGATGATGTCCTCGAGCGCCAGCGCTTCGAACTCGGTGCCCTTGATCTGGTTGTTCAGATTGGTCACGTAGGTCTGATGATGTTTGCCGTAGTGGAAATCGATGGTCTCTGCGGAAATATGCGGCGCCAGCGCGTCGCGGGCGTAGGGCAGGGCGGGAAGTTCAATGGCCATGATCGGTGACTCCAGGCAGAAATTCGGGGGTGAGCGGGTGGATAAATGGGCGGCCGCGAAGTCTAGCAGTCGCGACGAGTAGTAGACTGGCGTCCAACCCCCAGCTTGAGTCATCCCATGGAATCCATCGAACGCATCAAGAACATCGTCGAAGCCGCGCCCATCGTCTTGTTCATGAAGGGCACGCCGCAGTTTCCGATGTGCGGTTTTTCCAGTCGCACAGTGCAGGCCCTGAATGCGGTCGGCGCGAAATTCACCAGCGTCAACGTGCTGGATGAACCCGATATTCGCGCCAACTTGCCGCGCTTCTCGAACTGGCCGACCTTTCCGCAGTTGTTCATCAACGGTGAATTGATCGGCGGTTGCGACATCACCATCGAGCTGCAGGAAAAAGGCGAGCTCGCGCAGATGGTGCTTGAAGCGGCGAAAGCCTGATCGTGGCGGCGTTGGACAAGCCGGCGTCCGGTACATTCGCCGGTCGCGTGATGCTGATCACCGGTGCCGCCGGTGGGTTCGGTTCGGAACTGGCGCGCCAGGCTGCGGCTGCGGGCGCGAGCGTTGTGCTCGCCGGCAAACGCGTGCGCGCGCTGGAACGCGTCTACGATGACATCAGCAAGGCCGGCGGTGCCGAACCGGCGATCTATCCGATCAATCTCGAGGGTGCGACGCCCGCTGACTTCGCGCAGCTCGCGCAGGCGATCGAAGAACAATGTGCTCGCCTGGATGTGCTGGTGCACGCCGCGGCGAGCTTCAGCGGACTGACGCCGCTAGAAACTCTGCCGCCGGAAGACTGGCTGCGTTCGTTGCAAGTGAATTTGAACGCGCCCTTCGTGCTGACCCAGGCCTGCCTGCCACTGTTGCGGGCATCAGATCTGGGGACCTGCATGTTTGTACTCGATGACGAGGCACGCGTCGGCAAGGCGTTCTGGAGTGCCTACGGCGTCGCCAAGTTCGCGCTGCGCGGGCTGGTGTCGCAATGGTCGGCCGAGCTTGAGAATGCGGGTGTGCGCATGCTCGCCTTCACGCCGCCGCCGATGCGTACGACCTTGCGCGCCCGTGCCTATTTCGCGGAAAACCCCAATGACATCGCCACGCCGGAGCTTGCGGCGACGGCTTGTCTGGCATTGATCGAGCAGCGCGCAACCCGAGTTTGAACGGCTGCGGCGGCGTTGATCCGATGATTCGGCCATCGTCGTCCCACAGAGGATGCGAAAAACTGTTACGCGTCAGCGGGATACAAATGTGTCATCGAGCGCTGTTAAACTTCGGTTAACCCCTCTCAGCTTGGTGCAGTTGGATCTGCTGACCAGCCCGTCGCGACGATCGATCGTTGGACACCGCAAAGGCCCAGTGGCGTTAATTTTTTGTCTTCTAACTCAGGTGCAAACATGACAAAGCGTAATGCGCTCTCACTCGCGATTCTGCTCGGTCTGGCCGCAGCAATGCCGGTCGCCGCCCAGAACACTTCCGCAGCCGTATCCGGCCGCATTCTCGACGAAGCGGGCGCGCCAATCGCCAATGCGTCGGTGGAAATCATCCACGCACCCTCGGGCGGCCGCAAAGTCGTCGCCACCGATGCGGATGGCCGTTTCGTCTCGCGCGGTTTGCGCGTCGGTGGTCCGTACTCCGTCACCGCGACCAAGGATGGCCTCGAAGCCACCTCCAAGAATGACGTCTATCTGGTGCTGGCCGAAATTTCGACCGTCAACCTGACCATGGACGATGGCGCGACCGATCTCGAAACTGTCGAAGTCATCGCCTCGGCATCGAGCACAATTTTCTCGTCGGACAACACCGGCACCGGTTCGAATTTCAATCGCGAACAGATCGAAAATGCGCCAACGATTTCGCGCAACATCCAGGACATCGCGCGCCTTGATCCACGCATCGTGCAGATCGACAAGGATCGCGGTGGCTCGATCTCGGCCGGTGGTGCCAATCGCCGCTACAACGCGATCAATATCGACGGCGTGCCTTCGAACGACGATTTCGGCATCAACGACAGCGGCTCGCCGGCGCTCAACAACGCCATCGCGCTCGACACCATTGATGAATTCAACATCACTGTTTCCAGCTATGACGTGACCAAGGCCGACTTCGTCGGTGCCAGCATCGATGCCGTGACCAAGAGCGGTACCAATGAATTCCACGGCACGATGTACGGCCTGTACCGCGATGGCGAGTGGTTTGGATCAATCACGCCAAATACGCTCGGCCAAACCGTTGGCCAGCCGGCGCTGACGCCGAACGAGACCGAGTTTACGTCCTACGAACAGGACACGACCTACGGCCTGACGTTTGGCGGCCCGATCATCAAGGACACCCTGTTCTTTTTCATCGCCTACGAAGAGTTCGAGCGTGGTGCCCCGACGGCGAACGTCGGCCCATTGGGTTCGGGTGCAACGATTGAGCTCAATTTCACCCAGGCGGAACTGGATCGCGTTGCTGCGGCAGCGGCTGGGTACGGATTTGACCCCGGCTCCCTGACGGGTGCGAGCCTCGACAACACAGACAACAAGGTCCTCGCCAAGCTCGATTGGGCGATCAGCGACGCGCACCGCGCCTCGTTCCGGTACAACAAGACCGACGGCCAGCAACTCAATGCATCGCGCCTCGGCCCGGATGACATTTCATTCAGCTCGTTCTGGTTCTACAACTCGTCGGTGTTCGAGAGCTACATCGGTCAGTTGTACAGCGACTGGACCGACAACCTCTCGACTGAATTTTCGGTCTCCTATTCCGAATACGACGGTTCCCCGATCCGCAACTCCCGCCTGCCGGAAATCACCATCGGCTTGTCGGGTAGCGACCGCATCACGCTCGGCACCGAGCAGTTCCGCCACGTCAATGTCTTGCAGCCGGAGACGCTGACGTCGTACCTGTCGGCCGATTACTACGCCGGCGACCACACCATCAAGTTCGGTGCCGACTACAAGCGCAGTGACATCTACAACCTGTTCGGGCGCGATGTTTACGGCCGCTACACGTTCCGCGACATCGCGGCATTCGAAGCAGGACGTATCCAGGCCTACACGGTGCGTAACCCACTCGCCGGGACAGTCGAATCGCTGGCGGCCGAATGGACGCTCGAGAACCTTGGTCTGTTCGTTCAGGACACCTGGGCGTTCAACTACAACCTGACCCTGAACTACGGCTTCCGCATTGACATGCCAATGACGGACGATCGTCCGCAGTTCAACCAGGCTGCCTTTAATGCTTTCGGATTGCGCAACGACGGCACCGTCGATGGCAACTCGGTGGCGCAGCCGCGCGTCGGCTTCAATTACACCTTTGACAGCGAGCGTCCGACCCAAGTGCGCGGTGGACTTGGCTTGTTCCAGGGCTCGGCACCGGGCGTGTGGTTGACGAACTCGTTCCAGAACGACGGCCTGCGTTTCCGGGAATTGAGCCGTTCATCCAGCGCAGCCGCGACTGACTTCACCGGATTCACTGCCGATCCGGATCATCCGCTGATCACCGGCACCGGACGTCAGGTCGTCGACATGCTGTCACCTGACTTCAAGCAACCAACCGTTTGGAAAGGCAACCTGGCGATCGATCACGAATTGCCGTGGCATGGTCTGGTCGCGTCGGCCGAAATCATGATGACCGAGGTCAATCAGGCGATTTTCTACCAGCATCTCAACATGGGTACGCCGCGTGGTGTGCTCCCCGATGGGCGCAATCATTATTGGGGCAATCGCGCGAACTTCTCGACGTCGCGTGCCGGTGCCAACAACGCGTTTGGCGATGTCGTGCTGCTGTCGAACACGTCCAAGGGCAGCGGTCGCCAGGCCACGGTCTCGCTCGAGAAGCCGCTTGATGATCATTGGTATGCAAAGCTGGGCTATTCCTACACCGAAGCCGAGGAAGTTCAGACCGGTACCAGTTCCCAGGCTGAAACCAATTTCCGTACCAACGCCATCTACAACCTGAATGTCGAAGAAGCCGGCAAGGCCGCCTACGCGATCAAGGATCGCTTCACGCTGTTCATGTCGTACAAGAACGACTTCATCAGCGACCTCGATACGACGGTTGGCATGTTCTTCGAAAGCCGCTCAGGCTTGCCGATGAGCTACGTCTACACCGCCGACGTCAATGGCGATGCGCGCTCGACGTTCCCGTCGAACGACTTGTTCTACGTGCCGACCGGCCCGGGCGATGTGTTGTTTGCGAATGCCACGGTCGGCGGACAGGTCATCACCGCGGCTGCGCAGGAAGCGGCGTTCTGGACGTACATCGAAAGCAACGATTACTTGAACTCGCGTCGCGGCCAGGTTGTCGAGAGTTTCGGCGACAACATGCCTTGGGTGAATCAAGTCGACCTGCACATCGCGCAGGAATTGCCGGGCTTCTTCGGCGACAACAAGTCGGAGATCTTTTTCGACATCGTCAACTTCGGCAATCTGCTGAACGAAGACTGGGGCCTGGTCGAAGAAGTCGGCTTCCCCGGCTACCTCGGCGTGGCGCGAGCTGTTGGTGTCGATGCGGCAACGAATCGCTACATCTACAATTTT
Organism: Lysobacterales bacterium; assembly: GCA_043753835.1. GTDB lineage: Bacteria > Pseudomonadota > Gammaproteobacteria > Xanthomonadales > Ahniellaceae > JADKHK01. The sequence continues at coordinate 68,752 of JAYUVY010000095.1, read as the reverse complement.
ACGCGTGATCCGGCATTGCGTACACGCGACGAAGTTGGTCAGTCGCGCTGGTCCGTGCAGGTCGGCTTCCGCTACGAGTTCTAAGCCAGACAGTTGTACGAATGTGCAGCGGCCCGCCCAGTGCGGGCCGCTTCATTTCGGGGCTATGCCTTGACCGGGCGCGCATTCTGCGGAATTCTCTCTCCCCGCCTTGATCGGCATCACAGTTGAACTGACCAGCGGAATGGTCAACATCAGTCTCTTCAAGAATTTTGTGCCGCTGGGCGCCCTGCTGCCGACCGATCGTGTCGAGCTGGCCAAGCACGCGCGCATCGGTACTTATCATCCCGGGCAGATCATCTTCTCGCGCGGCGACAGCGCGCAGACGGTGCCGTTTTTGATTTCTGGCGAAGTCGAGTTGTTCGACGGCAGTCATGGTCGGGTTGTCCGCGCGGAAACCCCCGAAGCGCGAAATGCGCTCGCGACCGGCCCACGGCGTGCACAGACCGCGACTTGTCTGAAAACAGCGCAAGTGTTGATCGTTGATCGCGAGCACATGGATCTGGTGCTGACCTGGTCGCAGACCGGTGGCCTCGAAGTGACGGATCACGGCCGGAAACGTTCGGACACTGAGGAGGAGCCGCAGGACTGGATGACCGCCCTGCTGCAGAATCAGGCGTTCCATCGCATCCCGCCCGGCAACATCGCGCAGTTGTTCTCCTGCATGCGCGCGGCCAAGTTCAACGCCGGCGATGTCGTGATCCAGCAAGGCGACAAGGGCGACGGCTATTTCATCCTGACCGACGGCCGCGTCCAGGTGGTCAGTCAGGACGACGATGGCTTGAACGAAACCGAGCTGTCATTGCTCGGTGTCGGTCGCGGATTCGGTGAAGAGGCTTTGCTGTCCGGAAATCCGCGCAATGCGACCGTGCGTGCGCTGACCGACATCGCGGTCATGAAAATCGACGCGCAAGACTTCGAGCGTTTGTTGAAGGCGCCGGTACTGGCGCAGATTGCGCTGGAAGACGCCGGTGCCACGTTTCAACTCGTGGACGTGCGCCTCGCCGACGAATTTGCGCGGGGCCATGTGTCCGGTGCCATCAACCTGCCCTTGGCGCGCCTGCGCGAACTCGCGGTGCAGCTTGATCCGAATCGCGCCTGCGCGGTGTATTGCGACTCGGGTCGGCGCAGTGCCTCGGCCACGTATCTGCTGTGCGAGCGGGGCTTTGACGCACACCTTGTCGCAGGCGGCGTGCCTGCGGAACTGATGAACGAAATTTGATTCGTTTGAATCGCGCTGTGGCGCGTCTTGATCACAGGAACTCAGAACAATGTCACCCGTAACCTTGAATGCCCGAATTTCGCCAATTGGCGGCATGGATGTGTTGTCGCGTCAGGAAGTCGGGCGCCTGCGCGATGCCAGTCATGGCGGCCTGCACCTGTTGATGCGCCGTTGCGCGCTCGCCGTGCTGTCCAGTGGCTCCACCTCGGATGATCCACGTGCTCTGCTCGACCGCTACCCGGATTTCGACATCCAGGTACATCAGCAAGATCGCGGCATCAAGCTCGAACTGATCAATGCGCCGGGCGAAGCCTTTGTCGATGGCGAGATCATCCGCGGCATCAGCGAACTGCTGTTCGCGGTGATCCGCGATATCGCCTTTGTCGCCAGCGACATCCAGTCCGGGCGTTTCGATCTGACCGAGTCCAGCGGCATCACCAATGCGGTGTTCGAGATCCTGCGCAATGCGCGCATCCTGCGCCCGCATCTCGACCCGAATCTCGTCGTGTGCTGGGGTGGTCACTCGATCAAGCGCGACGAATACGAGTACACCAAGAAGGTCGGTTACCAGCTTGGCCTGCGCAGTCTCGACATTTGCACCGGCTGCGGCCCGGGTGCGATGAAGGGCCCGATGAAGGGTGCCACGATTGGACACGCCAAGCAGCGTCGCCGCACCAATCGCTACATCGGCATCACCGAGCCCGGCATCATCGCCGCCGAGTCGCCGAATCCGATCGTCAATCATCTGGTGATCATGCCGGACATCGAAAAGCGCCTCGAGGCCTTCGTGCGCGTCGCACACGCGATCATCGTGTTCCCGGGCGGTGTGGGTACGGCCGAGGAAATCCTCTATCTGCTCGGCATCCTGCTGCATCCGGACAACGCCGACATCCCGTTGCCGATGATCCTGACCGGGCCGAGGCACTCCGCTGCGTATTTCGAGCAGATCGACGCATTTCTGCGCCTCACCCTTGGCGAAAGCGTCACCGAGAAATACCGCATCGTCATCGACGACCCCGCTGAAGCGGCATCGATCGCCGCGGCCGGCATCGAAAAAGTGCGCCGCAACCGCATCACCGAGAAAGACGCCTTCTTCTTCAACTGGTCGCTGAAAATCGACGACGCATTGCAGCAGCCGTTCAAGCCGACGCACGCCAATATGGCGGCACTCAAACTCGACCGCGGTCAGGAAAAGCACGTCCTCGCCGCCGAGCTGCGACGCGCCTTCTCGGGCATCGTCGCCGGCAACGTGAAGGAAGAAGGTATCCGCGCCATCGAACAACACGGCCCGTTCGAAATCAACGGCGAACCCGAGATCATGACCGCGCTGGACGAACTGCTCGCGGCATTCGTCGAGCAACACCGGATGAAATTGCCGGGTGGGGCGGCTTATTTGCCTTGTTATCGGGTGGTGGCTTCCTGACTATTTTTGCCAACAAGCCGCAGGTGTTTGCACGCCTGCGTTGGTTATGGTCAGCGGTGTACATATCACAGCGCCCTGCCTGTCGTTAACCTGCGTCAACTGAGCTGTGGCCGTGATCGTGTAGGTCAGGGCGCCCGCAGGAAGCGTCACTGTATAGACGAAATTCGGATTCCCACCCGTATTCGGTCCACCTACCGCCGCCATATCGGCAAGAGTCCCATAGGTCGGCCGATCTGCTCGCCAGCGCTCCTGCGCCATGCGGATTTCCTGAATGACGCGAAGCGCTTCGGCACGGCGCGACTTTCGGACCTGCGCCTGATAACTCGGCAATGCGATGGCGGTCAAAATGGCGATGATCGCGATGACGATCAACATTTCGATAAGCGTGAATCCGATTTTCTTGTACATGATTAGGCCCCGGCTGGCTGTAAAGACTCTACCAGCAGCTTGATCTGCCGACGATGGCTCGCACACCACCGGTCAATTGGGATTCACCGCCCGTCGTAATACGATTGCTGGCGCTACAAGTGGCGGCTACGTTCCCAAAATGGAGATCGAGATGACCAAGCATTCGCAGGCGGGTATGACTGTGATCGAACTGTTGACGGTGATTGCCATCGTCGCCATTTTGGCCGCGATCGCCATCCCCAGTTTCCAAGAATTTTTCGAAAAAGCGCGTTTGCGTGGTGCGTCTGACTCCGTGACCGCCCTCATCGCTCTTGGTCGCGCGGAAGCCGTTCGGCAGGATCGTCAGGTCACCGTCGGCCTTCAAGGTTCCACGACAGTTTGGTGTGTCGGCGCAAACGCTGCTCCCGCTCCCGCAGCCGAGGGTGATGCCATGCCCGCTGCTGCTGCGTGTGATTGCACCGCGCCAGCAAATTGTTCAGTCGGCGCGGTCTCTTCGGCCGATTTCCCAGGTGTCACGGTCACGGCAGTCGGAGCTGCGACGACATTCAATCCGAAACTCGGCTCTACGGTGGCCTTGGCCAATCAGGACTTCGGCTTTCGTTCTCCGAACGATCGCTTTCAACTCGACACACGGATCACCCCGCTTGGGCATGTCCGGAGCTGCCGTCCGGCTGCTGCGCGAATCATCATTGGATATGGGGTGTGCCCATGATTTGCCAGCAGTCCAGGATGCGTGGTTTCACGTTGATCGAGTTGATGATCTCGATGGCGATCGGCTTGGTCGTCATCGGATCGGCGATCGCCCTGATGGTGAGCGTAATGAGTGCAAACGCAGAGAATCTCCGTTCCACGCGATTGACGCAGGAGCTGCGAGCGTTGACCGAGATCGTAGCGCGTGAGTTACGGCGCTCGCGCTACATGGAAGACACCATCACGTTTGTCGGCGAGGCACGAGACGACGACAATGGCGACGGAGTGGTCAATACGAATGATTGGCAGCCCACCAATCCTTTCGAGAATTTCACCGTTGTCGGGAGCTTGGGCAATGACGACGCCGACCTGCAGACGACAGACGGCGAATGCGTTCAATACGCCTACGACCAAGCTGAAAATGGTGCGTTTCGGACGATCGCCCGTACGGTAAATGCTGGGGTCGGTGCAATCAGCTTGGGTCGCAATGCCGCAGCGTCGCCGGGTTGCGCCCGTGTAGATGTGCAGCTCTCGTCCCCTGAGCTGGATATCACGCGATTCTCGATCAACTACCGCGGCAGCAATATTGTCGCTGGTCGTACCGATACAGATTGGGCGCGTATCACCATCGAGGGACGACTGACCAATGGTCCCGTTGTGACGCGCCGCGTTACTGAAACCGTTCGAATACGTTCTGGCGTCATGCCGGCCTTGCCCGTTCTCCCACCGCCCTGACCAACTCGCGGAGCAGTTATGAATTCTCGAACCCGCCATCTAGAAAAGCATTCCAGGGGATTTACTCTGGTCTTGGCCATTCTTTTGCTGCTAATACTCACGGTGTTCTCGCTTACTGCGGTGAACGTTGGCGTGTTCGAGCAACGTACTTCAGCCAACGACTATCGCGCGAAGGTCGTGCATCAGGTCGCGGAAGTCGGACTCAACCATGCATCCGAAGCAATTCGGGTGCTTGAGGATGACATCACGCCCGACACCGGCGAAGCGGTGAACCTCGCGCTTTGGGAGCGATGCCAGGCAAACGACTCGTCGTTCCCGTGCGGCGCAGAAGCCGACACGGTTAGGCGTAGCGCGATGTTCCGTTATATCGGAGGCGTCGACCTTGATGGCGATGGCGCAATTTCCACGTTTGAGCGTCGATCGATCAACTTTCCGATGACCGTTGAGGGTGGTGCCGGTCGCCGGCTTCTCCAGACAACCGTGCCATCGTCTGATCCTGCAAATCCATTTCAGGTCGAATATGCCGTCGGTGCGTTGCTTTGCAGGATCAACATCAATGCAAATCCGGGAGCGGGAGATAATTCCTGTACCGCCGCCACCGCGAATGCTGGGCGATTGAATGCGATCACCTTGGTGTCGCGCGCCGAAATGGTCGGAGAGCAGGCGACAGCCACGATCAGTCGCACCATTGTTCCGATCGAGCGCATCGGCATCAATCCGAAGGTTCCCGCAATTACTGCGGGTGGACTCCTGACGGGCGTCGGTAATTCCACCATTGTCGGCAATCCCAATTCCGGCGGTTCTGGCGTGTTGGTTTCGATTTGGGCGCGCGGAGATTTCTCGGGGGGCAATGGTAGTTGGCAGACCTGCAATCTTGATGACTGGATTCGGGACAGCAATATCAAATTGGTTGACGGCGAGCCCGTTTGCGACGGTGGTGGCAACGCCTGTCTCTGCGAGGTTGGTAAACAACTTTCCGGCGGCGCAGTCGCGGGTGTCGGTGAAGGTCTGGATGTGTTGGACGTTGACAACAACACGGCGCTTGCCTACGACGCAACGGCGAAAGGACGATTGCTCGACAGCCAGTCATTCCCGTGCGACATGTGGGAGTTCATGTTTGGTGAAGTTCGGGCGCGCGAAGACCGGAATGGCGATGGCTATTGCGAAGACGGCGTTGATGCCAATGGTGATGGTGAGATCGATGCAGTGCTCGATTTCATTCGCGGGCAATTGCAGGCAACCGAGTTGACCTGCACAGAAGCGAAGGCGCAGCTCAACGAGAACTCCGGTGGTGCGTTCTGGATTCGCTCGGCTGTCGGTGCTCGCGATGACGCCTGTGAGTTGCCCGCGCGTCAAATCGGTCGGCCAAATAATCCGGTGGTGCTCATCGCCGATGGTGGCGTGAATTCGATCAATGGCATGCAGATTTTTGGCCTGGTGTTTGGAACCTATGACACAGCGCTCGACCTGCCGTTTGCCGGAGACCCAAATGACGCCAAGGGCGGAAATTGGAAGGCAGGTGGCGGCAAGGCCGAGGTCTACGGTGCGGTCGTGCTTGAAGGCGGTGGCCGCATCAACGGCAACGTGGACGTCATCTACAACGCCCGTTCGCTGGGCACCGGCAATCAAACAGGCAACCCAGTGGTCGGCGAAGTGCCCGGCTCCTGGACCGATCGCTTTTCATACTGAGGAGGGAGAGCATCATGAGCCTCTCACGTAGCAAATTCTCGCTCCGCTCACGCGGCTTCTCCCTGATCGAAGTGCTGATCGCAGTTCTGGTTCTCGCCACAGGTATGCTGGCGCTTGCTGCGTTGCAGGCCGCTCTGACCCGCAACTCGGTTGATGCAAAGGTACGGTCGCAGGGCTTGGCCGTGGCAGCAGATGTGCTGGATCGCGTCCGGTCACGTGCCTCGGCCACCAACACTGACTACGAGGGACTTCCCCTCGGCACTGGTGCTTGGACGGCTTGGGCACCACCAGCGTTTGGTGGCGCGCCGAATACCTCGGCAACCTTTGAAACACGCACCGCAGTCGCGCGATTTGTCCGTGATTCGACCGCAGCTGGCTGCGGTGGTGCAGGAAACGTGCCGTGTTTCAGAGTTGCAGCGGCTGGCGACACCTATCAGCTGAACAATACGGCCGAGTTCAAGCGCATTACCGTTGTCGTGCGTTGGACCGACGCCAATGGTGCGGTCCGCAGTTCAACCATGAATGATGTTGTGACTTCGGTGACGCGCGACAAGAGCAGCTCTGTCTTGAACCAAACCCCGACGCCGCCAACGGGGGTCGGTGAACCGGTGGCGCGCATTCCCCGTCCAAGTGAAGCCGGCATCATTCCCATCGCGGTCGGTGACGGCAAAGAAACGGCTGCTTCGAACCCCAAGCCCGCGACTGGTCGTGAACGTGGGCGTACGGATGAGACTTCGTTCCAGGTGTATTCCTATGCGACTGAGGCCAACAATGTCGCGCGACTGACCCGCGTGATTGACACGCGTGTACTTGGTTGCCGCTGCCAGTTGGGTGCGCTTCCAGTGGGTTCCAATGCGTATTTTACGGTGCCTAATCAGCCGACTTACTGGAATGGCAAGGATTACGTGGAGCCAATTGATGGCGTCATAGGGCTTCGCGGCAAGACCGTGGCGAACGCGGTCCAGAATCAGGATCTTTGCGTGAGTTGCTGCCTGGATCACCATGATTTCGCTGGTCAAGTCACGAAGTTTGACCCATTCCGCGCAGAAGCCCGGCACAAGCACTATCGAGACACGAACGAGGGCAACTTCGTTTCGGAGTTTGTGGAGTCGTCGAACGTGGGCGACACGTATCTCGAAGCGTGTCGATTCATTCGCGTAAACGGCGTATTCCGTGTTGCGACGGATGCCCGACTCGAACTAATGAATTTGTTGGAATCAGACAGTTCCGTGGTCGATGCGTCCGTGCCGTTGGCCAGCAAGGTGCCGCGATATCAGGCCGCGGTGAAGAGTTTCGTCGATCAGCGGATCGTTTCTGGCTTGCAGACACCCAGCATGTCGGCCTTCGCCGATGTTCTGGTCGATCCTGCACAGATGCCACTGCAGAGCACCAACAGCAAACGTTTCCTGCACAACCGCGGTCTGTACATTGACTATCTTGAGTCGGATGCTCGTGTTGCGATCAGCGAAGCAATATCTGCATGTCCGGACGCAACGGCGGATGTCGACTGCGTCCTACCTCTGCTGCCTTTTGTTTCCATCAACACCACGGATATCGCGCAATGGGATTCGGATCCGTCTGTAAGCAGCATCAGCGTCACCAATCTCGGGACGAATACGCCTCAACCGACGGCGACCGGCAATCAGGCGCCGTTGCCGCCTTACGCCCGCGGCATCGTGACGGGCCTTTCCAATGGCACGGAGAATGCAAACGTGTTCATGCAGCGATCAAACACGGGTCTGAGTGACTCCAAGCCGATCGACTGGAACGATGGCGGCCAGGAAGTTGCTGCGCCAAACGCGGTCATTGCGGGAGAAGTTTCCCGTGACGCCCAGGAGTTCCGGGTGGGCAACTCGGGCAGTGGTGGTGCTTGCCCGAATGAGTCCTATCCGGTGACCGTCGTTCCGCCTGGTGGAGTTGCGCTCGGGGGATTCGGCGTGTCGTGGGGTAATCCGCTACCACTGCCCAATGGATGCACGCCTATGGAGGCGGGAGGCTCATGTAGCGCGCCGATTCTCAGTGCGGGCAATTGGTCTGCGACGTGCCCGATTCGCTACACCCTCCCGCAGCGGAGCCTGTTGGCCGTCGGCGGTTACAATCGAACATTCCAATCTCCGACGTCGAGTACGTGGAATTGCGGCAACGGTCCAAACAGCAGCGGTCCCTACAACTCAAATATGTGCACCAACCTGCGCATCACAAGTGTGACGGCAGGCCTGCTTAATTTGACCGCAGGCATTTCTTTGGTGCCGCCAACAAACAATGGCCGTTCGCTTGAGCTGACAAACATCGATATCTCGTTGCTGCCGCCAGCGACGAGCGTCGTCGTTCAGTTTGCCGAAGAGTCGGCGCCGGTAGCGGCTGGATATGTCTGTCAGAACGGTCAGACGAAGTACCGATTGCTGACTTGTAATGAGTTGCCAATCGTTCCCTGATTGCGTTTCGAATGATGCTGGAGAGGCGTCTATTCGCCTCTCCAGTTGCAACAATGGTTGCGCGAAGTCCTGAGTTCGGTCGATAGCCTTCGCTTCAAAAAGCAAAAACCCCGCGTCTCACATCGCGGGGTTTTTGCGTTGATCTGGCTCACCGAACTGAATTCGAACCCGATCAACAACAACGGGCAAGGCTGACGAGTTGGACAACGGCACGTTCACGGCGGGTGATCTGCGCCGCACTGTCGGAACCCTGCATCGGCTGGCAACGGGTGGTACCGGCACGGTGGTGCCGATCAAGCGCAAGCGGGCGTGATGCCGTCCGGTATCTTTTGAGCTACGGTCCCGCCATGCAAGTGCAACGCTACCAAACCGCTGATGGCCGCCTGCCGCTCACGGAATGGCTGGAAGGACTCCGCGACAGCTCCGCATCGTTGCGGCCATCGACAAGCTGCATCCGGCGCGCGCAGCGACTGGCGCAGTGTCGGTGCTGGGGTCTGGGAAATTCGCTTGCACTTTGGTCCGGGCTACCGCGTGTATTGCGGCCAGCGCGGGACGGAATTCATCCTGCTGCTTTGCGGCGGCGACAAGGGTTCAACCCAAGCCCGCGACATCGAGACAGCCCATGACTACTGGAAAGACTACAAAGCCCGCACCCGCTAGCGCACCGTTTCGTGCGGCCGACCATTTGCGCACGCAGGCCGATATCGCCGTGTATATCGAAGCGATGCTGGAAGATGGCGACGCGCGCGCCGTTCCAGTCGCCTTGCGCACCGTCGCTGACGCGCTCGGTGGCATGGCCGCACTCGCAGAGAAAACCGGACTGAGTCGCGAAACGCTGTATCGCACGCTGTCCGACAAGGGCAATCCGCGACTCGACACGCTCGGTGCCATCCTCCAAGCCTTCGGTTTGCGCCTGTCGGTGCAAGCCGCGCCACAAGCCCGTGCGCGCCGAAAACAACCGCAGGCGGGCCTGACTGCGCCGCCATGAACATCATTAATAGCCCACCGCACCCCGGCGAAGTGCTGCGCGAATGGCTGGCAGAGATTTCCGTCACCGATGCTGCGAAGCGGCTGGGCGTCACCCGCGTTGCGTTGTCGCGGGTGTTGAACGGTGCGGCCGGTATCAGCGCCGAAATGGATATCCGCTTGTCGAAGGTGCTCGGCACCACGCCCGGCCTCTGGTACGGAATGCAGGCCAGCTTCGATCTGTGGCATGCGCAAAAGAAATTCCGAGGCAAGGTGCAGCCCATCGCGGTGGCCGCATGACGCAAGCTGACGTGGCCGAACGCATGTACGTCGCGCTGGCATCGGTCGCACGCATCGAATCCAAGGCCCAACGCGCTGCACGCTGAAAACCGCCGCGCCTATCCGAACAAGTCCGAATGCGATCCGGTGCGCAACAAGTGCAAGGTGACGACGGCGAGCGCCATCGCTCAATCCTTGTCGAGTTCTGCAAACAGCGCGTCCGCGTTCACGTAGCGCTTGCCCTTGCCGTTGCGTGACTCGGCAATGGCCTGGCGCGTCGACGCATTCGGGGCGATGACTGCGAACGGCAAGGCGCGTTGGCGCACGGTCTGTACCAGAAACAGGCGGATCGCTTCCGACATGGAAAGCCCCATCGCAGCCAGCGTCTTTTCGCTCTCGCGCTTGATCCGCGCATCGACGCGGGCACGGACAACTTCATCTGCAAGGGGTGTGGGCATGGCGCGAACCTGTGGGCTACATTCGGGCCACACTATCGCAATAGCCGCTTTTTGTGCGGCGGCGAGTTGGCGGTGCGTCGGGATGGTCGAAAATGCTGCCTGGTTGGCGTCGAAACTCAGTCATGAACATCGATGCACGCGGATGAAATTACTTCTTCCGGTGGGAGTGCCCGCAGGGCGGATGAGGGGCTCAGCCCGGAGCGGAAACCAAAAAAAGCCCCGCGATTTCTCGCAGGGCTTTGTTTTATTTGGCTCCCCGAGCTGGATTCGAACCAGCGACACACGGATTAACAGTCCGTTGCTCTACCAACTGAGCTATCGGGGAATTGGGAGGGCGCGCATCATCGTGAGTTCGGCGATGAGTGTCAAGTTTGCATGTCCGAGTGCGACACCGGGTGCCAGTCTGCGGCTTGCCAATCGGTTGGGCCCTGCAGCTCCTGATCGACGAATTCCGGGTGCAGCAGTTGCACTTCCCAGACGACATCGATGCCGTGATTGCCGCCGCTCATCTGCGGGGGCATCAGCACGGTGAAGATCGGATCGAAGTCGACATCGCCATCGAGATGGTCGGCCAGGGGCTCGCCGGCGGGGATGTGCGGCAGGAACTGTTCGAACAACACGATCGCCTGCACCGGGTCGGTGAAGTTGTGGGTCTTGGTCTCCTTGCCGGACTTCTCGCGGTATTGCCCGTTTTCGCGATTCGCTGCGACCACACGCAAGGTGCTGCCATCGAGCGGCACGCGTGCTTCGCCTTCGACCAGGTCACGTGCGCGGACGCGCTCGCCGCGCCGCGGCGTGGTCACATTGGGGCGCAGGGCGATACGCATGTAGCGGCGCAGCCGCGCGCGCACCGCGAACCAGGTGGCGAGGCCTATGCCACCACTGCCGAACAGCGATTTCATCGCCGGTGACTCGGACCCATCGCTGCCCTGGTGGTCATAGAAAATGGTTTGCGCTTCGGGCGACGCTTCGTCGTGCACGCCGATCGCGGCATTGCCGAGGCCAACGACGCCACCGATCAGCAGCAGCGCCTTGACGATCATGCGGTCGCGCGGTGCCAGTGCGCGCAGATTCGCTTGCAACGAGTACCGATCAGTCGGCTCGATCAGAGTGCCACTGGTCTTGGCTTGACTGGCACTGGTTTGTCGGCGCGGCAGGTCGGGCTCGGTCTCGAGCTTGGTGTCGAAGACAATGCCGTCGTCGACTTCGAGGTGCGCCAGGATGCGGATATCGATCTGCTTGCCGTCGTAGTGGTACCAACTGGCGACATCAATCGGCAGCGGCACGCGCAGGCTCGTCGCCTGCAATTTCAACTTGTGCTCGAACAGGGTGGTGTTGGCGTCGATGCCGCTGGCGCGCTTCACGTCAACGCGCGTGCGCAGCGACAACGTGGCCTGATGGCCGACGGCGCTACTTGGGATGCCGCTGAGTTCGCAGACGGCCTGCGTGCCGGTGAGACCGTGGTCGATGCGTGCGCTGAAGTTCTTGGTCACGGAGCACTCACTTGCGGATGTAGTCGACGAATTCAAAGGCATGCGCATGGCGTTCGTCAATGGCGTGCTTGATGCGCGCGACCTCGGTCCAGTCCGCAGTGGCAAATCGTGGAAACCAGGCGTCGGCATGCGCAAGCGTGGTGTCGACATGGGTGAGGTACATGTGTTCGGCCGTGGCCATAGCCAAGGCGTAGACCTCGCCGCCGCCGATCACGAACAGTTCGGAGTCGCTGATGGCAACGGCTTCGTCGAGACTGGCGACGGCTTGCATCCCGTCGACCGGCGAGGCGCCGCTGCGCGTCAACACCAGATTGCGCCGGCCGGGCAGGGCACGTCCGATCGACGTCGCAGTCTTGCGGCCCATCAGTACCGTGTGTCCGGTCGTCAGGCGCTTGAAGCGACGCAGATCGTCCGGCAGGGACCAGGGCAGGCGGTTGTCCACGCCGATGGCGTAAGCGCGATCGATCGCGGCGATGATTGAGATGCGGGTCATGTACAGAGCTTAAGGCAGTGCGGCATGCAACACGCGACGTGTCGCGGTGGGCAGGGCCAGATCGGCAAATCGCGCTGACGAATGCCATTCGCGCGAATCATCGGCGACTCGCGGGAACTCGCGGATGTGCACGATCACCGGGGTGATGTCGAGCTTGAAGTGGGTGAACACGTGGCGATAACGCGGTCCGAGGCGGTGCTCATCGATCACTCCGCCAAACTGTGCGGCAGCCGCGCATGCGGCTACAACAGAGTCGTGTTCGGGTAGCGACAGCAGACCGCCCCAGATGCCCTGCGGTGGTCGACGCTCGAACAGCACCGCGCCATTGGCCTTGATCAGCACCAGCATGCACACCGTTCGCTCCGGCGTCGCCTTCTTCGGTTTACGGGCGGGTAGCGTCGCAACGCGATCGGTCGCCAGCGCCACGCAGTCAACGCGCAGCGGGCATGACACGCACAGCGGGCGTCGCGGCGTACACACGGTGGCGCCGAAATCCATCAGTGCCTGGGTGTAGTCGGCCATGCGCGAGGTCGGCAGTTGCGCTTCGGCTTCGGCCCAGAGCTGGCGTTCGACCGCGGGCGCGCTGGCCAGTCCGTCGATGCCGGCATGACGCGCCAGCACGCGTTTGACGTTGCCGTCGAGGATCGCGACCCGTTCGCCATGTGCCTGCGCCAGGATCGCCGCCGCAGTCGAACGGCCGATGCCGGGCAAAGCGAGCAGTGCTTCCATCGTCGTCGGCAACTGCGACGCGTGTTGCTCGGCGCAGATCGCCGCAGCACGATGCAGGTTGCGCGCGCGGCTGTAGTAGCCGAGACCGGACCACAGCGCGAGCACATCGTCGAGCGTGGTTCGGGCGAGCGCGTCGAGATCGGGAAAGCGCGCGATGAAGCGCTCGAAGTAGGGGATCACGCTCGCGACTTGCGTCTGCTGCAGCATGATCTCGCTGAGCCACACCCGATACGGCGTGCGCGGGTGCTGCCACGGCAGATCGTGGCGGCCGTGGACATCGAACCAGCGCAACAGGCGCGCGGCGAAATCGCGCTCGGTCATGCCTCGATCAAGTCTGCCGGCAGAAGTCCGGCGACGAATTCCGCGGCATCGAACACGCGCAAGTCGAAAATGCCTTCGCCGACACCGATGAAGCGGATCGGCACGCCGATCTCACGCGCGAGCGCAAACACGATGCCGCCTTTCGCGGTGCCGTCGAGCTTGGTCACGATCAGGCCGCTGAGCCCGACCGCCTGATGGAATTGGCGGGCCTGATTCAAGGCGTTCTGTCCGGTATTGCCGTCGATCACCAGCAGCGTCTCATGCGGCGCGGTGGCATCGATCTTGGCGAGCACGCGCTTGATCTTGGCGAGTTCGTCCATCAATCCGGCTTGCGTATGCAGACGGCCGGCGGTATCGGCGATCAGCACATCGGCATCGCGAGATTTGGCGGCAGCAAACGCATCGAAGATCACCGAGGCCGAGTCGGCGCCGCTGCCTTGCGCGATGACAGGAATCTGGTTGCGCTCGCCCCAGGTCTTGAGTTGCTCGACGGCTGCAGCGCGGAAGGTGTCGCCCGCCGCCAGAATCACTTCGAGCCGTTCACGCTTCATCCAGCGCGCGAGTTTGCCGATGGTCGTGGTTTTACCCGCGCCATTGACGCCGACGACGAGGATGACGAAGGGCTTGATCGATTCCGGGATTTGCAGCGGAATTGCGACCGGTGACAACATCGCCGTCATGCGCGTTCGCAAATGAATCAGCAATGCCTGCGCGTCGGCGAATTCGCGTGCCTGCATGCGCTTGCGCAGATCGTCGATGACTTCAGCTGTCGCCTTGACGCCCACATCGGCACTCAGCAGACTCGTTTCCAGCGCATCGAGCAGATCTTCGTCGAGCTTCGGGTGATTCGAGAACAGGGCGCTGACCTGACGCCCCAGCGCGGTTTGGCGCAATCGGTCGCGCCAGCTTGGGGCGCGGTCGTCGACCTCAGGGATTGCGCTTGGAGCGACGATGTCAGTGTCGACCACTGTGGCGGGCGGTTTCGCGCTCGCTTCGGGTTTGCGTTTGAAAATTCCGAACATGCTGAACTCCTCGATTGCGAAAAATGCTAGCAGGGCCGGCGATGGCTTGATTCAGGCGCAACAACAGGGTGCAATCGGGGTCCACCCAGCGGAGAGTTCACCATGCGCAAGATTGCACTCGTTTCCGGAATTGCCATCGCATTGCTCGTCGGCCCGATCGTGCGTGCGGGCTCGCTGGATTCCGCAGTCAAGATCGTCAATGAGTCGTTGTGGGAAGTCCACCAGTTGTACCTGTCTTCGGTCGACGATGGCGAATGGGGGCCGGACCAGTTGGGCGATCAGGTGATCGGCAACGGCGAAGCCTTCGAACTGCACGGCATTCCCTGCGACGCCTACGACGTCAAGATTGTCGATGAAGACGGCGACGAGTGCGTCATTGGCGCCGTTGCGCTGTGTGCCGACAAGGATGCCTGGGTGATCACCGATGAGGATCTGCTCACCTGCCAGGTGCTGACCGAAGAATGAGTCGCGGCAACGGCGGACGCATCCGCATCATCGCGGGTGCGTTGCGCGGTTCGCGCATCGACGTAGCGGATCGCCCGGGGTTGCGACCGACCTCGGACCGCATCCGAGAAACCCTGTTCAACTGGCTCGCGCCGTTCATCGAAGGCGCGAGCGTTCTGGATCTGTTCGCGGGAACCGGTGCGCTCGGCATCGAGGCGCTTTCGCGTGGCGCTGCGAACGTCGATTTCGTCGAGGCTGATCGCGATACGGCTGCACACCTGCGCGCGACCCTGCAGCGGCTGAAGCAGCCCGACAGCGTGCATGTCGCGACGGCGGAGCGCTTCTTGCAGACCACACGCGGGCCCTACGCTCTGGTGTTCCTGGATCCGCCGTTCGCAAGCGCCGCTTGGGCGTCGATCGCGCAGTCGCTGGAATCGGGCGGCATTCTGCAGGCTTCGGCATTGATCTACGTCGAATCGCCGCGCGCCACCGTGCCCGAACTGCCGGCCCATTGGGCCTTGCACCGAGAATTGCTCGCCGGCGACGTGCGCGCCGCGCTCTATCGGCGAATCCTGCCGCTCGGGTAAGCTTTCGCAACCATGTCCGCCCGAGTTGCTGCCTTGCCCACGTATTCGCCCCGCGTCGCGGTTTATCCCGGTACGTTTGATCCGATGACCAATGGTCACACCGATCTCGTACACCGTGCCGCGCCCTTGTTCGAAAAGCTCTTCGTTGCCGTGGCCAACAGCCCGGGCAAGGGGCCGAGTTTTCCGCTCGACGAACGCATCGCACTGGCGCGCGAGTCGATCGGAGAGCTCGCGAATGTCGAAGTCGTCGGCTTCGACAATCTGCTTGCCGAGTACGTCGGGCAGATCGGCGCGGGCGTGATCCTGCGTGGTCTGCGCGCGGTGTCCGACTTCGAATACGAATTCCAGCTGGCGAGCATGAACCGGCACCTGATCCCGCGCGTCGAGACCCTGTTTCTGACGCCCGCCGAGCAATACAGCTTCATTTCTTCGTCGCTGGTGCGCGAGATTGCGCGGCTGGGCGGCGATATTTCGGGGTTTGTCCATCCCGCGGTCCAGGCGGCCTTGAACGCCCGTTTTCGATCCACACTGTAATTTTCCAATCTCAGGGGTTTTGCCATGAATGCCTTCTTGCGTATCGCGCTGGTGCTGATGTTTTCGCTGTTCGCCGTGACTGCCTGCAAGAAGGAGGAGGCGAGCAAGCCGAAAGCCGTCGCTGCGGTCGTCACCATGCCTGCCGACCCGATGGACAAGGATGGCTGGCGCAAGTATCTGGTCTATGTGGCGCAGCAGAATCTCGAAGGCATTCGCCAGCGGCCCTATATGTACTACGTTCCGGCAGGCGACGACGAAGTGACGATGGCCCAGGTCGAGCGTCAGCAGTCGGACATTACCGATGTCGTTGGTCGCGGCATCCTGCCGGGCAACATGATCGCGTTTGGTTCGCCGAATTCCACGCGCATGGCCGACGTCATCATCGAAGCGTTCAAAGTCGCGCGTCCGGCCGCGTTCAAGGACGTGCGTGTGCTGTTTGTCGGCGCGACCGCGGACGATCAGCGCGTGCGCGATGCGCTGGCGCCGAGCGCTGCGGACTATGTGTTCGTCGAAGCGAAATGATTGGCAGCGCCTCCCCCGGCACCCATGCAGCGGGAGGCGTCGGCAAGTGGCATTGCTGATCAACGAGTTGTGCGTCAATTGCGACGTTTGCGAACCGGCGTGCCCGAACAAGGCAATCACCGCCGGTGCGGTGATCTACGAAATCGATCCGGCGCGTTGCACGGAATGTGTTGGCCATTTCGACGAGCCACAATGCATCGCGGTATGTCCCGTCGAGTGCATCGACATCGATGCCGGCATTCCTGAAACACGACTGCAACTGCTCGCGAAATATCATGCGCTGATGCGCGAGGACACCCCGTCATGAGCAAGGCAACATTGATCGCGCGTCTCGTCGGCCTGCTGGCGACTGGACTGGTCTGCGCCGTCGCCGCCGCCGAAGCGCCCAAGGCGCCGGGCAAGGCGGCGATCGCGAGTGCCCAGCATCTTGCGACCGATGCCGGTTTCGAGGTCCTCGGCAAAGGTGGCAATGCCTTCGATGCGGCGATTGCCGTGACCGCAGCCCTGGCGGTGGTCGAGTCTTCGAGCAGCGGCATCGGTGGCGGCGGTTTCTGGCTGCTGCATCGCGCCAGTGACAGCAAGCAGGTGATGATCGACGGCCGCGAGACGGCGCCGATGGCGGTCGATGCCAAGGCCTATCTCGACGCCAACGGTCAACTTGATCGCGACAAGAGCGTCAATGGTGCGCTCGCGGCGGGCATACCCGGCGAGCCCGCGGCGCTGGTGCATCTCGCCCAGCACTATGGACGCCTGCCGCTGAAGGTCTCGTTGGCACCGGCGATTCGTCTGGCACGCGACGGCTTCCCGCTCGAAGCGCGTCTGCACGGCATGCTGGCAGCGCGTCGCGATGTGCTGCTGCGCTATCCGTCTTCGCGCAGCGTCTTTTTCCCGACGAAGGAAATGCCCGCGCTCGGCACCGTGATCAAGCAGCCGGATCTCGCGCGCACGCTGCAGACGATCGCCGACCAGGGCCATGCCGGTTTCTACACGGGCAAGCTGGCGAAGCGACTGGTCGACGGCGTGCGCGCCAACGGCGGCAACTGGACGCTTGCCGATTTGGCGAACTACAAGATCGTCGAACGCGAGCCGCTGAAATTCAATTACCGCGGATACCAGTTGCTCAGCGCATCGCCGCCGTCTTCTGGCGGGGTGGTGCTGGCGACGACGCTGAACGTGCTCGAAGGTTATGACCTCAACAAGCTCGATCGTGCCGATCGGCTGCACGTGATCGTTGAGGCGATGCGCCGCGCCTATCGTGATCGCAGCTTCATCCTCGGCGACCCGGACTTCGTCGCGATGCCGATCCGCCTGCTGACCAGCAAAGACTACGCGGCCGGCCTGCGCGGTTCGATCCGCATGGATCGCGCGACGCCGTCGAGCAGTCTGCCCGAAGGCGCGGTTGTCGACGGCGGCACCGACACCACGCATTTTTCGATCATCGATGCCGAGGGCAATATCGCTGCAGTGACCGCGAGCGTGAATCTGCCGATGGGCTCGGGCTTCATCGTGCCCGGCACCGGCGTGCTGCTGAACAACGAGATGGACGACTTCGCGCTCGCCGCGAACCAGGCCAATGCCTATGGGCTGATCGGTACCGACGCGAATGCGCCCAAGGGCGGCAAGCGCATGCTGTCGACGATGTCGCCGACGATCGTGTTCGGCCGTGACAAGATCGCGGTGATCGGCACGCCGGGCGGCTCGCGCATCGCGACCATGGTGCTGATCGGATTGCTGGAACTCATCGACGGCAAGTCGGCGGCGGAGATCGTCGCGACGCCACGCTTCCATCATCAGTATCTACCGGATGCGATCTCGGCCGAGGCCGGCGCGATCAGCAAGGAGAACGCAGCCGCTCTGCGCGCGCGCGGCCACACCCTCAGCGAGGGTGAACGGCCCTGGGGCAATATGCAGGTGGTGATCTGGGATTTGTTGACGAACACCTTGAGTGGTGGCACCGACCCGCGTGGCGGCGTCGGCAAGGCGGATGTGCGATGACGATCGGTGCGATGACAATCGGTGCGATGACAATCGGTGCGACGAAAATAAAACTGTGGTCCGTGCTCGGCAACAGCCAAAAGCTCGACGGCGGTGCGATGTTCGGCAATGCGCCAAAAGCGGTGTGGTCGAAATGGCTGCCGGTCGATGAACAGAATCGCGTGCCGCTGGCCTGTCGCGCGCTCTACGCGGAAGGTGTCAACGGCCAATGTGTGTTGTTCGAAACCGGCATCGGCGCATTCTTCGAACCGAAGCTGCGCGAACGCTACGGCGTCGTCGAAAGCCAGCACGTGTTGCTCGACTCGCTCGCGAAGATCGGTGTACAGCACTACGACGTCGATGCCGTGGTGTTGTCGCACCTGCATTTCGATCATGCCGGTGGCTTGCTCGCGCCCTGGCGTGAAGGCCAGCCGCCGGTCTTGTTGTTTCCCAATGCGCGCTACATCGTCGGCGCGGAATGTTTCGCGCGTGCACAGAAGCCGCATGCACGAGATCGTGCGTCGTTCATTCCGGGGCTGTGCGAACTACTTGAGCAGTCAGGTCGCCTTGAGTTGGTGCGCGAAGCGCACACACCCACGCTCGGTGGCGATGTGCGCTTCAGCTTCTCCAATGGCCACACGCCCGGCCTGATGCTGGCCGAAATCGGCGGCGATCACGGCGTCGTGTTCTGCGCTGATCTGATTCCGGGTCGGCCGTGGGTGCACGTGCCGATCACCATGGGTTATGACCGCTATCCGGAAATGCTGATCGACGAAAAGGCCGCATTCCTGGCCGACAAACTTGATCGGGGCGTGCGCCTCTTCTTTACTCATGATCCGGATTGCGCGATGGCGGAACTGACCTGTGACGCCTCGGGTCGGTACAGCACGGCCATGCCGCAAACTGAACTCGTCGCACTGGCGCTCGCCGCCTGATTTGCATTCGTCATTTCCAACTGAAGAGGATCGCCATGATCAAACTCGTTCATCTCGTGTTTTGCGCACTCGCTTTGCTGGTCGTCGAAGTCAGCAATGCCGATGATCACAAGGCGCCGCAGCGGCCGACACTCAACGCTGCTGGCGGTTACGGCGAGGCGCCTGGTGCAGAAGCGAAGGCGACGCCATTGGCGGCAGCGCTCGCTACGCTCGATGCCGGGCATGCGGTCACGGACGGGGTGTTCAGTGGTCGCGTCGGCAAGGTTTGCCAGAAGCAGGGCTGCTGGATGCAATTGCTCGACGGCGAGCAGATGGCGCGGGTGATGACCAATCACCGCTTCGTGCTGCCCAAGGATTTTTCCGGCAATGTCGTCGTTGTTGGCAAGCTCGAGCGCATTGAAATCAGTGAAGACGAAGCCAAACACATGGCCAAGGATGCCGGCACCGCGTTTGATCCGAAAGCGGCGCGTGTCGAGTACCGCATCGACGCCCGTGGCGTCATGCCGGCAGCGTGATTGCATTGTGAGCGGCGAGTCTTCGGCGGCGCGCCGCAGTTTTCTGCGTCAGAGTGCCGGTCTTGGCCTGGGTGCCAGCCTGCCCTTCGCGACGCTGTTCGGACTCGCCGGTTGTCGCGCGCGTGAACAGCGTGTCGACACGGTGGATGTCGGCGGCTATGGCCCGTTGCGCCCGGTCGCCGATGAGAACACTGGCGCGACCTTGCTGAAGTTGCCCGAAGGCTTTCGTTACCGCAGTTTCGGTTGGACTGGCGAGTCCATGCAATACGGTGTCAGCCCCGGCGCGCACGACGGCATGGGCGTCGTCAGCACAGTCGGTTCGCGTTTCACCCTGATCCGCAACCATGAACTCAAGACCTCGGTCGGCGCATTCGGTCCGGCCGCGCTGCACTACGACGCGCCCGCTGCCGGCGGCTGTGTGGCTTTCGATTTCGATGCCGATAGTGGTCACGCCAGCAATTTCCGCGCAGTGCTTGCGGGCACCTTGCAAAATTGCGGCGGCGGCGTCTCGTCGCGCGGCACCTGGCTCAGTTGCGAAGAGATGGTGGTCGATCCCGACTCTGGCATCGATGACAGTGGCCGCCATCGCCCCGAGTTACGCCGGCCGCACGGTTTCGTTTTCGAGGTTGATGCCGACGGCCAG
Source organism: Lysobacterales bacterium (assembly GCA_043753835.1). Lineage (GTDB taxonomy): Bacteria > Pseudomonadota > Gammaproteobacteria > Xanthomonadales > Ahniellaceae > JADKHK01. The sequence goes on along the minus strand of JAYUVY010000095.1, from coordinate 48,196 downwards.
CATGCGCCCGAGCCGATTCCGGATATGGGCGTGTTCAAGCACGAAGCGGCGGCCACCGACCCGCGTACCGGGCATGTCTATCTGACCGAGGACGGCAAACACGTGTCCGGATTTTTCCGCTACACGCCGGACAATCGCGATCGGCTGGTCGCCGGCGGCCATCTGCACATGTTGATGGCCGTGGGCCGAAAGGATCTGCGTACGCGCGTCGCCGTCGGGGCCAGCTTCGACGTGCGCTGGGTACCGATCGATGCGCCGCAGCGCGCGCGTGCTGACGACGGCAGCGTCGGAACTGCGGTGTCGGCGCAGGGATTGGCGCTCGGCGCGACGGCGTTTGCGCGCCTCGAAGGCTGCCATGTGCATCATGACGCGATCTTCTTTACTGCGACGACGGGTGGTGACTTCGGCCACGGGCATATCTGGGTCTACCGTCCGCGCGAGGAAACGCTCACGCTCTTGTTCGAGTCGAAGTCACTGGACGCGCTCGACTACCCGGACAACATCTGTGTTTCGCCGCGCGGCGCCTTGCTCATCAACGAAGACAACGACAGCAGCAGTCCGCAACGGATCGTCGGCATGACCGATGCTGGGCTGACATTCCCGTTCGCCGAAAGCAACATCATCTTGAACGGCGAAATGGGATTCCGTGGCGATTTTCGTTACGAGGAATGGTGCGGGGTGTGTTTTTCGCCGGATGGGCGCTGGCTGTTTGCCAATGCCTATGCGCCCGGTTTCTCGGTGGCGATCACCGGGCCGTGGGAGCGCGGCGTGTTGTAGGAGCGGTTATCAACCGCGATCCAATTCACCGCCAAGCCGAACCATCGGCATTGCGATCGGCGAAATACAGCCCCGCCCACAATTTCGGATCGAGTGGATATCCGGCCGCCGACTTTTGCACCAGCCAAGCTGCGGCTTCGCTGCGCGGCACCAGGTGCACGCAGATTTCCTCAGATCCCACACCGCCGCCCGCGCTGACCCGCGACAGACCAGTCGCACGTACAAAATGCGCGACTTCGGTACTCATGCCCGAGGACACCGGGCCGCCGGTGACATAGTCGATACGTGCGGCTTCAAAGCCGGTTTCCTCGATCAATTCGCGATGGGCGGTGATCACCGCATCGTCGTGTTCGCTGCCATCCTCGTCGCCGATCAATCCGGCCGGCATCTCGATGGTGCGTGCGGAAATCGGTGGCCGGTATTGCTCGACGAAGATCAATTCGTCGGCATCGGTGATCGCGACGACGATGACTGCGCCCTGCGGATTCGTGCGTTCGACGAATTCCCAACCGTCGCGCCGCCGCACATTCAGCCAGCGTCCGTTGAAAAGCATTTCGGTTTCCGGCATGGTGCGCGCCCCTCAGACCAGTCGCCATGCTAGCCGTCGCCCGATCGCGTCGGCAATGACCGCAGCGGCAATGACCCTGGTCATCGCCCGTGAAACTTATGTGCCAGCGATGGGTCTGACCCGCACTCCGAATTGAGGTTTTCCATGCGTTTTGCCCGTTTGCTCGCGTTTGCCGTACTTGCCCAGATCAATTTGACCGGTGCCCACGCAGCGACCGCGCCACAGCCGAACGCTGCGGCGACGTCTGCCGCCGCACCCACGGCGTCAACGGTGCCGCCGATGTTGAAGAAACCGGATGCGAAGCCGGAGGAGCAGCCGGAAGAGCCGCTTCCGCCGGGCGCGCGCGTGGAAATCGTGGCCGATGAGAAGACCGGCAGGGCGACCAAGAAGATCATTCTGCCGACGGCGACCGAAAAGCAGATCGACACCGTCAATGAACCGGCCGCACTCGCGCAACTCGCCAAGCAGTTCGAAGTCAAGCAGGACTGGCGGCATCAGGCCTACGCGCTGCAACGCCTGTACGCCATGCGCCCGATGCAGGGGCCGATCGGCTATGAGTTGGCTTCGGCCTACGCGCGCATGGGTGACAAGCGCAAGACTTACGACTTGCTCGTGCGACTGCAGGGTTCCGGTTTCGGATTCGATCCGAGCAAGGATGCGCGTTTCGAGAAAGTCCACGGCACCCGCGTATGGGATTATCTGGTGCTCAATCTGCAAGCGAACATGAAACCCTTTGGCGGCGGTGCCAATGGTTTCACCTTGCCGGCTGGCGACACGCTGATCGAGTCGATTGCGTATGACCCGAAGCGCAAGCAGTTCCTGACCGCGTCGGTGCGTGATGGCGAAATCCGCTTGGTCGACGACAAGGGTGTCAGCACGGCGTTCATCAATTCCGCGGGCAGCGACAAGCTGCTCGCCACCTACGCTGTCGCCGTCGACAGTGATCGCGACGCCTTGTGGGTGATCGGCAACGGTGTGCCGCATCGCAAGGGACTGCCGGCCTCCGATTTCGGCCGCGCCATGTTGTACAAATTCGTGTTGTCGACGGGCGCTTTCGTCGCCAAGTATGAAACGCCGGTCGCACATCGGCCGACATTGTTGTCGTCAATCGCGGTGTCGCCCAAGGGTGACGTGTTCGTGGCCGACGGTGTGGCGCGTCGCATCTATCGACTGGAGGCGAGCGGTCTGCAGATGGTGATTGAGAATCCGCGCCTGACCAGTATTCGCGGCATGACCTTCAACACTGATGGCAGCAAGTTGATCTTCGCCGACTACGACCTCGGCTTGTTCGGCATCGACCTGAAGCTCGGAAAGCCCTTTGCAATCGCGCCGAGCCCGGGATTCACGCTCTACGGTATCGAGGGCGTGTCGTGGTGGAACGGTTTTCTCGTGGTCGTCCAGAACGGCTTTCCGCCGGCGCGGGTGATGCGCCTGACGCTGGATGCGGAAGTGACCAAGGTCGTGCACGCGCAGGCGCTCGATGCCGCCCGACCCGAGTTCGGCACGCCGACCCAGGGCGTACCCGTGGGCGATGGCTTTTACTTCATCGCCAATTCGCAACGCGGCGGCTACGACCGCTACGGCCTGCCGCGTGACGAGAGCAAGCTCGCCGCCGTGAAGGTGTATCGCAGCGACCTCAAATTCGCGATCGACAGCGGCAAGCAAGAGGTGAAGCCGCCGATCGTCGAGTTGCCGCCCAGATAATCGACTCGGCTCGCTATCCGAAGCGCGCGTGCCATTCACGGCAGCGCCTTCGCGTCAGCGGACCGAATTTCAGGCGATCGAGCGTGCTCTCCAGAGCGCTCAGGTCCGGTGCGGCGCAGGCGTAATGCGTTGCCTCAAGCGGCACCGGCGCATCGCGGGCAATGGTGCTGAGCAGGCGGTAGAGCAGGGCGTCGTCGCGACCCTTGCGCAGCTTCTCGGCGATTTGAAGTGCGCCGCGCAAACGCAGGAATGGCACTTCCTCGACGCGTTCGAGCAAGGCGTCGAGTGACCCGAAGTGACCGATCAGTGTCGCTGCAGTCTTTGGGCCGATGCCGTGGATGCCGGGAATATTGTCGACCGCGTCGCCCATCAAGGCCAGGTAGTCGGCGAACTGTTCCGGGCGCACGCCATGTTTGCGCTTGACCGCAGCCGCGTCGGTCTTTTCCTTGCGCGTGACATCGAAAATCAGGTCGTGCTCGCCGACCAGTTGCGAGAAATCCTTGTCGCCAGTGATCAGCACACCGCGATAGCCCTGGGCCTGCAATACGTGCAAGGCGCTGCCGGCGAGATCGTCGGCTTCGTATTCGCCGTCGACCAGTACGCACAGTCCAAGCGCCTTGCAAAGTTGCTGGCAGTATTCGAACTGCAGCGCCAGATCCGCCGGTGGCAGTTCGCGATTGGCCTTGTACGGTGGATACAGGCGATTGCGGAACGAGGTGGTCAGTGATTCATCGAAGCAGATCGCGACGTGGCTCGGCTTTTCGTCATGCAGCAGCGTCAGCAAGGTGTTGAGGAATCCGAACACGGCATGCACCGGTCGATCCTCGCTGTCGACGAACTCCGGCGACACCGAAAAATAGGCGCGGAACACGTAGATGCTGGCGTCGACCAGATGCACCGTCGGTTGCGCGCTCATGGCTGCCACTCGCGGTATTTGGCGGCGAAGCTCGGGCGCGGGCGATCGGGCGTCTCACCTTGCGGGGTGCCGACATGGATGAAGGCGATCGCGTGTTCGTGTTCCAACAGCCCGAAAATTTGCGCGGCATCGCGATCGTAGGCCGGCCAACCGGTGATCCACTGTGCGCCGAAGCCGAGCGCCTGTGCACCAAGCAGCAGATTGTGCGCAACGCAGCCGGCAGACAGCAGCTGTTCCTGGGCCGGCACCTTGTGCCGGTCGAGCAAGCTCGCGACCACGATCAGGCACAGTGGCGCGCGATTGAAGCGACCGCGGTCATTCTCGATTGCGCCCAGATCGCCGGGCGTGCGTGCCTCGGTGATCGCGGCGAGTCGCGCCCCGAGCGCTTCGCCCGCGTCGCGACGGACGCCGATGACGCGAAACGGTTCGAGCTTGCCGTGGTCGGGCACGCGCAGGGCGGTTTCGACGAGTTCGCGCAATTGCGCGGCATCCGGGCCGGGGTTGGCCAATTGCTTTGACGGATGCGAACGGCGCTGTTTCAGCAAATCGATGGCGGGCATGGCGGCTCCTGACAGGCGCGCAGTGTAGCTTCGCGGTTCCCGCTGGACGGTTGCATCGGTTAGCATCGACCCGTCCACGTTCTGCCTCTGGGGATTTGCATGGCCGTCATGGTTGCCACGCTGCGCGAAACCGCAGCCAATGAGCGGCGCGTTGCGCTGACTCCCGAAATTGCAAAAAAATTGAAGGCGCTCGGCGCCGAGGTGCGCATCGAATCCGGTGCCGGTCTCGACGCCGCGATGCCGGATGACTTGTACAAGGACGCGCAGGCGGTGGCCTCTGCCAACGACCTGTTGGCCAAGGCCGATGTCGTGCTCTCGGTGCAAGCGCCTGAAAACGACCGCATCGCCAGGATGAAGCCGGGTACGGTGCTGATCTCGATGTTGCAGCCACATGCCTCGGTGGAACGCGTGAAATTGTTGCGCGATCGTCAGATCACCAGTTTTTCGATGGAACTGCTGCCACGCACCACGCGCGCGCAATCGATGGACGTGCTCAGTTCGCAAGCGGGGATGGCCGGCTACAAGGCGGTGCTGATCGCGGCCCAGGCCGCGCCGAAATTCTTCCCGATGCTGACCACTGCGGCCGGCACCATACGGCCGAGCAAGGTCCTGATCGTCGGTGCCGGCGTCGCTGGTTTGCAGGCCATCGCGACTGCGAAGCGCCTCGGTGCGCAGGTCGAAGGCTTCGATGTGCGTCCGGAAGTGAAGGAGCAGATCGAATCGCTCGGTGCGAAGTTTCTCGACCTTGGCGTCAGTGCGGCCGGCAGCGGCGGTTATGCGCGTCAGTTGACACCGGAAGAGCAGGCTGAACAGCAAAAGCGCCTCGGCGAACATGTGCGCGGTATCGACGTGATCGTGACAACAGCCGCGATTCCAGGCCGCCGTGCGCCGCGCATCATCACCGCCGAGATGGTCAAGGGCATGAAGCCCGGCGCGGTGATTGTCGATCTGGCCGCCGAAACCGGGGGCAACTGCGAGCTGACCGTCGCCGGCGAAACCGTCGTCAGCAATGGCGTCGCCGTGATCGGCCCGGTCAATCTCGCCAGCATGGGCGCGATCCACGCCAGCGAAATGTACGCACGCAACCTGTTCAATTTTCTGAGTCTGATGTTGAAGGACGGGGCGCTGAATCTGGACTGGAGCGATGAACTGATCGAGAAGACCTGCCTGACGCATGCAGGCGTCATCAAGCACGAACCCAGTCGCGTCGCGGTTGAAGGCGCAACACCGGAGAAGCAATCATGATCGACGGATTCCTCGCCCTGTACATCTTCATGCTCGCGGCATTCACCGGCCACGAGATCATTTCGCGCGTGCCGGTGATCCTGCATACGCCGCTGATGTCGGGCTCGAACTTCGTGCACGGCATCGTGCTGGTCGGCGCGATGGTCGCGCTCGCGCATGCCGACACCACCCTCGGCAAGATCATCGGCTTCATTGGCGTCGCGCTCGGTGCCGGCAATGCCGCGGGTGGTTACGTCGTCACCGAACGCATGCTCGACATGTTCAAGTCGTCGAAGGGGAAGTAAGCGATGAACCTCGACATGGCAGTTCTACTCCCGAACATCGCGAAGGCGAGTTACTTCATCGCCGCGGTGCTGTTCATCCTCGGTATCAAGCGCATGGCCAGTCCGGTCACGGCCCGCAAGGGCATCGTGCAGGCCGGCATCGGCATGCTGCTGGCGACGGTCGCGACCTTTGCGGTGACTGGCGGCCACAATATTGGCCTGATCCTCGCCGCGATCGCCGTCGGCGTGATCCCGACCTGGCTTTGGGGCAAGAAGGTCGCGATGACCGACATGCCGCAGATGGTCGCGTTGTTCAATGGCATGGGCGGCGGTTCGGCCGCAGCGATCGGTGCCGGCGAAATGATCAAGTACGTGCATGAAGGTTCGGTGCCGAGCAAGACCACGCTGGTGCTTGCCGTTGTCGGTGCGCTGATCGGTGCGATCTCGATGTCCGGCTCGGTCATCGCCTGGGCCAAGCTCGACGGGCGCATGGACAAGCGCTTCACCTTTCCCGGTCAGCAGTATTTCAACTTGCTGTTCTTCATCGCGACCGTGGCGCTCGGCGGCATGCTGGTGATGGAACTCGACACCACGATCATCGTCGCGTTCTTCGTGATGGCGCTACTCGTCGGCGTCTTGATGACGCTGCCGATCGGCGGTGCCGACATGCCGGTGGTGATCTCGCTGTACAACGCGTTCACCGGTCTCGCGGTCGCGTTCGAAGGCTATGTGATGCAGAACGAGGCGCTGATCATCGCCGGCATGGTGGTCGGTGCGGCGGGCATGCTGCTGACGCAGTTGATGGCCAAGGCGATGAATCGCCCAATCAGCGGCGTGTTGTTCAAGGACTTCGGCGGTGGCGGGCAGTCGGCCGCCGACATCAAGGGTTCGATGAAGCCGATCGAGGCCAGCGATGCCGCGTCGCTGCTGTACATGGCCGACAAGGTCGTGATCGTGCCGGGCTATGGCATGGCGGTGGCGCAGGCGCAGCACAAGATCTGGGAGCTTTGCAAACAGCTGCGCGAGCGTGGCAAGGAAATCAAGTTCGCCATTCATCCGGTTGCCGGGCGCATGCCCGGTCACATGAACGTGCTGCTCGCCGAAGCCGGCGTGCCTTATGACCTGATTGTCGACATGGAAGAGATCAATCCGGAATTCCCGACCTGCGATGTCGCCATCGTGATCGGCGCGAACGACGTCGTGAATCCCTCTGCGAAAACCGACAAGAGCTCACCGATCTACGGCATGCCGATCCTCGATGTCGCCAATGCGCGTCAGGTCATCGTCATCAAACGCGGCAAGGGGACGGGTTTTGCCGGTATCGAAAACGCGCTGTTCTATCAGGACAACTGCAAGATGCTGTACGCCGATGGCCAGGCCGCTGCGGCATCGCTGTCGACCGAGCTGAAGGCGATCGATGGCGGCGGCGGGCATTGATGATGGCCATGCCGTGTCCATGTAGGAGCGCGCTTCAGCGCGCGACTTCGACAAACACCGGGTCGCGCGATGACCCGCGCTCCTACAGGTTTGTCGCAGGCATTCGATGAGCCGCACTATTCATTGTGCGAAGCTGCAACGCGAAGGCGAAGGCCTCGACTTCGCGCCTTATCCGGGCGAACTCGGCGCGCGCATCTACAACGAGGTCTCGAAGGAAGCGTGGGCGCAGTGGCTTGCCCACCAGACCATGCTGATCAACGAAAATCGGCTCTCGCCGGTTGATCCGAAAGCGCGCAAGTATCTGCGCGAGCAGATGGAAGCATTTCTGTTTGGTGATGGCGCGGACAAAGTCGCGGGCTTTGTGCCGGCGGAGCATTGAGCGCCGAATCGCGGAGGGTCCGAATGCATCATCGATGGCCATCAGTCTTGGTCGCTGCCATGTGCTTGGGGTTGGTGACGGTCACGAATGCCAATGACGACGAGGCGCCTGTGTTACGGCCGAGCCTCGCGGCTGTAGTTGCCGATCAATGTGATCTCGTCGTCGACTTTGGCGAAGAAAGCCAATCCTGCTGGTCGCATGTATGCAAATCGAAGAAGCCGGTCGAGCTTGGCTGCGATCTGAGCGCGTTGCGTCAGGTCGGCGATGTGTCGGTTTCGCCGGATCGAAAATGGCTGGCGGTGATCTCGGTCGGCGAGGGGCATCCGATGCTGGAAGTTCTCGATCTCGGGCGCTTGCTCGAGAAGCACGAATACGCTGCGCTGACCACGATCAATCCCTACCCGGGCACCATCAATCTGCACGGATGGCGCGAAGGCGCGCTGCTCGTCACCAGCGACGTGCCCTTGCCGGAAATGCCGCTTACCGACGGCGACATCTTCGAGCTCATGAGTGATCACCAGAAGCTGTTCGCGGTCGATCTCACGACTTGGAAAATTCAGGCCGAGCCAAAGCCCGCGGCCGCAACCAGGTAGGCGCGAGCTCGACCCGATCTCACGGTGTCGCTGTTGGGATCAATTCGCGATCGATCAACGCATCCAGCAAGGCCTTGGTGTACGCGGGCTTGTGCCGGTAGTCGACGTGGGAATCATCGGGTAGCGGGAAGTCGCGCAGGGTCGGCACATCGAGCGCGAGCAGGGTTTTCGCCGTGGTCGATGCCACCATCTTGTCCCAGTATTCGGCGCGCGGGAACCAGTCTTCTTCGGCCCAGCGGCGCTGGCCGCTGGTCGGCGCGGCATAGAAAATCACTTCGCCACCGCGGGCCTGGATCTTGCGCACCCAGATGTTCGCCGCCTCGACCTGTGGCCACCACTCGGCGAAAGGAATATGCGGCAGATGACCGCCGAAGCGTTCGAGGTTGCGCACCAGTTCGCGCTTCTGCGCGTCACGATCGCCGCGTTCGTAGTCGATCGATCCGAAGCGTCGACGGTCCAGCCATTGATACGGCCGGAACGGCTCGCCTTCGCCATTCCACCAACGCACTGTCGTTCGCAGCAAGCTGAAATCGCTGCGCGCGATCACGGCTTTGAGCTGCCAGTGATTAAGCAGTAGTCGGTGCACGGCGCGGCTGGGTGAAAAATCATGCCGATAGAAGTCGACTGCGGGCTTCTGCATCTCGAGACTCGGCGCAGCGAAGCCGGCGGCGTCGATGTCGCAGACGACGATGCCACGGAAATTTTCATCGGCGGCGAGATCGCGCAACGTGGCCAGCGGATAGCGGCCATCCATCGCCAGCATCACCGGTTCGAGCTGCGGCAGGCGTGCACGCACCGTGTCGCGATCGATCGCGTACAGCGTGCGCGAGGCACCGAGGAAAACCAGCGGCCGCAACGTGGACGACGATGCCTTCGCGCGCTGCAATGACCACAAATCGTGCGCGTCGACGATGATCGGCGTGTAGCCGCGGTTTCGCCAATGCCGCTCGATGCCGAAAAGCGTTGAGCCGGCCACGACGAGGGCGATGATCAGTGCGATAAGGGCGCGGCGCATGTCAGAACTGGAAGTAGATGAAGGCGCGCGAGACGCCGGGCGAGAGCATGATGGCGACCAGCAGCATCGCCCAAAGCAAACCCAGCGAAACCGCGCCGCGCGCGCGCAACCAGCGGCGCAAGTCAGTGCGACGCGTCACCCAGTGCATCAGCCAGAGCATGGCGAACACGATGAGCGCGATCTTCGCCTCGGCATTCAATGGCAGCGAGGCCTCGGTCGGAATGAGCATCGCATGGTGGATCTTGGCTGCGTGGGCAAAATCAGGCGCGCGAAACCACACCCAGGCGACCACTACGCCAAGCAGGGTCAGGAGCCCACCGAGCACACTGCCGAACAGGCCGAGCATGCGCGCAATGCGCTCGATGGCGGGGCGGGAAACGCGCTCGATGCCCAACATCAGGCCATGGAATGCGCCCCACGCGACAAAGGTCCACGCCGCCCCATGCCACAAGCCGCCGAGCAGCATGGTCAGCATCAGATTGCGCAGCGTGAACCACTGCGAGCCACGATTGCCGCCGAGCGGCACGTACAGGTAGTCGCGCAACCAGGTCGACAGCGAGATATGCCAGCGCCGCCAGAAGTCGGTAAAACCGACGGCCGCATAGGGTGAGCGGAAATTGTCGGGCAGCCAGAAACCGAGCATCGCCGCGCAGCCGATGGCACAGGTCGAGTAGCCGGCGAAGTCGCAGAAGATCTGTCCCGCGAACGCGAGCGTGCCGCTCCAAGCGGCCGCGCTGTCGATGCTGGTGCCGGCGGTGAACACAAGGTCAGCCGCCGGTGCGAAAACCGAATCGGCCAGCACCACCTTCTCGAACAAGCCGATCAACAGCAGCGACAGACCAATCGTGAATCCATCTGCTGTCGTGCGCCGTGGCGTATGCAACTGGGCGCTGAAGTCGTGATAGCGGACGATCGGGCCGGCCACGAGCTGCGGAAAGAAACCGACGAACAAAAGATAGTCGCGCAGCGACCGCTGCACGCGCACATCGCCACGATAGACGTCGATGCAATAGCTCAGCGACTGGAACGTGTAGAAGGAAATGCCGACTGGCAAAAGGATGTCGAACTCGGCCGGCTGCCAGTCGACCCCGGCCAGTGCCAGCAGGGCGCGCGCGTTGTCGCGCAGGAAATCGCCGTACTTGAAGAATCCGAGCAGGCCGAGATTGGCAATGAGCGAGACGATCAGCCAAGGTTTGCGGTGCGAAGGGCGCGCAGCCGCCATGCGCAACGCCAGCCACCAGTCCATCGTCGCCGAGCCGATCAACAGCAGCAGGAACGCTGGATTCCACGCGCCGTAGAACACGAGGCTGGCCGCAAGCAGGACGTTCTTGCGCGCTGACCACGACAGCCCCGGCATATTGAACATCGCCACGACGGCGATGAAGAACACGACGAAGGTGAGCGAGTCGAAGGTCATGGGCGGCGGATCATGCGGCCGCGCAGTATAGGCGGGCTTGCCGACCGCAGGTGATTTGCGTATAGTTCGCGGCCCTTGCGGGCGCATAGCTCAGCGGTAGAGCACTACCTTGACATGGTAGGGGTCCCAGGTTCGATCCCTGGTGCGCCCACCAATTCGCGAGAGCGAATTATTCCGCAATGACTAACCTCCAAGAGACGTAGTTCGAAAGAACACGATCACGATGACGCGAACCGGATACCCCATCTAGCGAATCTGCAGACTGGCTCCGAATCATGAAGGGCGCTTTCTGCGCCCTTTTTTATTGCTCGCGTCATTCAGGCACAAGGTTGAATCCATGATCACGATTACGCTCCCCGATGGCGCCAAGCGCGAATACGCGCCGAACACGACGATCGGCGAAGTCGCCGCTTCGATCGGCGCTGGTCTTGCGAAGGCGGCGCTGGCCGGAAAAGTCGATGGCAAACTCGTTGACCTGAGTTGTCCGATTGCTGCCGATGCGGCGCTCGAGATCGTCACCGACAAACATCCGGATGCACTCGACGTACTGCGCCATTCGACCGCACATCTGTTGGCGCAGGCGACGCAGCGCTTGTTTCCGGACACCCAGGTCACGATTGGTCCGGTGATCGAGAACGGCTTCTATTACGACTTCGCGCGCAAGACGCCGTTCACGCCGGACGATCTGATCAAGATCGAAGCCGAAATGACGAAGATCGTCGCCGAGGCACATCCGGTCTCGCGTTCGTTGATGAGCCGCGACGAAGCCGTCGCGTTTTTCAAGGCCAAGAACGAGCACTACAAAGCCGAAATCGTTGGCAGCATTCCGGCGAACGAAGATCTGTCCTTGTATGCGCAAGGTGAATTCATCGACCTGTGCCGCGGCCCGCACGTGCCGAATACTTCAAAACTGCGCGCGTTCAAGCTGATGAAGATTTCGGGCGCTTACTGGCGCGCCGACGCCAAGAACGAAATGCTGCAACGGGTTTACGGCACGGCCTGGTTGAACGACAAGGACCTCAAGGCCTATCTGTTCCAACTGGAAGAAGCGGAAAAGCGCGACCACCGCAAACTCGGCAAGCAACTCGGTCTGTTCCACATGCAGGAAGAAGCACCGGGCCTGGTGTTCTGGCATCCGAAAGGCTGGCAGATCTGGCAGGTGGTCGAGCAGTACATGCGCAAGGTCTATCGCGACAACGGCTATCAGGAAGTGCGCTGCCCGCAGATCCTCGACAAGTCGCTGTGGGAAAAGACCGGGCACTGGGCGAACTATCGCGACAACATGTTCACGACACACTCGGAGCACCGTGATTACGCGGTCAAGCCGATGAATTGCCCCGGTCACGTGCAAATCTTCAATCACGGACTGCACAGCTATCGCGAATTGCCGATCCGTTACGGCGAGTTTGGCGCCTGCCATCGCAATGAACCCTCGGGCGCGCTGCACGGCATCATGCGTGTGCGTGGCTTCACCCAGGACGATGGCCATATCTTCTGCACCGAAGCGCAGATCGAACCGGAAGTCACCGCATTCCATCGTCAGGCGATGCAGGTCTACGCTGACTTCGGCTTCACCGACATCGCGCTCAAGATTGCGTTGCGCCCGACTCAGCGCATCGGCGACGACGCCGACTGGGACAAGGCCGAGGAAGCGTTGCGCTCGGCGCTGCGCAGCTGTGGTGTCGAATGGCAGGAACTGCCGGGGGAGGGTGCGTTCTACGGTCCGAAGATCGAATACCACTTCCGTGACTCGATCGGTCGCGGCTGGCAAGTGGGCACCATGCAGGTCGACTTCTTCATGCCGGGTCGGCTTGGTGCTGAATACGTCACCGAGGAATCCGGCCGCAAGACGCCGGTCATGCTGCACCGCGCCATCGTCGGCTCGATGGAGCGTTTCATCGGCATCCTCATTGAACACTACGCCGGGATCCTGCCGCCGTGGCTGGCACCGGTGCAGGCGGTGGTCATGAACATCACCGAAGGCCAGGCTGAATATGTCGATCAGGTCGGCGAAACCCTTGTAAATCAAGGCTTCCGTGTCAAGGCCGATTTGCGTGGCGACAAGATCGGCTATAAGATTCGCGAGCACACGCTTCAGAAGGTGCCGTATCTGCTCGTGGTGGGTGATCGCGAGCGGGACAACGGCCAAGTGGCGGTGCGCGCATTGAACGGGGAAGATCTCGGCGTCATGACGCTCGATCAGTTCGTCGAAAAATTGCGCATGGAAACGGTGAAAGGCTGAACAAAGTTCGGTTTTTCAATGATTTGGGCTTTTTGGAGGAAGCGGTATCAGCACCGAAAAACAGAACCGGCGGAATAACGAGATTCGTGTTCCGCGTGTGCGCCTGATCGGCGCGGATGGTGAGCAGGTCGGCGTGGTGGGTCGCGATGACGCGCTGCGCATGGCCGGTGAAGCGGAGATGGATCTCGTCGAGATCGTCCCCAATGCCGATCCGCCTGTTTGCCGCATCATGGACTTCGGCAAGTTCAAGTTTGAAGAACAGAAGAAAGCGCACGCAGCGCGCAAGAAACAGAAAGTCGTCGAAATCAAGGAACTGAAGTTTCGTCCGAGCACCGACGATGGCGATTACGCGATCAAGCTGCGCAACCTGCGGAGATTCATCTCCGAAGGTGACAAGGTGAAGATCAACATCCGCTTCCGCGGCCGCGAAATGGCGCATACCGAACTCGGTATCGCCATGGCAAAGCGCCTGGAGGAGGATCTGAAGGAAGAAGTGACCATCGAGCAATGGCCTCGTTTAGAGGGGCGGCAGATGGTCATGATGGTGGCGCCGAAGCGCAAGTAAGGCGTCGTCTGTTAGTGCAACACGATGGAAAGCAGGCAGGAACGTCTGCACAAGCCGGATCGAGCAGGATGGAAAGTGTGGCGTAAGCCACCGCTCGGTACAGTCAAACAATACTCATAGGAAGTGTCATGCCAAAGAACAAGATCAAGACCAACCGGGCCGCTGCCAAGCGATTCCGGAAAACCGCATCCGGCAAGTTCAAGGCCGGCCATGCGTTCAGGAGTCATATCCTGACCAAGATGTCGACGAAGGTTAAACGCAACCTGCGTGGCGCCAATCATCTTCGTGCGGAGGACGCAGGCCGCGTCGCTCGCATGTTGCCTTATTTGTAAGCCGGGAGGACTAGACCATGGCACGAGTCAAACGTGGTGTAACCGCCCGTAAGCGTCACAAGAAAATCCTGGCTCAGGCCAAGGGTTATTACAACGCCCGCCGCAAGGTGCTGCGCGTTGCCAAGCAAGCAATCACCAAGGCCGCGCAGTATGCGTACATCGGCCGCAAGCAGCGCAAGCGCCAATTCCGCGGTCTGTGGATCGTGCGTATCAACGCAGCAGCGCGCATGTTCGACATGAGCTACAGCCGTTTCATGAACGGTATGCTCAAGGCCGGCATCACGCTCGATCGCAAGGCGTTGGCTGATATCGCCGTGCACGATCTGAAAGCATTTGAAGCACTCGCAGCGAAGGCCAAGACCGCTCTCGCCGCGTAAACTTCAAGGCCGGTTTTACCGGCCATGCAACCGACGTGGGGAAGGGCTTGCTCTTCCCCACGTTTTTTTTGCGCCTTTGCCAAGGCGCAGCGAATCAGGAATGACCATGCAGGAACTGCAAACCGCCACCACTGACGCGACTGTTGCAATCACGAGCGCCCCATCGCTGGACGCGCTCGACGCGATCCGTGTCGCCTGGCTGGGTAAGCAGGGTCGCTTGACTGAACAGCTGAAGTCGCTCGGCAAGTTGCCGCCCGAAGATCGCAAGGCGGTGGGCGCGCAGGTCAACGAATTGAAGGAAATGCTGACTGGCGCGATCGATGCGCGTCGAAGCCAGCTTGAAGCGGCCGCTTATGCGACGCGACTCGCTTCCGAGCGCGTCGACGTGACCATGCCGGGTCGCAATGGATCACACGCCAACCTGCACCCGGTCACACGCACGCTGGATCGCATCACCGATATTTTCGCGCGGCTTGGTTACCAACTCGCTGACGGGCCCGAGATCGAGGACGACTATCACAACTTCGAAGCGCTGAATTTTCCGGAGCATCATCCGGCACGCGCGATGCATGACACCTTCTATTTTCCGGACGGACGCCTGCTGCGCACGCATACCTCGCCGGTGCAGATCCGCGCGATGCAGGGGCGCACGCCGCCGATCCGCATCATCGCCGCCGGCAAGGTCTATCGCTCCGATTCCGATCAGACGCATACGCCGATGTTCCATCAGGTGGAAGGTCTGCTGGTCGATGAGACGTCGAACTTCGCCGATTTGAAGGGCACCCTGAAGCAGTTCGTCACGGCATTCTTCGAGCGCGATTTCGAGATGCGTTTCCGCCCCAGCTACTTCCCGTTCACCGAACCCTCGGCCGAGGTCGACATCCGCTGGGATCGCGCCGATGGCACGCAAGGTTGGCTCGAAGTGTTGGGCTGCGGCATGGTGCATCCGAACGTGTTGAAGGCCTGTGGCATCGATTCAGAGCGCTACACCGGCTTCGCGTTCGGCCTTGGCGTCGAACGTTTCGCGATGTTGCGTTACGGCGTCGACGACTTGCGCTCGCTGTTCGAAAACGACGCGCGTTTCCTTGCGCAGTTCGCGTGAAGATCAGAAGGAAGTGAAGCCATGAAATTTTCCGAAAACTGGTTGCGCTCGCTCGCGCATGTGAAAGCCGATCGTGCCGACCTGATGCATCGATTGACCATGGCCGGGCTTGAGGTCGAAGGCATCGAAGTGCTTGGCGAAGGGCTGGACGGCGTCGTCATCGGCGAGATCGTCGCCGCCGAAAAGCACCCGAATGCCGACAAGCTGCGCGTTTGTCAGGTCTCGATCGGATCAGGTGAGCCGCTGCAGATCGTCTGCGGTGCGCCGAATGCGCGCGTTGGCCTCAAGGCGCCACTCGCGACCATCGGTGCGAAGTTGCCGGGCAACATCGACATCAGGAAAGCCAAGCTGCGTGATGTCGAATCATCGGGCATGCTCTGTTCGACGCGCGAACTTGCGCTGAATGACGATCACGCCGGCTTGATGGAACTGCCTGCGGATGCGCCGGTGGGACAAGCCTTCGCCGCATGGCTTGGTCTGCCTGACGCCTGCATCGAGATCAAGCTGACGCCGAATCGCCCGGATTGCCTGAGTCTGCGCGGCCTCGCCGCGGAAGTGACAGCCTTGTATGGACTGACGCCGAACGACGCTGCGCGCATCGCGATCGAGGCGAAGTCGACGGCGACGCGCAGCGTGCAATTGGACGCACCCGCCGATTGCCCGCGTTATCTCGGTCGTGTCATCGAAGGCATTGATCCGAACGCCGCGACGCCGTTGTGGATGAAAGAGCGACTGCGCCGTTGTGGCCTGCGCTCGATCAGTGCCGTCGTCGATGCGACGAACTATGTGATGCTCGAACTCGGTCAGCCGATGCATGCGTTTGACCTCGACAAGCTCGCGGACGGAGCAATCGTTGTTCGTCGCGCGCGGGCTGGCGAGACGCTGAAGCTGCTCGACGAGCGCGAGGTCGCACTCGATCCCGGCTTCCTGATCATTGCCGATGAACAGAACGCGCTCGCGGTCGCCGGCGTGATGGGTGGTTTCGATTCGCGTGTGACCGACGCCAGCACCAATCTGTTTCTCGAGTCCGCGCATTTCGCGCCGGCAGCGATCCAGGGCCGTGCGCGAAAGCTTGGATTGCATACCGATGCTTCGCACCGCTTCGAGCGCGGCGTCGATCCGCAGTTGCCGCGTCAGGCGATCGAACGATTGACGCAGCTGATCACCGAGATCGCCGGTGGCAAACCGGGTCCGGTGGTCGAGGCGAAGTCGGACGCGCACCTGCCGACGCGCGCACCGGTGCGTCTGCGTGCGGCGCGCCTCGCGCGCGTGACCGGTCTGGCGTGGTTGACGCACGACGTCGATCGGATCTTGAACTCGCTCGGATTCGCGGTGCGCAAGTTCGACGGTGGCTGGGAAGTGGTGCCGCCGAGCCAGCGTTTCGATATCGAAATCGAGGAAGACCTGATCGAGGAAGTCGTGCGCGTGCACGGCTACGACCGCGTGCCGACCGCGATTCCGCGCGGCGAGATTGCATTGCGATTGCCGCCCGAAGCGCAGGTTGCGACGTCGGCAATGCGTGCCGCCTTGATCGCGCGCGACTATCGCGAATGTCTGCATTTCAGCTTCGTGTCCGCCGACTGGCTGGCGCAATGGCAACTCGCCGACGGCCAGGTCGCGCTGGCGAACCCGCTCTCGGCCGATCTCGGGGTGATGCGCACCAGCCTGTTGCCGGGTCTTGTGGACGCGTTGCGCCGCAATCAGGCGCGCCAACAGAGTCGCGTGCGCTTGTTCGAGGTCGGCAAAGCCTTTTTCGCGGGCGATCCGCCGCTGGAAGTGCCGCGTCTGGCGCTTGTGGCTACCGGTACGGCGCTGGCTGAGCAATGGGCGGCTCCGCCCCGTGCCTTGGACTTTTTCGATCTGAAGGGCGATATCGCTCAATTGTTTGCGTTGACCGGTGCGGCCGCGGAATTCACCCTGAGGCCGGCCCCGATCGCCTATCTGCATGCCGGACGCAGTGCCGAAGTCTTGCGCGACGATCGGGTGATCGGCGTGGCCGGCTGCCTCGATCCACGTCTCGCGGCCGATCTCGGCCTGGTGGGCGATGTTTATGTTGCCGAGATCGAATTGGCAGCTCTGGCGGCGCGAGGTTTGCCGCGTGCCGGCGAGCAGAGCCGTTTCCCGTCGATCCGCCGCGATATCGCGATCGTGGTCGGCAAATCGGTGCCATTCGGGCGAATCGAGGCGGTAGTTCGGGCGACCTTGGGCCCACTGCTGCGGGATTTCTTGTTGTTTGACGAGTTTACAGGGCAAGGTTTGTCTGAAAACACAAGAAGCCTCGCTATGGGCTTGATTTTGCAGGAAGCTTCGCGCACCCTAGCCGACGTGGACGCCGATTTTGCGGTTCAGTCGGTGCTTGAAGCACTGGAACGCGAGACAGGCGCAAGGTTGCGAGGCTGAAATGGCATTGACGAAGGCAGAACTCGCCGAACGGCTCTTCGAGCACGTCGGCCTGAACAAGCGCGAGGCGAAGGAATTCGTCGACTCGTTCTTCGATGTCATGCGCGATGCATTGTCGCGAGGCGAGCAGGTCAAGTTGTCCGGCTTCGGCAATTTCGATCTGCGCAAGAAAAACCAGCGCCCTGGGCGCAACCCCAAGACGGGCGAAGAAATTCCGATCTCGGCGCGACGTGTGGTCACGTTCCGTCCGGGCCAGAAGCTGAAGGTGAGGGTCGAGGCGTATGCTGGATCAGGGCAGCAATAACGAGCTCCCGCCGATCCCGGCGAAGCGCTACTTCACCATCGGTGAGGTGAGCGAGTTATGCGCCGTGAAGCCGCATGTGCTGCGCTATTGGGAACAGGAATTCACCAGCCTGAACCCGGTCAAGCGCCGCGGCAACCGCCGCTACTACCAGCGCCACGACGTGCTGATGATCCGCCAGATCCGCAGTCTGCTCTACGACCAGGGCTTCACCATCGGTGGTGCGCGCCAGCGCCTTGAAGGCAGTCCGGGCAAGGTCGATGCGACGATGAGCAGCCAGATCGTCAAGCAGGTGCGTCAGGAACTCGAAGAAGTGCTGCTGATCCTCAAGCGCTGAACTCGTTGCGGCAATCGCCGTCAGCAGTCACAATCCGCGCCCCGCAGCGATGCGGGAACGCCTAGTCGGGGCGTAGCGCAGCCTGGTAGCGCATTTGCCTGGGGGGCAAAGGGTCGTGGGTTCGAATCCCGCCGTCCCGACCAATTAAGCGTCCAACAACACCCCATAGAATCCAGAAACCCAGCGTAAATGCTGGGTTTTTTGTTGTCTGGCGTCCAGTGGCGTCCTAGGCGGGGCAGTGGAATCTGGCGGTAACTGGCGGTAACTTTGGCGGTAACTGGACTTCGCCGAAACACAGTTACCGCCAACGAGGCCAAAATGCCGCTCACTGACGTAGCGATCCGCAAGGCCAAGCCGACCGACCAAGTCGCCAAGCTGCGCGACGGTGGCGGCCTCTATCTGCTGCTGCGCCCGGACGGTGGGCGATGGTGGCGTTTCGACTATCGCCGCCCGGTCACTGGCAAGCGCAACACGCTGTCGCTGGGCACTTATCCCGATACCGATCTGGCGTCCGCACGTGCCAAGCGCAACGGCGCGCGCAAGCTGTTGGCGGAAGGCATCGACCCCGGCGCGCAGCGCGTGGCCGAGAAAGCCGCAAAGGTTGCAGCAAGCGCGGGCACGTTCGCCGCCGTCGCTGCGGAATGGTTCGCGCAACACGGACACACTTTGACCACCGGCACGTTCAAACGCGACAGCGCCTTGATCGCGAATCACTTGTTGCCGTGGATCGGCGATACGCCCGTAGGCGACGTGACGCCGCCGCAGTTGCTCGCTGCGCTGCGCCGCATTCAGGCGACGGGGCATCTTGAAACGGCACATCGTGCGCGGTCGCTGGCCGGCAAGTTGTTCCGCTACGCCGTAGCCACCGGCCGCGCCGAGCGTAATCCGGCCACCGACTTGATCGGTGCCGTTCCGCAACCCGACAAGCAACACTTCGCGAGCCTCACCGAGCCGGCGCAGGTCAAACCGTTGCTGATCGCGTTGCACAGCTACCAAGGGACGCCCATCGTCGTGGCGGCGTTGAAACTCGCGCCACTGGTTTTTGTCCGCCCCGGAGAATTGCGGCACGCGCGCTGGGCCGATATCGACCTTGACGCAGCCGAGTGGCGCTACATCGCCAGCAAGACCAAGACCCCGCATGTCGTTCCGCTGGCATCGCAGGCGGTCGAAATTCTGCGCGACCTGCAACCGCTGACCGGGCGCGGCGAGTACGTATTCCCGAGTGCGCGCGGCAAGAGTCGCCCGATGTCCGACAACGCGATCCTGATTGCATTGCGTGCGCTGGGATTCGACAGCGAAACGATGTCCGGTCATGGCTTCCGCGCGATGGCGCGCACCATCCTGGACGAGGTTCTGGGTTTCCGTCCCGACTACATCGAACACCAGTTGGCGCATGCAGTCCGCGACCCGAACGGACGCGCCTACAACCGCACCGCGCACCTGCCCGAGCGGCGCAAGATGATGCAGGCATGGGCCGACTATCTGGACGCGCTGCGCACCGCCGCGAACGTGGTGCCGATCAAACACGCGGCGATGCGATAACACGGATGTTATAGTGATGTCATGGCAACTGAGCTACTTCAACGATCAGGTCGCGGCAGAAGTCGGCGCATGGCCCGATGGCATCCTTGCCAGTTTCGTCCGGGTCACGCGCGCCATGCAGGAAAATGGGCCGGACATCGGCATGCCGCACACGCGAGCGATGGGTGCGGGTTTGTTCGAGGTGCGTGCGAAGGGACGCGAGGGCATCGGGCGTGCGTTCTTTTGCACGGTAGTCGATCAGCGCATCGTGATCTTGCACGCCATCGTGAAGAAAACCGAGAAAACCTCGGCGCACGATTTGTTGATCGCGCGCAAGCGACTACGTGAGGTCAAGAAATGAATTCCGAACGCTATTCCCCGATCCCCTTCGATATCGACGCGTCGCACAAGCGATGGATGAAGCGCCCCGGCTACGCCACCGCCTACGCAGCGCTCGAAGATGAATTTGTCGCGCTTGCGGAATTGCTGCGTGCACGCCAGCAAGCGGGTATGACACAAGCCGATGTCGCCGAACGCATGGGCATAGCGCAGGCATCCGTTGCGCGCCTTGAATCCAGCGCCGGCAGTCGCCGCCACGCGCCGTCACTGTCGACGCTGCGCCGCTATGCCGATGCGGTCGGTTGCGAGCTGCGCATCACGCTCGTGCAAGCCGCGCCAAAGTCAGTGACTCGCCGCAAGTCATCGAAAGCGGCGTAGTCCAACCGCTGCGCCTAGCCCGACGGGGCAACAAACAAAATTCCTGCCTACCCAAGCCAATAAGCACACCTCGTCACGGAGAGCGTGATGCAAACTGATAGTGATGAACCTGAAAGCGACGGTACGCGCGTGTACGTGGCACCGCTGCATATGTTTCAGTACGCAAGCCGCGCGAGGCAAGGTGACCGAGTCGCGGCGCTGTCCATGATCGGAACGCTTCGCAATGATTTCCGAGATGGACGGCCGATATCAGTTGTCGTTGCGGAATACTTTGTTGAGGCGTTCACTGCGATTTTGGATGGAGTCCCTTCCAAGAAGGCGCTCGGCCTTGCAGGGGTAGACAAAGGTCGCAAGAAGGCGAAGGACGAAAAACTCTATTTGGCCGTGGAAACAGCGCGTTCGTCCGGAAAGCGGATCGGGTCGGGCAAGGCCGCTGATGGCGAGGAAGCGGATGTCTACGCGTTCGTAGCGAAGACCCACCATGTAAGCGTTGGCACGGTTCGCCAAGCACACGAAAAAGTGAGAGCGCGAGAAAATGCGTTCTCAGCGTTCGGTAAAGGCGAAGCATCCAGCGCACAGTCGCAGAGGGTGATTGACGAGATCGTTGGGCTCGTCCGCCCTTCCCCAAAAAAATAATCGAGTTTTCTGGGGGATAAGTCAGCTTCCGCTTTCCCCAGACTTCGAGCCGTCCAGTCCATTTCGGACTATTGAGGGACGGTGCAATGCGAAGCGAATCAATTCCCACAACCGGCTACCTGCGTATTTCGCAGGTGCTGCATTTCCTGCCTGTTGGCAAATCGACTTGGTGGGCCGGCGTTCGATCCGGTCGATATCCCAAACCCGTGAAGATCGGTGAACGCTGCACGGCTTGGCGCGCCGAGGACATAACCGCTCTGATCCAGCGCATCGCTGCGACGAAGGACGCCGCATGAACGCGCGGCGTTGTTCACTCTGTTACGTCGGCCTGATCGCCCTCGAAATCCCGACCAGATTGCTCGATGCCATCGCCGTGCGCCTGGACGGGCAGTCCTGGCCTTGGGTGGCGATGCCGTTGATCTGGGTGGCCGACTGCATCGAGCGATGTAGTGAACGGCTGGAACGGGCTTGGCGGGGGAATGCCGATGACACTCGATGACATAAAAAAAGCCGGCGACGAAAACGCCACCGGCTTCGAAAACAAACTGCACGGGCAAGGTAGCGACGCACAGACGGATGCACAAGCCCACGAAAACAAACCCACCGACTGCACGCGCTTCGAACGATGCGCCGCACCGATCTGCCCACTGGATCGGCAATGGCGGCAACGCACGCACCTGCGAGGCGAGCCGTTGTGCCTGTACCTGCGCGAGTCGGTCAAAGCCGACGCGAGGGCGGTTCTGGCCGGTCACCTGCCGAGCGAACTGTTGGCGGCGGTAGTCGACACCGCGCCCGCGATCATCGCTGCGCACGGTGACATCCGCAGGCGGCTCTTAAGGGCATCGCGGCAATCGTCGATGCTGGCGGGCGCGCGCCGGATGAAAGGCGTCATTTGCACGAAAGGCCACGGCGATGGCTAAACGAGGAAAGTCCAAGAAGGAAAACCGTTGGGCGGACATCGACGGCGGCGCGGCCTTCACCATCCCGTTGACGTGCTTGCGGCATCGCAACTTCACCCGATTGTCTTCCAACGCGTGCAAACTGATCATCGACCTGGCGCGGCAGTATTCCGGATTCAACAACGGCTATTTGTCGGCGGCGCTCACAATCATGGAACCGTTCGGCTGGCGATCCGAAACAACGATCCGCGAAGCCGTCGCCGAATGCGAGCACTACCGGATGATCGTGCGCACCCGCCAAGGCGGACGCAACCGCTGCAACCTGTTCGCGTTGACGTGGCGGCGCATCGACGAAAAGGACGACAAGCATCTGGACGTGCGCCCGACGTTGAAGCCGGGCGATGACTGGAAAGCGGAGCAACCCGACTATCAGCGCAAGCCGAGAAAACGTTTTGCCATCCCCCGCAGCGGTGGCCACCTACCACCGCAGCGGGTGCAGTCCTGAAAAGATGGCACCGCAGCGGTGGTCACTGTTCGCGACTGCCACCGCAGCGGGTGCTGTCAGCGGGTTTTCGGATGCCGAGTGACCACCGCCACGGGTGACCTTAAAAGCCTTAGCCATACAGAGCGCAATTTCTTTGTGCTTGCAGATGGCGGTGCGGAGCTGTCGGTGCGCGTGACGATGACCGGCAGCCTGCAGATGGATGCCGCTGGCGGGTCCTTCCGGTGGGTGCCTGTCGACGCGGCACGTCGACGCGCTTCCTTCCGCTAGCTCCAGCGTTTTTTAGTGTTGTTGTTGGGACTATCTCTGTATCGTTAAGACAAGCAGCACGGAGGAGTCATGAATCCGAAAACTGATGGGCTGACCAACGAATCCGCCACGGACGCGCCAACTCCGAATCCAAAAAAGCCCGCGATACAGATGGGGCTTCTCTGCTGTGCGACGCTGCCGACATTTCCGCCCGGAACGCAGTTGACGATGACGGTGGCCGGGCTGCTGCCCGTGACGTTCAGAACGCCGATGAAGTAGGTCGCAGTGGACTTCCCTACAGCCAACCAGCCAGCGTGGGACGTAAGATGGATGCGGCCGCAAATCGCGCCGACAATTCCAAAACGGAAACGCCTGCGCCTACCGCGTCCGGCATTTCGCGCGGGCCGCCGTCAAAAGACTCGCTGGCTTTACGCGTCTGACAAATTGGCGCAAGAGGTAATATCGCCAGAAGCTGAACATGGGAGATCGCGAATGTTGGTCAAGCTTGCTCCGTCGCTCGTAGCGCTGTTGGCGTTGGTCGTGTTGGTGACCTTCTACATGCTCGATGTGCGCGTTACTTCCTACGAACAATGCATGTTGAAGCATGTCGCTGGTGCGGATAAGACCCTGTTCAGCACCATTCGCAGCACGTGCCTAAAGCTCTACCCGCCTCATGGCACCAAGTGAAAACAATGAGGATGACGAGCTTGCGGCGCTTATCGCGGGTCTCAATCGTGAAGGGCAAGATGACCCTTCAGTCGCCAATGCCCAGCCCCCGCCGAGCCCTAATTCGGGCAGGCCGTGGGGTTGCTTCGCCATCATTGTCGGAATCATTGCGGCATTCGCGTGGCTTTTTCATCACAACCGCGTTCAATCGGAAGCGAACACGCAAGCCTACAAAGCGCAGGTAGCCCAAGAACAAGCGGCTTGCCTTGTTAGTCCAAATTGCCAAGATGAGACTGCGTTGTCCGCATCCTACGACTCATCTGAACCCATAGTCTCCGCTACTGGAAACACATTCTTTCTTGGCGAGGCATGCGGCACAGACTGTTCGGCTTACGTTGCGGGTTTCAAATGGGCAGAAGCTGAGAGCGCCGAGGAACCTTGGGAATGTGGTGGCGACTCGGTATCGTTTCGTAAAGGTTGTCAGCTCTATCTTGAGCAACAGCGCGACCTTTCCGAGGAGTGTCTAGACTACTTCGATCGCTCAAGCGACGAGTTTTATGACGATGGTGGCGACCCGTGATGGCGCAGAATTGCCGCGAAGCATCGGGGATAAGAGACGGGGCCTGCGATGTCAGAATCATCTCTAGCTGATGCCAGTTTGGCGACACACCTAGACTTGCGAACGCTCCTTGTGCCAAATGCTTTGGATCCAACAGAGACAGAGAATTGGATCAAGGAGCAGCCAACTCCAGTCGATTTTCAGGGGTTTGAAGCGCATGCGCGCAGTTTGCTCCGCGAATTGTGGGAATTGTTGGTCAACGATTTGGCGGCAGGAGTCGTCATTTCTACGCTTGATGGCCGCCGCGTCGTCACCGTCGCGAACACAATCGAGTTTCACATCGACGCTACTTCCCATCGCATCGATGCCTGTAATACGCACCCGAGACATGGCAATCGATGGTTTGCGTTCGACTTGTCCAGCCCACTGAGGGAACTGTTCTGGGCCGATCGTGTGTTGGAAAGACACAGCGAATTGTGGGATCGATTGGACAATCAATTGCGCTTGCGCCCCGTCGATCAGGTGTCCGGCGACGCATCATTTGCGGCTGCAGTCGATTCACTCAAAGTCTGGCATTGGGCAAATTGCACAGTGCGAGAGCGCCTGCATCGCACGTTCGACCCCGTTCCACTTCGGGCAATGGTCGTGACTGCGTTTGATCTCAACAGGACTTTCCCTGCGTAGCCCTAAGGCATCGCGAATGGATAAGTGCGCCGAGTTGTTTTCGGACACCAACGCGCGCGCGTACGCGCGATGCCGTCAGAAAATGCTACGCAGAGTGCCCGGAAAGCCATAGCGGGCCACTTCCAACCCGCCGGAAAAAGAAGTAGATTTTGCCCATGGACAAGAAGCCCTTACATCTCGGCTTGCACAGTGGGCCGCCTCGCTTGTACAAGACGGCCGAGCAGCGCCAAGCGCAGTGGAATCGCGGCCCGAAGGTATTGGGCCCGTCGATCGCAACGATGCTGGTGCAGCGGAGCAAGGCGACCAAAGCCGCGAATCCATCCGAGAGCAATCCGCAAGACTGATTGCTCGGGCGAAGGCCGATGGTTTCTTTTGGCCGGATGACAGCCCCATCCTTGCAGAGCTTGCCAAGCTGCCTGCACTCGGCGGCGCAGAGCATCAGGTGTTCAAGGTCGGTTTCCAACCCTTTGGAAAAAGGAGTAGATTTTGCACATGGACAAGAAGCCCTTACATCTCGGCTTGCACAGTGGACTGCCGCCCTACGTCTCCGAGGCGGCATTCCGCGAACAGTTGCGGCAAATGCCGAAAGCATCGGAGCCGTGCCTCGCAACGAGGGCGGTGCAGCGGAGCAAGGCGACCAAAGCCGCGAATCCATCCGAGAACAATCCGCAAGACTGATTGATCGGGCGAAGGCCGAAGGGTTTTTTTGGGGTGACGACAGCCCGATCATTACCGCGCTGAATGCGCTTCCTGCTGGCGTGAGAGGCGGCGGCGCTGAACATTCGGACACCTTCTGATTCCGGCCTGCGAAATTTCGCAATTTGATTTCGCACAACAACGCGCGCGCGAGATGTTTCACAGGTGGCGACAAGGTTTTTGCGGCACTGCGGACAAATACGCGCGCGTGCGGATGTTTCGACACCGTGAATTTTCGGATGCCATAAAAGGAGCGGCACAACTACGCGCGCGCGAGGATGTTTCACCGGTTGGTTAAAGGCTTGGCGGATTTGGCGACAACTACGCGCGCGTGCGCGGAAGCCTCGGGACTTGCGCGACCGGCAACCCAAAAAAACCTAAAGCGCACCAAGGCATTGAATTGTCGCGCTGACACGGATCGGAGGTGCGGGGTTGGTGGTGTCAAGTGCGCGTCGGCTGGCGGTAACTTTGGCGGTAACTCAGAAGCGCAAGATTCCAGAAACCGCGTGGCTGCTACGTTTCAGCGGACTATTCGGTAGACGCCGTCCGACCAATTTCACTCGGTTGATTTCGTCCCGCCGCATCCGGCGCTCGCTGCGCGTTGGTCGTGCTGCTGTCGACGCCGCTCACAGTTGCTTGTCATGCTTCGGATAGCATCGTGGCCTTGCTTTCTGCCACGGTTTGCCATGTCCAAGTTGATGTTGCCGATTCGGCCGCACCGTTTGCTCTGCGTGCTCGCCCTGCTGTTGTCTCCGATCGCGGGCAGCACGGCGGAACTGCAGCTACGCGCCGGCCGCATCGATCCGCAACGCTTGCCGCTGACTGCTGCCGACATCCAGTTGGAGCGCACGGCATCGCATCTGCTGGTTCAGTTCGATCCATCTCGTACACGATCGGTGCGCGCGGGTATCGCACGCGCCGGTGCCGTGATCGAGGCCTACATTCCGCAGTCGACCTATCGCGTTCGCGCCACTGCGACGACAGCCGATGCACTGCGTGCGATCGACGGCGTGTTGTGGGTGGGTGCATGGCGGCCGGAGTGGAAAGTCGAACCGGCACTGCGTGCGCTTGTGCTGCGTGCACCGTGGCCATCGGGTCAGGCGATCGAAGTGTACGGATTCGTCGATACCGAGGCCGATGCGCTGGCCGCAATGATCCTCAAGACTTTGCCGCAGGCGCGGCTGATCGCGCGCTCGACAGGTTTGCGTCTTCCGCGCATCAGCGTTGCCGTCGACGGCGATGCAATGGCGGTGATCGAAACCTTGTCGGCGAGCGAACTGGTCAGCTGGATCAATACCTATGCGCCGCCGCAGCTCGACAACACCGAAGCTGCTGGCGTCATCCAGGGCGGCAGCATCGCCGCACGATCGATTTGGGCGCGTGGGCTGACCGGTAGTGGGCAGATTGTTGCGCTTGCGGACTCTGGTCTCGATGCCAACGAGTCCTGGTTCACGCGTTACAACCCAGGCAGTGGCGTACAGCAGTTCATTTCGCCGGCGCAACAGACCACGCCGCCCTTGATCGGGGTGATGCATGCGAATGCGAAAGTCGTCGGCAATTGGATACAGCCCGGTGCCGAGGCGTACGAGACCGAGGAGCCCTGCGGCAGTATCGGCGCCGTGCAGCACGGCACGCATGTCGCCGGCAGCATTGCAGGCGACAGCGGTGCCACCGCCACGCCGATCAATGCGAATGCCGATGTCGGAGACGGCATGGCACCGAATGCGCAGCTGCTGATGCAGGACATCGGTGCGGACTGTCTGGTCATCGACGACTACCCGGCGATCCTGCGTCAGGCGCACAATGCCGGCGCACGCATCCACAACAACAGCTGGGGCGCGGGCAATGGTGGTGCCTATTCCGGCTTCGACTTCGATGCCGATGACACGACCTGGCTGCTGCAGGAATTGCTGGTCGTTGCCTCTGCCGGCAATCGTGCCGACAACTTCAACGCCGTGGGCTCGCCAGGTGCGGCCAAGAACGTGTTGACCGTTGGCGCGCTCAATCACGGTGAAAGTACGCAATGGGCGGTGTTTACCAGCATTGGCCACAACAACGGCAAGCCGATCAAGCCGGACATCGCAGCGCCCGGCGTCGCCACCGCATCGGCTGATGGCGACGATCAAAGCCTCGGTCCGGAAGAACCGGCGGTCACGCGATTGCTCAGTGGTACATCGATGGCGAGCCCGACCGTTGCCGGTGGTGCGGCCTTGCTGCGCCAGTATTTCGCGGACGGTTTCTATCCTCGCGGCGCGCGGCGCGTGCTTGATCGCTGGCGTCCGCTCGGCGCGACCTTGAAAGCGGTGTTGATGAATGGCACGACGGAATTGATCTACGACTTTGTCGGCGAAACGCGGTTGCCGAGCCCGATCACCGGTTGGGGGCGGATTTTCCTCGAACGCGATCTGTTTTTTCCCGGCGACACACGCCGACTGCGCGTCTTCGAACGCAGCCACGGCACCGGCATTGCGACCGGTGAGACGCAAACCTATGCGATCGAACAACTGAGTGCCGGTGAAACCCTGCGCGTCACGCTTGCGTGGTTCGATGCGGCCGGTGTGCCGGGTGCTGATTTTCCGCTGGTCAATGATCTGGACTTGCGCGTGATCGGTCCGAGCGGACAGATTTATCGCGGCAACGCTTTCGGAGACATGCAGAATCGTCCTGGATTCTTCATCGAATCGATCGCCGATTTCGGAACGCCCGATCGCAAACATTCGGTCGAGGCGGTGCGCTTGCTGGCGCCGACTAGCGGCAGCTACACAGTCGAAGTCGTCGGCTTCAATGTGCCCGGCAACGATCGCGTCGGCAGCGACCGGCAGGGCTACAGCGTCGTCGTCTCCGGCTTGCTGGCGTTGCCCGGCAGCATCGCTGCAGCGCCCGACAACGTACAAGTCCAGGCGAATGACACGAACGGGATCAACGTTGACTTCAATGCCGTCGCCAACGCCGACAGCTACCAGCTGTATCGCGCCGATGGCACTTGCAAGGATGTGGATCTTGCCGACTTCCGGCTAGCCGGGGTCGATACGCAAAGCCGCGTGCTCGATGCCCACACCATCGGTGGCGATCACTACGCCTACCGCGTGCGTGCCGTCGTCAACGATGTCGAGGGCGATGCCAGCAGTTGCATCGATGCTGTGTCCGCAGACACCTGCGAATTGGCGCCGCTTGCCGATCTGCTGGCGCCGACCGTTGATGCGGCGAATGCCACCTGCGCCGTGCAACTGAGCTGGAACCCGGCACCGGCGCGCTGCGCTGCTGCTACCGGTGTCAGCTATCGCGTCGAACGATCCAGCACACCGGATTTCAGTGCCTCGATCGTGATCGCCAACACCCTGCCATTGCCGCAATTCACTGACACCAACGTGCTGCCGGGAACGGTCTATTTCTATCGCACCACGGCCGTGGATTCATTCGGCAACACCGGCGCAGCCAGTGCCATCCGCAATGCCACGCCGGTGGGCGAGGGTGGTCCGGCGGGTCTTGGCTTCGTCGACAATGCCGATACGCAAAGCTTCATGCTGCTACAGCCGCCATGGCAGTTCGCGGCCGGCGTCGTCAGTCAAGGCACATACGCCTACAAGACCGGTGCACAGGGCGTCATCTATCCGAACAGCACCTGCGCGACCATCGAGTTGCCGCCGCTGGTCATTCCCGATGCGGCCACCTTGCGTTATGACGCCCGCTACCAGTTGGAAACGCAGTGGGACGGCGTCGTCGTGGAGATCTCCACCGATGACGGCGCGAGCTGGAGCGACCTCGCGCCCGATGCCGGCTACGGTAGTTCATTCGCGCTGACCCAGAACCCGCCCGTCAACGCCTGCGGCTTTCCGAGCACGCGCGCGGCGTTCAGCGGCGACAACGGCGCCTTCGCCGAGTACACAACCGCGCTCACAGCCTACGCCGGACAGCGCTTGCGCATCCGCTGGGTGCTGTCGACCGACCCCGGGGTCGAGCTGCAGGGCTTTCATCTCGACAACGTGAGGATAACTTCGCCCAACGACCAGCTACCCGCCGACTTGATTCTGCGTTCAGGTTTCGGCAATGACGATGCGGCGGCGGTAGGAATGAGTTGCGTCGTCAGCCCTTGACCGGGGAAACGAACCGCAGCAGCGTGCCTACTTGCGATCGCGCCAATACCCCGGTCGGCGATGCTGGTGCGAAACGACAAGGATGAGAATTTCCAGTTCGGACTGGCGAAAGATCAGCGAGTACGGAAAACGTCGAAGCGGATAGCTGCGCCGACCACCACCAGCTGAAGTCCCGAACCCTGGATTGGTCGAGAGAAGCGCAGCTGCACGCTCGAACTCCTTCAGGAATGAGCGCGCTATTGCGTCGCCACCATGCGCTCGATACCAGGCAAACGCTTCTACAAGCTCCCGCTCTGCCTCAAGATGCAACGACCGCGTCATTGCAACTCGGCATGTAACCGCGCGAGTACTTCTTCGATCGACACGACGGTGACGCTTCCAGAATCGATTTCGGCATCGCGTCGCTCTGCTTCATTTTCCCACGCGAGCTGGATTTCGGCATCAACCTCAAGGCTTGCCACCAAGCGATCCAACAGTCGTGAGCGCTCGGAAGTCGAAAGATTCAAGACTTCCGACTCAAGTAGTTCGAACTGGATGGACACAAGCTCCTCCACGGGTGATTCGAGTGGCGCTAGATTGCCACAATGATTTGTTGGTGCGCATGTGGCCCCGTGAACAGGTTTCGTTGCTCCACGAAATCGCGCGCTGAAAAAAAAGTCGGCCCGCACTGGGCGGGCCGACGTCGAAGGCGAGTTGCTGGAGAATCAGTTTTGCGCCGGCGTGTTTTCCGAGAAATACTCGTGGCTGTCGGCGTTCTTGACGGCTTGCGTCGGGTTGCTGATGGCGAGGCTCTTGGCGCCGCTCTGGCCGTAGACGATGTCATCGGTATTGCCGAGTACATCAAAGTGACTCAGTTCATGGATGATGGTGCCGGCCTTCGAATCGGTGCCGGTGTTCGGTGCCGACCAGAATGCATTGCACAGGTACACGCGATACGGCTGGGTCGGATAGACGTAGGCGAAGTAGTTCTGCGTGCAGCCGCAGTTGAAGGTGAGTTTGGTGTTCGCAAGCGCGTATTCGATGCGGTCGTAGTTGCCCTTGACCGAGCTGAAGCGCGAACTGCTCGAAGTGCCGAACCAGGTCTTGTAGCGCGTCGTCGTCGTCGTGTACGTCTTGGTCGTGAAGTAGCTGTCGGAATTGATCGCGTAGCTGCGCGCCGAGGTCAGCGCGCTGTTGATGGCGCTCTGCCGCGTCGTCGAACAGCTCTCAAAAGTCGGTATCGGATTCAGCGCCTTGATGCCGATCGGGAAGGTTTCGTCCTGGAACGCGACTTCGCCGCTGCCATCGACCCAACGCACGAGCGGGAAAGATTCCAGGCGCTTGTTGATGATGAGGGGCTTGCCGATGTTGTCGTGAGCATCTTCGCTTTCCGCGAGATCGACGGCGTACTTCATCGAGTACTGGCCGGTGCTGGAAAAGTCATAGGCTTCCGACAGATCGACATCGACCGACTTCGACTCGCCCGGTTGCAGCGTCATCCAGTCGTCGGCCGTCGGCGCACCGCGCTTGATCCAGCGCCCGTTGTATTCGGAATCCATGTCGCCGACGTTGACGTCGAACAGATCGTGGTTGATGCCGAAGAACGGCGTCTGCCACTTCAGCACCTGCACTGCCTGCAAGCTGTCATTGCGCATGGTGAAGGTCATCGCCGAGCCGACATCGCGAGACGCCTTGTCGAGCGACGGCGTCATGCTCACGCTCAATCCTGCAGCTTGCACCGAACCCACCGCGAGCGCGGCAGTGATCGACAACACGAGTATTCCCAGGCCGCGCGACGCGGTCGAATGACGCTGAATCATTTGCTCTCCCCAGAGTGTGATTGCGTGGTGTTGCCTCGATGGGCAACCGACCGAAAATAGCGACACAGTTCACGGGTTTGCAAGATGTTTCGATTGCGCAGCGCAGCACAACTGCCTATTCGATCTCGATGTGATCCATGCCGTGGTAGCGGTTGATCGCCATCACTGCTTCGTGCACAAGCGGCGTCAGCGTCGGCGCGAACAGGCGCGCGCGGTCGACATGTTCCATCCAGCCGAAGATGCAATGGCGCAGATGTTCTTCGGTGCGCGCGTTCGCCAGCGCGTCGGTCAGCAACTTGCGCAATTCGCTGCTGGTGGGGATCGCGCCGAGCGCGTCGAACAGCACCGCGAACGCCACGAACATGTCGCGCGCATCGAGCCCCAGCCCAAAATCTTCCGGACGATAATCGAAGCGACCGCCGGAAGCATCCGCCCAGATGCGATAGCTGACATGCGCCAGCGGGTGATACAGCACATCCTCGGAAATCAAGATCAGCAGCAGCTGTTTCGCATTGGCCTTGACGCTGCCGGCGCTCGTGCTCCACAGATGCGTCTGGATGAACTGGAACAACCGCGTCTGGTCGTGGAAGTCGGCCATCTGCAGCTGATCGAGGATCAGCACCGACCGCTCGCCTTCGCTGAACGCGCAGACTTCGGTCACTGCGCGTTCGAACGCGGTCGGAGGCTCTTCATGCGGACCGTCGCTGGAGGTGCCGTCTTCGTGCGTGGTGATCACGATCGGCGCCGGCGGCGGTTCCGGTTGCGAAAAGTCGTGATAGAGCAGTCGCGGAAAATCGAGCGCCTGGGCCAGTGCGTTGGCAAGCGCGGTCTTGCGCCGACCCGACTCGCCCGCGATCTGCAACGTGCGCAGATGCGGCACTTCTGCGCGCATCAAACACTCGATCTGGAACGTGTAATCGTCGTTCGATTCGAAACCGAACTCGGCGAGGCGGCGACGCAGGCTCATCGTGTGCCTCGCGTTGCCATCACGCCGCGACAGCCTTCGGCACCTCGACACTGATGCGCGGACCATTGAGCAGCGCATCGCGCACGCCGCTGATGATCAAGTCGACTTCTTCACCGGTCACGGTGAACGGCGGGGTGAAGCGCAGCGAGTTGGTGCCGCCGTGGATCACGCCGTAACCGCGTTCGCGCATGTATTCCTCGGTACTGCCGGTGCCGTAGCACTTGAAGTCAGCCGACAACTCGGCCGAGAACAGCAGGCCGGTGCCTTGCACATTGCTGATCAGGCCGGGCAGTTCCTTGGCCAGCTTCTCGAGTCTTTCGATGAACTCGCGACCGCGGTTCTGGATGTTCGCGCGAAGTTCCGGCGTGAGTGCGGCCAGCACGCAGCTGGCGACGTCCATGGCGCGCGGATTCGTGGTCATGGTGTTGCCGTAGATGCCCTTGCGATACAGGTTCGCGGCGCGTTCGTTGACGGCCAGCACCGACAAAGGATATTGACCGGCATTCAGCGCCTTCGAATAAGTTTCCATGTCCGGCGCTTCCAGGTCTTCGTAGCCCGGAAAGTCGACGACCGACAAGTGACCGGTGGTGCGAATGCCGGCCTGGATCGAATCCATCAGCAGCAGGGTGTGGTGCTTCTTCGTCAGTTCGCGCGCGGCGGCGTAGAACGCGGCGGGAACGGCGCGGCCGGGATTGCCTTCGCCCATCACCGGCTCCATGAACATCGCTTCGATGTGCCACTGGTTGCGCTCGGCTTCCTCAAACGCACGGGTCAAGGCTGCAATGTCATACGGCTCGATGGTGATGATGCTGTTCTCGTGATGCTTGAAGCTCGCGAGGTGCGTGGCATAGGCCTTGCGCGAGGAGTCCGAATACAGCATCGGCAATTCGGTGCGGCCATGGAAGGCGCCCTTCACAGCGATGCGCTTGACCTTCCACCCGGCATGCGGCGCGCCCGGATCGGTCATCAGCTTCGTATTGACGTCGGCGATGCGGCCGGCCAGCGAGACCGATTCCGAACCCGAATTCAGGCACATGAACTTGGTATACGGACAGCCACCGCGGGTGTGGCCGATTTCACGCCGCAGCGCGCGTGTGAGGCGCAGTTGCGACATGCTCGGAGTCATCACGTTGGCCATCACGTGCGGCTGACTCATCGCCTTCAGAACTGATTCCGGCGCATGACCGAAACCGAGCATGCCGTAGCCGCCGGAATCATGGATCACGGCGCCTTTCAGTGTCACCAGCCAGGGGCCGCGCGCGGCGATGGCGACGTAGGGATTGACGTTGTCATCGGCATAGAAATTGACGAAGCCTTCCTGCGTCGCCTGCATTTGCGCCGCTTCGTCCATGGCGATGATTTCCGGGAATTCCGCCTTCAGCGCATCGAACTGCGCGTAGGCATCATCGACCGCCGCCGTCAGCTCCGGGAAACGCGTCGCCAATCGTTCGATGCTGGCATCCGGCAGGCCGGTGGTGCGTGCTTTTCCGCCGGCACTGCGCAGCACATTGAGTTTCTCGATCAGTTTCATGACGTCTCCTTGCAGGCGGCCGTCAATTCGGCGCGCCTTGGCTTTTCAAATCAAAGGGTTGAACACACGGAGCGCAGAATACCAGCGCCGATTTCGGGCCGTAACCCCCATCGTTTGAACGCCCGGAATCGGGCCTTGCGCGTGACAGATGTCAAAGCCGCGCGCTGACGCCAGCGGCTGTCGGCATCGTGCGAGTTCACGCACCATGCCTGCCTCTTCAGGAGTTACACCATGACCTCACGTCTGTCCGTTCACGCTGTTGCCATCAGTCGCAGTCAGATCGCCATCAGCACCGTGCCGCGGGTCCGTCGACGCATGTCGCGCGCGGTCGCCGGCTATGATGCGCGCCTTGCCTGGTGGGATCGTCTGATGTTCTGGATCGTGGGTTGAACATGTGGCGGCGACACGAGATCGAGGAGGCGCTGCGTTCGCGGTTGTTGCCGCCGGTAGTACCGCCCGGGGCGATGCCGTTCTTCTCGTTGTCATACCTGTTGATGCTGCTGTTCCCGGCCCTCATCCCGAATTTCCCGCACACGAACTGGACGCTGACGGTCGTCTCGGCGCTCGCGTTCCTGCCGCTGTACTTCGGTTTCTTCTGGACGCGCGGCTGGCGTCGCAGTGCGGTGCTGGCGGCGATGGTGCTGCTCGCTGTGGCCTTGATGCCGGCCAACCGCTTTGCCAACGTCTACATCATCTACGCAACCATCCTTGGCGCACATTTGTCTTTTCGCGGCATGCTGCTGGTGTTTGTGCTCGCGCATGGCGCAGCGTTCGCGGCGATGTCGTCGCTGAACGGGCCAACCACGCTGATCGCGTTGACCAACCTGTTTTCGGGCGGACTGGCGATGCTCGGCTGCCGCGTCTGGTACAGCTATGCGCGCAAGAACGAGGCGCTGAAACTGTCGCAGCTCGAAGTGCAACGCATCGCCGCACTGGCTGAACGCGAACGCATCGGTCGTGACCTGCACGATCTGCTCGGGCACACCCTGTCGGTGATCGTGCTCAAGTCGGAATTGGCCGTGAAACTGATGGATCGCGACATGGATGCGGCACGCGTCGAGATGCGCGAGGTCGAGCGGGTGACGCGTCAGACCTTGTTTGAAGTGCGCCGCGCCGTGACCGGCATGCGCGCACACGGATTGCTCGCCGAACTCGCGAGTGGTCGCGCGGCGCTCGATTCCGCGCAGGTCGCGTTCGACTACACGGTGCAGCCGGTCGATCTGCCGGAACAGACTGAAAACGTGCTTGCCATGTGCTTGCGCGAAGCCATCACCAACATCATCCGCCACGCGCATGCGCGTCGCTGTCGCGCGCTGCTCGACTGCACTGACGACATCATCACGCTCGAAATCAGCGACGACGGCATCGGAGGCGTGCGCACTGAGGGCAATGGCCTGACCGGCATGCGTGAACGTATCGAGCGTGCCGGTGGGCGCTTGATCGTCGAGTCGCGTGCGGATGCCGGCACGAGTCTTCGCGTGGAAATGCCGAATCGCCATCTGGACGCCGAATTCGGCGCGCACGCTGCGCGTCATCTCAAACTCGTGGCCTCACGATGATCAAGGTGGTCATTGCCGAAGATCAGGCCATGGTGCGCGGTGCGCTCGCGGCCTTGCTGAAACTCGAATCGGACATCGATGTCGTCGGTTGCGCTGCCGATGGCGAGGAAGCCTGGGAAATGACCCGGCGCCTGCGTCCCGATGTGCTCGTCACCGATATCGAAATGCCCAAGCAGACCGGGCTCGAGCTGGCCAAGCGCGTCGTCGATACCGGCATGCCCTGCAAGGTCGTGATCCTGACCACGTTCGCGCGTCCCGGTTATCTGCGGCGCGCGCTCGATGCCGGTGCCAGCGGCTATCTGCTCAAGGATTCACCCGCCGACAAGCTCGCCGACGCGCTGCGCAAGGTGCATCGCGGCGGTCGTGCCGTTGATCCGGAACTGGCGCTCGATGCCTGGAGCGAAGCCGATCCACTCAGCGACCGCGAACGCCAAGTGCTGAGGCTCGCCGGCGAAGGCATCGCCGCGAATGACATCGCCGAACAACTCGGTCTGTCGCACGGTACCGTGCGTAATTATCTGTCGGAAGCGATCGGCAAACTCGGCGTCGAAAACCGTATCGAGGCTTATCGCATGGCGCGGCAGAAAGGCTGGTTGTAGTCGCCTACTGGTGCGCGGCGACGAAGGCCAGAACTGCGGCCAGTCCGCCGAAGAACAGGATCACGGCGACCACCGCAAGTACGGCCATCACCAGTTGCAGATAGCCGAGGATCAGTCCGGCGATGGCGAGTCCGTCGCCTTCCAGCGTGTCCGGATTCTTGCGGATTTCCGATCGGCCCATATGCCCGCAAACAATCGCGGCGATGGCGCCAAGCAAGGGCACCATCAGCCAGGACAGCAGGCCGAAGATGAGGCTGAGTAGGGCAGGCGTGCTGGTGCGCAAGGCGTTGGGCTGAGGTGTGCTCATGGATGGACAAAGTAGCAACACTGCGCGCCGTTTCAAGCCTCGCGTGCTTTTTTCCACCGATTGGCGACATACAGCACTGCGCAGACGATCGCGACAACCAGTGCACCAAACGCGACCGACGATGCTGGTCCCACGCACGCCATTTGGGACGCGGCCATCGGACTACCTGGCAGTTGAGATAGGTCGCCAAGAAATTGTGGAAAGAATGGCCAGATGAATTGGTCTGCGGCCGAGCATGGAACCACCTTCATCGGTAACGACGCGAGCATCAGATACATGGGGTAGACGAAGCCGCCAGTGGGTCCGAATGTGAAGGTCATCGGCGCGTAGCCAAGGAAATACGGCAGAAAAAGCAGAAACGGTGCCGCTCCTGCCCGCCAACGCCAAGAACACCGCAGTGGCCGGATTCCAGCGACGAACATCAACCAGGCAACGAGATAGAGCGCTTCGAACGCGAAAGTGATCCACGCGCGTTGGCCGCGTGCGAGGCGGTCGCGAAAGCTGGCATCAATGTAGTTTGACTGCGTTGTCATTTCGACACGCAGTAATTCCAAATCGTCGGCTGTCGATATCTTTCGGTCCGAAAGGAGTCGCGCGCACTCGCTTCTTTTCGGCGCCGACCGCTCAAAGAGCCTGCACACGTCGAAGTCTTCACCGCAGGCCGTCGGTCGTGGCGCAACCGGGTGTTGAAGTCGCGCACGCACCTGCGGCAAGTCTTGCAGTACGAGCGCAAGTGGAACGGAGAACAATAGTTGATCGTGGTGCCGTTGCGTGACGTAGTGAGCTTGGTCGCCGATGACGGGATAGGCGTCCCCGCGATAAGAGAAGCGGAAATGCCCGGAAAATTCCGAGAGCTGGACCCCGCACAGGTATTCCCAGTATTCCGCCGACGTTCCTGGCCTCGACGCCTGGAAACGCGATGCCTGCATGGCGAGCAATGCGAGCGACAATGCTGCCAACAATGCGACGAGACCGCGAACAACTTGTGCGAATCGCCTCACGCAATTGCCTCCTTTCGACCGGTTCGGGAAGACGTGGCTGCTTCGAAGCGCCGGACTGCAAGAACATCCGGCGCTCGCGATCCGTCTCGACTTGAATCCTGTCCGACGCAACAGGATGCACCGGGCTATGAACAGCGCAGCCCCGTAATTGTTCCCGCGATCAAAACTCGAACTTGATGCCCTGCGCTAGCGGCATTGAATCCGAATAGTTGATGGTGTTGGTCTGGCGGCGCATGTAGACCTTCCACGCGTCGGAACCGGATTCGCGGCCACCGCCGGTTTCCTTTTCGCCGCCGAACGCACCGCCGATTTCTGCACCCGAGGTGCCGATATTCACGTTCGCGATACCGCAGTCAGAACCGGCGGACGACAGAAAGGCTTCGGCGGCTTTCACGTTTTGCGTGAAGATCGACGACGACAGACCCTGCGGCACGCCGTTTTGCAGGTCGATCGCCTCGCTCAGCGTCTTGAACGGCATCACGTACAGGATCGGTGCGAAGGTTTCGGTTTGCACGCATTCGTCCGAATTTTTCAGGCCGGTGATGATCGTTGGCAGCACGAAATTGCCGGGTCGATCAGTCAATGCGGCGCCACCGGTTTCGACCTTGCCGCCATGCGCCTTGGCCAGGTCGATCGCGGCGAGAAAGCGCTTCACGGCACTGCCGTCGTTGAGCGGGCCCATTAGCGTGGTGGCGAGCGTCGGATCACCGATCTTGCTTTCGACCTGCTTGTACGCCTTCACCAGCGTCGCCAGCACATCGTTGTAGATCGACTCGTGCACGAACAGGCGGCGCGTCGTGGTGCAGCGCTGACCGGCGGTGCCGACGGCGCCGAACACGATCGCCGGGATCGCCAGTTTCATTTCTGCGGTTTCGTCGAGAATGATGGCGTTGTTGCCGCCGAGTTCGAGCAAGGACCGGCCCATGCGGTGCGCGACGCGCTCGCCGACCATGCGGCCGATATGAGTCGAACCGGTGAAGCTGATCAGCGGCACGCGGCGATCGTCGACGAACTGCTGCGCGATCTCGGTGCCGGCGTCGTTGAACATGAAGAACAGGTTCGGAAAGCCGTGGGCCTTGAGCGCGTCATTGCAGATCTTCATCGACGCGATCGCCGAGAGCGGCACCTTCGGGCTCGGCTTCCAGATCGAGATGTCACCGCAGATTGCCGCGATGAACGAATTCCACGCCCACACCGCGACCGGAAAATTGAACGCGCTGATGATGCCGACGATGCCGAGCGGCTGCCATTGCTCGTACATGCGATGGCCCGGGCGTTCCGAGTGCATGGTGTAGCCGTACAACATGCGCGACTGGCCGACGGCGAAGTCGGCGATGTCGATCATTTCCTGCACTTCGCCATCGCCTTCCGGCTTGATCTTGCCCATCTCGAGCGCGACCAGCGAACCGAGCGCGTCCTTGTGCGCACGCAGCGCGTCGCCGCAGATGCGGATCGCTTCACCGCGACGCGGCGCCGGCGTCGTGCGCCAGGTCTTGAACGCGGCCTGAGCGCGACTCACGATCGTTTCGTAGTCGGAAGCCGAACTCGCCTGCACGCGCGCGATGATTTCGCCGGTGCTCGGATTGATCGGCTCGATGATGCCGGCGTCCTGGGTCGTCGCCCATTCACCATTGCCGAGATACGTGCCGGAATTGTCGGCCGTCAGGCCAAGCGACTTCAAAATGCCGTGTGCAGACATGGAGGACTCCTGAGATTGATGAATGCGGCAGGCCTGCGGATGGACCGGGCAGGACGCGAAGGGCGCGCAGTCTAGCAGGGGTGCTTATACCGAGCAGCGACTTACCCGCGTTGGCTAGTTAGCCAAGCTCGGTTCGTCGCCGAGCGAGCATCACAGTGACCTCGCTGTTTCGATCCCTTGGCGCATGCCTTGGACGCGATAGTTCATCGTCGCATTCTCCACCCAGTCTGGGATGTCAGGAAACTCGTAGGCCGAGTTTGCGAGCTTGGCTATGAGCTTTCCTGCATGCACGGTTGCTGTGCATGTATCAGCAATCGCGGAGGCGAACATTCCGCATGATGGGCCTTCAGACCCTTCAGAATTGATCAAGTCGATCGATCGATCGTTCAAGAATGAGGTCTTCAACTGCTTGAGAGCGCTATACAGGATCGTTAGTCGGGTGGCCTGTTCACTACCGAAGCCCTCCAGTTGATCAATGAAGCGTTCAATCAGCGGGATATCGACAATGGGGGCAAACCGCCGAGCGGTATCAAATGCTTCGATTGCACTGCCGCCTCCCTTAGTAGCCCGGTAGAGCCGCCGACCAATCACGTCGAGTGCAAAGTGCAGCGATTGAAGTTCATGGTGGAATCCGGCGCTCAGTCTTGCAGCACGCTCTCTTGCCAACGCAGTTTGACGCCGTCTGGCTCGCTCTTCGCGAACGTGCGCCATGTACCCAAGTGTCAACGCAACCAGCGCCGCGAGAATCGTGCCACCGGCGCTCACCCAAGAAGCCATCTCCGAACCAGTCATCGCGAGTTCCCTTGGTTCCGCTTGCACTTACATCGCACTTAAACGAATCAACGGTCGTGCGAGCAAGTGCTTGATTTATGGCGGCCCCGACACGAATCGAACGTGCGGCCTTTCCCTTAGGAGGGGAACGCTCTATCCAACTGAGCTACGGGGCCATGCGGGGCGCATTCTGCCATGGGTGCGTGGTTCGCGGCGGATCGTCCGTTGCGCATCGCGTGTCGTCCGCCGATGGACGCGCGGCACTGCCTTCTGTCTGCTGTTGGACTACTCGACAACACCATCAAGGCGTTGGCATAATCTCCAACATGAAAGCTGTCGAACTGACCAATCGCCGCTTGCCCATTGCCGCCGATGCGTTCGCCGACATCGTGATCTGGCGGGTGCCGCAGCCTGTGCGCGGTTCGCGGCACTTGTTCAAATTCCGGCTGGCCTATGTCGTCGCGGAGGTGTGCGTGCTGCGCTACGACAACGAGGCGGGCAAGGGCGATCACCGGCATATCGGCGCGGTTGAGATGCCCTACACGTTCGTCAGCACCGACCAGTTGATGACAGATTTCCTTGCCGACCTGATGAGGTGGAATCATGAAAACCGTGGTGCTTGAAGTGCGCTCGCTGGAAGATTCGATGGTCGAAATTCGGCAGACGCTGAAATCCGGCAAACCGGACAAGTTTGCCCGCATCAGCTTCGCCACGCCGGAACTGCTGTGGCAGGTGTTGACGGCCAAACGCTGGGAGATTCTCAAAGCCTTGTGCGGCGCAGGGGTGGTGTCCATCCGCGAAACCGCTCGGCGCGTGAACCGCGACGTCAAGGCCGTGCATGCCGATGTCACCGCGCTCATCAACGCGGGCGTTGTGCGCCGTGCCAATACCGGCATTGAGTTCCCGTATGACGCAGTGCGTGTGGATTTCATGCTCAAGGCGGCGTAGCGCATCGCGTATCATCCGCGCCCCGAACCGCCGCGCAAGCCATGATCCTGAATCTCGCCGCTTACAAGTTCGTCCGCATCGATGACGTGGCGTCGCTGGTCGCGACGCTGCGCACGCGATTGGACGAGGCGGGGCTGCGCGGCACGGTGCTGGTCGCGCCCGAGGGCATGAATCTGTTTCTCGCGGGTGACGCGGCGCCAATGCACGTTTTCGTCGAATGGCTGACCAGCGATTCCCGTTTCGCCGACATCGCGCTGAAGTGGAGCGAGAGCGAATCGGTGCCGTTTCGCAAGCTGCTGATCAAGGCCAAGCGCGAGATCATCACGTTTCGCAAGGAAGGGTTGGATCCGCTCGGCGCTCGCGCGCCAGCGGTGGATCCGCCGACACTGGCGCGCTGGATCGCGCAAGGCCATGACGACGCCGGTCGCGAGATCGCGCTGGTCGACACGCGTAATCGGCAGGAAGTGGCTTACGGCACGTTTGAACATGCAATCACTTTGCCGATCGACAAATTCACCGATCTGCCGGATGCGCTCGAAGCGCACCGCGAGG
The DNA here is from genome assembly GCA_043753835.1 of Lysobacterales bacterium. GTDB lineage: Bacteria > Pseudomonadota > Gammaproteobacteria > Xanthomonadales > Ahniellaceae > JADKHK01. The sequence continues at coordinate 6,710 of JAYUVY010000095.1, read as the reverse complement.
CGTTGCGCGAGAAGACCGTCGTCAGTTTCTGCACCGGCGGCATCCGCTGCGAAAAGGCGGCGATCTGGATGCAACAGGCCGGTTACGAACACGTGTTGCAACTGGAAGGCGGCATCCTCGGTTATTTCGAACAAGTCGGTGGTTTCGGTTATCGCGATCGTTGTTTCGTGTTCGACGAACGCGCCGCACTCGATCCGGCATTGAAACCGCTTATCGAACCCGGCAGGTTGCCGGCGGGTTAGCCAGATCAAAGTGCTCGATGACCGCACTCGGTCTGGCGCCACGCAGCCAATTGGCCAGTACTTCGAGCGTCGTATACAGCTTTCCATCGACACCCGCGACGGCGCTTCCGAAGGTTGGGCCGTCGGTGCGCAGCGTCTCGTGGTCACCGCATTGCGGCGCGAACACGCCCGGTGGCTCCAGCACGGATGGTTGTCGCGGTTCTTCGGAGCGCTCGGCCAAGGTCGCCAGTTCGCGCAGCTGAATCTCTTCCAGCGCGCCGTACATCGCGCGATCAAGGGCCACGCCCTGGTATTTGAATCCGCTCTCCAGCGCATTGCCCATCGCGAGCCGGTCTTGCAGATCGACGCGCGCGAAGAATGGCGTGCGTATGTGGTGTTCAAGCAGATGGTTGCCGTCCGCGCAGCGCCATTCATCGCCGCGCGGCGCATGGAAGGTCACACAAGATGCGTCGGTCACGCCCTGGCGAAAGTTCAGCAATACGTCGAACCAGCGCGGACGCATGCTGAGCTCGTAGCTGCAGGTTTCGGTCAGCTCGACACCGCAGGCACGCGAGCCGCTGTGGTCGAGACGTTCGTGGCTGAGGCTGTAGGAGGTGTCGATTACGGCGGCGTAAACCAGTGGGCAGGCATCGTTGCTGCAGGACAGGTTGTTCTGCCGCAACAGCTCGCCGATCCGGTCGACATTGCTGCGCACGCCGCCGCCGCCGGCGGACGAGCCGGCAAACAGCACGCGACGCGCCTGATCGAGGTCGCGCATCGGTGTGCGTGTGCCGTTGGCTGCCGTGTAGTTCAGCGGTCCGTTGCCACCGCGCAGCAGGTCGAACACGGCGTCGACGATGCGGGCACCCAGGAAGTGGATGCGATAGTCGACACGCGCGCCGTCATGTTCGGCACTCGTCGCAACGTTGGCTGCTTGCCCGCTCCAGCCGTCCGAGCTGCAGTAGTAGATGAAGGCGTGGTTCCAGGTGCCAAACGGATTGCGCGGGTCGGTGCTCTCGATGCCTTCGCCCTTGATGCCGCGGGCGGGCGCGTAGTGGCTGGACAACTTGTTGGCGCCGAAATTGCCGTCTTGCCCGAGCCAACGCGCATGGCAATCGACACCGCTCTCGCAGGAGCCGCCGCCTTGCAGATAGACGATCCAGTCATCGCGATTCTCGACCCGACTTGCCGGGCGCACATAAAACACGGCCTCGCTGCCGTCGGCGCACATCGCTTCGGGATAGCGCTCCATCGGCACGTTGACGCGCGAAAGTCCGTTGCCGCGAGCCACCGCACCGGCACCGGGCGTACCCGATCCGAATGCTTCACGCAGATTCGGCAGACTTTGTGCATACGTCGGCGCAACCAGCACCATCGTCAAGCCGAACAGTCGTGCGAGCGAACGATAGTGCGACACAGGATTCTCCTTCGGTGGGTTGCGTACGCAAGGCAACGCGCTGCCGCGGAACTGGTTGACAGATTCAAGCAGCGACTTTTGACGACGATCGAAGCGACTGCTGCGCTGTCGATGCACGAGTCGCACTCGATCCGGCATTGAAACCGCTGGGTGCAGCCTCCATCCGTGCGGACTGATCGTCGACCGACGATCAGGTCTTCCGATGATCCACAGCCGCGAGGGAATTTCCATGTCATTCAATATCCACAGCGCCTCATTGCCCTACCTCGCGCGCTTCCTGCGCGCGCTCGACCGCATGCTCGACAAGGCGGCCGCGTTCGCAGAAGCGAAGCAGGCGCAGTCGGCGATCAGCGTCGAAGCCTCGATCATCAACGGCCGCCTCGCGCCGGACATGTTCGCGTTCGCGCGCCAGATCCAGATCGCGACCGAATTGGCCAAGGGCTGCGCCGCGCGACTCGCCGGTCTCGAAGTGCCGAAATACGAAGACAACGAAACCACCTTCGCCGAACTGAAGGCGCGCATCGCCAAGACCGTCGCCTTCATCGATTCGATCGGCGCTGATCAACTCGCCGGCGCCGAGTCGCGGACCATCCAGCTCAAGACCGGCGGCCGCGAAGTCACCTTCACAGGCGCTGAATACGTGCACGGCTTCGTCTACCCGAACTTCTATTTCCACATCACCACCGCCTACAACATCCTGCGCCACAACGGCGTGGAAATCGGCAAGATGGATTTGCTCAGCTGATCGCGGATCGGGTCGCGTGCCGTGCGCGCGACCCTATGCCGGCAAGCTGTAATCGAAGACGTAGATGTGTTCGCCGGCTGCGATGACGATGTCCATGCGCCCGCTGAGGCCGCGCAAGTCGTCCGTGCCTGAATCCGGCACCACGACGATCGACAGCTGCGGCGCGCCGCGATCCATGATGCCGGTGTGCTGCAGCACGAAACTGCCGCTGCGACCGTCGAGCGTGCCGCTGACCAGTTCGATCGCGACATACCCGGCCGAACCTTTCTCCGAACCGTGTGCGGCCAGCATCTGTCCCTTACCGGTCGCATCCAGTGTGCCGTGATAGCGCTTGTCGAGCAGCATGCGCCCGATCACCGCACCGGCGGCTTCGTCCTGCGCCAGCTGCGGCTGCATCTTGACGTCGAATCGACCACGGGCGAATTGCGTCATGACATGTTTTCCTTGATCAACCCTAGCTTCGCGGAACCCGACGCGAATCGCCAGCATCCGGTGCAGCTGTTGGTGCGCAGCGATTTCGATCATCGTTCGTAAACGATTAGGTCAACCATCTGTTTGACTTCGAATCGTTGTATACCGCTTCGTTATCGACCTAACCTCAATCATCTCGACGGGACGCCATCCAAATGACAACAAGAAAACAACTGCTCCTGGTTTGTGGTCTCTTCGGGCTGATCGGTTTCGCGTCGCATGCATCGACAAATCAGCTCGCACGACAGGAACGCAGCGTGGCTTCGCAGGAAGACGTAACCATGCCGACGCGCGAACCGAACGCCATCACGGCAACCCTGATCTGGGGCGCGGGCGCACCGGTGGGAAACAGTGATGGGCAATTCGCCAATGCGTTCGTTCAAGCCACGTCTTTCACCGCCGGAAACAATCCGACCTCCTGGACCGCCCTGAGCATCAACGAAGCTGGTGGAAGTGCGCCCGGGAATGCCTATTGGAAACGATCCCTGACGGGGCGTTCGCAAGGCGCGTATGTCGGCACGATTCCTGCCGTTTCTTCCCCGAGCCAGGCCAATGGTGTCGCGATCTTTGACTCCGACTTTCTGGATAACGGAGGCGTTGCCGGTGCATTTGGAACAGGGACGTCACCCTCACCACATCGGGGCGAACTCATTTCACCGAGAATCAACTTGACCGGCTATACAAATACCGCGCTGGCGGTCAATTTGTATTCCCACTATCGCGCATTCGCCATCTCCAGTCTGAGCGTGTCGATTTCGACCAATGACGGAGCGACCTGGTCAGCCCCGGTTGATTATCGTGCCTTCATTGGAAGTTCCGTTGAGGGATTTGCGCTGTTCAATCTTGTCGGTGTCACCGATGGCGTGGCCAATCTCTCGCAATCGCGAATCAAACTGATTTTTGATGGTGATTATTATTTCGCGATCATTGACGATTTGACCATTCAGACGGTTGCTGCATACGATTTGACCTTGGGTGTTGTCGATCCTGACGGCGCAACGCTCGCAGAGCGCGGCGATGTCGTTCACATCACCGGTTCCAGGCACTTTCCAGTCAGCCAGTTGAGCGCAAACCACTTTGCCTTCGGTGCGGTCATCAAGAATCTGGGTGCTCAAGATGTCTTGCCTGCACAAGCTCCTGCACTCAATGTGCTCATCGAAAGAAAGGTCGGCATGATCTGGACCTCGGTATTCACCGATTCCATCGCCGTCACCGCAACGATCACAGCTGGCGGTCATGTCGCCGCCACAGGCCAGTTGGCCAATTACGCCTGGGCGCAAACGGGAGATTATCGCGTCACTTACACTGCAAGCTTCAACGGACTCGAAGACCTGACGAACAATTCACTGACCCATGAATTCACCCTCACGCCGGACGATTATGCGTCGAAGGTGGGTCGGGATGGCAGCGGCGACCCTCTGGCAACGGGTTCGGTGTTCCCGGGCGGTGTATCATTCACCAAGATTGAATTTGGATCCGTGTTCTATGTGAATGCGGGCGCGACCAGTGGACTAAGGGTTGATGCCATTTCGTTCAGATACCGGTTGAACAGTACTTTCACCGGGTCAGTGGAGCAAGATTTGATTGCGTCCATCTACGTCGTTGACCCAGGTACCGCGTGGCTGGCTGACCGGCAGCCCTTGGCCCTCGTAGGCGTATGCGTGATGTCGCTAACCGGATTGGGTACGGTGGTCTTGCCGGGTCAATATGGCTTGGTGGAATGCTCGCCCTTTGATGCAACAAGCGGACAGCCGTTGGGTGCGCTATCCACAGGACACTATTTCGTCTCCGTGGCGATTGACCGGGCGGTGGCATTCGGGGTGAACGACGTTCCACTGTTTGGGAGGAGTAGCGAGAAGAACTACAACCTCAATCTCGCGCTATCGGCGCCTGGAAACCTGGTCAACGTCTCGGCTGTGGCGTTGACGCCTGCCAATCAACCCGAACAGTGGTATGCGGCGGGCTTTGGCGCGACCATCATCCCGACGATCGGCGTTCACTTCGCGCGACCGGATGCGGTCTTCGGCAATGGATTCGAGACGGCGTCTGGCCGTTGATCGCAAGGCTCAATCAGGTGTCTGAGAGCAACGCATGCCGACGGCGGTGTGCGTTGCCTTTGCCCCGGCACCAATTCCGGGCGAGCGCGGTCGTGATGCCGTTGCCCCGAAGATTGCGTTCGTCGTCGAGCCCCAGGCAGTTTGCAGGAGACGGCGGCGACCTGTGACGCACGATGCTTCGAACAGGTCGACAACTCGGGCGTCCGACGCGCGCGGATCGCGCTCGCATCGCTGTCGCAGACGCGCGCAAAGCTGCCGCCCGTGGTCGCGATCACTTCGGTGCAACCGCGACCGTCTTCGCTGATGTCGGCCTGACCGCGTTCGTCACGCCGCCGATCCAGGTCGGCGCCGGCCCGTTCTCGATCACCTTGACCCATCGCTACCAATTCGAATTCGGTGCTGCCGGCGAACCCGAGAACACGACGCGTTGGGACGGCGGAATCATCGAGATCAGCGAAGACAACGGCGCGAATTGGACAACGATCGGCGCGAGCGCATACGACGGCGTGATCAACGGCGCATCCGGCAATCCGCTCGAAGGCCAGAGCGCGTTCTCCGGCACCAGCACCGGCTATCCGGCGACGATGATCGACACGATCAATCTCGGCACCAGTTGCGCAAACGACGCGGTCAAGCTGCGCTTCACGATCGGCACCGATTCCGCCGCCGGTGCGGCAGGCTGGGAAATTCACAAACCTCGTCTTCGAAACGCTCACCTGTCGCGATCCGCTGTACCGCAGCGGTTTCGAATATCCGTCAACCCAAACAAGAACACCGGAGCCCGTGCGGACTCAGGTGTGATGTTTTCGGAATCTTGTGGTGGAGGTTCTACCCCGTTTTCGCGGGCGGTTGAGTCAAGACACTGAACACCCGATCGCGACCGCAGAGAGGGATGCCGCAGCGTGTCGAAGCGGCCACAGGACGAATTGCCATTGCAATTTGTTGCATAGCAGCGTGATTCCTTGGGGGGGGTGCGTATAGTCCGGCGGCGCTTCCGTCTTGAGACGGATGCGGTGATGGCTTTTTTGGGGTAGCGCGTCGCGCTTGCATCGTCTCTGTTTCGCCGGCATGAGCCCGGTGCGGAGAACTGCGGATCGCGTCGGGACGAATCTCTTGGACCCATCGGGAGCACGACACTCGTTCCTTTTCTGCGCTTCGGGCGCGTATGTTTTCGGGGGTATTTCTGCCATGAGCAATTTGATGGTCCGCGCGACGCGGGTCGCTGGTGCGCTGCTCTTCCTGTTGACCGCGAGCGGGCTCGCGCTTGCGCAGCAGCGTGTCGAAAAAGATGACCCGGCGCTGCGCCGACAGGCCATTGACGAGTGGTACAACGAGTCGTACTCGGCCGCCGAGGGCAACGCGAACCGGTTCCGCAACGGCCACGGCAAGCCACTGTTCACGGGTCAGTACTTGCGCTTCCTGCGCGACGCCGCGGAACGCGAGCGCCAGCGCAATGGCGCGACGATTCCGCAGAGCAACACTTCGGAGTTCGCTTCCGACGGCTTCATGCCGAAGGCCGCGAGCGGCACGACGTGGACGAACATCGGCCCGACGCGCGCCACCTACGCGAAGAATGGCGGCACGCTGAACGTGACCGACTCCGGTCGCCTGAACGAGATCGTCACCGATCCGAACAGTCCGAACACGATCTACCTCGGCTTCTCGGGCGGCGGCGTCTGGAAGTCGACCGACGGCGGCACGACCTGGCAGGCCAAGACCGAGGCGATGGGCAGCCTCACGGTCGGTGCGCTCGAGATCGACCCGACGACCCCGAACACGCTGTACCTCGGACTCGGCGA
>JAYUVY010000094.1:0-3351 GCA_043753835.1 Lysobacterales bacterium | reverse complement strand
CCATTGATGCGCACGTTGCCAGTCGGCGGCGTGAATGGCGTGTACCCAAATGCGCCCGATGGGTCGAAATTGCGGCGCTTCTGCCACGGCTGCCAGCGGCCGCCCTGCTTGATGCGCGTGAACCACGTACCGTCCGGCGTTTGCGCAGCAAGCCTTTTCTTGCCTGCCCGCCACATTTTCCCGGTCGGCACCGGCTCAATTACAGGTGCAATTTGCGGTGCGTTCGGATGTTCGCCCTGCACCTTGGGCGTAACCACAGGTGTAATTGGCGAAACTGGCGGCATGCCGACGGCCGATTCGACAGCGGCATCGACCGGCGGCAATTCTTCAATCTGTGGAACATTCGGTTCCACGATTGGCGTGCTCGGCTCGTACATCCCTGGCCCAAAGTCGCCAATGGCGCGACCACGCGCGATCTGCGGCGCCCGCCCGACGGTCGCCCCGCCCTGCGGATCAACATAGATATCGGCTGGCGATGGCAGTGCCAGCGGTGCAGGTTCAGGCTCTGGTGCCGCGGCAACAGGTTCCGGCGTCGGCGTACGGATGGGATTCGCATTGCGCTCGATCAGCGCCGCCGGATTCACACCAAACCGCGCAGCCACACTTTCCGCCGTCGCCTTGAGTGATGCCTTGGTCGGCTTGCGGCCGATGGTCGCCTGAATCGACTCGATCGCCGAGTCGAATGCGGCTTGCGCCATGTCGGGTTCGGCCATCGTCGGCGCACCGTCTACAGTCGGCCCCATACCCGGACCACCAGAACGCGCGCGTCTCGCTTGTTCACGAGCTCGCCAGTCACCCTGGGCGGATGCCGTCCCTTCCGGGTCGACCATGAAATCAGGCGGCGACGGTACGGCTGCCGGACCGATCGGCGCAGGCATACCGGTGATCGGCTCAGCCGCAATCGGGTTCCCAGACTCGTCAAGCGTGACTGGTGCGCGCGGGATCGGCGCAACATTGTCAACAGGCTCGTCCGGCAGCATCGGCTGCAGGCCGGGCGCGGGATCGGTGTTGCCCAGCACATCGCCGGCATTGACGCCCTTGCCGCCGAATACCTTGTCGATCACCGATTTCCGGCGTTCAAGCGCAAAGCTCGCCGCCTCAACGGGCGCGGTGAATCCCTCGCCAACCGCCTCCGCCAGAACAGCGCCGGCATCGACCTTACCGGTGGTGACGAGTTGCGCGGTCGCTTCTCCGCCAGCACCCATTGCCGCCTGCGCGGCAGGTTGCGCGATCAGCGTATTAACGCCCTCGCGGACCAGCCCTTTCCCTGGCACCAGAACCTTGCTCGCAAGTCCGCCAGACGCAGCATCGAACGAACCGACAATGCCAGCGCGAGTGCGTGCATAGCGCATCGCATCGCTGACGGTCTTCGGATCCTTGAGCGCGGTTGCGACCGCCTCTTTGTTCGTCGTGTCGACTCCGGACTGACCAAGATAGTCAACAATGCCAGAGCCGAACTCAACGGCACCACTGTTGGCGCCAGCGGCGGCGGCGGCGACTGCAGGGTTGCGAGACAGAACAGTCGCAAGCAACGCCGGCAGCATCTGCACAGATGACTCGACACCAAGATCACCGATGACGCCGAGTGGATCTTGTTTCAGCGCATCCCAGCCCTCGCCGAACGTCTCGGCCCCGGTTAGCGCTGCGGTTGCAGGACGAGACGGCAGAGCGGCAATTGCGTTCGCGTTTTCAACGTGCGATTCGGCGAGCCGTGCGGCTGATCCTGCGGCGACATCCTTCGCCACGTCAACCGCGCGCGACGGGCGTCCAAGGCTTGTTTCGCTGGCATAGATCGGATTGCCGCCGGGGTCGGTGCCAAGCACCACGTCACCAAATTCATCGGCGCCAGAGCCGCGCTCGATCGCATCAGACTCCATCAGTCCAGCGACCCCAGATTTCATCCCATACCAGCCGCGCTTCAAGCTGTTGCCGATGTTCTCAAACGTGCCGTGTTCTTCGTCGAATGCTTCGGATTGGGCCGCGAGGGTTGGTTGTGTATCTGCAAACGGATCGAAGTCGACAGGAACAAGTCGCGGCTGCCGTGGGGTCGCCGGCTGCGCAAACGGATCGAAGTCGACAGGCACGAGCTTTGGCATCACTCGACCCTCATCCATTGGCCGTTCTGCTGGACGTACCAATTACCGTCCGACGCCTGCTTTGCGCCAGGGTAAGAGGCGGCATCAGGTTGCTGATCGTCGATTCCGTTGACGTAGAAATTGCCGCTGTATTCTGGTGGCTGTGTGATGCGTTCGCGAGCACTCAAGATTTCCCGAGCGCGCTTTTCAACTTGCTCAGGATTGCCTTTGCCTCTGAGTTCTTCACTGGCCTGCTTGAGCGCAGACGCAACTGCTTTTTGCTGTTCGGCACCATTCTTTCGCTCAAATTCAGCCATTTGATAGGGCGTCATTGCGTACTGACTATTCTTGCCCACGCCGCCGCGCACCGGCTGACCATCCGGGCCACGCACCGGGGTAGCGGTCGCGCCAGAAAACAGCATCGGATTGCCATCGGCATCGCTGCCATAACTCTGTGTCGGTGTCGGCGCGCGCATCGCACCAATCTCGCGCATGCGAAAATCGTTCTTGCGTTCTTCGTCTTCGAGTTCCGTAGCGCGTGCTCGCTTCTTTTCGCGCTCGCCCGCAACGCGATCCGGGATGCCTTCCGGGAACAGGATATCGACGAAGCCGCCGCCTGAACCGTCCTCTTTACCAAACACGTACTCGTCAACGTCCTTCGCGTAAACAGTCCCGTTCGAATGAACGATCTTCACGCGCCCATCAGGCTCAATCGACGATTGCGATTCAAACCCATCCGGCACGCTTGTCCGGTAAATTTCGTCGAACCCGGACATGTCGTTGTCGCGTTTTGCTTTCGCAATGGCGCGGCCGAAATTTGTCACAAGCGCCGCCCGCTCTCGCTCTTCCTTGCGCTTTGATGCCTGGTCGCGCTTCTCGGGCAACCCGAATTCCTCGCGATCGCTCGCTTCAATGGCGCGATCCTGCTCGTGCTCGCTGATCTGGCGCTGATAGTCGGCCTGATTTTGCTGATCGAGCATCGCCTGCCGTTCCGTCGCCGCCGCGCGCGCCTCACGATCTTCGCGCCACGCCATACCATCGCGCGCGCCATCGATCGCATACCGAAGATTCTCAAGCATGGTGAGCTCCAAATAGTTCGCGAATGTCGTCCTGATGCGCCGCCACCTTGGCGCGCACGCGGTCAATGAATACTTCAACTTTCATGTCGACCAGTTGATCGAACCGCACACGGTTCAACGGGATCGGCATGCCAATGTGTTGCCACACCTGATTGCACACGGTGTAGTCGTCGAGTTGCTTGGATGCCACGGTCAGC
>JAYUVY010000093.1:0-3357 GCA_043753835.1 Lysobacterales bacterium | reverse complement strand
CCATTGATGCGCACGTTGCCAGTCGGCGGCGTGAATGGCGTGTACCCAAATGCGCCCGATGGGTCGAAATTGCGGCGCTTCTGCCACGGCTGCCAGCGACCGCCCTGCTTGATGCGCGTGAACCACGTACCGTCGGGCGTTTGCGCAGCAAGCCTTTTCTTGCCTGCCCGCCACATTTTCCCGGTCGGCACCGGCGCAACTACAGGTGCAATTTGCGGCGCATTCGGATGTTCGCCCTGCACCTCGGGTGCAATTACAGGGACTGCCGGCGCAATTGTGGGGGTAGCTGGGGCAATTGTGGGGGATTCGACGGCTGCGTCGACAGGGGCGACGACAACCGGGTTGGCATTGCGTTCGATCAACGCCACCGGATCCACGCCAAACCGCGCAGCCACACTTTCCGCCGTCGCCTTGAGTGATGTCTTGGTCGGCTTGCGGCCGATGGTCGCCTGAATCGACTCGATCGCCGAGTCGAATGCGGCTTGCGCCATGTCGGGCTCGGCCATCGTCGGCGCACCGTCCACAGACGGCCCCATGCCCGGGCCACCAGAACGTGCGCGACGTGCTTGTTCACGAGCTCGCCAGTCACCCGGGGCGGATGCCGTCCCTCCCGGGTCAACCATGAAATCAGGGTTTGCGGCGTCGGTTTCGAGCGGTCCTGCCGGACCCATGCCAGTGCCTGGCGGCGGCGGACCTGGCGGCGGCAAGGCCAGCCCAGATCGTTCCTCGATGACGTTTCCGTCTTCGTCGAAGGTGTAGCCAGCGCGACCCGGACCCATTGGCTGCGGCTCAACCTTGACCGGACCCGTGTCGTCACCTACGTCACCCAGCACATCGCCGGCATTGACGCCTGCGCCGCCGAATACCTTGTCGATCACCTTCGGCTTCGGCAGGCTGACATTGGTGCCTGCGCCCATACCGAACCCGAGAATGGCATCGGCCGCGGTGTCTTCGGTCAGGTTGCGACCTTCTTCGCCCGTCGCCAGTGTTGCCCCGTAGGCTGACGACACCTTTTGCCCGACCTCGGTCACGGCTTCGCCGAGTCCGGCGGCCGTCATACCGGCGGCTGTTCCGGCTGCCGCGCGCGCCGCACCTACAAGGCCAGTGCTCGTTCCGCGAACCGCAGTGGAGACGGCGCCGCCGATCTTTCCGGTGAAAATGAACCCCTGCAACATGCCGAGCGGAACAGATGCGAGGCCGGACGCATTGCCGGCTTCGTCTTTCAGTCGCTGCAATGCCCTGGCGCCGGCTGCGGCGATGGCCTTGTCTTCATCAGTGCCAGGGCCATCGAACAAGCGCGACGACGCGGCGCTGATTTCGGCATAGCCATCCTCGAACGGCTTTCCAGTTTCTTCGGCCACAAGCTCGCGGAAACGCGGCATGGCAACAATCTGTTCGCGCGGCAGGTTACCGATGCGGTCTGCTTCTTCCGTGCGGGCGCCTTCGTAACCTTGCATGCCGCCGCCGGCCATGCCGAGCAGCGGATTGATGCGAGCGCCGACGATGACCGGCGCCATGCGCGCAGCCGTATCGCCGATGTTTGTCGCCATGCCATACGCTGTCGGGTTGGTGCCGAGGCTGACGGTCGACGGGCTGGTGATATCGCCCGTAATGACATTCTCTTTTCGCGAGCGCTGCATTTCCGGCGTGTCTGCGCTGGTGCGCCGATAAACGTCTTCGGCGGTTTCGTCGCCAAACCCGACTGCCGACGTGATGGCGCTGGCTGCTTGGCCCGCGAACTCGCGAACGTCGGCCGAGCGCTTCGTCAAGAAGTCTCCAGCCATGCCGTACAAAGCTCCGGCTGCAGTGGACAAAACCCCCTGATCGGCGCCAGACGTGCGCGCCAGCGAGTTTGCAACATCGCCCGTTCCTTGCGCCGCCTGCGCGACCATGCTGCCGCCGACATCGAGCGCGTTCACGTCCGGCGCTGGAATCGGCGAATACTGGATGCGCTTCGCGAAGTCGTCAAACGACATGTCGGCGTAAAACTTCCGGTGCATGCCCTGCGCAAGCTGGTCGTCGCTTAGATCCTCGTATTGCGGATACTTGGCACGAATGTCCGCAAGCGTCGGCATCAGCGAATCCTCAACGGGTCGTTGGGGTTATTTCCGCCGGGTGGCGCTTGATGATCGATCCCGTGCATGGTGGGCGCCGGGCCGGCGATCTGCCCAATCGCATCGACCAGTGCGCTCGCGCGCGCAGTGATCGCTGCCGGGTCTTCAAATTCACTGTATGCGGCGTTCATCATCGACAGCGCGACCTTCATCTGCTCGGATCGAGACTTGCCAGCTTGATCCATCGCTTCGACCATACCGGCGACTTCGTTCGGTTCCATGTCGGCCAGTGCGCCAGACTGGTCGCGAGCGATCGCGAGTTGTGCGCGGTACTCAAGGTTCTTCTGCAGCGCCGTGCGCGTATCGCGACCGACGCCACCACGCCCGCCAATCGAACCGCGCATCGGCTTGCCATCAGGGCCAGTGACCGGACGGAACGATGTGCCGTCAACCTGTCCCATGTTCCCGTCGGCATCCATCGCGTACTGAGGCATGGGCGCACGACTCGCGCCAATCTCGCGCATGCGCTGATTGTTCGAGCGGGTTTCGTCTTCGAGTTTGGTCGCGCGATCTTTGCGCTCCTTTCGGCCGGCCTGCACCGTTTCGATGGCTTGATCGGGGAATGCGACCTGATACAAGCCCAAGCCGGTGCCATCTTCCTTTCCGAACCAAAGCTCATCGGCACTCTTTGCGACCGCAGTGCCGTTCGGGTGCTGCATTTGAATGCTTCCGTCCGGAAGGAACTGCAGCTTTACGTCATGCCCGTCCGGCACGTCGTTGGTGTAGAAGTCCTCGGTCGGCTTGGTGTCTCCGCGCAACAGCGCTTCGTATGCTGCCGCTGCTTTCTCACGGCCTACACGTTCTTTCTCTTGCCGCTTTGTCGCGCCAGCGCGCGCACGCTTTTCCGGCAGATCGAATTCTGTGCGATCGGCCTCCGCCTGCGCCCGGTCAGCCTGGTGCTCGGCCAGTTGCATGCCGTAGCGCTCTTGCGCCTGCGCATCTAGCTCGGCCTGGCGTTGTGCGGCCGCCGCGCGCGCCTCACGATCTTCGCGCCACGCCATACCATCGCGCGCGCCGTCTACCGCATATCGAAGATTCTCAAGCATGGTGTGCTCCAAACAGTGCGCGAATGTCGTCCTGATGCGACGCCACCTTGGCGCGCACTCGGTCAATGAATACTTCGACCTTCAAGTCTTTCAGCATGTCGAACCGCACACGGTTCAACGGGATCGGCATGCCAATGTGTTGCCACACCTGATTGCACACGGTGTAGTCGTCGAGTTGCTTGGATGCCACGGTCAGC
>JAYUVY010000092.1:0-3370 GCA_043753835.1 Lysobacterales bacterium | reverse complement strand
ATGGTCGCCGGCATCTTCGTTCAGGCGTTGCAGTTGAGCAATCATGAAGGGACGGCTGACAATCGTCGTTATCCGGTCGAAGCCTCCCTGGATTTCCAAGTGGACCCGCTCGACGCGATTGTGCAAAGACGACTGAAGGTTGCTTCGCAGTAGATTTTCGGCATGCCGCTGCATGACGTAGAAGACCATCGCGCCAACCAGCACCGTGACCACGACCAGAATCGCCCCGGCAACCAGGCTGATCCGTTCTCGTTTTACTTCCTGAATCTGCATGATTCTGGCGGCCGAATGGGTGAACAGGCGTACCGCGGATGGACGCCGGATAGCGGCGACTGTCGCACTTCTCGGTTGCGTTTCGGCCAGGAGCTCAACAGGCCACCATCAAGGCGCGTCATTGTCCAGATCAACCAGCCTCGTACGTTCGACCATGACCACGAAGGCATCAGTGCCGGTGATGGTCGCCGCCGTATTGCGCGCCAGTACGCCATCGATTGCCACGAGGAAACCCTGCCCCCCCCGATGCGCTGTTGCTGTCCATCCCCATGGATTGCCCTGTGTGGCGGCTAATCCAACTGTAACCCAGGACCCGGGCTGGCTTGCTGTTTCAGGCGGCTCCCGCCCCTGGAACCGCGATTCCCGTCACGAAACACCCGGCAAGCGATGCGCCGAATGATCGTCGGCGCGGCGCTACTTGACGATGATGGTGCCAACCATGTGCGGATGGATCGAGCAGAAATAGCCGTAGCTGCCGGGCGTGGCCAATACCGCTGTGTAGCGGTCGTCGGTGTCCAGTGCCGGCGACGACGGAAACCGGGCTCCGGTGCTGATCACGATGTGCGGCTCCTCGTCGCGGTTTATCCACACAACCTTGCTGCCTTCAGCGACGGTCAACGTGGCTGGCTGGAAGGCAAAATTGCTGATCGCGACCATGTCCCTGACTTCGGACGTGCCGCTGGTCATCGCGCCGGCGGCAATGACGCTGCCTGTCGCCAAGCGGAAATCTGTTGCCGCCTGGGCGACTCCGACCGCGCCCTGCGGCACGTTGCCGCACGAAGTCGCCGTTGCGGCGAGCGCGAGCGCAGAAAGGAGGATGCGCAACGCGGACGCGCAAGCAAGGACCCGCGGCGCGGGTGTGGAATGGTGGCGGCGTGCGGTGTGGAAGGTCACGTTGCCTTCCACCTTCTGGTGGATGTGGCCGTTGAGCACGGTTACCGAGCCGAAACGCTTCAGGTAGCCCAGCGCCTGCGCGCTGTCGTCGGTACCCCAGCCCCACTGCGGGTACAGGTTCCAGAGCGGCATATGCGCGAACAGCACGATCGGGGTGCTGGCGGACAGATGGGCGAGATCGCCGGTGTGGATAATGAAAGCAGGCGCCCGCTGCTGCGCATTGATCTTGCCAATCGCCTTCTGTAGCGAGGCGACCACGGCGGGGTTGGGTTCCCTGTGAAAGCCGATATGACTATCGCTGATCTGAACGAAGCTGAAGATGGCATCTCGCACCGTCGCGTCGCCGCCGAGCTCGTCCAGGGTCTTCGCTTCCAACACGCCACCCTTCATCAGAAACAGGGTGCCGGCGGATCCGGGGGCGACCCGATTTCTGGCGGGGACGAATCAGCGTCGTCAATATCCGTTGGCTTGTGCATGAGCTTGCCTCGGCCGGCGGCATTGCCGGTTTGCTGGTGTATACCGCCCGACTGGCGCGAATATTCCCGGCGCCGGGGTTTTGCGCCGCCTGGTGCCAGGCTGGGAATAAATCGCCAACATGTGCAGTATTGGCACTGATGCGCACCGACCGCAACGCGCGGGCATGGCTGCTGACGATCGTGCGCAACACCTTCTACGCACTGAAAAGGCAGGCGGGGGCGGCGCTGGAGGACGAGGTGGCGACGGCACACCGGCACACCGTCAAACCATGGTTCGATGGCAAGCTGGATTTTTCTCCGCAGGTACGCGCTTTGGATGCCGATGGCTTCGTGCTGGTCGGTGGTCGGCTGGATATGCTTGACGGACGGCGTGTTGCCGCCATCGTCTATCGGCGTCGGTCGCGCGCTGAGGAACCCGGCGGGAGTTTGACGGCTTCGCCAGGATTCATGAGAATGGGCAGCGCGTACATGGCACTAGGCGCTCGCTGCCTGGGCCCATGGCGCAGTCAGTCCGGCAAACGCATTCCCGGGAGAAACAGGCATGTCGGCATCGGCATTTCGCGGCCAGGTCCGCTACGCAACGCTGCTGGCGTTTTCCGCGTTGTCTTGCGCGGCCGGAGCCAGCGACGGAGTGGTGGACACCGGCTCAGAGTACCCGGCGGTCGCCGGCTACTATGAATTCTTCGTCTACCTGCCGCCAGGCGCGTCGCCGCAGGTGGCCTACGCCGAACAGTCGTGCTCCGGCGCCCTGATCTCGTCGAAAGTGATCCTGACCGCGGCGCATTGCACCGCGTACAACTACACCGAGGATGTCGGTATCCAGGGCTACCATGATGCGGTGTGGGTCACCTTCGATACCATCGCGACAGCGAACGATTTTCGTTGTTTCCTGGCCTCCGAGGGCGTGCCGTACGCCGAATATCTCACCGGCGAATATGCCTGCAAGCCCAGCGAGACCAGCGAGCCTTTCCCGATCTTTCGGCGTGCCGCGGTGACCGGCCGACGCGACGGCGTCGACATCTCTCACGGCCTGACTCATCCGGACTTTCTCCGCCCCGACTTGAAGAACGACGGCACTGCGCAACGGGTCGAACCGAATTTGCAGAACGCTCCAGACGTCGCCGCGCTCATTCTGGAGGAGCCGGTAACCGACATCGAGCCCATGCCGATCCGTGGCCCGGGTGAACTCAATGCCGACATGCTGCGCGGAACTTCGGCGGTCAGCGTCGGCTACGGTCTGAACTGGAGCAAGCGCACCGGCCAGCGACCAACCCGCGGTATTGGCCCGATGACGGATCTCGGCGGCGGGAACGGCGTGAAACGCATCGCCAGGCTCGGGCCGATCACCACGGTCCATGAGAACTCCTTCGTTCCCCGTCAGAGCATCCGCCTTGGCGACAACGCAGTCTGTTTCGGCGACTCCGGTTCAGCCACGTTCCTGGTGGTCAATGGCCGAGTAGACAAGACCATCTCTGCCGTGCTGTCGGGTGCCACGAACTGGTGCCAGGGCTCGAAAGACCCCTATTACCGCATCGACCGCCCCGAAGCGCAGAGTTTCATCGGTTGCGTAATCGCCAACCAGGATGACGTCAAGCGCGCCTGCAACGAGTGTTCTGCGGAAGCGCGCTTTGGCTTGTGTGACGAGCTCTGATCGGGTCGGCGGCTCCGGCGACGGAGGCCGACTCGGAGTACCTTGAAGCCGGAATACAATTCGCATCCGCACACTT
>JAYUVY010000091.1:0-74219 GCA_043753835.1 Lysobacterales bacterium | reverse complement strand
AGCAAGGCGATTGCGTGTTCAGGCCGCATCGGCGCCGACTCGATCAGCTGCGCCAGCGTGCGCCCCTTGATCAGCGGCATCGAGAAATAATGCACGCCGTCGATCGATCCGACCTCGTGCACCGGCACGATGTTCGGATGCATCAATCGCGCCGCGGCACGTGCCTCGCCGAGAAAGCGCGCAACATTGAAACTGTCGGCCAAACCCGCTGCGATGAATTTGATCGCGACATCGCGATCGAGGCTGCGCTGGCGCGCACGGTAGACCACGCCCATGCCGCCACGCCCGATCTCCTCAAGCAATTCGTAGTCGCCAAATTCGCGTTGTTTGGGGTCGTTCAGATCGAGCGAAGGCCACGTCACCTCGGCACCGCTCGCATCCGGTGCCATCGCGGCGCGCGCCAGCGTCATCAGGATCGAGTCGGACGGATTCGCGGCGCTGCGGGTCGGGTCGATGTTCGGCGTGGTCA
Organism: Lysobacterales bacterium; assembly: GCA_043753835.1. GTDB lineage: Bacteria > Pseudomonadota > Gammaproteobacteria > Xanthomonadales > Ahniellaceae > JADKHK01. Next base: position 73,750 of record JAYUVY010000091.1, on the reverse strand, counting down.
TTCGGATTTCCCCTGGCTTCGAAGACAGCACTACGGCGAACGTGGCAAATGTGACAGCTCGATGTGGGAGCGACGGAAGTCGCGATGCTCTTGGCTTGCGGCGCTCAGATCGAGTCCGCGCGCGCGATCATGTCCGCCTCGAATGGCAGCGCGGTAAGCGTTGCGTCGATGCCGATGTCGTCGCCAGTGTTCAACAGCAATACGCGATAGCGCAGCGCGAAGTGACGCGCGTCTTCGATGCGTGGGGTAAAAGACGCGAACATGGCATCGATGACCATGGCTTCGTTGCCGAGGCCGGTCAGGATCGATACGTCGACGTCGCGCGTGACCCGAGGTTCGGCATGGCGCTGCGCCGCAAAACCGCCGATAAAGCAAAAATGGAATTCCCGCATCGCCCAGGACTTGTTGGACCTGTTGGGCAGCTCGAATCAGCTTGTTCATGTCCGCAGTTTGGCGAAGATCCGCTGCATCTCGACCAAGCCCGACGACGCGACGAGTGGCTCCAGAAAAATCGCTGAATCGATCATGCTGGACAGTTGCGCCATCGCGACCGGCAATGGCGTATCGATCAGCGCGCGGTCACGCATCGCTTCAAGCTTTGGGCCGACTTCCCGCCAGGCATCGACAAAGACTTCCAATTCGCGATTCATCGGCACTCCTTGCGTCCAGCAGGATTCAGTTGATCAGTTCGCCGCGCTCGCCCCGCCGATCGTGTTCAATTCGAAGCCAGCTCAGCCACGACCATCGAGTACCTGCTGCAGCATCATCCATTCCGATTCGAAACTCGCTTGATCGGCGCAGAGATTCATCAGTTCGGCACGCAGTTGCTCGCGCAATCTTGCGCGCAGGCGTCGCAATTCGATCGTCAGCGTATTCGCCGGCATCTGCATGCGCTCGGCGCTGAGTTTCAGTTCGCCGTGTTCTGGGGGTGCGCTCATCAGCGGCAACAGTTGCTCGAACACATCGCCACGACTGCGTTCGCGATAACGGGTGCGCAGCGTGTCGATCGCGCGAGCGGTCAGCACCAGAGCGAAGCGCGTGTCGAATTGCTGTTCGGCCGACGGCTGCGGATCGGGCATGGCATCGATCAGCGCCGGGTCGCCGCCCGGCTGACCAGCGGCGGCGCGAAGATGACCGAGATGCCGATGCAGCAGCATCAGCAGAAAGCCGCGAAAACTGCCGACGTCCGCATTGGCGCGCGCCCACCAGTGATGTTCGTAACTCGCGGTCAGGAAAGATTGGGTGGCGTCTTCGGCATCCGTCGCCGCGAGTCGTGCGCGAAAAAACGCGAGGATGGCTTTGCGATAAGCCAGCGCGAGTTGTCCGAACGCGGTGTGCCGCTGCGACGGCGTCTCGCCACTGCGCCGGATCAGGCTCCACTGCGTGCTCGGGAATTGCGCCATGAGCCCTGTGTAGTCCAGTCAGCATTACCGCGCAAGAAAATTCCCGAACCCCGAATCCGCGGTCGTCGCGTTGCATGCCCTGCCCCCAACGAACAGGAGTACGGCCATGTTGATGCGAAAGAATCTGGTTTTGGCGATCACTGCAGGTTTGATGATCGGAATGAGTGCGTGTTCCATGCGCGAGACCGCTGAACAGCGGTCGGAAGCGCAAGTCGGCAAGGACGATGCAGCCGTGCTTGCCAAGACCGAGAATGAAGGACGCCGGCAGAACCTGCGAGACGAACGCAAGCTGGCCGAAGCCGACCAACTGGAAGCGATCGAGATCACGCAGCTTGAGCCGCCGCCGCCGCCGCCCCCGCCGCCGTCACGCGAGGCACCGAAGGAGGCCAGCGCGCAGATCAGTACGACCGCTGGCGCCGTGGCCGTTTCGCAGATGCCCATGCCGACGCCGTACCCCACACTGGAGAGCCCGTTCAATACCGAGAACTACGCCACCGACAAGGACAATGGTGTGATGCGTGTCGCCGAGCAGCCGGTCTCGACCTTCAGTATCGACGTCGACACCGGCAGCTACAGCAATGTGCGGCGCATGTTGAACCAGGGTCAGTTGCCGCCAGCCGATGCCGTGCGCGCCGAAGAATTCATCAACTACTTCGATTACGCCTACACCGCGCCAACTTCGCGCTTGACGCCGTTTGCCGTGCACACCGAAATCGCACCAGCACCCTGGAATGCGAAGCGTCATCTTTTCCTGGTCGGCATCAAGGGCTACGAGATCGCAGCCGCGGAAATTCCGGCTGCGAATCTGGTGTTCCTGATCGACAGCTCCGGCTCGATGGCATCGCCGGACAAGATCGAACTGCTGAAACAAAGCTTCAAGCAGATGGTGCCGAAGTTGCGCGCGCAAGATCGCATCAGCATCGTCGTGTATGCCGGTTCCGCCGGGCTGGTGTTGCCGCCCACCTCGGGTGCCGATCACGCGACGATCCTTGCGGCGCTGGATCAGCTCGCCGCGGGTGGCTCGACCAATGGTGGCGCGGGTATCGAGCTCGCTTACGCGACGGCGCAACAGGCTTTCATCAAGAACGGCGTGAACCGCGTGATCCTGGCGACCGATGGCGATTTCAATGTCGGCACCGTCGACACCGAAGCATTGAAGACAATCGTGGCCGAAAAGCGCAAGGGCGGTGTATCGCTGACCACGCTCGGCTTCGGACAGGACAACTACAACGACGAACTGTCCGAGCAACTGGCCGACATTGGCAATGGCAACCACGCCTATATCGACACCTTGAACGAGGGCCACAAGGTGCTGGTCGAGGAGATGAGCTCGACCCTGTTCACGATTGCCAAGGACGTGAAGATCCAGGTCGAGTTCAATCCGCAACAAGTGGCCGAATATCGACTGATCGGTTATTCGAACCGCATGTTGGCGCGCGAGGACTTCAACAATGACCAGATCGACGCTGGTGAAATCGGTGCCGGCCACGATGTCACGGCGATTTACGAGTTGGCGCTCGTGGGCAGCGGCGGCGAACACAGCGATCCCTTGCGTTATGGCAAGGCGGAGGCGAAGCCCGGTCGTGGTGCCGAGCTCGCACATCTGAAGTTGCGCTACAAGCAGCCGGATGCCGAGGTCAGCAAGCTGATCGACAGCCCGATTCTGGCCAGTGAAGTGCGCAAGGCCGCCAGCCCGCGATTGCAATTTGCCGCTGCGGTTGCGGCCTTCGCCGACCGGCTGCGCGGTGGCGAACATCTGGGCACCTTCGATCTGGCCGCGATCAGCAAGCTCGCCACGGCCGCGCGCAATGAAGATCGGTTCGGCTACCAGCGCGAATTCATCGACTTGGTGAATCGTGCGAAAACGCTGAGCGGCGAAGCGGCCCACGTGGCGGTAGTCGCGGAGTAGGCTTCGACCGCCTGGGGTCTTTCCCCTCTCCCTTGACGGGAGAGGGGCAGGAGAGAGGGTGAATTCGCAGCGGAGATGCCGTGATGATCATACGCAAGCTGTTTGCCCTGCTGCTGTTCGCGCCGATCACGCTCGCCGACAGCGCGCCCGACGTCGCCACGATCTACGGCCGCATCCAGTTCGTCACCTCGTTTCCCGACTACAAGGTCAAGGTCGTCGACAGCTTCGCCGACCTGCATGTGCAAGTCGTCGAGAGCTTTCCCGACAAGCCCGGCCGCTGGCAAATCGTCGAATCCTTTCCCGACTACAAGATCCAGATGGTCGACAGCTTTCCCGACTTCACCATCAAGTATGTGGAGAGTTTTCCGGGGCCACAGTAGAGAGTTGTTGGCGCGTCACGGTGCGATAGAGCAGATACGCAACGGTGAACACGAACAACAGACCCAGCCACTGTCCGGCTTGATACTGCTCGGGCAAGGCGAGCACATCGCCGCGACCGGAGACAACGATTGGCACCGCGATGATGATGCCCATCAAGGCTTCGCCGGTGATCAGGCCGGCCGAGAACAGCACGCCTTTCTGGTGCACGCGTTCGCGCGTCTCGTCGTCGCGGACCTTCAGTTTCCGCTCGACGAACCAGGTAATCAGACCACCGAGGAAGATCGGCACGGTCATTTCCAGCGGCAGGTAGATGCCGACCGCGCAAGCCAGCACCGGCGTGCGGAATTTGGCGCCGCGTTGCTTCAGCGTCTCGTCGATGGCGATGATCGTCGCGCCGATGGCGGCACCGATCGCGATCGTCATCCACGGCAGCGCGCCACCGAAGATGCCGCGCACAACCGAAGCGATCAGTGTCGCCTGCGGTGCCGGCAATGCATTCGGATGCGCGGCGGTTGGTGCGCCGATGCCATAGGCTTGCGCCAACAGATTCAACACTGGCGCCATGATCAGCGCGCAGGACACCGCGCCGATCGCGAGCATCACCTGCTGTTTCCACGGCGTCGCGCCGACGATCTGGCCGCACTTGAGGTCCTGCAGGTTGTCGCCGCCGATGCAGGCCGCCGAGCAAACAACGGCACCGATCATGATCGCTGCGACCGGGCCGAGCGTCGAATCGCGGCCGAGCATCAGCATCAGCACGATGGCCGCAAACAGGATGGTGCAGATGGTCATGCCGGAGACCGGGTTGTTCGATGAACCGACGAGGCCGGCCATGTACGCGGACACCGACACGAACAGGAAGCCGGCCGTGATCATGATCAGGGTCATCGGAATGCTCACCATCCACTGTCCGACGATGGCTTGATACAAAGCGAGCAAGGGCAGCGTGAACAGCACCAAGCCGATCAGCATGTAGCGCATCGGAATGTCGCGCTCGGTTTCGGCGCGCATATCCGGACCGGTGGTGCGAGCGGCGGCGAGGCCGCTGCGGATGCCGGTCAATAACGAATTGCGCAGCGCGAAGATCGTCCACAATCCGCCGATCAACATGGCGCCGACGCCGAGATAACGGATCTGCGCCGACCAGATCGCGAAGGCGGCGCTGGTCGCATCCAGTCCGGCGATGGTCTGTGCGAGTGCCGGGTCGTAGTCGCGGAAGAAGGCGGCATACATGGGAATCGCGATATGCCAGGCGATGACGCCGCCGGTGACGATGACGATGCCGATGTTCAAGCCGACGATGTAGCCGACGCCGAGCAGGGCCGGCGACAGATTGGTGCCGATATACGCAATGCCCTTGCCGACCCAGCCGGCGGCGGCGGCGCTGTCCGGGATCAGTCGCAAACCACTCGCGGCCGCGAGTTTGCCGAAGCCACCGAGCAGACTCGAACCGGCCAACACTTTCACGCCGGCGCCGCCGCCTTCACCGGCCTTCAGCACTTCAGCGGCGGCCTTGCCTTCCGGAAACGCGAGGTTCTGTTCGACGATCATCGAGCGTCGCAGAGGGATCGAAAACAGCACGCCGAGCAAGCCGCCGAGTCCGGCGATCGCCAACACCCAGCCGTATTTGAATTCGGTCCAGTAGCCGAGCATCACCAGCGCCGGTACCGTGAAGATCACACCGGTCGCGATCGACGAACCGGCCGAGGCGCCGGTCTGCACGATGTTGTTCTCGAGAATGTGGCCGCCGCCCAGCGCGCGCAATACTGCCATCGACACCACGGCCGCAGGAATCGCCGAGGCGATCGTCAATCCCGCGAACAGGCCGAGATAGGTGTTTGCCGCAGCGAGGATCATCGCCAACAGCACCGCCAGCACGATGGCGCGAACAGACAATTGCGGGACTGCGGTGGCGCTCATGCTGGTCTCGGCGGCTGGAAAGATTGTCCGACCATAGCGAAGCCGGCGCCGTGCTGCCTAGTGGGTCAGGCGCGTGAGTGGTAATCGCCTTCAATGACCCACTTGTAGCTGGTCAGTTCTTCGAGCCCCATCGGGCCGCGTGCATGGATGCGCTGGGTCGATACCGCGACTTCGGCGCCGAGACCGAGTTGGCCGCCGTCGGTGAAGCGTGTGCTCGCGTTCCAGTAGACGGCAGCGGAATCGACGCGTTCCAGAAAGTCGTGCGCCGACGCCGCGTCTTTGGTCAGGATGCCGTCCGAGTGACCGCTGGAATGCGCGTCGATATGTGCGATCGCGGCGTCCAGCGACTCGACGATTTTCAGGCCGAGCACGAGCGACAGCCACTCGGTGTCGAAGTCTTCCGGGCCCGCGGCAATGACGCGATCGGAAAACTGCGGTGTATCGCCGACTGCGCCCGCGACGATCGCCAGCGCCTCGGTATCGGCGCGGAAATCGACGCCGTCGGCAGCGAGCGTACGCACGATCGCGGGCAATACGCGTTCCGCGACCGCGCGATGCACGAGCACGGTGTCGAGCGCATTGCACACGGTCGGGCGTTGCACTTTGGCATTGCGGATGACGGCGACGACGCGATCAAGATCTGCATGTTCGTCCACGTACAGATGACAAATGCCAATGCCGCCGGTGATCACCGGCATTCGCGCGTGTTCGCGGCAGAACGCGTGCAGTGCCGCACCGCCACGCGGGATGATCAGATCGATGCAATCGTCGAGTTTCAGCAGGCTCAGCACATGTGCGCGATCGGTCGATTCGATCAGGCTGATCGCGGCTTCCGGCAATCCGGATTGTGCAAGCGCCGCCTGCACGATGGCGGCGAGCGCGCGATTCGTCGCGTTCGCCTCCTTGCCGCCGCGCAACACCGCGGCATTGCCGCTCTTGATCGCGAGTGCGGCGACATCGACGCTGACATTCGGGCGCGACTCGTAGATCACGCCGAGCACGCCGATCGGCACGCGCCGGCGGTGCAGACGCAAGCCATTCGGCAAAACGCGTTCGTCGAAGCGCGCGGCGAGCGGGTCGGGCAGGTCGATCAGACTGCGCACATCCGTGGCCAGAGCCTGGATGCGCGGCGCATCGAGACGCAAACGGTCGAGCATGGCCGTATCCAGTCCGGCGGCGCTGCCGGCATCGAGATCGATGCGATTTGCGGATTCGATGGCGCCGATCGATGCGATCAGGCGATCGGCGAGTGCCGCCAGTACCTGTTGCCGTTGCGCATTCGGCGCACGCCGCAACGATTGCCACGCTGTGCGTGTGGCACGTGCAAGTTCGTGGATTGAGTTTGCTTCGTTCACCACATCACCAGGTCGTTGCGGTGGATGAATTCGGGGCCGTAGTCGTAGCCGAGGATGGCGGCCACATCGGTCGAGCGTTTGCCGGCGATGCGGCGCAGTTCGCTCGCTGCGTAATTGGCGATGCCGCGCGCGTGCAGCTTGCGGGCGTCATCGCAGACATCGACCGTGTCGCCGCGGTCGAACTCGCCGTCGACAGCGCGCACGCCGACGCCCAACAGGCTCTTGCCGGACTTCAGCGCGTTGATGGCGCCGGCATCGACGCGCACGCCGACGCCATCGCGCAGGCCGGCAAGGATGTAGCGGCTGCGCGCATCGAGTGGCGCCGAGACCGCGCTGAAGCGTGTGCCGATCGCCGCACCATCGACCATTGCCATCAGCTTTTCCGGTTCGCGGCCGTCAGCGATGATCACCTCGGCGCCATTGCGCCGCGCGATCTCGGCGGCTTTCAACTTGGTCAGCATGCCGCCGGTGCCGAGCGTACCGGCGCTGCCGCCCGCCGCCTGCCAGATCGCCTGCGGAATGTCGGCGTCATCGACGCGTTCAATGAGTTTTGCCGCTGGATGAGTGCGCGGATTCGCGTCGAACAGCCCAGTTTGATCGGTCATCAGCACCAGCAGGCGCGCATCGACCAGAGACGCCACCAGCGCGGAGAGTTGATCGTTGTCGCCGACGCGGATTTCCTCAGTCGCGACCGTATCGTTCTCGTTGACGATCGGCACGACGTCGGCGGCGAGCATCGCTTCGAAGGCGTTGCGTGCATTCAGATAGCGGCGGCGGTCTTCGAGGTCGGCGCGTGTCAGCAATACCTGCGCAACGGTCACGCCATAGTGGCCGAACAGTTCGCCGTACAGCGCCATCAATCGTGGTTGCCCGATTGCGGCCAGCATCTGCTTGCCGACCACGACGGTCTCGCGTTCACTGCCGTACATCGCCGCACGTCCGGCCGCGACCGCACCGGAGCTGACCAGCACTACCTGATGTCCGGCGCTGCGCAAGGCGACGATGGCACGCGCATAGTCGATCAGCCGCGGCGCATCGAGCACGCCGTCGCGGGTGACTGTCGACGATCCGAGTTTGATGACGAGGCGCATGTGCAAGAACCGGCAGCGAGAATGATCCGAGCGTACGGTGCCGGGTTTGGAGGCCGCAACCGATATTGAAAGGCATCGCGGCTTCCGCCGCTCCTACATCCCCAATTGAAGCCTCACGGAGGAATGTAGGAGCGGCGGAAGCCGCGATGCTCTTTCGGCATTCGGTCAGCCACACCACACGTCCGTGTTAGCCTTGCAGACATTCGGTTGCCGGCGTTTTCGTGTCGCGGCGACCAATCCTCGAATACAGCAATCGCTGCGGTGACACCGCGGCGCAGTGGAGTCGCGCATGGACAAGAGCTTTGATCCGAAGGACATCGAATCGCGCTGGTATCCGCAGTGGGAAGCGAGTGGCTACTTCGCGCCGAGCGGTGATGGCGCGCCGTACACGATCATGTTGCCGCCGCCGAACGTCACCGGCACGCTGCACATGGGGCACGCCTTCCAGCATACGGTCATGGACACACTGATCCGCTACCAGCGCATGTGCGGCAAGCGTGCGCTGTGGCAGCTCGGCACCGACCATGCCGGTATCGCCACCGAGATGGTCGTCAGTCGCCTGCTTGAACGCGAAGGACAAACGCGCAATGGCCTCGGCCGCGAACAGTTCGTCGAGCGTGTCTGGCAGTGGAAGGAAGAGTCCGGCAGCACCATCAGCCGCCAGATGCGGCGCATGGGCGTCAGCGGCGACTGGTCGCGCGAACGATTCACCATGGACGCGGGCTTGTCGGAAGCGGTCACCGAAACCTTCGTGCGCCTGCACGAACAGGGCCTGATCTACCGCGGCCAGCGCCTGGTGAACTGGGATCCGGTGCTGCTCACGGCAATTTCCGATCTGGAAGTGATCAGCGAGGAAGAGACCGGCAAGATGTGGTCGATCGCTTATCCATTGAGCGACGGTTCCGGGCAACTCGTGGTCGCGACCACGCGCCCGGAAACCATGCTCGGCGACGTCGCTGTCGCGGTCAATCCGGAAGACGAGCGTTACACCCATCTGATTGGCAAGACGCTCAAATTGCCGCTGACCGATCGCGAGATTCCAATCATCGCGGACAGCTACGTGGACAAGGCATTCGGCACCGGCTGCGTCAAGATCACGCCGGCGCATGACTTCAACGACTACGAGATCGGCAAGCGTCATAGTCTCGCGATGATCAACATCTTTACGCCCACCGCGAAGATCAACGACAACGCCCCGGAAAAATATCGCGGGCTCGATCGCTATGTCGCGCGCAAGGCGGTGCTTGCGGATCTGACTGCGCTCGAACTGCTGGTCGAGGAAAAGCCGCACAAACTCATGGTGCCTAGAGGCGATCGCAGCGGTCAGGTGATCGAGCCGTACCTCACCTACCAATGGTTCGTGAAGATGGACGGGCTCGCGGCGCGCGGTCTCGAATTGGTCGAGCGCGGGGACGTCAAGTTCGTGCCCGAGAACTGGATCAACACTTACCGTCACTGGCTCGGCAACATCCAGGACTGGTGCATCTCGCGGCAGTTGTGGTGGGGGCATCGCATTCCCGCGTGGTTCGGCGAGAACGGCGAGATCTTCGTCGCACGCAGCGAACACGATGCGCGCACCCAGTCTGCGGCTGCGGGATATATCGGTGCCTTGCGGCGCGACGACGACGTGCTCGAGACCTGGTTCTCCTCGTCGCTGTGGTCGCATTCCACGCTCGGCTGGCCCAAACCTGATGCGATGCAGAAATACGGTTTCGATACCTTCCTGCCGACCTCGGTACTGGTCACCGGCTTCGACATCATTTTCTTCTGGGTGGCGCGGATGATCATGATGACCGATCACTTCACCCAGCAAGTGCCGTTCAAGCACGTTTACATCACCGGACTGGTGCGCGATCGCGACGGCAACAAGATGTCGAAGTCGAAGGGCAATGTGCTCGATCCGCTCGATCTGATCGATGGCATCTCGCTTGACGATCTGATCGCCAAGCGCACCGTGGGACTGATGCAGCCGAAGGACGCGGTGAGGATCGAAGCGGCGACGCGCAAGGAATTTCCAGAGGGCATTGCCGCCGTCGGCGCCGATGCACTGCGCTTCACCTTCGCCTCGCTGGCCTCGCATGGCCGTGACATCAAGTTCGACTTCAGCCGTTGCGAGGGCTACAAGAACTTCTGCAACAAGCTGTGGAATGCGGCGCGCTTCGTGTTGATGAACACCGAAACTTACATTGCGCCGACCGGTGCTCCGATCGCGCGCACCGAGCCGGAGCGCTGGATCCTGACGCGCCTCGCGGCGACCGTGACCGAAGTGCATGCGCAACTTGCCGACTACCGCTTCGATCTCGCCGCGCAGGCGATGTACGAATTCACCTGGAACGAGTTCTGCGACTGGTTCCTGGAATTGACCAAGCCGGCGCTGCAAGGCGAAGACGCCGTCGCCGCGGATTCGACCAAGCACACGCTGCTGTATGTGCTGGAAACCGTGTTGCGCATGTTGCATCCGATGATCCCGTTCGTGACCGAGGAAATCTGGCAGCACGTGTCGCCGAAGCTCGGCATCGCGACCGGTCAGTTCATCGCGACACAACGCTATCCCGAGGCCGCTGACATCGCGACCGACAGCGCTGCGGCGGCCGAAGTTCAGTGGCTGAAAGATGTGCTGATGGGCGTGCGCCGCATTCGCGGCGAGATGGGCATTTCACCGGGCAAGGCGATACCGATGCTGTATGCCGGTGGCGACGACGATGATCGCAGGCGCATCGACAAGTACGCCGCGCAGATCACTTTTCTGGCGCGCGCCGAATCGCCACGCTTCATCGCTGCAGGCGAAGCTGAACCCGCGGCCGCGACGGCGATCGTCGGTGGGTTGCGCGTGCTGATTCCGCTCGCCGGCTTGATCGATCTCGATGCCGAGAAGAAGCGTCTCGATCGCGAAATCACCCGCGTCGAAGGCGAAATCAGGAAGTGCGAGAGCAAGCTCGCGAGCGCGACCTTCGTCGCCAATGCGCCGGCGGCGGTCGTCGACCAGGAGCGCGCGCGTCTGGCCGACTGGAACGCGCAGCTTCAGGTCATGCGCGAGCAACGCGCGAAGTTGTGAGCGACGCAGGCTGCGACGTCCTGTTCATTCCGGTCTCCGGACCGGAAGGCGCGGGCGAATACCTGCGCTGTGATCTGCTGGCGCGACAGCTGCTGCTGCGCAATTCGCAATGCCGCGTACATTTTCTATTGAACCGGCACGCACGCTACGCCACAGCCGTCGCATGGCCCAGCACCTGGCTGGAACGTTCAGCGACGCAGGAGACGGCCGCTGTTGTGGCCGCAATCCAGTTCTTGCGACCGCGCGTGGTGGTATTCGACAACGCCGGCCGCGCCGCGCAGTTGCGAGCGGCGAAGGCGGGCGGGGCGCACACCATCTGCATCGCCTCACGGCCGAGTTCGCGACGCAAGTTGCTGCGCGTGTCGCGGCTGCGCCACATCGACGCATTGTGGTGGGCGCAGGCGGCATTCGCGCTGCCACCGGCGAATCTCTGGCAGCGTCTTCTGCTGCGCTGCTTCCCGCGCGCGCGACAGTTTGCGTTGGGTGTGATCAGCGAGCGAATGACGGACGCCGCGCACTGGTTGCGGACGCATTGGCCGCAACTTCGCAGCGGCGAATTCGTCGTGCTCTGTCCGGGCGGCGGTGGTCGTGCCGCGAACGGCGCCGAGCCGGTCGCGGTGATGCGTGCCGCGGCCGTAAAGCTGAGGGCGAACACCGTCCTGGTCGCCGGTCCGAATGCGCTTTCTCGGTCAGCAGGTGATGCGGACGGTCATCACGAAGTCGCGGGTCTGCCCAATCGCGAATTGATGGCCTTGATCGAACATGCGCACTGCGTCGTCAGTACCGGCGGTGATGTGCTGGTGCAGGCGCTCGAACTCGGCGCTGCAATCGTGGCCGTGCCAACGCAGTCAGACCAGCCGCAACGCATTGCGCGTGCAGCGGCAAGGGGTGCAGTGCTGGCGACGAACCTGGATGCCGACGCGATCGCAGTAGTGACGCAGTCGATCCTGGATGACGCGAAAAAACTCGCCAGCCTGCGCGCGGCGGCGCGTGCACTTTCGGTGCAGTCAGACCTCAGGGGTGCGCTCGCGCGCCTTGAAGCGGTGCTGTCGGCCTAGTTCAACGCCATCGGAAACTCGTACGACATCACGATCGCGTCTTCGCGGCCGTTGCGTGCCGGGTAGTAGCGCGGCCGTCGGCCGATGTCGCGGAAACCGAGATCGAGATAGAGCTTGATCGCGCCCGGATTGCTCGGGCGCACTTCCAGGAATACGCGCTCGGCGCGATGCCAGCGCGCCAGGTCGAGCATGCGCTTCATCAGGCGTCGCCCATAGCCATTGCCTTGCTCGCTCGGGTCTACGCAGACATTGAGCACATGCGCTTCATTGGCGGCGACCGACAGCACGAAGTAGCCGATGATCTCAACATGGGTCGCCAATACGAAACAGCCATAGCCGGCACGCAGACAGTCGCGGAAGATCTGGTGCGTCCACGGGAATTCGTAGGCGCGGCCTTCGACCTTTGCGACCTCGTCGAGATCGCTTTCGGTCATCGCGCGTACGTGCGCGGAGAGGTCGAAGGCGGCCGCCACTCAGGTGCCGCGTGTTGGTCGGAGCAGCGTCCGCATTGATCGCCACAGTGCGCGCTTGGCGGCGGCGTTGCCGCGCAGATACTGCAGCGACAACGACTGCACGAAGCGCGTTTCCGGCGGTGGCTGATGACTCCCGCCGAGTGCGATCACGACACTTGGCCATTGTTCTGGCGTATCGCCGGCGTCGATGATCTGGTGCGGTGGCAGCAGGCTGCGGATGGCTGCGAACATCGGCTTCGTGCGCGGGTCCGGCGCGCGTGGCGACTCCACAATCAGCAGCAGTTTCGGCGCACGCGCGCTGTCGCCGAGTTCGTCGAGCAGGGACGTGCGACTGCTCGCCGGCGTTGCTCGCGGTAGCGCCGCGTCGGGGGTCGGTGCGCGACGTGGCGGGGTCGATTTTTCAGCCACGACCGCAATCAGTGGCGCTGCCGCCACTGCGTCGTCCGCCGCATTCGGCGTCGCCTCCGCGCTTCGCAGCACATGCCGTTCGATGCCGATCAGCCCGAGCAGTCGCGCGCGTTCACCCTCCGACAGTCGCAGCCGCGCGTTCATTGCATCGGCACGGTCGCGAGTTCGGACCAGAACGCGTCCAGGCTCACGTCGATGGCGCGCGCAAATGCGCGCACGCTCGACTCGATGGTGTCGCTGTCGGCCGGCACATCGGCACCGTATTCGCTCAGCAGCAAGGGTGCGGCTTGCGCATCGCGCTCGACGCGCAGTTCCATGCGTACTCGCGCCATCCAGCCGCTTGGCGTCTGGATGCGTTCGAAGCGTTCGATGGTGCCGCTGATGCGGATCGCGTCGATTACGGCAGGCAAGCGATCTGTCGCCAGCTTGCTGGCACGTCGCGCGCGCAGCATGTCGATCAGGCGCCGCTGCAGCATCACCCCCGGCGCATCGTCCCAAAGTTGATAGTGATAGGCCTTGATGCTGCCTTCGGGTTTCAGTGCATAGAGAATGGACTGATCGTTGTAGACGCCATTGGCGCGCAGCGGCTCGACCAGGATGGGCAAGGTCCATTTCGTTTCGACGCCCGATGCCGGTTCGGCCAACGCATACGTCGGCATACGGAAATAGGCGACATCGGGGACCGCCGTCGCCGCGCACGCGGCGAGCGCGGCGACGATCGCGATCTTCAGGATGAGCCACTTCATTGCTTTTCCACCTTGACGTTGTCGGCCGGTGGCGTGAACAGCAGGCGGTTCGGATGCTTGCGGATCTCGCGCGTAAATTCGTTGAAGTTTCGACTCGACGATTCCAGATTGTAGGCGATGGCATCGACGCGACGCGCGAGCGATCCGGTGATCTGCGCGAGGTCGGCGATCGCATCCTTCAGTGCGGGGCGATTTTCGCTGGCGATCGCATTGGCCTCATTCATCAGCGCATCGAGCTTTTGTTGGGTGGCGCGCAGTTCCGTGGTCAGTTGCCGAGCATTTTCGGCAGTGGCGGCGAGTCCTTCGAGTGTGGTCGCCACGTTTTCGCGATTGCGCGTCGACAACACCTCGTTCATGGCGAGCGAAGCCTGATTCAGCCGCGTCAGCAGCAATTTCGCGTCGGCGAGCAGGGCCGGCGCGGCCAATTCCAGTTCACCACCGATGCGGTCAACGCGGGTCTGCAGCGATTCCACCAACGGCCGGATGCGTTCACGACTGAGCGCGGTGACTTCGCCGGCGAGTTCATTCATCGCCCCGAACAGGTCGCCGCCGCCCTGGGATTTCAACTCATCGCCGGGCTTGAGCATCTGCAAGGAGTCGCCCTCGCTGATCGCGATCGAGATGTCGGCCAGCAATCCGGTCGACGCTAGTTTGGCGATCGAGTCCCGCGGAATCGGCCAATCACCGCGGATCGCCAGGTCAACCCGGTAGCGGGTCTGGTTGGCACGGCGTTCGGGTGCAATCGCGCTGACGTGGCCAATACGGAAACCCTCATAAAAGACAGGTGCCCCGGCGGCAAGCCCGGTGACATTGTCATAATGTGCGAGATAACCGTCTTCTCCGGTGCGCGTACCGGTGATGCGGAGCAGCGTCAGGAACAGGAGGGCCAGCGTCGCCAACACCGCGCCGCCGACCACGGTGTAATTCATCGTGTCACGTTTCATCGGCCGCATTATGCCGAGCCTTGGGGTCTGTGACGAAGGTCATCGTGTGTTGGTGACTTCCGGCACTAAATCACCGGCCCCCAGGCTGCGAACCTGCGCACCTTGAAATGGCGACTGGTACCCTAACCGCCTTTTCGTATCAGGAACTACGGATGAATCTGGATATCGAACGCACCCGCTTCAACATGGTGGAGCAACAGGTGCGTCCTTGGGATGTCACCGACCCGCGCGTGCTTGATGCATTGATTCGTGTTCGTCGCGAAGACTTTGTGCCGACCGAGCATCGTGCGCTCGCGTTCGCCGACGTCGAACTGCCGCTGGGTCATGGCGAATGCATGATGAAGCCGGTGGTTGAAGGCCGCGTGCTGCAAGCGCTTGAAGTGCTGGGCGGCGACAGCGTGCTCGAAATCGGCACCGGTTCCGGATTCCTCACTGCCTGTCTGGGTCTGCTGGCACGCGATGTCACCAGCGTCGAGATCCGTGGTGAGTTCGCCGCCGCAGCCGAGCAGCGGCTGCAAAGTGCCGGGATTGCCAACACGCGCGTCGTCACTGCGGATGCCCTGAGCGGATTTTTGCCGCACCGCACCTTTGACGTGATCGCCGTCACCGGCGCCGTCTATCGCGAAGCCGATGTGCTGCGCACCTGGCTCGGTATCGGTGGTCGCATGTTCCTGGTGCGCGGCGAATCGCCGGCGATGTCGGCGGTGCTCATCACCCGTCTCGGTGCTTCCCAATTCAGCGAAACCAGCCTGTTTGAAACCGATTTGCCGTATTTGACACATGCGGCCCCGCCAAAGCGTTTTGTGCTTTGAGCGCAACCACACAAGGAACGAGGATCGCCCCATGTCGCACCGAATCGCATTTCGCCTGAGCGCTCTGGCGCTGGCAGTCGCAGGTCTTGTCTGCACCACCGCTTCTGCGGCCGACCTGATCGAAATCTATGATCGCGCCCGCGCCAGCGACCCGCAGCTGGCGGCCGTCGAGGCCGCTCGACTGGGTGCCCAGCAGGGCATCCCGCTCGCACGTTCTGCCCTGCTGCCGCAGGTGACGGCGAGCTATACCAAGAGCCGCTCCGGATTCGAGGGGACGACACGCAATCCGGTCACGAACCTGGATGAGACATTCAGCACCACCAGCCGCAACAGCGGCTTGGGATTGAATCTGCAGCAGTCGATCTATGACCACAGCGACTACATGAATCTGCGTGCTGCCCGTGCCCAGGCTGCGCGCGGCGACGCCGACTACGATGCCGCCAACGATGCCCTGCTGGTGCGTGTCGCCGAAGCCTATTTCGCGGTGCTGACGGCGCAGACCAACTTGGCGTCGGCGGAAGCCGAGGAAAAAGCTGTCGGCCGTCAACTTGAGCAGGCGGATCAGCGCTTCGAGGTCGGTCTCACCGCCATTACCGACGTACACGAAGCGCGAGCTCGCCACGACGGCGCACGTGCCGCCGTGATCCTGGCGCGCAACACGCTGGACGATGCCTTCGAGGGCCTGATCGAGTTGACCGGAGAATCGGTGACAACGATCAAGCCCTTGAAGACCGAGATCGAACTGTCGATGCCGCAGCCGGACGACGTCGAGCGCTGGGTCGACACGGCCATTGGCAGCAACCCCTCGCTCGCATCGGCGCAGAAGTCGGTGGATGCCGCCGGCCATTCGATGAGGGCGGCGTGGTCTGGGCATTTGCCGACGCTCGGGCTGAGTGGCAACTATTCTGACCAGACCTCGGGTGGTGACGTCGGACCGTTCCAGTCACGCGATCCAGTGAGTGACTCGTTTTCCCTCAGCCTGAACGTGCCGCTGTTTTCCGGCGGCGCAACCAATGCCCGCTACAAACAGGCGATTTACGACCGCGACGCCGCGCAAGACCGCATGGAACAACAGCGCCGGGCACTCGTGCGCCAGACTCGTGGCGCATTCCGCGGCGTCGCTGCCGGCATCAGCGAGGTGGAAGCGCGCAAACAGGCGCTGGTTTCGGCACACAGCGCACTGGAAGCGACCGAGGCAGGGTTTGAAGTTGGCACGCGCACGATTGTCGACGTCCTGCTCAGTCAGCAGCAGCTCTTTGCGGCCGAGCGTGAGTCGGCGCGGGCCCGTCACAACTACATCCTCGCAAACCTCCGCTTGAAACAGGCCGCTGGCACCATCGACGTCGCCGACTTGAAGGCCGTCAACGCCATGCTTGAATAGGGCGATTTTTCGGCTTTGCCAGAAAGGGCGCCCACGGGCGCCCTTTCTGTTGGTGCGAGCCGCAGAAGGGCCGCATTTGATGGCCGGCCGTTCATCCAGACTTGTGCGCCGTTTGTCGGTTTCAGGCCTGAAACAAGGGTTCACCTTTGCGATCTGTTGCAGACGTGACACAATGTCACCCGATGTAACGCACCGAATTCACTACGGGCGTTTTGAATCTCCTCAGGGCTTCCGAGCGGTTTTCCTTGCCGCCGGGTGTCCTTTATCCAATCGGTTGGCCGGTTCTGTCTTGGGGCGCAAGGTTCATGAACGAAATTCAATCTCAACGCCGCAAATCTCAACGCGGCGTGACAATGCTCGAACTGATGGTCGCGGTCGCGGTTTTGGCGATCGCTGCATCCATCGCCGCACCGAGCTTCACCGACACCATCCGCAATCAGCGGCTCTCGTCGCGCAGCTACGCCTTGCAGCAGGATCTGGCATTCGCTCGGGCCGAGGCGGTGAAGCTGCAGGGCAATGTCGCGTTGGCGGCCAAGCGTGGCGGCATGACGAATGGCTGGGTGGTGTTCGCGGACCTCGATGCCGACGAAACCATGGATGGCGGCGAGCGCCTGTTGCGTGAGCAGGACGAAATGAGCGTCGGTTACACGATGGATGCCGCCACCGGCAATGGTGACCCGAAAGCCGGCGTCGGCTTCGACCGTCGCGGTGCTTTGGTCGGGCGCGGCACGATGGCGGTGTTGATCTGCGCGCCGGGCTGGAATGCCAGCAGCGACAACAGCCACGCCCGTAACCTGCGTATCGCCGGCAATGGTCGTGCGGAGTCGGCCAAGGGCCGTGGTTCACATCGCGGACTGAGTTGCCGATGAGCGCCATGTTCCGCCGTCACCATCGCCACGATCGGGGATTCACGCTGCTCGAAGCCTTGATCGCGCTGCTGGTGCTGACCATTGGTCTGCTCGGCGCTGCCAGCATGCTGCTGTCGTCGGTGCGCAACAGCCACAACTCGTATCTGCGATCGCAGGCCAGTTTCATCGCCGACTCGTTGATCGAACGCATGCGCGCGAACCCGCTCGGCATCTGGCGTGGCCAATACAACGGCAATCTCGATGCCGCCACGCCGGCGGCGCCCACGTGTGCCAGCACCGGCTGCACGCCGACCCAGATCTCCGGCACCGATCGTGCTGCAATCGCAAGTCAGGTGCTGCAACATTTGCCGGGCGGTGTCGGTTCGGTGGCCTGCACGGTGGTCGGTGCGGCACCGGTGTCGCGCTGGGGTGTGCCGCCCGTCGACGGCCAATGCACAATCCAGATGAGCTGGAATGAAAAGCGCGACGTCGATGCCGCCGGTTTCAGCGGTGCACAGACCTTTGAAGTTGTGGTGCAGCCATGAACCGCCATCGCCATCAGGCCGCTCTCAACAAGGGATTCTCGCTGATCGAACTGATGATCGGCATGACGCTGGGACTGTTCGTCGTCGGCGGCGTTATCGCGATGTTCCTGACCTCGAGCACGACCGCGATGAACCAGCAGCGTCTGGCCCAGGTGCTGGAAAATGGCCGCTACGGCGCGCAGATCCTGGCCGACGAATTGCGCAAGACCGGCAACCAGTATTGTTCGTCGTATTCCTATGACGTGGTCAATCCGCTCGGCGTGAACGCCCTGCGCGCACCGCTGATCCACGTTTCCAACACTGGCCTTTTACAGCCATGGATGCCAACGCCGCCATCATCGGCGCGCGCTTATCCGCTGAGTCCGGGGCGCTTCGTGCGCGGCAGCGAGTGTGGCAACGACGGCGTCTGCCGACCGACTGTCGCGACCGCGGCCAATGACATCAATGTGGTGCCGGCAACCGGCACCGCGCTCGGCAACCGCGTACCCGGCACCGACGTGTTGACCGTGCGTTATCTCGCCAGCGACGGCGTCTCCATCAGCGCCGATGCTGCAATGGCCGACGAAGTCGGTGTCGGCAGCAATGCCGGCAACGCGCCGCTCAATTTCGCCGACGGACAACTGGCGATGATCGCGAGCTGCGGCTTTGCCGAAGTGTTCGCGGTGGGCGTCAATGGCAACAGCCTCCGGCACCGCGTTGCCGATGGCAATCTGTCAGGCAATCTTGCCGATGCCTATCGCGTCGCTGGCGATGCGCGCGTGTTCAATTTCAGCCGCGACTTTCGCTCGGTGACCTACTACGTCGGCCTGCGCGATGACGCGCTCAATCCGGGCCAGATGATCTCGTCGCTGTTTCGCATCGAGAACGGTGCGACGGCCGAAGAAATGATCGAAGGTGTCGAGCGCTTCGACGTGACCTATCTGGTCGTCGACGGCGCTGGTGGCACGCACTACATGAATGCCAATCAGGTCGCGACCAATGCTACGGCGCGGCCGTGCCCGCCGGTCGGCATCGCCTTGCCTGAGGGTAATGCGGGTTGTCTGTGGCGTGGCGTGCAAGCGGTCGATGTCTCGGTGCTGGTGGTATCCACGCGCAGCGGACCGCGCGGCGACGAAGTGTTCCGCTACTCGCCCGATGGCGATGCGACGCAGAGTTATGCCGTGAATGACACCTTGCCGTCGGGCCTGACGGCCGGCAATCGTCTGCGCCGCGAATTCCGCGTCTACGCCGGCTTTCGCAACCTGAGCCGCTGAGGAGATGCTGATGCGCGCCAAATCCATTCGGTCGTTCCGTCGACAGCAGGGCGCTGCCTTGCTGATCGGCATGATCTTCCTGCTCGTCACCACGGTCATCGCCGTGGTCGCGATCGGCTCCACCGTGTTGCAGGAGCGCATGACTGGCGGTCAGCGCAACGACTCTCTTGCGCAGCAAGGTTCGGAAAGCGCCCTGCGTGGCGCCGAACGCAGTTTGTGGACGACGTTTGCAACCAGCGACGGCCACGGCGTGGTCGCCTTGCGCGCCGAGCCGCTGAGTGCCGACGCGCGCAATTTCCGCGAGTCCTCAGGCTGGGTCGCGACCGGAACCGCTTACGCCAGTATCGACTACGACGCCATCACGCTCCGCGGCGGCAGTGGTCGTCTCGATCGCGCCCCGCGCTTCGTCATCGAACGTCTCGACGGCGCGTTCGGTCCGCTGATGGACGACCACGGCAGCGAGTTGTCGGCGACCGGACTGCCGCAGTTTTTTCGCGTCACGACGCGCAGTACCGGCGGCGACGCACGTGTGATTCGAACCAATGAAAGCGTTTATGCCGTGGCCAAGTAAGGAGGCATGCTCATGATCCATATCCGTGCAATGCGAGTGTCGATGCTGCTCGCCGCGAGTTTCTCGGCGGGCAGTTTCTCAGGCAACGTCCCGGCCCAGGCGCTGGACTTGTCCAAGCCACCGCTGTTCCTGAATGGCGCCGTCGACCCGAACCTGCTGGTCACGTTCGACGACTCCGGCTCGATGGCCCAGGGCTTCACGCCGGACAGCGTCGATGACGGGGCCTGTGACTGGCGCTACAAGCGCTTCTATGCGCCAGCGTTCAACCGTCAATATTTCAATCCGGCCATCACCTACGCGCCGCCATTGCTGGCGGACGGTTCGTCGATGCCGACCCAGACTTTTTCCAGTGCGAGCCTCAACGGTTTCGATTCGGCGGCGACCACGGTCGATCTCGGCGCCGGCTATTTCGTTTCCTACGCCGAAAATGCCACGCCGGATCGCGTGACTTTCAATGCGTCGGCGACCAGCACCAGTTCCTGCCGAGGGCGCACCTATGCGTTTCCGACCGGGTCGGCGTCGGCCTTCGTGTGCGAGCCGACCAGTGCCGGACTCGATCTGAGCCTTGACTCGACCTACAGCTGCCGCGCCCCCACCGCCGCCGAGCAGGGCAATTTCGCGAACTGGTTCAGCTATTACCGGATTCGCGGCAACGCCCTCAAATCGGCGGTGTCACGCTCGTTCGGCGCGCTCGGTGACGACATCCGCGTCGCCTGGCAAAACATGAACGACAACAAGCTCGACGCCACTGATGCCATGAGCAGCTTCGCGGGCAGCACGCGCACCGACTTTTTCACCTGGTTGCGCAATTCGCCCTACAGCGGCAACACGCCAACCTTGCGTGCCACGATGCGTGCCGGCGACTTCTTCACGCGTTCCGGCAGCAGCAACCTGAATCCGTATTGGGACTTGGCGCGCAGCCGCGATCTGATGTGCCGGCAGAATTTCCACGTGCTGGTCACTGACGGCTACTGGAACGAGACCACGCATCCGACCAGCAGCGCGTCGGACTCTATCTTGACCAGCAAGACCCTGCCCGATGGCAAGGCGTTCACGGCATCGGCGAGCGGCGACGGCGTGCATTCGCGTTACGTGTGGAAGGAAGAGCCGCGTGAGGCGACTGATTGCACCGATACGCGCAACAGCGATGGTGACGTGACCGCGAAGCGTAGTTGTCGCCCATCTTATGCCGATCTCGCGTTTCACTACTGGTCGACAGATTTGCGCACCGACCTCGCCGACAAGGTGCCGGCGTATTTCCCGAATCGCACGACCGGTGTGACCGGTGCGGCCACCGACCTGTCGTCGGTTGCGGACCTGCGCTCGGTGCCCGAGATTTACTGGAATCCGGAAAACGATCCGGCCAACTGGCAGCACGTCGTGCAGTTCTTCATCGGCTTCGGTGTGTCCGGTCGTCTCAACTACTCCGCTGACACGCAACGCGGCTTGCGTTTGGGCGACGACACCTGGCCGCGCCCGCGCAATCTTGATCCTTCGGGCGTCGACGATTCCTGGCACGGCGCGCTCGCCAGTCGTGGTGCCTACTTCGGTGCCTCGGATCCGAATGAAATCGTCGATGCGTTGAGCGACATTCTTGCAAGCGTCGTCAGCCGCAAGGGTTCGAGTACGGCGGTCGCAGTGTCGACCGGCATCATCGGTGCCGGCACCTTGTCCTTCCAGACCTTGTTCGACTCAACCGACTGGTCCGGCAGCGTGATCGCGCGTCGCGTCAATGCCAACAGCACGTTCAGCGCGCCGGTCTGGGATGCCGGCTGCGCGCTCACCGGCGGCGACTGCGCCACGACCGGGCAAACCGCGTTGACTGCGCCGAATTGGGACACCGGGCGTCAAATCCTGACCTCGAATTCCGCGAATGGCGGCGGCGTCGCATTCCGGCTCGGCAACCTTTCGACCGCACAGCAGACGGCTTTGAACGACAACCCGGCGACAGTCGCTGTCGACAACGACGGCCTCGCCGCATCACGTGTCGACTATTTGCGCGGCAGTCGCAGCCCCGAGCGCAGCCGCGGCGGACGCTTCCGCAATCGCGCCTCGCTGTTCGGTGCGGTCGTGCATTCCAGTGCCATCGTTGTCGGTGCACCGTTTGCCGATGAATATGACGACAGGCGCTGGCCGGTGGGATCACCCGAAGCGCGAGCCGCGGTGAAGTACGCCGACTACGCCCTGGCGAAACAGAATCGCAGCGGCACCGTCTACGTGGGTGCCAACGACGGCATGCTGCACGCGCTCAACTCGCAGACCGGCGCCGAACGCTTCGCCTATGTGCCGCATGGCGTATATGCAGGCCTGACCAAGCTCACCGATCCGCTTTACCAGTTCGAACCGACGGTGGACAACGTCGTCACCGTGCGTGAAGTGTTCACCAGCGGCGCCTGGCGCACCCTGCTCGTGGGTTCGTTGCGCGGCGGTGGTCAGTCGATCTATGCGCTCGACGTTACCGACCCCGATGCCACCGAACGCAATGCCGCGAGCGTTGTTCGCTGGGAGTTCTCCGATCGCAGCAGCGGTGGTGCCGACCTCGGTTACACCTATGGCCGTCCGCAGATCTCGCGCCTGAACAACGGCAAATGGGTCGTGCTGTTGCCCGGTGCCTACAACAGCGTGGTCGCCGACGGTTATGCCGGTACCGGCAATGCCGTGCTGTTCGTGCTCGACGCCGCCGATGGCCGCGTGCTGCACAAATTCGACCTCGGCGCGATTGATGCGAATGCGCGTGGTCTTGCGGCACCGGTGGCGATCGACTTCGAAGACGACAGCATTGCCGACATGGCCTATGCGGGTGATCTGGCCGGAAACATCTGGCGCTTCGACCTGCGCGGCAACAATGCGCGTTCGTGGACCGCGTCGAAATTGTTCGTTCCGGACACGGCGTTCGCCCGCCCGATCACGGCGCGCCCGATCGCCGAACGCCATCCGGAAACGCGTCAGCCGATGGTTTTCGTCGGTACCGGCAAGTTCATCGAGAAGTCGGACCGCGCCACCGGCATTCCGGTGCAGGCGTTCTACGGCATCATCGACGACGGCAGCACGGTGACGCAGGCCGATCTGTCCTCGCGTTCGGTGGTCTCGGCGTCCGGTCTGCGCAAGGTCGGCGTGGCAACCGCCCCGACCAGTCGCAGTGAAAAGGGCTGGCAGATCCTGTTCGACGAGCGCGCCTATCTCGGAGAGCGCGTCATCGCCTCGGCCTCGGTCAGCATCGTCGGCCGCCGCGTGGTGTTCCCGACCTTGATCCCGACCGGCGACGATCCGTGCCTGCCCGGCGGCAGCAGTTTCCTGATGTTCGCCGACATGGTCACTGGTGGTGAACGCGTCGATGGCACACCGTTCTTCGATGTGAATGGCGATGGCCAGATCACCACGGCCGATGCCGCCGACGTCGTCGGACTGAAGATCGACTCGATCGTGCCCGGTGTCGCCTCGATCATCCCGCCCGGTGGTGGCGTCGGCACCATCCTGTTGCCACCGGGTGGCGGTGGTGGTGGCGGTACGGTGGCACCACCGCGCGGCGTTGAGGAACCGGTGTTCGAATGGCGTCGTCGTTCTTCGCAGGACCGTACCGAACTGCAGGGAGATTGAGCCATGCGCGTTCGCGGATTTACGCTGATTGAAGTCATGATCACCGTCGCCATCGTCGCGATCGTGGCGGCGATCGCGTTGCCCTCGTATCAGGACCAGATCCGCCGCACGCGGCGTGCCGAGGCGCGCCAGGAACTGATGGCAATCGCGACAGCGCAGGAGCGCTTCTACACGAACTGCAACCGCTACGCGGCGACGCTCAACAATGCGCTCAACACGTGTTCGGGGCTCGGGCGGGCAACGGCGACGGTGATGTCCAGCAGCGGCTATTACCAGGTCTCGATGGCTGGTAATGGCACCACCTATACGCTGACCGCAGCACCCCAGGGCGCGCAGGTGCACGATACCCAATGCGCGTCGCTGTCCTTGACCGATTCAGGTTTGAAAGGTGCGACCGGCACACTCGGCGCGGCCGCCTGCTGGTAATTCGTCTACGCCCGATCAGAGCAGCGCTTCGATTTCCGGCACCAGCTTGAACAGGTCGCCGACCAGACCAAAATCCGCAACCTCGAAAATCGGCGCTTCGCCATCCTTGTTGATCGCGACGATCGTGCCGGCGTCCTTGATGCCGGTGAGGTGCTGGATCGCGCCGGAAATGCCGATCGCGATGTACAACTCGGGCGAGATGATCTTGCCGGTCTGGCCAACCTGCATGTCGCTCGGCACGTAACCGGCATCGACCGCAGCACGCGAGGCACCGACGCCGGCGCCGAGTTTGTCGGCGAGTGCATAGATCACCTTGAACGCGTCTGCCGATCCTAGGGCACGGCCACCGGACACAACGCGGCTCGCCGATTGCAGGTCGGGACGGTCTTTCGCGCCCGATTGCAGTTCGACGAAACGCGTGTGCGTCGGCAAATTTGCGCTGATACTTGCGGCTTCCACCGGTGCATTCGCAGTGCCGTTGCCCGTCGCCGGAAACGACGCATTGCGCACCGTCGCGATGAGTTTTCGATCCTTCGCGGCGCTGACCGTGATGATGGCGTTGCCGGCATAGATCGGGCGCTGGAAGGCGTGGCTGTCGATTACCTTCATGATGTCCGACACCTGCGCTTCGCCCAGCAAGGCCGCGACGCGCGGCATCAAGTCTTTGCCGAAGGTTGTGCTCGGGCCGAGCACATGTGTGTAGTTCGCAGCCAGCGCGACGACTTGCGGTGCGAGCACCGCGGCGATGGCCTGGGCATTGGCGGCGTGGTTGACGGTGACAACGCGACTGACGCCGTCGAGTGCCGCAGCTTGCTGGGCGACCGCGCCGGCATCCGCGGCAAACACCGCGATATCGATGCTGCTGGCACCCATCTGGCGGGCGGCGGTCAGGCACTTCGCGGTGCTCGGGTTGAGGGCGTCGTTTGCGTGTTCGGCGATGATCAGGATATGGGTCATGGCGGGCTCCTTACAGCAGGCCTTTTTGTTTCAACGCGGCGACAAGTTCCGCCGCATCCTTGACCATCACACCCTTCGTGCGCTTGGGTGGCGGCGCGTATTGCGTGGTTTTCAGATGGTCGCCGGATTCGACGCCGAGACTGTCCAGCGTCAGCGTTTCCATGGGCTTTGCTTTCGCCTTCATGATGTCCGGCAGCTTGATGAAGCGTGGTTCGTTCAGGCGCAGATCGGTGGTGATGACGGCGGGCAGGTCGATGTCGATCACTTCGAGACCGGCATCCACTTCGCGGGTCACGCGTGCCGTGTTGCCAGTGACTTCGACTTTCGACGCTGAGGTGGCCTGTGCCTTGTCCCACAACGCGGCCAGCATCTGTCCGGTCTGGCTGCAGTCGTCGTCGATCGCCTGTTTGCCCATCAAGACGATGCCGGGTTGTTCGCGTTCGATCAGTTTCAGCAGCGCGCGTGCCGCTGTCAGCGGTTGCACCGGGCCGTCGCAGGTGACGTGGATGGCACGGTTTGCGCCCATCGCCAGTCCATTGCGCAGATGCGCCTGGGCGTCAGCGGGAGCAATGGTCGCGACGATCACTTCGGTCGCGATGCCTTTCTCGCGCAGACGCAGCGCTTCCTCAAGCGCGATGTCGTCGAACGGATTCGGCGACAGTTTGACGCCGTCAGTGACCACGCCGGAGCCGTCCGGCTTCACTTGAATGCGCACGTTGTAATCGACGACACGTTTGTACGCGACCAGAATCTTCATGGGGGCTTACCTCGACACCGCCGACGATCTGTCGGCAAAGAATGGCCATTTTAGCCGGAAGCGCTGTGAACGCCCATCCACATGAAAGACCCAATCCGTCGCGGCTAACGCATTCCGGCAATAATGCGCCATGACGCGCCTACGGCCACCGCTTTAATGAAGCCACCCATCCGATGAAAACCCCCAAGGGCCTGCAGCCACTGATTGATGACGGCGTCATCGACGAGGTCATGCGCCCGCTCAAGAGCGGCAAGGAAGCGTCAGTCTACGTCGTGCGCTCGGGCGACCAGATCCGCTGCGCCAAGGTCTACAAGGACATGGGCCAGCGCAGTTTCCAGGCGCGCGTGCAATACCAGGAGGGCCGCAGCGTACGCGGTTCACGCCAGGCGCGGGCCATCGGCAAGGCCAGCAAGTTCGGCCGCCGCGAAGCCGAGGACGCGTGGAAGAACACCGAAGTGAACGTGCTCTATCAATTCGCCGATGCCGGCGTGCGTGTGCCGAAGCCGCATGGCTACTTCCACGGTGTGTTGTTGATGGATCTGGTCACCGACGAGCACGGACATAGCGCGCCGCGTCTGGGCGAGGTCGACCTGCCGCCTGAAGTCGCCCGCATGTTCCACCATGACCTGATCCAGGACGTCGTGCGCATGCTCTGCGCCGGCTGGATCCACGGCGATCTGTCGGAATACAACGTGCTCGTCGCCGAGGAGGGCCCAGTGATCATCGATTTTCCGCAGGTCGTCAGCGCCAGCGGCAACAACAACGCGCGCAAGATGCTGCTGCGCGACGTGCATAACCTGCGCGACTCACTGAGCCGCTTCGCCCCCGAACTCGCCAACACGCATTACGGTGAGGAAATGTGGGCGCTGTACGAAAAAGGCGAGCTGCGGCCAGACACCGTGCTCACCGGCCAATTCATCTTCGACAAACGCCGCGCCGACGTGAAGTCGGTGATGATGTCGATCGAAGACGCGCGCCAGGAAGCCATCATCCGCCAGCAGGGACGCGAGGAAGCGGCTCTGGATTGAAAAACGCCCCGACGCACTCGCATTGTTGCGAGCATGCCGGGGCATGGTGGTTCATGCGGTCGGGGTGATCTCCGGCCGCGCTATCGGATGGCCTTAACGTGGACGCACGTCGACGATCACGGGAATGGTGCGGCCCGGACGGATCGTCGAGAAGGCGCGGTAGGACTGACCGGCGTAATCGTAGGTAACGACGTAACCGCGGCGACCGTAGCTGCCGGTGGGTTCGTTGACCGTGCGGCAGCGAAGTTCGACGCCGCCGTCACCACTGTAGTAGTCGTAGCCATCGTACTGGTCACGCTGGTTGTGCTTGCTGCCGACTGCGCCGCCGATGACCGCGCCGGCAATCGTCGCTGCCTTGCGACCGTCACCACTGCCGACCTGGTTGCCAAGAGCCCCGCCGATGATCGCGCCGATCACCGTGCCGGCCTTGCTGTTGTGGTCGCCACGGTACAGACGGCCGGAGTTGTCACGGTAGTAGCCTGATTCGTTGCGGCTGGTGCGCTCGTTCCAGCATTCCTGCGTCAGGCGCGTGCTGTATTGACCACCGACGCGTTCGACGTTGGTGACACGGGCGTAGTCCGCACGGACATTGTCGTGGCCCTGTTGGCGATCGGAATATTGGCCTTGGGCGACCGCGCTGCTGGTAGCGGCAGCGATCGACACGGCGAGGATGGTGAGGGCGATGCGATTCATGGTGGTGCCTCCATTGAGTGAGGCGAGGTTAGTTGGACCTCGGCGTCTGGTCGGTGCGCTGCGACACCGAGCTGAAATAACGCTGCGACAATCGTCGCTATTGAATGCGTTCGCCTCAGCGCGTGTTGCCGCTGAACGCGCTGTCGGCGGGGAATTGGTCGCGGATCGGCAATGCGGCAATGGCCACCGTGTTCGGCGACTTGGCCAGCGAACTGTCCATCGCCGCCGCTGCACCTCGTTGCGCCGCCTTGTGCGGAATGCGCCAGAGTTGCGCCACGTCGTAGTAAGAAGGACCCCGCGTCCAGCGCGAATGGCCGGCCTTCGCGGTTTCGGAAATCATCTTCAGGTCTCGGCCCGAACCCTGGAACAGCGGCACCCAAAGGCCGGCTTGCGCGTCCACCGACAGACAGACGAAATAGTGTTGTGCCGAGACTGCATCTTCGGCGGGGCCGGTGAACTGGGCACCGTGCTTCAGCAGCTCATCCGGATACATGTGCAACGCAATGCCGGGGGTGAAAACATGGGCCATGGGGTTTACTCTCAGGAGCGCAGCACGAAGGGGATGTCCTTGCCGCCGCGCTCGTAGTAATCCTCGCGTTCGGCACGGCAATACGGGCCGCCCATGGCGAAGCGGCGACAGGCGCTCGGACGTGAATCGTAGATCGAGCAATACATGTGTTTCTGGTCGATGGCGACACACCAGCCGTCTTCCGAACGTGCCATGACGGTATGTCCCAGTTCGGTTTCCGCCGTGAAATGCGCCGGTACGAACTTGATGTCTTCCGGCATCAGCACCACGGTCAGGCGGCAACAGACCGCATCACACTTGCTGCACGACACGCTCGGGTCAATGCTCTCGGCGTAAGGGTCTTCGGGGATAGACGAGTCTGCTTGCGGCAAGTCAGTTGTGGGCATGCGTGCATTTTCCGGGCGCGCTTTGTAGCACACCGCGCGCGCCGGAATCAGTGAAATCCGACGATTACGCGCGTCCGCAGCGTTTGCGCACGGCTGTGGCGAAGCGCTCGGCCGACCCCTCGGCATGCGCGAAGAACAGCGAGGGCTCGGTCAATTCAAGTTCCAGCACGCACGGCGAACCGTCGGCCTGGCGCAACAGGTCAATGCGCGCATACAGCGGCGCACCACCAGGAATGGCCGCAACAACCGCGGTTGCGAGCGCCAATTCGTCCGCACCGGGCGCGCGTGCGCGAATTTCCTCCGGCGCGAACAATCCGTCGGTCGGGCCTTCGTCGAGTTTCAGCAGCGGGCCTTTGCGGATGGCATGGCTGAATGCGCCATCAAAGAACATCAGTGCCGTTTCGCCGGCACTGTCGACCTGGTCGAGATACGGCTGCACCAGCACGCTGCGGCCATCTTGCAACAACACATCGACATGTTTGGTGGCGATGCCAACCTGGCGGCGACGATAACGCTGTGCGTCCTTCGAGCCGGCACCGACGGCTGGCTTGACGACGAATTCTTCCGATGCAAACAGATTGATCACCGCATGCAATTCCGACGCCACGTGCTGCCCCGGTTCCAGAAAATGGCTGGGCACGGTCGCCATGCCCGCCGCCGCCAAGTCTGCGAGGTAATGCTTGTCGGTATTCCAACGCACCAGCGGCAACGGATTCAGCAGCATGGTCTGCGTCGAGACGCGCTCGCACCAGCCGAGAAAATCATACAATCGCGGCACGTAGTCCCAAGTCGATCGCAACAGCACCAAGTCGAAGCCCGACCAGTCGATGCTGGCGTCGTCCCAGCACACAACCGTCGCGTCTTCACCGAACGCTGCGATCAGCGGTGGCAAATCTTCGTCGAGCGACTGCGCTTCGGTGGCGGTGACGAGGGCGATTCTGGGCATGACGGGTTCACTCTGCTGCGAACCCGCATGATAGACGACGATCGATGCGAATCAGGGCGGCCGCAAACGGTCTGCGGCCGATGTTGCGATTCAGAAAATAAAACCGGTACTTCCCACGTCTTTCTGCGACGTCGTATGATTGGAAACAATAAATTTATTCGCTAGATCAGTGTGTTGGCTGATCGAGTTCGAAACTTGGCGATAAACGCCGATGCGCGGTGACATCATTCCTTCTCCCAAGAGATAAAGGTGCCCGCAGGGCGGATGAGGACGCTGGTGCCCGCGCGAATCCACAAGCCCGCCATCCGGGGCTGCGCGCCACCTTCTTCCGGTGGGAGAAGGGAAGCCGGAAGTCGCTGCGGAACGAAAACAGCGGGCTTCCGACAAGCGGGCTTCCGGCGGTTGCCGCATCCGTGACAAACCGCGATGATCGACGCGACTGTTTTGAGCATTGCATGAGCGGCGATCGCCCCACGAATCCTGAACTGCCTACGCAGATCCAGAATACGCCTGTGGGCGGCGGCACACCGTTGCCGGACGGCACACTCGTGGTCGCGCATGCGGCGAACGTGAAGTCGGCGTCGTCGCAGAAGATGTCGATGACCGATGCGCCGACCGAATCGCATCTGTCGCTGATCGGCAAGACCATCGGGCCGTATCGCATCCAGGCCGAACTCGGGGCCGGTGGCATGGGCGCGGTCTATCTCGCTGACCAGTACGAGCCGATCCGCCGACAGGTCGCGCTGAAGGTGATCAAGGCCGGCATGGACAGCGAGGATGTACTCGCGCGCTTCCAGTCCGAACGCGAACTGCTGGCGCGCATGAACCACCCGAACATTGCGCAGGTGCTCGACGTCGGCGCGACCCCGGAAGGGCGCCTGTACTTCGCAATGGAATACGTGCCGGGCGTGCCGGTGAACGAATTCTGCGACCGCCGCGGCATGGACGTCGCGCATCGCCTGGAACTGTTCCTGCAGATCTGCGAAGGCGTGCAGCACGCGCACCAGAAGGGCGTGATCCATCGCGATCTGAAGCCGAGCAATCTGATGGTCGCCGACTACCAGGGCCAGTTGCTGGTCAAGGTGATCGATTTCGGCATCGCCAAGAGCATGGACGGCGGTCGTGGCGACACCGGTTCGACGCGCATGGGCGTGCCCATCGGCACACCGGCGTACATGAGTCCCGAGCAGGCCGCAGGTGATCTCGCCGCAATCGACACGCGTACCGATGTGTATTCGCTCGGTGTCGTGTTGTACCGGCTGATCACGCATGATCTGCCGATTTCGAGTGACACCATCGCGCGCGCCATCGATACCGATCTCGCGCGCGTGCTGCGCGAAGCGCACATCCGGCCGCCGAGCAAGAAGGTGCTGGAAATCGCAAAGGACGATCGCGTCAACCAGTCGGAATGGAAGCGCGCGATGGCTGGCGACGCGCATGTGCTGTCGCGCGCCCTGAGCGGTGATCTCGACTGGATCACGCTCAAGGCGCTGGAACGCGAACGCGACCTGCGCTATTCGTCGGTGTCCGAACTCGCCGCCGATATTCGCCGCCATATCCAGGGCGAAGCGGTGCTCGCCGGCCCGCCCAGCAAGCTGTATCGGGCGCAGAAATTCATCGCGCGCCATCGCCTCGCCGTTGCGGCCGCCGCTGGCATCGTGGTGTCGCTGATCCTCGGCATCATCGGTACGACCTGGATGGCAATCGAGGCGAGCCAGCAAAAGGCGCGCGCCGAAGCTGCGCTGATCGAAGCACAACAGCAACGCGATCGCGCTGCCGAGGAATCCGCGCGCGCCATCGCCACGCGCAGCTTCCTCGAAGAAATGATCGTCGCCCCGGACCCCTGGAAGTTGCAAGGTGGCTCGCCGGAAACGCGCAATGTGCGGGTCGTGGACGCACTTGCAACAGCGGCGGCGAGTCTCGACAAGAGTCTCGCCGACAATCCGGCGTTGCGCGGTGACATCGCGACACTGCTGGGACGTACGTTGCGCCGCCTGGGTCAACTGGATGCGTCGCGCAAGCAACTTGATGCGGCGGTGAAGGATATGACCGCGGCCTACCCCGAAAATTCGGCACCGCGCTCTCGAACGGAACTGGAGCTTGCGTTGACAGCTGCAGAGCAAGGCGACCACGAACTTGCCCGCGGGATTTTCGACGGAATCATTCCGCGGATCGATGGCATCGCAGGACTGTCGCCACCTGCAGTTGCGGAAGCGCGCCGGAGCGCAGCCGCAACCTTGTCGATATTGGGTGAGGACAAGCTCAGCGAATCGTTGGCACGCGAAAATTTGCAGCGTGCGATCGCTGCAAGCGGTGAATTCAGCACTTCTGCAAGTGGTGCCAAGGCAGCGCTTGCGGAAGTGCTCGGTGAGCGGGGGGCGTGGGAGGAGGCCGACAAGTTGATCACCGATGCCTACAACACCGAACGCCAAAGGCTGGGACTTGCGCATCCCATTGTGCTGCAGTTGCTCTCCAATGCGGCGAACCTTTCCTTCCGAAAGGGCGACTATGGGCTCGCGGAGAAGCGCTATCGTGAAGTCGCAACAACGGCCGAACAAGTGCTGGGAACGGATCATCCGGAAACGATGCGTTACTGGGCGCACGTGGCGGGTGCCCTCAGTGATTCCGGCAAGCGCGAGGAAGCTATTGCACTATTACGCACGCTGGTGCCTCGCCGTGCCGCGTTGATCGGCGAAAACCACGCCGATGTGCTGACGATGCGGAGTAACCTGGCGCTAGCCTTGCGCGCTTTGGGCAGGACTGCAGAAGCAAGCGCCGAAATGGAAGATGTATTCCAGCGTCGGCGCAGCGCATTTGGTGAAACGCATCCGGAAACGCTGCGCGCGCTCAATGTGCTCGGCATCCTGGCCAAAGAGTCGGGCGATCTAGATCGTGCCGAAGTGTTGTTGCGTCAGGCTGCCGAGCTTTATGGCAAGGCGAACGGCCCCGAGCATCCCGAGACACTGATGATGCGCAACAATCATCTGGCGGTGTTGCGCGATCTTGGCCGGCTTGACGAAGCCATTGTCGGTTACTCGGCATTGCTGCCGATCGCCGAAAAAGCGTTCCCGCCGGAACACTGGCATCTTGCCGCGATCCGCGGTCACTACGGCGAAACGCTTATGCGCGCAAAGCGATACGACGAAGCGCGCCCGCTGCTTGAAGCAAGTCTCAAGTCGATCGCCGCACAATTCGCGGCCGACGACCCACGCGTGCAGATAGCAAACAAGCGCGTGGCCGAACTCGAAGCGAGCAAGGCAAATCGTTGATCAACTACAGGTCGGCAAGCCCGGGATTCCCGTGCCTTCGAATCCATCACGATGCAGGCGATCGTCGAGGCAAGACGGCCCGCCCATGAACAGAATCGTGTCGCCGCTCGCCCGATAGCTGCCGAATTGGTTTGCATCGAGTACAACCCGCCAGCGATTGTTTGTCGGAGGCACAAGGCTCGCGCGGGACGTGAAGTTGTACCAACCAAACGATGTGTCATCGCCGGGAATGGCAGGGCCGCGGAAGCGAAACCCCCAGCCATATTGCGCCGTAAAATCGCTGCCGTGGTAGGTAATGTCGACGACAGCGCGACTGCACTTCTGAATCTCGAAGCGCACCAATTCACGCGGGTAGCGATAATACGCAGGACCGGACTGAAAGTAGTCGCGACCGAATTGCGCGGAGTACGTGCGTTGCACATCGGTGGCTTGGGTGCATCCGGACGGCTCGGTTGCAGTCGACAGGTTGGTCACGACATCGCTGGTGAATTGGCCAGTGTTCGTTACCTGGGTCGATCCGCGAAAAATCACGCCAGTGGAGCCGACGTCTTTTTGGGCAGCGTCCTGAGAGCCATCGCCGTTGCCATCGCCATTTTGGACGTTGTTTTCTTCGCTGTCCGGAATGCCGTCACCATCCGCATCCGGTACCTGCGTCAGCGACCAAACGCCGGTATTCGTTCCGGCATGCAGCAACGAGGCATTGAACGGGTCAAGTGTCAGCGCTAGTGCAGAGTCTGCCGGTAATCCAATGCTGATCGAACGCCAAGTCGTTCCGCCATCGTCGCTGCGATAGATCGCGCCCGGGTTGGACGCTGTGCCGGCACCCGAGGCGTAGACGATGTTCGGATCACCCGGATCGACCATGAGGTCGCGAATATCGATGCGTGCACCGATGCCGTTGGCCGATTCAGTCCAGGTTGCGCCGCCATCGACTGTCTTGAAGATTGAAGCGGAGTTCGGCAGTTCGAAATTGACGACCGCTGCCCACAGGATATCGGGGTTGGTCGGGTGCATTTCCAGCGCAAGCACGTCGTAAACGATATTTGAAAATCCAGCGACTCGCGGCAGTCCGCCGCTGACTTGCACCCAATTCGTACCGCCGTTCACGGTCTTGAACACGCCAGTGGTTACGTCGGTAAAGGTAATTGCATCGCCCGGATCGTTGTCAATGAAACCCTTGTAGGTACCGACGAACATGACGTTGGCGTCATTGGGGCTGATCAGGATATTGAGCGGCGTGATTGTCTGAACCAAAAGCGGCGACGTTGTGCTTGGCGTCAGATCGCCCGTCACGTCTGTCCACTGCGCGTCCAGCGTATTGTTGACACCATTGATCGCCGTTGTATCGACATTGTCAGTTCGAATGATGCGATGGGTGTACGTGGTGACGCCTGACACCGGAGCGCCGCGATGGCCGTTCGCCGTGGCGTACATGCGTTTCAGCGTGCCGCTGGTACAGATGGTCGGTGACAGCGGAATCGTGCATGACCTGGGATCAAGCTTGATGTCTCTCACTGTGCCCAAGTCGACCCATTGATTGGGCCCGCTGATTCGCCGCGGCAGGTTGCCGTCGATCCTCGCCCAAGACAATCCACCCGTGATCGAGCGATAAATCCCGCCGTTCCGAGCGGAAAGGGCACCAAGTCCGGCCCGCCCACTTGCGTAGACGTAGCTCGAAGACACTTGTCCGGCTGTATTGCCTGCGCGCAATGGATCGAGAATGATTGCGCGGATAGTCGACGCCTGCAGGTTTGCATTGCTGGTCGCCCACGACGCACCACCATTTGCGGAGCCGAAAATGCCTGGCGTCGAGTAGAACGCGTCGCTGAAGCCGGCGTAAAGTCTCTGGCCGGTGCCCGTGGGTCCGATCGTGCCGGGATTGGGGTGTACAGCGACGGCGCGGATGTTTACGCCTGCCAAGCCTTCGTTGATGCCCGCGTTCGACCAGGTCGCACCGGCAGATGTGCTGCGGAAGACGCCGCCGCCATCACTGGCGATCCAGATCGCCGCACCAGGTGCGGGAAACGCCGGTGACAGCGTGATGCGGTAGGCGTTTATCGGCAGTGGATTTGCCGTGGCCGGGTCGAGATACGTTGAATTGGCAGTCAGGCCGGAATTCATCACCATCCAGGTCGCGCCGCTATCGGTGGAGCGGCGGAATCCCGATTGGGTGTCGAACAGTTCATTGGCAACCGTCGGATGCGCGAAGAGTTCACGGCTTGAAAAACCCGACGTCACCCAAACGGCACCATCGTCGTCGCTGCGAAACAATTCACCTTCGATGGACGCATAAACACGATTTCCCGCACCGAATGCAATGGTGGAAACCGGCGGGAAATATCCGGGATTGGCCGATGGCGACAAAACAGGAGCAAACGTCAATCCTGCGTCCGTGCTGCGATACAAAACTGGGGAAATCACCGCAGGCGGCACGGCTGGGTACAGCCCGTCAGCCCCTGCCAGGATCGCACCCGAACCAACCGTGTCACTCACCAATTTCAGGAATCCGCGTCCGCCCGGAATGCCTGCAACTGGCGCAAACGTCGCGCCTTGGTCGGTGCTGCGGAGCACCATCACATCGGGTGTCGGGAACACGGTTTGTTCATAGGACGACAACGCCAGCATGATTTGCCCAGTCGTGCCAGGAATGTCAGTGAGCGCTGATGGGATCAACCCGCTCGGAACGGCGTAACCGGTGGCTGACCAGTTTTCTCCACTATCGGACGAGCGGTAAAGCAATCCGAGTTCGTCCAGAACGTACAACGTCGACGGCGCGTCGCGATCAAGCGCGAAGGGCGTGCCCGGAACTGAATTGGCGAGGCCGCTCTCGATTCGCGACCACGAACTGGCACCGTCGACACTCTTGAACAGCCCGCCGCGCGTTGACGCATACATCGTGAATTCATTGGACGGATCCAATTGAACGTCATAAACCACGCCGCCATATGGACCGCTGCTTGACCAAACGCCGTTGCCAGCATGCACGTGCGTTGCCAAAGCGAGTAGCGCCAACATCGAATTGCGCAGAAATTTCATGTCACCAGCCCTTCATCGGATCAATGTGTGTGCATGTCCGCGGAAAGCCAATGCCGTGACGGCTAGGCATTGTCCGCGAACGGCTTGTGGATGAGTCATAGTGCCAGCATCGCAGCGCAGCCGGTGTCCGGTGCCGCATTGGTTTCAAAGCCGTCGCCCATCAGTCGGTCGTCGATGCAGCCAGGGCCGCCAATGAAGCGGATCGCATCGGGCTCCGGTCGATAACTGCCGAGGCCGCCGGCACTGAGCTGCAGTCGCCACGTCGAAGCATTCACGCGTATGGCCGCCGGCAGATCGTACCAGCCAAAGTCGGCCTGATCGCCGGACTCAAGCGGACCGAAGAAGCGGAAGCTCCAGCCGGGCCGGTTGAAGTTCGCACCATGATAGATGACATCAACGACGGCGCTGCCGCAGTCGATGATCTCGAATTGGCGCGCCGGATTCGGATGCACGATCGGCGCACCGGTGATATCGATGTCGATCGCAAGTTCATTGGCGTCGACGGCAGTCACGTCGACCGCTTGCGTGCACGCGCCTGGCACCGAGCCACTGCCGCTCACGACCTCGCTGGTTATCGAGTTGCCGCCACCGCCGCCACGAAATATCACGCCGGTGGATCCGACGTCCTTCTGCACCGCATCCGGGATGAAATCGCCATTGCCATCGCCAGGCCCAGAGATGCCACCGGGGACATCTGGTGCCTGATTCTCGACGTCATCCGGAATCCCGTCGCCGTCCTGATCGAGTGCGCGCGTGATGCTGTGCACACCGGTGTCGGTGCCGACATGCAGCTGGGCCGGATTGTTCGGATCGACTGCGATCGTGTAGGCCGATTCTGCGGGCAGGCCGATGCTGATGGAAAGCCATTGGATCGACTGCGTGCCTGAATTCCATACGCCTCGATAAACCGCCCCGGGATTGGCACCGTTGCCGCCCGATGCAGCGTAAAGGATGTCGGGATTCTGCGGATCGAAGGCGAGGTCGCTGAGTGACAGGCTGCCGGCAATGCCGCTGTCGAATAGGCCCCAGGTGTTGCCGCCATCGCCGCTGCGCAGGATGGTCGAGGTGCCCGTTGAATAGAGGTCGCGCAAGGCCAGCCACAACACGTTGCTGTCGCGCGGGTCGATCAGCAGGTCGACGACATCGAGCGACGCATTCGCATACACGGTGCTGTTGAACTTGGCCGGCAATCCGCCGACGCGCGACCAGTTCGCGCCGCCATCGACGCTCTTGAACAGTCCGCTTTCGCGCGTCGTGTCGACCAGCAATCCATCGCTGATGTTCAGGTCGTAGAACTCGGCTTCGGTACCGACAAAGAGCCGCAGCGGATTCGTCGGATCGACGGCGATGACGGTGGGCGTGACGCGTTGCAGGATTTCATTGACGCGGAAGTTGCTGCGCGGAAATCCAGGGTTGATGCTCAAGTCGATCCAGACGCCGCCACGATCGTTGCTGCGCAGGACGCGATGCGTCTGGTCGGCCACAAGCTGGTCGTTCGGTGCGCGCCCGTGACCGACCGCGTAAATCCGTTGCAACGGTCCGTTCGCCGTGGTGCAGGGCGGGGCAGTGCAGGAGTTCGGATCCAGGGCCAGCGAGCGGATTGCGCCGAGGTAGCTGTTCGCTATCGGCAGGTTGCCGTCGAGCGTGTTCCAGCTCGCACCGCCGTCGTCGCTGCGGTACAGGCCGAAGTTCAGATAACCGGTATTGCCGTTCGATGCTGCGCGGCCAGCCGCGTACAGCGTTGTTGTTGCGAGTGAAGTGGTTGTGGTTGGATCCATCGCCAGCGTCAGGATGTCCGCCGCGCGCAGTGTGTTATTCGCCACCGACCAGCTCGTGCCGCCGTTGACCGATGCATGCAGCGCTGGCGATGCGGCGGAAAAGCTGGCCTGGCCAGCCCAGACGCGCTGGCTGACGCCATTGCTGACGGTCGACGGATTTGGATGGATGGCGATGGCGCGGATCGCGGCCGCGGCTGGCGACGCGCCTACGGGTGACCAGGATGTGCCGGTGGCATTCAGTCTGAACAGGCCGGAGCCCGTCGTCGTCGCAAACAACTGCGGCGTAGCGCCGCCGCGCCAGACCAGATGTCGCGCGCCGGCCGACACCGGCACCGCGCCCGCGGTATACGACAGGTTCGGGGTGAGGCCATCGAACACCGGCGTGTGCGTGTACGACGAGCCATCGAAATCGGTGCGGTAGACGCCATCGCTACTGGCCACCCAGGCGCGGCTGGATTGGGTCGCGTCTGCCTTCACCGATACGCCGAAGGCGCCAGTCGGGTTCCAGGTCGCACCAGCATCGGTGCTGTGGAACACATCGTAGCTGCCGATCACGGTCCAGAAATTGCCACCGATGCCGAATGACAGCCGATCGACGCTGCCGATCGCGGAGAGCGTCGTCA
Source organism: Lysobacterales bacterium (assembly GCA_043753835.1). Taxonomy (GTDB): domain Bacteria; phylum Pseudomonadota; class Gammaproteobacteria; order Xanthomonadales; family Ahniellaceae; genus JADKHK01. Next base: position 35,572 of record JAYUVY010000091.1, on the reverse strand, counting down.
CCATGGCGAAGTTCGCGCCGGCATTGTTGCTGACGTAGAGCGGCTGGTTGCCGGCGCCGCCGTTCACCAACCCGACAAACACGCGCAGCGGATTGGCGGGGTCGAAGCGGATCGCGGTCACGGCCACGTCGGCGGGCAAGCCGGTGCCGATTTGCGTCATCGTCAATCCGCAGTCATCGCTGCGATGGAGCATGGGTCCGCGGCCGCTGCCGGTTGTTGCGGTACCCAGCAAAAGTGCGCAGGGTTGACCGACGCCAGGCACGTCCGAAATGGCGGTCGGATGGACGTCGCTCGGCAGGCTGTCCGGAAGGATCGCCCAGTTGGTGCCGCTGTTGTCACTGCGGTAGATGCGTCCCCAGGAATCGAACGTATAAAGCTTGGCCGGTTGCTCGGCGTCAAGCATCAACGGCAGCGGATAAACGGTGTCGGCGACGATGCCATTGCTGGCGCTCGTCCAAGTGTTGCCGCCGTCGACGGAACGGAACACGCCGCCCGGCGTGGTCGCATAGGCTTTCGATGGCGTGACCGGGTCAAACAAGATTTCGTGGACGTGTCCACCCAGTGGGCCGCTGCTGGTCCATTCCGCATTTCCGGCAAAGGCTGCCGAAGCAAACAGCACAGCGCAAAGACCAATCTTGGATATTCGCATTGCAATTCACTCCGGGCACGGCGGAAAAACAATGGGATCGGTTTCCAGACCATCGCTGAACAAGATCGGGTTGAAGCAGGCGGGCCCGCCGACGAACCGGATCGAATCCGCTTCCGGGCGATAGCTGCCAAAACCGCCGGCGGTGAGGTTGACCTGCCAAGTATCGATGCCGATGCGTGTCGCATTCGCGGAGAAGTCGTACCAGCCGAGGTTGTCCTCGTCGCCCGGGATCAGCGGCGCGAAGGTGCGAAACGTCCACAGCGGCGAGCTGAACATCGCGCCGTGATAGCGGATCCGGATGCTCGCGCTGCTGCATCCGACGACTTCAAAGCTGTTGCTGCCGAGCGAATGCGCGAAGAAGAGGTCGGCGCTGTCAGGTACCGCGTCCAACCCCAGTGCTGCTGGATCCACCAGTTCGACATCCACCGCCTGTGCCGTCCCACTCGCGCATTCGCTGGCACCGCTGCCGGAGACAACGTCGGTCGTTACGAACGAACTGCCGGTGCCACGGAAAATCACGCCTGTGGATCCGACGTCTTTTTGCACCGCATCCATCGTCCCGTCGCCGTTGCCATCACCCGGTCCAACGATACCGCCGGGCACATCCGGCGCCTGATTCTCGGTGGCATCGGGCACGCCATCGCCATCGCCATCCGGCAGGCGGGTGATGCTGACCACACCGATATCGGTACCTGCATGCAACTGGTTCGGGTTGAACGGATCAACGGCGATCGTGTACGCGGACTCGGCCGGCAGGCCGATGCTGATCGATAGCCAGACGATGGTGTTGTTTGCCGGATTCCAGACACCACGATAAATCGCGCCGGGATTGGATTCGTAACCACCCGCGGCAGCGTAAATGATATTCGGGTTCTGCGGATCAAATGCCAGCGCGCGCAGTTCGACGCTGCTGTTGATGCCGTCATCCTCCTGGAACCAGCTATCGCCGCCGTCATCGCTGCGATAGATCGTCGAGAATCCGGTTGAGCGCAGGTCGGTGAGTGCCGCCCATAGAATGTTGCTGTTGTCCGGGTCGATCAGCAGGGCCGCGACATCAAGTTGGGTATTGGTGAAACCGGCCTTGGTCGGCAGGCCATTGCTGGACAAGTGCGTCCAGGTCGCGCCCGCATCGTTGCTCTTGAACAGGCCGCTCGCGAGGTCGGCGGGCACAATCGCGTCGCTGGTGTTGTAGTCGTCGTAGACCGCCTCGGTGCCGAGATACAGCACGTCGCTGTCGTTCCGATCGACGACCAGTGCATTCGGCGTGATGCGTTGCGACAGGTTGCTGTTGGCGAAACTGGTGGGCAGACCACTGACGCCGCCATCGAGACGATTCCATGTGGCGCCGAGGTCGTCTGTGCGCACGATGCGATGGTCGAATTCGAGGCTGGTCACCGCCAATGGCGCGCGTATGGGAACAAACTTTCGGCCTTCGGCGAGCGCATAAATGGTTTGCAGGCCACCGGTCGTGCAAGGTCCGGATGGCGGCGGTACTGGGCACGAGCGTGGGTCAAGGGCGATGCTGCGGATCAGTCCGATGTTCGCCTTGCCAGTGCCGCCGTCGACCGGCAGATCGCCGTCCATGCTCAGCCAGTTCTGGCCATTGTTGACGCTGCGAAACAACCCCGCGCCAGCGTATCCGGCTTCGACGCCGGCGTTGGAGCCGCCTGCATACAGCACGGTGTTCGCGATGTTGCCGCCAAGCGTGCTCGGATCAATGCGGATGACCTGCAATTCATTGGCGCGGATGCCGGTGTTGAGCGGTGACCACGACAATGCCTGGTCAGTGCTGCGATACAGGCCGGGAGAAGTCACGGCAAAGCCGCTGTGACCGGCGAACAGCACGTCGCTGCCGGTCACGGCGCTCAGGCTTGGGTGCGGATGGATCGCGAGTGCGCGTACGCCAACGCCCGGCGGATTACTCGTGGAGGGTAACCACGCGGGTGCGCCCTGCTCGCGCACGAACACGCCGGAACCATCGGTCGTCGCGAACAAGTACGTGCCCGGCGCGGGATAGCCGGGTTGCGGCACGAGACGTGAAACGGCGGCGCGAATCGGCACGTTACCCGGCACCGAGGTGTAGGAAATGTTCGGCGTCAAACCATCGTTGTAGGGAAAAAACGAGGGCGATGGTGTCGGTGCGAGCCAGACGAACGCACCGTCGGCACGGCCGAAGTAGGATTTGAGTGGGTCGGTCGGATGCGCAGTGATTACCGCCGCCGGCCCATGCGGCCCCGTCCAGGTGACCCCGCCGTCCACGCTGTGGTGAATCTGGTAATCGACCACCGCGAACAATGGGCCGGTGCCGCCATTGCCAGGAATGAAACTCAAGTCTTGCACCGCGGGTTGATAAGCCAAAGTGCTGAACAAGTTCAACTTCGGCGAAAAGTTCATGCCGCCGTCGTCGCTGCGATACAGCGACGCTCGGTTGATCGCTGGGTTGCTACCGCCGAGCCCGACGTAGACGATGTTCGCGTCGAGTGGATCGACCGTGATCGTCGCGATCTGTGCGTCTGCCGGCAAACCTGCGCCGATACGTGTAAACGTGGTGCCGCCGTCACTGCTCTTGAACAACTGCGGCAAACCTGTCGCGACCTGCGACTCGCCGCCGATGAACAGCGATCCGCTTTCACCGGCGACATCGCTGAGGACGTAGAACAGGAACTCGCTTGGCAGGTCATGGTCGAGAATCTGCCAGCTCAAGCCACCGTCGTCGGTGCGATACAGGCGCAGAGACGAATCAAAGGTGTAGAGCGTGTCCGGCAATTCGCGATCGAGGGCCAACGGCAACGGATAGACGCTACTGGCGACGAGGCCGTCGCTGACGCGCGCCCAACTGGCGCCGGCATCGGTGGTCTTGTAAACGGCGCCACGCGTGGTGACGTAAGCGGTCGACGGTTGCGCCGGATGGAATTTCATCTCGAAAACACCGCCACCCAGCGGCCCGGCGCTCGTCCATTCGGCATAGCCTGCGGCGGCCGAACCCGCGATCAGAATGCCGAGGCAACAAGCCGAAAATCGCGCGGTTCGCATCGATCAATCCTTGCCGAGAGCGTCGATCCTAACGCCGCATGAACAACAAGACGTTACCGCGACGTGAACGGTGAGCCTCGTCAGACCGACGGTACCCGCGCCCACTCGGCTAAAGATTCTGATAGTTCGGCCCAGCGCCGCCTTCCGGCGTTACCCAGTTGATGATCTGGTAGGGATCCTTGATGTCGCAGGTTTTGCAGTGCACGCAGTTTGCAGCATTGATCTGCAAGCGTTTTCCGGCGTCGTCCTGCACGATTTCGTAAACGCCGGCCGGACAGAACTTCGTGCACGGATTGCCGAATTCCTCGACGCAACGGGTGATGCAGATGTTGGTATCAGCGACCTGCAGATGCACCGGCTGGTCTTCGTCATGTTCGGTCGCCGAGAAATAGACGGCTGCCAAACGGTCGCGTGGTGGCAATGAACGCTCAACCCACGCGCGATCGATGGCGCCGATTTCGTTCACGCGCTTCAATTGCGCGTGGTCGGCGTGGTTGCGCAGCGTCCATGGCGATAGACCGGCGGTGACAGTTTCCCAACCGGCATTGAGCATGCCCATCCACAGCCCGCCATGGAACCCGGGCTTGATGTTGCGCACTTTTTTCAGTTCCGCGACGACGGGCGAAGCGCGCAGCGCCGTATCGAAACCGGCGACGCTGTTCGTGCGTGCGATGTGTTCGGCCGCGATCATGCCGCCGCGTATGGCCTGATGGGTACCCTTGATCTTTGGCACATTGAGCGTACCGGCGCTGTCGCCGATCAGGATCGCGCCCGGCATTTCAACCTGCGGCAGCGACTGGAATCCGCCGGCGGCAATCGCGCGCGCGCCGCCCGACAGGATCGTCCCGCCTTCGAGCATGGGTTTGACCAGCGGATGGTGTTTGAGTTGCTGGAACAGTTCGAACGGCATCAGTTTCGGGTCGCTGTAGTCGAGCCCGCAGACGTAGCCGATGGCAATGCGATCCTGGTCGAGGTGATAGATGAAACTGCCGCCGTAAGTGGCGTTGTCGGACGGCCAGCCGAAGGTGTGGATGATGCGTCCCGGCGTCACCCGGCCGGGCGGCACTTGCCAGAGTTCCTTCATGCCGACCGAATAGGTCTGCGGATCGCTGAGTTTGTCGAGTTCGTAGCGCTTGATCAGTTGCTTCGACAGATGCCCGCGCACGCCTTCAGCAAGCACGGTGATGCCGGCATGGATATCGACGCCTTCGGCATACGCGGGCTTGTGAGAACCGTCCTTGGCCACGCCCATGTCGCCGATACGCACGCCGCAGACGGCGTCCTTGGCATCGAACAACGGCTCGGCCGCGGCAAAACCCGGAAAGATCTCGACGCCGAGGGCTTCCGCCTGCGGCGCCAGCCACGCGCACATGGCGCCGAGCGAGACGATCACATTGCCGCGGTTGTGCATCTGCGGCGGTAGCGGCAGTTTGTATTGTTTTTTCGATGTCAGCAGATAGAACTCGTCGGACTTGGCGTCGACACAGATTGGCGGCGGTGATTTGCGCCAGTGGGGCAGCAGTGCGTCGAGCGGAGCGGTTTCGATCACCGCGCCGGACAGGATGTGCGCACCAATCGTCGATGCCTTTTCGATCACGCAGACGCTGGTGTCGGGTTTCAGCTGCTTGAGGCGGATCGCGAACGCGAGCCCGGCCGGCCCGGCACCGACGACACAAACGTCGTACTCCATCACTTCGCGTTCGCTCATGTCCGCTCCGAGGTTGAATCGAGCCGCATTATCCGGGTGCTTGCCCTCGTACGGCAATGAATGCTTCGCGGGCAACGGCTACGCTTGCAGGATGAACCAGCATAATTTCGAAACACGGGTGCGTTTTGTCTCCGAACTGGCGCGCCGCCTGCATCAATACGGCACGTCCGCACCGCGCCTGGAAGGGGCGATCAACACCGTCAGCAAGCGTCTGGGCCTGTTACCCACGAGTCTGTCAACACCGACATCGATCACCCTCGCATTTGCCGACCCGGAAGATGGCGAAGACCCGTTGCCGCGCATCACCCTGGTGCTGCGCGTGAATCCGGGCGACGTCAATCTGCGTCGACTGTGTCAAGTCGACGAGATCGCCGATCGCGAATATCCCGACGAAGCGGCACTTGCACGCGGCCTCGACGAATTGCGGGCGCTGCGTTCCGGGCTGTCGACGCGTGCTGCCTCGATGCAGGTCGCCAGTTTCGGCATTGTCGGCGGCACCGTCGCGGCCTTGATCAAGGGTTCCTGGGCCGATGTCGCGGCCGCGACCACGATCGGCATCCTGATCGGCCTGCTCGCGCTGATCGCCGAACGTCGTCCGAATTTCGCGCCGTCTTTCGAAGCGGTTGCCGCGTTTGTCGCGATGTTCCTGGCCTCTGTCGTGGCGGCGACTCTGCAGCCGATCGATGTGCGCAACGTGCTGATCGCCGCGATCATCGTGCTGATGCCGGGCCTGACTTTGACCACAGCGATGGTCGAATTGTCGACCCAGCATCTGGTCGCTGGCAGCGTGCGCTTGATGGGGGCGGCAGCAATCCTGCTGAAACTGTCGCTGGGTACCGTCGCTGCCGTGCAACTGGCCAAGGTCTGCGGTCTGGTCGCTTTGCCGGGTGATCTGCTGCCGGTGCCGTCCTGGGCCGAGTGGGTGGCGCTGCTCGCCGCCAGTTATTCCTTCGCCGTATTGTTCCAGGCAGCGCGCCGGGACTATCCGCTGGTCATGGCGGCGGCTTGGCTCGGCTACCTCTCGACCCAGTTGGCGAGTCACTGGGCCGGGCCGGAGTTCGGGGTGTTCGCCGGTGGGCTGGTGGTCGGCAGCGCAGCCAATGTCTTCGCGCGCTGGAAAAACCGTCCGGGTGCGCTGATCCGCGTGCCCGGGATTATTCTGCTGGTGCCGGGATCAGTCGGTTTCCGCAGTTTGTTTTTTGCGTTCGAGCGCGATGTCTATTTGAGCGTCGATACCGCATTTTCATTGCTGGCCATCCTGATTGCACTCGTTGCCGGACTGTTGTTCGGCAATCTGCTGATTCCACCGCGGCGATCCATTTGAGTTTGCGATCTGAACGAAAAGACCGGCAATCACCGGTCTTTTCATTTTGCGGTTTCTGCAAAATCAAGCGATCAGAAAGTCTTTCTCTTTCTTGCCAGCGGCCAGCGCATCGGCCAGCCAGCGCGGGCGCTTGCCGCGGCCAGCCCAGGTTTCCTCGGCATTGGCCGTATTCCGGTATTTCGGTTTGACTTTGGTGCCTTTGGATTTGCTGCGGCCGCGTTTGCCGCCAAATACCTGCTCCAAGGTCAGACCTTCGTCGGCGAGCAGTTTCAGAATTCGCTCGCGCACTTTCTGCACGCCTTCGGTCGCGATTTCTTCCTTGCGCTTTTCGGCGCGGAGAATCAGGTCATTCAGCTGGGTTTGCGTGAGCTTTTTCAGATCGATTGCCATCATTAATCCCTTGGTTGAGTCGCCGATGATGCTGAAAATCAAGAAAATGGCAAGTGTGAACTGCGTCACATGGCCCTGGACGGTGCGCTGCTGTGACCAAGGTTTACGGCCGCCGACCCGCGACTTGGCGCGCTTGCTGCGGGAAGATTTCACATAGCGCTTGACCGCGCGACCGATCGGCGGCAAAAAGACGGTATTGGAAACTGCATACGAAACAGGATTGGATTCGCCATGGGCCTTCTCGATGACCTTGAACAGCAAGCGCAGTCCGAGCGCGACAGCAAGGAAGTAGTTCAGAAACGCAAGCGTGAGTTCTTCAAGGAGACCACGCTGCCCGTCATGGAGAACCTCTATGACTACCTGACGCGCCTGTCGAAGTCGCTGAACTTCCTGAAGTCGACGCGTTATGGCAAGTTCACCATCACCGGCTACGGCGATGTCGTGACCAAGATCGACAACGACATGAATGTGCAGGCGCAGATGCCGATGTATGGCCGCACCTTCACGCTCACCTGCACGGCCGTCGTCGATGCGTCGCAGTCGCCGACGATCATGATCGAGGGCGCGTCACGCATCGACGCCATGATCGAGCTGTTCCGTCGCTATGGTTTCGAAGCTCTGCAGCGCGCAGAAAAGAACGAGAAAGGTGAATACACCAAGGGCTATTTCCAGGCTTGGGGCAAGGTGCCGATGACGGCGGTGTTCGTCGCCGACCTGAGTTCGGACTTGCTGAAAATGGAGTTCACCAACTTCGACTCGTTCGGCGTGCGCAAGCAGGCGGTGAAGATTTCCGACCTGAACGACGAAATGTACGACTCGATCGGCAAGTACATCGCCTTGCAGCAGAACTACATCCTGCGCGAGACGATTTCCGACGAAAACAAGGAAGCCTGGCGCTCGAAGCTTCAGCAGGAGCAGACGCGCCGCGAGTGGGAACAGAAGATTTCCGACGCGCAGAAGGCCGAAGAAGAAAAACTCAAGAAAGCGCAGCAGGGCGGCAGCCGCATCACCGGCAGCATCCGTGCGATCACCAATGAAATGCTGCCGAAGAAGACGACCGGCCAGCAGCCCGCCGTAGGTCAGCCGATCCCGGCACCGCCAGCGAAGGCTTCAGACACGCCGAGCGGCCTGTTCCACAAGATCGGTAGCCTGTTTGGCAAGAAAGACAAATAAGGGATGAAGAGATCGCGGCTTCCGGCCGCGATCTTTCAGCCGAATTTTGCCATCAACGCCGCATGATCCAGCGACTCTGCTTCGCTGGCGCGGCGCGCACGGTATTCGTAAGTGCCGGCGGCAAGGCCGCGTTCGCTGACCACGACGCGATGCGGAATGCCGATCAATTCGATGTCGGCGAACATCGAGCCGGCACGCAGGCCACGATCGTCGATCACCGTGTCGATACCGCGCGCAGTGAGTTCGGCATAAAGCGCCGTCGCCGCTTCGCTGACTTTCGGATCGCTTTTCGGATTGATCACGCACACCGCGACGCGCCACGGCGCAACGGGTTCAGGCCAGCAGATGCCGTTGTCGTCGAAATTCTGCTCGACCGCTGCGGCGACGATGCGGCTGACACCGATGCCGTAGCAGCCCATGTACATGACTTGCGACTTCTGGTGGACGTCGGCGACCGTTGCGCCCATTGCCTCGGCGTATTTCTGCCCGAGCTGGAACACGTGCCCGACTTCAATGCCGCGCGCAATCTTGATCTCGCCGGCACCATCTGGCGAGGCATCGCCCTCGACGACATTGCGGATGTCGGCGACTATTTCGGGTTCGGGCAGATCGCGTCCCCAGTTCACGTCCGCGAGATGGAATCCCTTCTCGTTGGCACCCACGACGAAATCCGCCATCGCCGCCACGCTGCGGTCGGCGATCACGCGGATCGACTTGCGCGGCGCGACGGGACCGATGAAGCCAGGCTCCGACCCGAGGTGATCGACGATTTCGGCCTCGGTCGCGAGCCGGTAGTCGGACATGCCTGCGAGTTTCGCCAGCTTGACCTCGTTGACGACATGATCGCCACGCACCAGGGCCAGCACGAACTGGCCATCGGCGGTCATCAGCGCCACCGACTTCACCGTGCGCGTCAGTGCGATGTCGAGCACTTTGGCCACTTCCTCGCAGGTGCGTTGCCACGGCGTCGTGACCTTGTGCATCGCCGCGCCTGCAGCCGGACGTAAGGTAGCCGGCGCGACGGCTTCAGCCATCTCGATGTTGGCGGCGTATTCCGAACCGGTCGAGAACGCGATCGCGTCTTCACCGGAGTCAGCGAGCACATGGAATTCATGCGAAGCGCTGCCGCCAATCGCGCCGGTGTCCGCATTGACGGCGCGAAATTTCAGCCCGAGGCGGGTGAAGATGCGCGTGTACGTGGCATACATGTTGGCGTATTCGTTTGCCATGCATTCCGGTGACAGATGGAAGGAATACGCGTCCTTCATCAGGAATTCGCGCGCGCGCATGACGCCGAAGCGTGGCCGGATCTCGTCGCGGAACTTGGTCTGGATCTGATAGAAATTGACCGGCAGCTGCTTGTAGCTCTTGAGCTCGTTGCGCGCGAAGTCGGTGATCACTTCTTCATGCGTCGGGCCGTAGCAGTATTCGGCTTCCTTGCGGTCCTTGATCTTCAGCAGCTGGCCGCCGAATTTTTCCCAACGACCGGTTTCTTCCCACAGCTCGCGCGGCTGGATCGACGGCATCAGCAGTTCCAGCGCGCCGGCCGCGTTCATTTCCTCGCGCACCACGGTTTCGACCTTGCGCAGCACCCGCAACCCGAGTGGCGACCAGGTGTACAGGCCGGCGCCGAGCTTGCGGATGAGTCCGGCACGCAGCATCAGCTTCTGGCTGACGACATCGGCATCGGACGGGGTTTCCTTGGTCGTGCTGAGGTGGAACTGCGAAAGGCGCATCGGACAGACTCGAAGATGACAGAGCCGCGAATTCTAGCGGCTGGGCCGGCTATTGCGCTGCGTCGGTGCCTTCCGGCGCGATTTCTTCAAGTGCCGATTCAGGCACCACCGTCGGCACCGAATTCACGTTCGGGGTGCCGATGATGGTCTCAAAGGGGCGGTCGCTGGGGGCGGTGTCGGTGTAGTTCCAGACGCCGCGGTCATCTCGCCACTTGTACAGCACTGGCACCGGGCCCGTGTTCGCGGATGGCGCTGTCGAGGAGATCGCAGCGGCGCTTTCGGCTGGAGCACGCGCGTCCGGTTGAGCGATGTACCAGGCATAGCCGCCGCCGATTGCCAGCGCCGCGACGACACCGATCACGATGTGGCGAGTTTCCAGTTCCATCCATCACTTACCGAAGTTTACTTGCCGCAGAATTTCTCGACTTGCTTTCGCGTCGCCGACACTTCAGCCAGATGTTCATCCGAACTCAGGACTTCCTCGACGCCATCGCCATCGACGTCCTTCTTGACCTGCGCGTTGTTGAGCAGGATGCGCAGATTGTCCTGACCGCGCTTGCAATTGGCCGAGTCGCTGCCACCCAGTTCCTTGGTTACCGTCGCTTTTTCGGCTTCGGCCTTGGCCACGGCTTCGCCTTCGGTCGGCTTCGCCGACTTGGCGCGGACGTTCAGGGGCTGCGCTTCGCGATCCTTGGGCGGTTGGCTGTCGTAATGCCAGGTACCATTTTCGTCCTGCCACTTGTAGAACTTCTGTGCCTGGACGAGCGGGGCGACAAGCAACAGTGCGGCCACCAGCAACAGTGCGCGCGTTGGCCGCAGAGAATTCATGGCGGTTTTCAGGGGCAATCTCATCGGTAGGTCTCCAGCGATGGCCAGTCCGGCAGTTCGCCAATCGTAACGCGAACCGGGTGCAGCTTCGCTAGACTGCGCCCATGACCGAACCCACGAACGTTCCCGCGCGCCATCCAGGCATTTACCTGCTGCCGAATCTGTTTACGACCGCCGGCATGATGGCTGGTTTCTTCGCGATCATCAGCGCCTTCAACGGCCGCTTCACCGAGGCCGCGATTGCGGTCTTCGTCGCCGGGTTGCTCGACGGCATCGACGGCCGGGTCGCGCGCATGACCAACACCCAAAGCGACTTCGGCGTGCAGTACGACTCGCTCGCCGATCTCGTCAGTTTCGGTGTTGCGCCTGCAGTCGTGATGTACGCGTGGGCGCTGGCCTCACTCAAGGGCTACGGACCGATCATGGGCAAGGTCGGCTGGGCCGCTGCCTTCGTCTATACCGCCTGCGCAGCGATGCGCCTCGCACGCTTCAACACCCAGGTCGGTGTCATCGACAAGCGTTTTTTCCAGGGGCTGGCCAGTCCGGCTTCGGCTGCATTGATGATGTCCTTCGTGTGGACCATGAACGACCACGGCATTCCCGGGTCGCGTGTCGCTTTTGTCGCACTGGCGGTGACCTTGGCGGCCGCCATCTTGATGGTTTCGCGGCTGCGCTATTGGAGTTTCAAGGCCAAGCCCGAGTCCGAGCGCGTGCCGTTTATCTGGATTCCGCTGGCACTCGGCATCATCGTGCTGCTGGTGATCGATCCGCCGCGGCTGTTGTTCGGTCTCGCCATTGCCTATGTCGCACACGGGCCGCTGATGACCCTGTGGGGTATGCGCAAGCGGCGCGGACGCCCGCCCACTGCCTAGTCGATGAACGCCCTGCCGACGCTTGATCGCAGCAACGGTCGGCGCGCCGCCGACAATGCGCTGGCGCTGGTCGCCGATCTCGCGCAGGCGCTGGCTTCGACGCTGGATCTGGAAGCCGCCCTGAATTTGGCCCTGACGCGTATCGTCGAGGCGATGTCGGCGCTCGGTGGTGCGGCGTTTCTGATCGACACCTCGACCAATGAACTGGTCTGTCACGCCTCGGTCGGTCCGGTCAGCATTCATGGCCTGCGCATTCCCGCGAACAAGGGCATCGTCGGTCGTGCATTCACCAGCGGCGCCTGTCAGATCGTCCGTGACGCGCGGCTTGACCCGGACTTCACCGGAGCGATCGACGCCGTGACCGGTGTTGCTACCCGCTCGATGTTGGGCGCGCCTCTGATGACTGCGCACGGACCCATCGGCGTGCTGCAGGTGATCAACAAGCGCGATGTTGCGCCGCTCAAAGACAGACCGTTCGACGGCGCGCTGTTCAATGACGATGACCGCGATCTGCTGCGCGCACTCGCCGCAACGGCGGCGCTCGCCGTCAGCAATGCCGCGTTGACACGCGATCTGCTCGAACAGAATCGCATCCGTCGCGAGCTGCAGATGGCGCGGCGCATGCAGCGCACGCTGTTGCCGGCAAGGCGTCGCGGCGCATTTCCGATCCTCGCGGTGAACCTGCCGGCGCGCGAAATCTCCGGTGACTTCTACGATTTTTTCGACCTGCCCGACGGCCGCATCGGCTTCGCCATTGGTGATGTCGCCGGCAAGGGGCTGGACGCCGCTTTCCTGATGCTGCGCTGTGCGAGCTTGCTGCGTTTTGCCGGCAAGGAGGGTTTGTCGCCTTCGCTGTGGTTGGCGCGCGCCAACGACGAACTCTGCGAGACGGTATCGGGCGGCACCTTCGTCTGCGCCGCCGTCGGTTTTTATGATCCAAGCAACCGTAGGGCAATATGGGCCAATGCCGGCTTTCCGCCGATCTTCGTCCATGGGCCCGCTGGCAGCGAACTGCACCGTGCCGGCGGTCCGCCACTCGGCATCGTGCCCGGAATGGATTTTCCCGAGCAGCAAGCGACGCTCGACGGCCGCTCGCTCTATCTGTTTTCGGATGGCATGACCGATGCGCGGGATGCCCAGCGCGCCATGCTCGGTGTCGCCGGCGTTGTGGCGATGGTGCAGCGTTATGCGCAAAGGCGTCCGGAAACGCGTCTGCGGCGCATGCTCGGCGAACTGCGCCGGATGCAGCTCGCCGACGACACCACGATCATGCTGATTCAGGGCGGGGACGGCCCGGACGCCGTTGGCGAGGGCGGCCGATGAGCACCCTGCTGCTGCGGCTCAACTTCAGCGCACAGGCGAGCGCGCTCGCTGACGTGCGCGCGGCGGTGCAGCACGCGCTGGCACGCGCCGGGTTGAATGCTCGTCTGGCGTCGCCGTTCGTGTTGGCGATCGACGAATCGTGTACGAACATCATCCGCCACGCCTATCACGGCTGCGAATCCGGGCGCATCGGACTACGCGTGATGCTGCATCGTGGCGCCGTGCATGTGCGTCTGCGCGATCGTGCGCCGGCGATCGATCCGGGTTGCATCAAGCTGCGCGATCTCGACGAATGCCGTCCGGGCGGCCTCGGCATCCATATCATCGCCGCGACCATGGATCATTGGCAGCTGCGACCACTGCACTCGCGACGAGGCAATGTGCTGACCATGCGCCGCAAACTGAAGGCAAGGAATACACCATGATCAAGGGAAGTGAATTGCTACTGGACGGCGACTGGGCGTTGCTGCGGGTCTGGGGCGAAGTCGATCTGTCGTGGTCGCAGGATGTGCGCAAGCAGGTGCTCGACGCCTATGCGCGTTCGCGCGCGCTGGCGGTTCTGCTGGCCGAAGTCAGCTACATCGATTCCTCCGGTATTGCCGCCCTGGTCGAAGGCTTTCAGCTGGCGCGCGGCAAAAACGGACGATTTGCCCTGATCGCACCGAGCGATCCGGTGCGTGCGGTACTGGAACTCGCACGCCTTGATCGTGTCTTTCCGATCTACGTCGATCTCGCTGCAGCGCGCGCACCGTGATCGACTCGCTCCAGCGCCTGCTGCATCGCGTCGGTCGCCGTAGCGTGGCGATGGTCGACGCGTTCGGCTACGGCGCCGGTCTGGTCGCCGAGTCGGTGGTGTTCACCTTCGTGGGTCGCAGCCGCGGCCAACCGATCCGGCTCTCGGCTGTGGTCGAGCAAATGCGTCAGGTCGGCGTCGATGCCATTCCGATTGTGCTGCTGCTGTCGCTCACGGTCGGGCTGATGCTCGCGATCCAGTTCATCGCGACGCTGAGCGAATTCGGTGCGCAGTCGCAGGTGGTGATGGCGGTGGCGAAGTCGGTGACGCGCGAGTTCGGCGTGTTGATCACCGGCATTCTCGTCGCTGGTCGATCCGGTTCGTCGTTCGCGGCGCGCATCGGTTCGATGTCGGTCTCGCAGGAGGTCGATGCGCTCGGCGTCATGGGCATCGATCCGGTGCGCTACCTGGTCGCGCCGGCGCTGATCGCGATGTTGGTCATGATGCCGATGCTGACGATTCTCGGTGACTTTGCCGCGATCCTGGGTGCCGGCCTTTACTCGGCGCCGGTACTGGACATGAGCCTCGAAACCTATCTGCTGCAGACGCTCTCGCACCTGACGCCGCGCGACATTTTCGAGGGACTCGCCAAGAGTGTCGTGTTCGCCGTGTTGATCACGATCGTCGGCGTCTCAACCGGCTTTTCGGTCTCCGGCGGCGCCGAAGGTGTCGGTCGCGCAACCACCCGCGCCGTGGTGGTTTCGATCACCGCGATCGTCATCGCCGACATGGTCTTCAGCTTCTTCCTCAACCGATGAGTGCCGACCCGCCCCTGCCCTTGATCGACGTGCGCGGACTGCAGGCGTATTACGGGCGGCGACGTATCCTGCACGGCGTCGATTACTGCGTCCAGCGTGGCGAGATCAGCGTCATCATGGGCGGCTCGGGGTCCGGAAAATCCACGCTGCTGCGGCACATCATCGGTTTGCAACGGCCGATTGCGGGCAGCGTCAATATCCTCGGTGTCAACGTCGGTGGTGCCAGCGCGCGTGAATTGCTGGCGGTGCGACGGCGCCTCGGTGTTTCCTTCCAGGGCGGCGCGCTCATTACCTCGATGAGTGTCGGTGACAACGTCGCCTTGCCGCTGCGCGAGCACACCGAACTCGACGAAACCACGATCCGCATCATGTCGCGGCTCAAGCTCGAATTCGTCAATCTCGGCGGCTTCCATGACCTGATGCCGTCGCAGTTGTCCGGCGGCATGATCAAGCGTGCGGCGCTGGCGCGCGCCATCGTCATGGACCCGGAACTGCTGTTTTTCGACGAGCCGAGTGCCGGTCTCGATCCGGTGGTATCAGCCGAACTCGACGAACTGATCCTGAAATTGCGCGACGCGCTGCGCATGACCATCGTCGTCGTCACCCACGAACTCGAATCGGCTTTCCGAATCGCCGACCGCATCACCGTGCTCGACCAGGGCGAAGTCATCGCCACCGGCAACGCCGACGAAGTTCGCGCCAGCCCGATCGAACGTGTGCAGGATCTGTTCAATCGCCGCGCACGCCATGTCGAAGTGAATGTGGACGAATACTTGCGCCGGTTGACCGACGAAGATGCCTGAATCCGTTGGTGACGAAAGAACTGCGAATCGGCAGACAACACGGTTGGCGTAAACGTGCTTTATTGCTCGCGCGGCTCGCTGCAGCGACGACGCTATCGTTCCTTGGCGACATAACGGAGAACATCATGTCGAAGCGCAACACCTTGGTCGCGGCGCTGGTACTGGCAATCGTCTCGCACTCGCCGCAGGCAGCGCTGCTGGTATGGCCGAACGGCGTTTGCACCGGGACGCTGCAGGCTTGCGTCGATGCCGCCAGTCCGGGTGATGAAGTCCGGGTCAATACCGATACGCCGGTTGCGGAATCGATCACGATCAACAAGTCGCTTCGTATTCTCGGTGGCTATGGTTACGCCGCCGGTTTTGCCAGCGGATATGGCATCACCGTGGCGACACCGGTGACGGGTGATTCGGATGTCCGTGTCAGTCGCTTTCGGTTGACCAATGCGCGGGTGGACGTGCAGCACGGCGGTAGCGGCGTCGCAACGGTCTATATCCAGGACAACCAGTTTCGCAGTGTCGGCGCGGTCGCTGCCGGCATTCGCGTCCGCGGTGTGCAAACGGCCGGCCGCGTCGTTGCCTACATCCTGCACAACACGCTCGACGTTGCGGTACCGACGTCGGCTGATGCCGCAATCGAGATTGAACTCGGCAGCAACGGCGCGGCTGGCAACAGCTTTGCCAGAATGGAATTCAATACGGTGCGCGCGACCGCCGATTCCGAAGGCTGGGGCGTGGTCTTGAACGCCATCGCCGGAACAACGTCCAGCACGATGTTGTTCAACAATCAGATTTACGGTCGCTTCGCGCGCGGCGGGCTGATGTTGAGCGAGGGATTGTTCTCGAACACGCCGAGTACGCTTTCGGCACAGGTCGTCAACAACGTCCTCGTCGGAAAGAGTCGACGCGGTGGCGGCGTTACCCTCGTCGTCAATCGCGGCACGCTGAACACGACGTTGTTGAACAACACACTTGTGCATCTGGCCTACGGTGCGATGCATTCGCAGTGGTGCTGCGACAACACCGCCACGGCGCAGATCACGACGAAGCTGCAAAGCAATCTCGTCGCATACAACGACTACGGCTTGCGCTTCCAGGCCGGTGCATTCGGCGCCAGCCGCATCGAGTTCACGAATCTCGTATTCGGCAACAACCAGAACGCGCCAACGAGCGATCCACAGCGATTGGTCGCCGATCCGTTGCTTGATGATCGGCGCCATCCGTCGTTGCGTAGCGGGTCGCCGGCGATCGATGCCGGGCAAACGGTCGGTACCGGTGGAGCGTCGGGTTCGGTCGATCTGGACGTTTACTACACGACGAATGGGCTGAAACAGGTGGATGCCGATGGCCTGCGCCGGGTGAAAGGTGGCGGTCCGCTGCCGCTGGTGGACATCGGCGCGTTCGAATTTGGCGACGAATTCGCGCGCGAGGTCAATCCACAGGCTTCGCCGGCGTTTTCGAGTATTCCGATCGAAAGCGCAAACATGCCGACCGCGAGCTCGGCGGTGATCTTGTCGACGCTGTATGCCGGCAGTCTCGGTACGGGTAGCGCTGATCCCATCGTCAGTTCGTCGAATCCGATTGGCGTCTGGTGGTTTGGCGCGTGGTACCTGATCCAGGAGAACGGCAGCGACATGCCCGGTCGCATCCGCTTCAACGTATTCGCACCGTATGTCAGCCAGTCGGCTTACGTGCATGCAGTACCCGCGGCCGAGAATCTGTCGTATACGGTGCTCGACCCGACCAAGCTGCACGACAGTTTCGGTCAGGAAGCGCTGGCGTCGAGGATGCTTTTCGTGACCCACAACCAGGATCCGGGCGGCACCACTGCGACCGCGGACAACCATTTTCTCGGCGTCGCGTTCACCTCCGGCAATTGGCGCGTGCATCACGTCGACAATACCGAGATCACGGATGGCACCGATTACAACGTCTATTCCGTGGCGGAGAATCCGAATGCGTACCCGGCGAACGCGATTTTGAACGCGAACATCTTCGGGCGCGAACTCGAACTCGACCACGTGCTGCTGAACGGTGTGCCCTGCGCGCGTTTCATCGTCACGCCGAGGCATGCCGATGTCGCCTGGGGCAACAGCGGCCTGGACGTTTACTACAACGTTGACCGCGGTCGCTGGCGCATCTACCGGTTCGATCCGACAACCCTCGTTGCCGGGTCGGTGGTGAACGTACTGATCGATGCCAAGCAGACTGCTTTGTGTCGCGATCTGCTCAGTGATGGCTTCGAAGATTAATCCTCGATCTCGTCCCCCGGCCACGGGTCATCGCCGAGTTCAGCCGGTTTGTCCTGCGGTCGTTCGACCTTGAACCACTGCGCGTACAGCGCCGGCAGAAACAACAGCGTCAGCGCAGTGGCGACGATCAATCCGCCCATGATTGCGACCGCCATCGGCCCGAAGAACGCACTGCGCGTCAGCGGAATCATCGCCAGCACGGCGGCGAGCGCGGTCAGCACGATCGGGCGGAATCGGCGGATGGTTGAACCGACAACTGCGTCCCAGGGGCTATGGCCTTCGGCGATATCGGTATCGATCTGATCGACCAGGATGACTGAATTGCGCATGATCATGCCGGACAGTGCAATCGTGCCGAGCATCGCCACGAACCCGAAGGGCGTGTTGAACACGAGCAGGAACAATACGACGCCGATCATCCCGAGCGGCGCGGTCAGGAAGACGAGCGCGGTGCGCGAAAAGCTCTTGAGCTGCAGCATCAGCAGGGTCAGCACGACCAGTATGAACAACGGCACGCCGGCATTGACCGACTGTTGGCCGCGCGCGCTGTCTTCGACCGTGCCGCCAAGTTCCAGCAGATAGCCTGGCGGCAGATTGGCGCGCAACTTCGCCAGTTCCAGATTCACCGCAGCCGTCACCGTCGGCGGTTGGATCGCACCATAGACATCGCCGCGCACGGTCACCGTCGGCAGACGATTGCGACGCCAGATGATGCCTTCTTCGAGGCCGTATTCGATGGTCGCGATCTGCGCCAGCGATACCGACTTTCCAGACTCCGTCGGGATGGCCAGCGAGTCGAGCAGCGACAGCTTCGCTCGCTCCTCGATCGGCCCGCGCAGCATCACGTCAATGATCTCGTCGCCTTCGCGGTACTGGGTGATGCGCGAACCGCTGATCGAACTCTGGATGAAGTTCGACAGCGCCTGCGAGTTCACGCCCATCTGGCGCGCGCGATCCTGGTCGATGGTCAGGTGGATGACCTTGCTCGGCTCCTCCCAATCCAGATGCACGTTCGACAGATCGGGATTGGCACGCATCACCGTGGCGACTTCGCGCGCGATGCGGCGCACCGTCGGAATGTCTTCGCCCATGACCCGGAATTGCACCGGAAAGCCGACGGGCGGGCCGTTTTCAAGGCGGGTGACACGACCGCGCAGTTCGGTGAAGTCGGCTTCGAACAGTGCGATCAGTTTGCCGCGCAAAGCTTCGCGTGCCGCAATCGATTCGGTCAGCACCACGAACTGCGCGAAGCTCGCCTGCGGCAATTGCTGATCGAGCGGCAGATAGAAGCGCGGTGATCCGGTGCCCACATAGGCGACGTAGTTTTCGACGCCTTCCTGCCGGTCGAGGAACTTCTCGAGCTTGGCGACCGCACGTTCGGTTGCATGCAAAGACGCACCTTCAGGCAACTTCATGTCGACCATCAACTCCAGGCGTGTCGACGCCGGGAAAAACTGCTGCTGCACGAAGCGGAACATGCCGAGCGAGACGACGAAGGCGAGCACGGTTGCCGCGATCACCGTCTTGCGATGATCGAGACACCATTCCAGCGTGTCGCGGAAGCGGCGATAGAACTTGGTGTCATAGAGCGCGTGGCCGCCTTCGTGCTTCGCCTTCAGCGCGTTGCCTTCGGGAAGCAGCTTGTAGCCGAAATAGGGGATGAACACGACGGCGACAACCCACGACAACATCAGCGCGATCGTCACCACCTGAAAAATAGAACGCGTGTATTCGCCGGTGCCTGATTGCGCAGTTGCGATCGGCAGGAATCCTGCGGCGGTGATCAGGGTGCCGGTCAGCATCGGAAAAGCAGTGCTCGAATACGCGAACGCCGCAGCGCTGACGCGATCGAAGCCCTGCTCCAGTTTCACCGCCATCATCTCGACGGCGATGATCGCGTCGTCGACCAGCAAACCGAGCGACAACACCAATGCACCGAGCGAAATCTTGTGCAGCCCGATGCCGAAGTAGTACATCGTCGCAAACGTCATCGCCAGGACCAACGGAATCGACAGGGCCACGACCAGCCCGGTGCGATATCCGAGCGAGAAGAAGCTGACGGCAAGCACGATGGTCACGGCTTCGGCGAGCGTGCGCACGAACTCGGCGATCGAGTTGCGCACCGCGCGCGGCTGGTCGGCAACACGACCGAGTTCAAGTCCGACCGGCAGATCGATTTCGATACGCGCGGTGGCCGCATCCAGTGCACGACCGAGACGCACGATATCGCCGCCCTTCTTCATCGCCACCGCAAGGCCAATGCCTTCCTTGCCCTGAAAGCGCATGCGTGCTGCCGGCGGATCGACGAAACCGCGGCGCACTTCGGCCACGTCGCCGAGTCGGAACAAGCGGCCATTGCCGCGAATGGTGATGTTGCGGATCGCGTCGACCGATTCGAAAGCACCGCTGGCGCGCACGAAGATGCGGTCCTGTTCGGTTTCGAAGCTGCCGCCGGGCGTGACCGCATTCTGCTGTTCAAGCTGTTGCACCACGGCGCCGAAATCGAGGCCAAACGTGGCAATTTTGGCATTCGAAATTTCGACATAGATGCGCTCGTCCTGCAGGCCGATCAATTCGACCTTGGCGACATCCGGTACCCGCAGCAATTCGAGCTGTACGCGCTCGGCGTAGGATTTCAGCAGCGCATAGTCGAAGCCGTCGCCGACCAGTGCATAGATATTGCCGAAGGTGTCGCCGAACTCGTCATTGACGAATGGCCCCTGCGCGCCTTGCGGCAGCGTGTGGCGGATGTCGTTGAGCTTCTTGCGTACCTGATAGAACAGTTCCGGCAATTGGGCCGAAGGCAAGGCGTCCTTCGCTACGACGATGACGGTCGATTCGCCAGGTCGCGAGAAGCTGCGAATGAATTCGAGCTGCGGCAGCTCCTGGAGCTTTTCCTCGACGCGTTCTGTCACCTGACGCGCGGTTTCCTCGGCATTCGCGCCGGGCCACGTCGTCTTGACGACCATCGCCTTGAAGGTAAACGGCGGATCTTCACTCTGGCCGAGATGGGTGTACGACCAGGCACCGGCGACGGCCAGTACCAGTGCGAAATACAGCACCAGTGAGCGATTGCGCAGCGCCCATTCGGAGAGATTGAAACCGCTCACATGACCACCGTGCGATTTTCACGATCTACGGGTTTGACACGTTGTCCGGGCTGCAGCTTGTGCACGCCGTTGGCGACCAGCCAGTCGGTAGGGGCTAAGCCAGCGGTAATCGTCGCGCCGTCTTCGCGATAGATGCCGAGCGTCACCGGTCGCAAGCCGACTTGGCTGGTCTTGGCGTCAACGACCCATACCGCCGGCTTGCCATCCTTCTCGGAGATCGCCGACAGCGGCACCAGCATCGACGACGCACGCGCTGCGTCGGTCAGATAGATGCGCGCGGTGCGACCGAGTTGCACATCGGCATCCGCCGCATTGAAGGCGACGCGGACTGCGTTCGTGCGCGTTGCCGGATCGGCTTGCGGGCTGACCTCACGAATCGTCGCCGGATAACGTTTGCCGCTCGCCGCCCACATCTCGGCGATCACGACGCGCCCGACCTTGAATTCGCCAACGCGTGATTCCGGTACATCGATCGCGACTTCGAGGGCGCCTTCATGGGCCAGCGTCGCAATCGGTTGTCCGGCAGCGACCACTTGTCCTACTTCCGCGCTAACGGTGGTAATCACGCCAGCTGCAGTCGCCACGAGTTGTGTGTAACGACTCTGGTTCTGCGCGACTTCGAGCTGCGCGCGGGCCTGGGCGAGCTGTGCCGCTGCCGCTTTCTGTGCGTTCGCGCGCGCGTCGAAAAGGGCGGCGCTGATGTACTTGCGTTCCAGCAGTTGGCGATGCCGTTCGAGTTCGGCATCGGCAAGCGACAGGTTGGCGGTGGCCGATGCGACGGCGGCGTCAGCAACACCGACCTGCAATGCGAGGTCTTCGGGTGCCAGCGTCGCCAGCGTCTGGCCCTTGCGCACACGAGCACCGACATCGACCAGACGCTTGTCGATCTTGCCAGCCACGCGGAAGCCGAGCGCGCTCTGCACGCGTGCACGAACGTCACCGGCATAGGTTTCGATCGCGAGCGCTTCGAGCGGAATGGGTTTCACCACGATCGCCGGCTTCGCGGCTTCCACGGGTTTTCCGCTGCCACCGCAACCGGCGAGTGAAATTGCGAACGCCGCCACTGCGGCCATGGACAGGGAGCGAAAGGCTGTGCGCGACATCGTGGGCATCCGGGGAGACTGGTTATTGAACCGGCCGGTAGAGTATAGTTAGTAAACCGAACTGTCCAGTATTGATATTGCCATGACCGCGAAAAATTCTTCAGCAGCACGCAAACCCGCCAAATCCGTGGCGATGCCCGGACGTCCCAAGGATCTGGAAAAGCGCGCTGCGATTCTGGAGGCGGCCAAGTCCCTGTTCGCGGCGCAGGGCTTCGAGGGCACCAGCATGGACGCCGTGGCCAAGGCGGCGGCGGTGTCAAAGCTCACCGTGTATAGCCATTTCGGCGACAAGGATGCGTTGTTCAAGGCTGCGGTCGAAGCGAAATGCGAGGAGCAGTTGCCGGCTGCGATGTTCCGGGTTCCCGTGGGCACGCCGATCCGCGACGCGCTGCTCGCGATCGCGCGCGGCTTTCATGGCCTGGTGCACAGCGCGGAGTCACTGTCGCTGCATCGCATGATGATCAGCAATGCCGGCCAGGATGCGCACCTCGTCGAACTGTTCTTCGAGGCTGGCCCGCGCAAGACGCTGAGCGGCTTCGAGCAGTTCCTGCACCAGGCGATCGCGGCGAAGCAGCTCGACATACCCGAGCCTGCCCGTGCCGCCCAGCATTTCTTCTGTCTGCTGAAAGGTATCGGCCATATGCGCCAGCTCTGCGGCTGCGCGAAGCCAGTGCCGCGCAAGGAAGTGAACGCGCATATCGACAGCGTCGTGGATCTGTTCTTGCGTGCGTATGGTCGGTGAGCACGACGTCAATTTGTCGGGCGGTCCGCAAGCAATTCGCGATGCGCGGGTAAGCTCGGCACTGTGTGTTGTCAGGAAAAAGATCCATGCGGACCCCACCGGCGATGGATTCCGCCCGCTGAATCACAGGAGACATTGCTTGCGAGCGCCGGGTGCGGTGACGTACAGACCCTGCAGCATTCTGCACGTATTTTCCGCTTCGGAATGAGGTTCTGAACTGACGGCGTGCAGGCAGCGGAACCGGGATCGGATAGCTTGCAAAGTGATTGGAGACGCAAGCACGGTGCCTTGCTTGTGAACACGATCAAGAGGAAGTCACGCGAGGCGCTTTCGTTCAGTCCAATGTCCTACAAGGAGATGTCATGAAAACGAGCGTTCTCGAAGTGCAGGACATGTTGTCGGTATTGAGCGTTGACGGAGTGGAAAAGCGCATTGGTCTGGTCCCCGGCGTTGAAAGCGTTACCGTGAACTACGATGCCGGTAGCGCCACTGTGCGATACGATGAAACCCGACTGCAGATCGCCGATATCAAATCGGCGGTTCGCCAACTTGGATATGAGTCTGATGCACCTAGCGCGCCCAAAGACGATGCTCGTGACGCGCACCACGTAAAAGCGGCTCCGGCCGGCATGAGCGAAAAAGCGGCACCGGCTGCGATGAACGCATCGGCTGAGTCGAAAACGCCACCGGCTGCGCCGACGAGTACGGCCGCAGCCGCGGTGCCCGCGAACGTCGTCCCCGCCGTTGCCGAACCTCAGACAAAAACGGCGTCGCAAAAGAATTAGCACACGCCTTATTTGAGTCCCTGACTAGTCAAAGCGCGTCGCGGCCTCAGGATAGTCCAGGCGCAGCCGATCTGACGTTGCCCCAAGTCTCGAAATCGATTCGCGCGCAACGTGCGCGCGGAACTGGAGCAAAAAGTTGAGGCTGAAGCCCGTGCGAGCAACGCGATGAAAACCAGTGTGATCGCGGTACACGACATGCTGTCGGTACTCAGCGTCGCCGGAGTGGAAAAGCGCATTGCTCAGGTGCCGGGCGTCCAAAGCGTAACCGTCAACTACGCAGCGGGAAGTGCCACGGTGCGCTACGACGAAACACGACTTTCAGTCGCGGATATCAAACCGGCCGTGCGCCAGATGGCGCATCGCGCAGAAATTGAATCGGTGCACGTACATTCGGATGTGCATCATCCAGAGCGCGTGCATGCTGCCGAACCAACGCCGCCCACGGCGCAAGCTTCCGCCGCAACACGCCAAGCTCCTCCTGCCGAGGTTGTTTCTCTCGCGTCCGCCGCAGGTACGTCGGACGCAAGCTCAATCCAAGACCTCGAGGATCATGCGCCGCCGCCTTCACCTGCCGCAACGAATGCCGGAAAATTCGAAGACGCATACGTCAACAACGTTGATGAAGTGGCGAAAGCGCTCGGCGCTGACCTCGACAACGGATTGACCGCGTCGGAAGCCTCGCGCCGACTCTCGGAGAACGGCCCAAATCAGCTTCGCTCCGCGCCGCAAATGCCCGCGTGGCGCCGCTTCCTGTCGCATTTTCATGACCCACTGGTCTACCTGTTGCTCGCTGCCATTGCCATCGCGCTCGTGGCGTGGGTGGTTGAGGGCGTGATCGGCTGGCCGGTGGATGCGATCGTCATCGCGTCGATCGTCCTGCTCAATGGCGTACTGGGTTATGTGCAGGAAGCCAAGGCAGAGAGCGCGGTGGCGGCACTTACGCGGATGACCTCAGTGACCTCCACCGTAATGCGCGACGGGCAGCTGTTGCGTGTCCCCAGCGCCGAGCTGGTGCGTGGCGACGTGCTCGTGCTCGCCGAGGGTGACGCCGTCGGGGCGGATGCGCGGCTGATTGAAGCCACGTCATTGCGCGTACAAGAAGCGTCGCTGACCGGCGAGAGCGAAGCCGTTCTCAAGGATGCTGCCACGCTGCTCGGACCGACACCGCTTGGCGATCGGCTGAACATGGTGTTCAAGGGAACAGACATTGCGCAGGGCGCCGGTCGCGCGGTCATTGTTGCGACCGGCATGGACACCGAGATGGGCTCGATTGCCGAGATGCTCGAAACCACTGCGGAGCAGCCAACACCGCTGGAAAAGGAAGTCGGGCGAATCGGACGCATGCTGGGAATCGCAGTTGTCGTCATCGCTGTCGTAGTAGTGGGAACGATCCTGCTGATGTCTGACATCCAGAACGCCGCGGATGTCATGGAAGTGCTGCTGCTGGGCGTGTCCCTCGCGGTGGCGGCCGTGCCCGAGGGTTTGCCGGCGATCTTGTCAGTGGTGCTGGCTGTGGGCGTGCAGCGGATGGCGCAACACCACGCCATCGTCAAGAAGCTTGCTTCGGTGGAGACGCTGGGGTCTGCCTCAGTCATCGCCTCGGACAAGACCGGCACCCTGACCCGCGCACAAATGACCATCGTCCAGGTGATGACCGCGTCGGGCGTTACGCTGGTGACCGGAGTGGGATATGCACCGGAGGGCAGCGTAGAGCACGAAGGCGCCGAGCTGGCAGCCGGGCCGCTGCGCGACGAGATCATCGTGGTACTCAGCGGCGGCAGCCTGGCCGGCAATGCCGAACTGCGGCAGGCAGCGGGCGGCGAATGGGAAATCCATGGTGACCCCACCGAAGCGGCCTTCCTGGTAGCCGAGCGCAAACTGGGCGTTACTGCGCGGCGCGAACTGCGATTTACGCGTATCGGCGAAATTCCTTTCACATCCGAACGCAAACTGATGTCGACGATTGAGATCGATCACGAACACGGTGACGAGGTCGTGGTCATCACCAAAGGTGCCCCGGATGTGTTGCTCGCGCTGTGTAACCGGGTGCGTGTCGGTTTGGATCTGGTCGACCTGGATGATGTGCGGCGGGCACAGATACTGGGCGATGTCGACACCCTTTCCGACGCGGCGTTGCGCACGCTGGCAGTGGCTTATCGCCCCTTGGCTGGAGGCGAGGAAACACAGATTTCCGAATCGCTTGAACACGACCTGGTGTTCGTTGGCACCGTGGGCATCATCGACCCGCCTCGCGAAGAAGCCGCAGTGGCGATCCGAGAAGCGATCAGGGCGGGCATTCGAGTGATCATGATTACCGGCGATCACCCGCGCACGGCCGCGAGAATTGCCGCCGATCTTGGCATCATTGCGCCAGGAGCCGGGGCATTGACTGGAGTCGACCTGGATGCGCTGGACGATACTGCGTTCGCGGACGCAGTGCGCAATACATCCGTATACGCGCGGGTGGAGCCCAAGCATAAACTGCGTATCGTCGATGCGCTGCAAGCCGATGGCAGCGTCGTTGCGATGACCGGCGATGGTGTCAACGACGCCCCTGCGCTGAAGTCGGCCGACATCGGCGTCGCGATGGGGGTGACGGGTACAGAGGTGACCAAAGCAGCGGCAAAGATGATCCTTGTCGACGACAATTTCGCCACCATCGTCGAGGCCGTGCGCGAAGGGCGCGCAATCCTGGACAACATCCGCAAGTTCCTGCGTTACCTGCTGTCCGGGAATGTGGGCGAGGTGCTGACAGTTTTTTTTGGTGTCGTTGCAGCGGGCGCGCTCGGGCTCTCGGACAACGGCGGCGCCGTGGTTCTGCCTTTGCTTGCTACCCAGATTCTTTGGATCAATCTGATCACCGACTCCTGGCCAGCGCTTGCAATGGGCATCGACCCACCCACCGACGATGTGATGGCCCGCAAGCCACGGCTGCTGAGCGAACGGGTAATCGACGCCCGCATGTGGTCATGGGTAATCCAAATCGGCATCGTGGTGGCAATAGTGACGCTGCTGACGATCGACCTGTATCTGCCGGGCGGACTGATCGAGGGTAATCAGGACCTCGACACCGCGCGTACTGCGGGCTTCACCGTGCTCGTTCTCGCTCACTTGTTCAATGCCTTCAACGCCCGTTCCGAGCGCACGACTGCGTTCGCGCAACCCTTCGCAAACATGTGGCTTTGTGCCGCCATCGCACTGTCGCTTCTGTTACAGGTGGCGGTCGTCAACCTGCATTTTCTGAACATCGCCTTCGGCACGGTGCCGTTGGCGTTCAGCCAATGGCTGGTCTGCGCGGCGATGGCCAGCGCGGTGCTCTGGTACAGCGAGCTGAGCAAACTGATCAGCCGAACATTTCGCAAGGATGTATCTCGCCCCTGAGGGCATGCAACATGTTGTCGCAACTTGGCCAAGCGGAACCAGAAATTGACCATGGTCTATTGGAAGCGCGAACACTTTTGGCTTGGCGAAGTGCTGGAGCACCCTGAGATCATGACGCAGGGCGAGACGCTCGAAAAACTTGAGGAAAACCTGAAAGATGCATTTCGCGAGATGGCGCTCGATGAAGTGCCACCGGACTATCAGATCAAAACCGATTGCCATCGGCCCGAACAGCCACACTCGCGACCACCGTCACGACGTGTTTCAATGCGCGCCTGCGGGGGTGCCTGCGTCGGATTGGCGCGCTGGCTGAGACAGACCCTTTGAACCTGATCCGGTTGATCCCGGCGGAGGGAAGCTGAGAACGCGATCGTCTGCGTTCGGCACTCCGCATCCATGAATGAGGAGTTGCCATGAACGCTTTGCCCACAGATCTGATCCGCGAAACTTCGGCCTTGTCCGAAGCCGTCACCCAGCCGATTGCCGGCTCGCGCAAGATTCATGTCGAAGGATCGAACGGGGTGCGCGTGCCGATGCGCGAAATCGTGCTCGCTGAGACACCGAAGATGTTCGGTGCGGAAGTGAATCCGCCGTTTGCGGTGTACGACACCTCGGGCCCGTATACCGATCCCGAAGTGGCGATTGACCTGACTGCGGGACTCGGTGAGTTGCGCGCGGCGTGGATCGACGCGCGCGGCGACACCGATCGCCTGGCTGACCTCAGTTCGCACTATGGACGTCAGCGCGCGAGCGACGCGAAGCTCGATCCGGTGCGCTTCCCGCGCGCGCACGCGCCGCGCGTCGCCAAGGCCGGCGCCAACGTCTCGCAAATGTATTACGCGAAGCGCGGCATCATCACGCCGGAAATGGACTACATCGCGATCCGCGAAAACACGAAGCTTGAATCGCTGCGTGCGCTCGGCCCGATGCGGCAGCATGCCGGAGAGTCCTTCGGTGCGGCGATCCCGGCGCTGATCACGCCGGAATTCGTGCGCGACGAAGTGGCGCGCGGCCGCGCCATCATCCCGAACAACATCAATCATCCGGAATCCGAGCCGATGATCATCGGCCGCAATTTCCGCGTGAAGATCAACGCGAACATCGGCAACTCGGCGGTGACGAGTTCGATCGCCGAGGAAGTCGAGAAGATGGTCTGGGCGATCCGCTGGGGCGCGGACACGGTGATGGACCTTTCCACCGGCAAGCACATCCATGAAACGCGCGAGTGGATCATCCGCAACTCGCCGGTACCGATCGGCACGGTGCCGATTTACCAGGCGCTGGAAAAGGTCAACGGCCGCGCCGAAGAGCTGACCTGGGACATCTTTCGAGACACATTGATCGAACAGGCCGAGCAGGGCGTCGACTACTTCACGATCCACGCCGGCGTGCGCCTCGCCTATGTGCCGCTGACCGCGCGGCGCGTGACCGGCATCGTTTCGCGCGGCGGCTCGATCATGGCCAAGTGGTGCCTCGCACATCACAAGGAAAGCTTTCTGTACACGCACTTCGAAGACATCTGCGAGATCATGAAGGCCTACGATGTCGCCTTCTCGCTCGGTGATGGCCTGCGCCCAGGCTCGATTGCCGACGCGAATGACCGCGCGCAATTCGCCGAGCTGGAAACCCTTGGCGAGTTGACCAAGGTCGCCTGGAAGCACGACATACAAACCATGATCGAAGGCCCCGGCCATGTGCCGATGCAGTTGATCAAGGAGAACATGGACAAGCAACTGCGCGAGTGCGGCGAAGCGCCGTTCTACACGCTCGGCCCGCTCACGACCGACATCGCGCCCGGCTACGACCACATCACTTCCGCAATAGGGGCGGCGATGATTGGCTGGTACGGCACTGCCATGCTCTGCTACGTCACGCCGAAAGAACACTTGGGCCTGCCGAACAAGCAGGACGTGCGCGACGGCATCATCACCTACAAGATCGCCGCGCACGCCGCCGATCTCGCCAAGGGCCATCCTGGGGCACAGGCGCGCGACAACGCGCTGAGCAAGGCGCGCTTCGAGTTCCGCTGGCAGGACCAGTTCAACCTTGGCCTCGATCCCGAAAAAGCCAAGGAATTCCACGACGAAACCCTGCCGAAGGACGCTGCCAAGCACGCGCATTTCTGTTCGATGTGCGGCCCGAACTTCTGCTCGATGAAGATCACCCAGGACGTGCGTGACTACGCCGCCGAACACGGTGTCGACGAGGGCAAGGCACTCGAAGCCGGCATGGCCGAAAAAGCCCGCGAATTCCGCGAGCAGGGTGCGGAGATTTATTCGAAGGAGTGAGCAACATGAAATCAACGAATTCAGTCGAGGCCGTCCACTTGCTGCGGATTGTGCTCGTCGATGTCAAACCGGCGGTCTGGCGTGAACTGCTGGTGCCTTCGGAAATCAGGTTGGATCGGCTGCATCTGGTCATCCAGATCGCGATGGGTTGGGACAACACGCACATGCACGAATTCATCGCCGGCACGCTGCGTGAAAGTCGGCGCTTTGGCTGGCCGAATCCCGATGACGATCCCCTGTTCGGAATGCCGGCAACCGAGAATGAAAACAAATTCACCCTTGCCGAAATCGCGCCCGCCAAAGGCGACAAGTTTCGCTATTGGTACGACTTTGGCGATGACTGGTACCACCAGATCAGCGTGAAAGGCGTGATCTCCGCCGACCCGTCGCTGAAGCTTCCGTTGTGCATTCTCGCCTCGCGCGCCTGTCCACCTGAAGATTGCGGTGGCCCTTGGGGCTACAGCGAGATGCTCAAGGCGCTTGCCGATGCAGGCCACGAGCGGCATGAGGAATTGCAGGAGTGGATCGGCGATGATTTCGATCCTGCCTTTGTTGATGTCGATGCCATCAACGCCGCGCTCGCTGCATACGCAAAAAGTTGGAAACGCGCGCGGCGAACGTAATGAGAAGGCTCCACGGTTCTAGCGTTTCGGGAATGCCGCCAGGGGGTGGGCGGAAGTCAATTCGGCGAAGTCAGTTGCCCCAGCGCACGACGACGACAATCGGTGGTCACGCCTATATCGCCTATCGCCTATCGCCTATCGCGTGTCGAGCAACGCAATTTCATCGAACGACGCGAGGTTCACTCGCCCAGTACCTCGCGCAGTTGATTGACGTGTTCATTGGTCACGACCGCCCCGCTGTATCGGATCACCATGTCCGCAAACACGTCGCCAGGTGACCATCACGTCCGGGTAATAACCGACGTTTTCGTTGGCCAGACGCAGCATCATGTCGGCGACAAATGGACGACAGGGTTTGCCGCGTAGCGCGGTGTTCAGCGCGCTGCCGACGTTGAGCGTCACCGTATTGTGCGCAGCCTTCGCACCAGCCATTGCGTAGACATCGAAGACTTCGCCCTTGTAGTACTCGTACTTGCGGTCCTGGGTGAGCACCCAGGCGCAAAACTCGTCGAGGGTCATCCTGGCAATGCCTCAAGCGGCCTGAAAGCGAGGCAACTGTTCGATGACCCACTGCAGTCGTTGCCGTGGGTCGTCGATTTCCAGGGCATGCTGCTTCTCTGGCCACTCGAGCGGTAGTCGTTCGATCACGCGCCAGCTGACCCAGTCCGAGTCGTCGAAACGGGCCTTGGCGGCGGCTGCGAGTTGCGAATCGCCGTGCTCGGCAAGACGTTCGAGGATGGTCACCAGCACCGCATAATCGCTGGGCACGGCCAGCGGCTCGGAAGGTACGTGCAGATCAACCTCGGCGACCCGCAGTCCATTCGCCGCGATGTGACTGTCGTGCACGCGAAAGCGGCGTCCACCTTCCACGCGGATGCCGAGCAAGCCGTCAGGCAAGGTGCTGAAATCGATGATGCAGGCTTCGCAGCCGACCGCGAAAATCTCGGCGGGCGCGCCCGCCTCCAGGCCGTCTCGAATCAGGATGATGCCGAAGCCGCGGCCATTGCGGGCGCTGTCGCGCACCAGATCGAGGTAACGCGTCTCGAAGATGCGCAGGTCCAGCCAGCCGCCCGGCGTCAACACCGAGTTCAACGGAAACAGGGGCAGCGTCTCGTCGCTCATTCGTGCAGCATGGCGACGAAGCGCCGCGGTGCGTCGTCGAAGCCACCGTTCGACATGAACACCACGGCATCGCCGGCGCGGACGTGCTGGCGGAGTGCCGCGAGCAGCGCGTCAACGCTCGTTGCCGCAATCGCTTCACCACGCACGGCCGCTACGACCTCAGCCGCGTCCCAGGACAATTCCGGTCGCGCCAGGAACACTACGACGTCGGCATCGTCGAGCGACGGTGCAAGCGCTGCGGCGTGGGCGCCCATGCGCATCGAATTCGAGCGGGGTTCCATCGCAACAAGGATGCGGCCGTTGCCGACTTTCGCACGCAGGCCGGCGAGCGTGGTCGCGATCGCGGTCGGATGATGCGCGAAATCATCGAACACCTGGATGTCGCCGACATCACCGACGCGTTCCATGCGCCGCTTCGGATTGCGAAAGCCCGAAAGCGACGCGACCGCAGCAGACGCGTCGATCCCATACGCGAATGCTGCAGCAATCGCGGCGAGCGCATTCATCACGTTGTGGCGACCGAGGGCGTCCCAGCGCGCGACGCCGATCTCGATCTCGTCATGCAACACGCGGAATGCGCTGCCGTCGGCAGCGAGCAGTTCGCCGCGCCAATTCGCCTTGCCATCGATGGCGAAGGTCTCGACCGGGCTCCAGGAACCTTTGGCCAAAACGCGCCGCAGCGCTTCATCTTCGCCGTTGACGATCAGACGGCCATTGCCGGGCACGGTGCGAACGAGATGATGGAACTGGCGTTCGATGTCGGCGAGTGTGTCGAAGATGTCGGCGTGATCGAATTCGAGATTGTTGAGAATCGCGATCTCGGGCCGGTAGTGGACGAATTTCGAGCGCTTGTCGAAGAAGGCGGTGTCGTATTCGTCGGCTTCGACGACGAAGGCATCGCCGGCACCGAGGCGGGCCGAGACGCCGAAATTCTCCGGAACGCCACCGACCAGGAATCCCGGTTGCGCGCCGCAGGCCTCAAGAATCCAGGCGAGCAGACTCGTCGTTGTGGTCTTGCCATGCGTGCCTGCAACAGCCATCACGCGCTTGTGTGCGAGCACACGTTCACCTAACCACTGCGGACCGGAGATGTAGCGCAGACGCTGGTTCAGCGCGTACTCCATCGCCGCGTTACCGCGTGAGACGGTGTTGCCGACGATGATCAGATCCGGCGCTGGTTGCAGATGCTCGGCGACATAGCCCGACTGCAGCGTGATGCCGAGTGCCTGCAGTTGCGTGCTCATCGGCGGATAGACATTCTGGTCGCTGCCCGAAACCGATTCACCGAGCTCGCGTGCCAACGCCGCAATGCCGCCCATGAAGGTGCCGCAGATGCCGAGGATGTGCAGCTGGCTCGCGGGAGGATTCATTGCATGGCCTTGGCGAGCGTGACGCCGATCAGCAGTTCCAGCGCCGCGATCACAATGACGGTGCTGAACGCGCGCGGCAGGGTGATCTCGAGTGCATGGCGGAGGATGTGGATGCGCAGCGCGACATACCAGACCAGCAATGGCAAGGTCATGCTCATCAGCACGGCTTGGCCGGGTTTGAGGTCGTCGGGCTTTTCCGGTATCGGCGCAATGGCGAACAGCAGCAGGACGGTCAGCAGCGACATCGCCACCCGCACCAGCAGCAGGGCGGTCGCGGTCTGCACGAAGCGCGGCGACTTGCCAGTCGCATTGAGCAAGCCGTAAACGAGCAGCAATGCAACGAGGTTGTTGATCAAGGCCAAAAGACTGTCGCCCGACTGGCCGGTCAGCAGGCGCGCCGCAAGCGCGTCGATCGCGACCATCATCACGATCAGGGCGGACAGCAACGCCGGCGCATGGGGCAAGTCCGCTGGACTGCGGCGGAAGATGAAGAGTTCGCGGATCGCGAGCAACCAGGCATTCATGGTTGCTGCACCAATGGCATCATGTACGGATGAATGAAACGCTCGACATCGTCGATGCCCGTGGACTCGCCTGCCCGCATCCGGTGCTGCTGGCACGGGCACGATTGCGCGACGCCTCGGTGGGAACGCGCATCGTGTTGCTGGCTAATGATCCGTTGGCGGGGGTCGATGTACATGCGTTCTGTCTGCGCGCCGGTCACCGGTTGCTGTTGGAAGAACGCGTCGATGAGCACGTCCGTTTCACCATCGAACGCGTGGCGTGAGCGCGCTGCTTCAGGCAACCGCGGCGACCGCGGCCAGGATGCGCGCCGTGACATCGTTCAGTTCACCGACGCCGTCGACTTCCACGAGTTTCCCGCTCGCCGCATAAAACTCGGCCACCGGTGCGGTCTGGCGTGCGTAGACTTCGAGGCGGTCACGCACCACGTCCGGGTTGTCGTCCTTGCGGCCTTCGGCGGCAAA
The DNA here is from genome assembly GCA_043753835.1 of Lysobacterales bacterium. Classification (GTDB taxonomy): domain Bacteria; phylum Pseudomonadota; class Gammaproteobacteria; order Xanthomonadales; family Ahniellaceae; genus JADKHK01. The sequence continues at coordinate 2,423 of JAYUVY010000091.1, read as the reverse complement.
GCGCTTGGCGCAGCGTTCGAGGATGTTCGCGTTCGGCACGTTGAGCTTGATCACGATGTCGAGCGGCTTGCCGATGCGCGCCAGCAAAGTCGCCAGCGAGTCCGCCTGGATCAGATTGCGCGGATAGCCGTCGAGGATGAATCCCGGCGCAGCATCGGCTTCGGCGAGGCGGTCTTCGAGCATGCCGAGGACGAGTTCGTCGGAAACCAGATTGCCGGCGTCCATCACCGTCTTCGCGATCTTGCCAAGCTCGGTGCCGCGCGCAACGTGCCCGCGCAGCAGGTCGCCGGTCGAGATGTGCGGAATACCGTAGGTGGTCTTGAGGATCGCCGCCTGCGTGCCCTTGCCGGAGCCGGGCGCGCCGAAGAAAACAATGCGCATGGATGAAGTCCAGAACGGTCGAGATGGCCAGAAAGCGAGGCTTGCCGCCGCTCGATGAAGAGGGATGACAGACCGTAGCGGCTGGCAACCGTCGCGTCAATGAACCCGGGCAGGCACTGCGAGTGCCTGAAAAATCAAACGCTTGAATCAACCGGGCGCTGTCATCGATAGTCGGGGGATGGAACTTCGAATCTGGAGAAAGTGATGGCGGCCGGGAATCTGTTGTACGCACAGTCGGGTGGCCCCACGGCCGTGATCAATGCCACCGCAGCCGGCGTGCTCGATGCTGCACGCAAGCAGCGCAAGACCATTGGCCAGGTGTTCGCGGCGCGCAATGGCATCATCGGCGTGCTGCGCGAGCAGTTGTACGACACCACCGCCGTCGACACCAAGGCGCTGCGCCTGACGCCCGGCAGCGCATTCGGGTCGTGCCGCTTCAAGCTCAAGAGCATCGACGACAGCCGCGCTCACTATGAGCGTCTGATTGCCGTCTGCCGTGCGCACGACATCCGCTATTTCCTCTACAACGGCGGCAATGATTCCGCCGACACTGCCAACAAGGTCTCGCAGATCGCGGCGCAACTCGGCTACCCACTGCAGGCGATCGGCGTGCCGAAGACCGTCGACAACGACCTGGTGATTACCGACAACTGCCCGGGATTCGGATCGGCGGCGAAATACACGGCGGTATCGATGCTCGAGGCCAGTATCGATGTTGAGGCGATGTTCGAGTCTTCGACCAAGCTGTTCGTGCTCGAAGTGATGGGTCGCCACGCCGGCTGGCTCGCCGCGGCGGCCGGTCTCGCCGGCAAGAAGGCGGACGAGCCGCCGCAGATCATCCTGTTTCCGGAAATTCCTTTCGACGAGGCCAGGTTTCTCGATACCGTGAAACGCACTGTCGAACGCGTCGGCTACTGCTCGATCGCTGTTTCCGAAGGTGTGCGTTACGCCGACGGTCGTCTGCTCGCCGAAGCCGGCACGCGCGATTCCTTCGGACATGCGCAACTCGGTGGCGCCGGCGAGTTGATCGCCAAACTCGTGCAACGCGCGCATGGCTACAAATTCCATGTCGCGGTGCCCGATTACCTGCAGCGGTCGGCGCGACATGTTGCATCGAAAACCGATGACGAGCAGGCCTATGCGGTCGGCAAGGCGGCGGTCGAGTACGCCGCAGCCGGCATGAACGCGGTGATGCCGGTGATCAAGCGCGTCAAACAGTCGCCCTACGCCTGGCGCATCGAAGCGGCACCGCTCGCGCAGATTGCGAACCACGAAAAGATGATGCCGGCGAATTTCATCCGCGCTGACGGCTACGGTATTACCAAAGCTTGCCGCAACTATCTGGAACCGCTGATCCGCGGCGAGGCCTACCCGCGTTATGGCAGCAACGGCATCCCCGAATACCTGCGCGTGCCGAAGAAATTCGTGAAGCGCAAACTCCCCGAATACCCGGTTACCGACAAGTGATGGCCGACAAGTGATTGAATAGAAGATGGCCAACCTTGGCGCTCGCTCGGTGTGTCCGATGGCGGTCTCTGGCGCGTGCACGATGACTTCCGCTTCGAGCGCATCCCGGTGCCCTGGGATCTGCCGGTGCCTGACACCTCGAGTCACTGCCGCCGCGCGCGCTTGGCAACGACCAGCAGTCGCTGACGATCAGCGCCGGCATTGTCTTTCGCGTTCCGAACGTCGATGAGCAACCTGCTGACTTGCTCCACGATGCCGACACCGCGCTCTATCGCGCCAAACACGAAGGCCGCAATCGCGTCTGCAAGGCCTGACGCCGCGATGCCCTGCGCTCGCAACCGGATCGGTCGCCGCAGCGATCATGAAACCTTATAAAGGTTCCGGAGCTTTATAAGGTTTCGCAAAATTCTGAAATGGCGATTCTTCACCGAGCTCTCTGAGGTCAAGCATGGTGGGCGCAATCGCCTGTAATGGCCTTGACCTGCCGGCTTTCTTCGGACGAAGAATTAGTTGAGGACAGCACCCGCGGTTGGGTTTGATTTCTGATCCTGTTGCTCTTCGCCTGCCGACTTCTT
>JAYUVY010000090.1:0-201731 GCA_043753835.1 Lysobacterales bacterium | reverse complement strand
GCTGATTCACCCGATCGCGATGGAAGAAGGCCTGCGTTTTGCGATTCGCGAAGGTGGCCGCACCGTCGGCGCCGGCGTCGTCGCGAAAATCCTGGTCTGATCATCGATTGATTCAACAACGAGCGTCTCGGGGTGTGCGCGCCCCGGGTCCCGTCAACAAGAAGGACACGGCAATGGCAGACCAGAAAATCCGGATTCGTCTCAAGGCTTTCGATCATCGTTTGATCGACAAGTCCGCGAGCGAGATCGTCGAAACCGCGAAACGTACCGGCGCGCAAGTGCACGGACCGATCCCGCTTCCGACGAAGATCGAGCGTTACACCGTGCTGGTCTCGCCGCACGTGGACAAGGACGCGCGTGACCAGTACGAGACTCGTACGCACAAGCGCGTTCTGGATATTGTCGATCCCAACGACAAGACCGTAGATGCGCTGATGAAGCTTGACCTCGCCGCTGGCGTGGATGTCCAGATCAAGTTGTATTAAAGCGCCGCAATTAGGACAGGATATGAGTATTGGATTGGTAGGCCGCAAATGCGGCATGACACGAGTCTTCACTGAAGACGGGGTGTCGGTACCGGTAACGCTGATCGAGGCGTCCCCGAACCGCATCACGCAGGTCAAGACGAAAGAAACGGATGGCTATTCGGCGATCCAGGTAACGGCCGGAAAGAAGCGCGCAGCGCTTGTGACCAAGCCGCTGGCTGGGCATTACGCGAAAGCCAAGGTCGAGGCCGGTCGCGGTCTCTGGGAATTCCGTCTGGAAGACGCCGACGTCAGCAAGTTTGCTGTCGGTGGCGAGCTCAAGGCGGACGAATTGTTCACGGTAGGCCAGGCGGTCGATGTCGCCGGCGTGACCAAGGGCAAGGGCTTTCAGGGCACGATCAAGCGCTGGAATTTCAAGATGGGCGACGCGACGCACGGTAACTCGTTGTCGCATCGTGCACCGGGTTCCATCGGCCAGCGCCAGACGCCGGGCCGTGTGTTCCCGGGAAAGAAGATGTCCGGCCACATGGGTGCGGTGAACCAGACTTCGATGAATCTCGAAGTCGTGCGTATCGACTCGGAGCGCGGCTTGATCGCGATCCGTGGTTCGGTGCCGGGTGCTCCGGGCGGCGACGTGATCGTGCGTCCTGCTGCGAAAGCAGCGAAGTAAGGAGCCCAGCCATGGAACTGAATATTTTTGACAGCAAGAAGCCACTCAGCGTGTCCGACGAAATCTTCGGTCGCGCCTACAGTGAAGACCTGATCCACCAAGTTGTGAACGCCTATCGCGCAGCGGGCCGTTCCGGCACCAAGGCGCAAAAGTCGCGTTCCGACCTGTCGGGTACGACCAAGAAGTTCAAGAAGCAGAAAGGCGGCGGTGCGCGTCACGGCGACTACCGTGCTCCGATCTTCGTCGGCGGTGGTGTTACGTTTGCAGCGCGTCCGCGCAGCTTCGAGCAGAAGGTCAACCGCAAGATGTACCGCGGTGCCATTGCTTCGATCCTGTCGGAACTGGCGCGCAACGGTCGCCTCAAGGTCGTCGAGAGCTTCGATGTCGACGCCCCGAAGACTCAGCAATTGCACGCCAAGATCGTTTCGATCGGTGGCGGCAAGACGCTGATCGTTACCGAGAACGGCAGCCACAACCTGTTTCTCGCCGCACAGAACCTGCCGTATGTCGGTGTGGTCGATGTCGCTGGCATGAATCCGGTTGATCTGGTGTACGCCGACAACGTCGTGATGACCGTCGATACGGTCAAGAAAGTCGAGGAGTGGCTGGCATGAGCAACGAACGTCTGTTGCAGGTGCTGCGCGCCCCGCTCGTTTCCGAGAAGAGCGCGCGCATCCAGGAAAGCGCCAACCAGTACGTCTTCGAAGTTGCATCCACTGCAACCAAGGCAGACGTCAAGATGGCAGTTGAAGAATTGTTCAAGGTCAATGTCAAGGCGGTCAACGTCTTGAACGTCAAGGGTAAAGCCAAGGCGTTCAAGGGTCGACTCGGTGGTCGCGGTGGTTTCCGCAAGGCGTACGTCAGCCTTGCCGAAGGCCAGACGATCGACATCGTGGCCAAGGCCTGAGGTAAGCACACATGGCACTGATTACATTCAAGCCGACTTCGCCCGGACGCCGCCAGATGGTGCGCGTGTCGACGCCAGGTTTGCACAAGGGCGGGCCGCTCGCGTCGTTGACCGAGTCGCAAAGCAACACCGGCGGCCGCAACAACCACGGCCGCATCACCACCCGTCACAAGGGCGGTGGTCAAAAGCAGAATTACCGCCTCATCGATTTCAAGCGTGACAAGGAAGGCATCGCCTGCAAGGTCGAACGCGTGGAATACGATCCGAACCGCACCGCGCACATCGCGCTGGTGTGCTACTCGGACGGCGAGCGCCGCTACATCATCTCGCCGAAGGGCCTGAAGGTGGGTGACCAGCTGATCGCCGGCAAGGATGCGCCGATCAAGGTCGGCAATTCGATGCCGCTGATCAATGTGCCGGTCGGTACCACCGTGCATTGCATCGAGATGCGTCCGGGCAAGGGTGCGCAGATTGCACGCAGTGCCGGTGCGGGTGCGCAACTGATTGCACGTGACCAAGGTTATGCGACCCTGCGTCTTCGCTCCGGCGAAATGCGCAAGGTGCCGTCCGACTGCCGCGCGACGATTGGTGAAGTCGGCAACGACGAACACAATCTGCGCAAGATCGGCAAGGCCGGTGCGCAGCGCTGGCGTGGTATTCGCCCGACCGTTCGCGGTGCGGCGATGAACCCGGTCGACCATCCGCATGGTGGTGGTGAGGCGCGCGCAGGTCAGGGTAATCCGCATCCGGTTTCGCCTTGGGGCCAGCCGAGCAAGGGTTACAAGACGCGCAAAAACAAGCGCACGCAAGGCTTCATTGTTCGCGACCGCAGGGGTTAATCGACTATGCCACGTTCACTCAAAAAGGGTCCTTTCGTGGATCTGCACCTGGCGAAGAAGGTTGATACCGCTGTCGCCACCAGCAGCAAGCGTCCAATCAAGACCTGGTCGCGTCGCTCCATGATCCTCCCGGAAATGGTCGGTCTGACCATCGCCATCCACAACGGCCGTGCGCACGTGCCGGTGATCGTCAACGAGAACATGGTTGGGCACAAGCTCGGCGAGTTCGCGATGACGCGCACCTTCAAAGGGCACGGCGGCGACAAGAAAGCCGGCGGCAGATAAGGAGCGATGACCATGGAAGCCAAAGCAATTCTCCGTACCGCCCGAATTTCCCCGCAGAAAGCCCGCCTGGTCGCTGACCAGGTGCGCGGCCTGCCGGTAGGACGCGCGCGCGACATCCTCCAGTTCAGCACCAAGAAAGCCGCGCAGATGGTCAACAAACTGCTGCAATCGGCGATCGCGAACGCGGAAAACAACCAGGGTGCAGACATTGACGAATTGAAGGTCGCCCAGATCTTCGTCAACGAAGGCCCGACCATGAAGCGCATGCATGCCCGAGCAAAGGGCCGCGGTACGCGCATTATCAAACGCACGAGCCACATCACTGTGGTCGTGGGTTCCGGCAAGTAAGCGAGGACGACGATGGGTCACAAAGTTCATCCCACCGGCATCCGCCTTGGTATTTCCAAGGACTGGAATTCGACCTGGTATTCGGGCAAGAAAGACTTTGCCGCTTACCTTGTTGCCGACCTTAAAGTGCGTGAGATGCTGCGTAAACGCCTGGCTGCTGCCGGCATTTCGCGAATCCACATTGAACGCCCCGCCAAGACTGCGCGCGTCACCATCCACACGGCCCGTCCGGGTGTGGTGATCGGCAAGAAGGGTGAGGACATCGAGAAGCTGCGCAAGGACGTGTCTGACATGATGGGCGTTCCAACGCACATCAACGTGACCGAAGTGCGCAAGCCGGAACTCGACGCGCAACTCGTTGCCGAGTCGATCGCGCAACAGCTCGAGCGCCGCATCATGTTCCGCCGCGCGATGAAACGCTCGGTTGGAAACGCGATGCGCCTCGGTGCGCTGGGCATCAAAGTCAACGTCGCAGGCCGTTTGAACGGTGCCGAAATCGCACGTACCGAGTGGTACCGAGAAGGTCGCGTGCCGCTGCATACGCTGCGCGCGGACATCGACTACGGCTTTGCCGAAGCGTCGACGACCTACGGCATCATCGGTATCAAGACCTGGATCTACAAAGGCGACATCTTCGATCTCGCAACCGCGACTGCTGAAGCCGCGAACTCGGACAAGAATGATCGCAACGAGCGTTCGGAACGTCCGAGCCGTGATCGTGGCGACCGTCCGGATCGTGGTGACCGTGGCGACCGCTCGGGCAGGGGAGCTTAATCATGTTGCAACCATCCCGAACCAAGTACCGCAAGGTATTCAAGGGCCGTAATCGCGGACTGTCGCACGTCGGTGCAAATGTCAGTTTCGGTGAATACGGCCTGAAGGCGACGACCCACGGTCATTTGACCGCTCGCCAAATCGAGGCCGGTCGTCGTACAATCTCGCGCTTCGTCAAACGCGGCGGCAAGTTGTGGATCCGAGTGTTCCCGGACAAGCCGATTACGCGCAAGCCGATTGAAGTCCGCATGGGCAGCGGCAAGGGCAGTGTCGAGTTCTGGGTCGCGGTCGTCGCGCCTGGTCGCGTGCTCTACGAGATGGAAGGTGTACCCGAAGCCACGGCGCGCGAAGCGTTCCGTCTGGCTGCGGCCAAGCTTTCCGTTCAGACCACCTTTGTCACGCGTACGGTGCGCTAATGGAAATCAAGAAGCTTCGCGACAAGACAGCCGCCGACCTGCAAAAGCACGTCGTCGATCTGCGCAAGGAACAATTCAATCTGCGCATGCAGCGCGGTACGGGTCAACTCGCGCATCCGCACGAGATCAAGCGTGTGCGCCGTGAAATCGCCCGCACGAAAACTGTGCTCGGCGAGAAGAAGTGAGAAGACCGTCATGACCACGAATACTGAAACGAAAGCGCTGCGCACGATCGAAGGTCGTGTTTCCAGCAACAAGATGCAGAAGACGGTGACCATCGTGATCAATCGTCTCCAGTCGCACTCGCTCTACGGCAAGGCCTTGCGTCGTACGACCAAGGTGCATGCACACGACGAGAACGGCCAGTGCCAGGAAGGCGACTTGGTCCGCATTGCAGAATGCGCACCGATGTCGAAGACCAAGAACTGGCGCGTCGTCGAAGTCGTCGAACGAGCGGGCTGAGGAGCACACCATGATCCAGACGCAATCCCGCCTCGCGGCAGCTGACAACAGCGGTGCCCGCGAACTGATGTGTATCAAGGTTCTCGGCGGTTCCAAACGCCGTTACGCTGGTATCGGCGACATCATCAAAGTTTCGATCAAGGACGCGATTCCGCGTGGCAAGGTCAAGAAAGGCGAGGTCTATGATGCCGTCGTCGTCCGTACCCGCAAGGGTGTGCGTCGTCCCGATGGTTCGCTGATCCGCTTCGATGGCAATGCTGCCGTCTTGCTCAACAACAAGCTCGAGCCGATCGGCACGCGCATCTTCGGACCGGTCACGCGCGAATTGCGTAGCGAGCGTTTCATGAAGATCGTTTCGCTGGCGCCCGAAGTGCTCTGAGGACACGTCCATGAAACGCATCAAAAAGGGTGATCAGATTGTCGTGATCGCCGGCAAGAACAAGGGTTCGAAAGGTGAAGTTCTGCGAGTTGTCGAAGACAAGCTCCTGGTGCAGAACATCAACCTGATCAAACGCCACACGAAGCCGAATCCCCAGCTGAACCAGCAGGGTGGCATCGTTGAACGCGAAGCACCCATTCACGTCTCGAACGTGATGCTCCTGAACACCGTCACCGGAAAGGGCGAACGCGTCGGCTTCAAGACGCTGGACGATGGCCGCAAGGTCCGCGTCTTTCGCAAGTCCGGTGAAATGGTGGACGCATAAGGAATCACCATGATTACCCGCTTTGAAACACATTACAAAGATGTCGTTGTTCCGCAGTTGATGGAACGCTTCGGATACAAGAACCCGATGCAGGTTCCGCGTCTTGCCAAAATCACGCTGAATATGGGTGTGGGCGAGGCTGCCGCGAACAAGAAAGTGCTCGATCATGCGCTCGACGACATGACCAAGATTGCTGGCCAGAAGCCGGTTTCGACGAAGGCGCGCAACTCGGTTGCGACCTTCAAGATCCGTGACGGTTGGCCGATCGGAGCGAAAGTGACCCTGCGTCGCGCGCACATGTTCGAATTCCTGGATCGCCTGGTCACCATCGCGCTGCCGCGCGTCCGTGACTTCCGCGGTGTCAGCGGTCGCTCCTTCGATGGTCGCGGCAACTACAACTTTGGTATCAAGGAACAGATCATCTTTCCGGAAATCAACTTCGACGCCATTGACGCCCTGCGCGGCATGGACATCGCGATCACCACGACTGCGAAGTCCGATGCAGAAGCGAAAGCGCTGCTCGAAGGCTTCAAGTTCCCGTTCCGCAACTAATCAGAGCCGAGAGCCACACATGGCCAAGACCTCGATGGTCAACCGCGATATCAAGCGCGCGAAGATCGTAAAAAAATTCGCTGCAAAGCGCGCTGAATTGAAGCGTCAGTCGATCGACACCAAACTCTCGTATGACGAGCGCATGGCGGCGATCCACAAGCTCCAGAAGCAGCCGCGTGATGCGAGTCCGAGCCGTCAGCGCAATCGTTGCGCCCTGTCGGGTCGTTCGCGTGGCGTGTACGCCAAGTTCGGTTTGGGTCGCAACAAGCTCCGCGAGGCCACCATGCGTGGTGACGTCCCGGGCTTGCGTAAAGCCAGCTGGTAATTAGTCCCATCCACAATCGGTACCGGATATCGGTGCTATCTCACGGAGATTCATCCCATGAGCATGACTGATCCTATTGCCGACATGTTCACCCGCATCCGCAACGGTCTCGCGATCGGCAAGGTGACGGTGAAAATGCCGGCTTCAAAGGTCAAGCTGTCCATTGCCAATGTCCTCAAGGACGAAGGCTATATCAACGACATCGCTGTGCGCGATCTCGATGGTGGAAAAAAAGAACTCGAAATTGCGCTTCGTTACTACCTCGGAAAGCCGGCAATCGACCGCCTGCAGCGCATCAGCAAGCCTGGTCTGCGCCAGTACCGCGGCAAGGACGAATTGCCCAAGGTCCAGAACGGCCTCGGCATTTCGATCGTCTCCACTTCGTCCGGCATCATGTCCGACGCGCAAGCGCGCGCCAAGGGCCTGGGTGGCGAAGTCATCTGCGTCGTCGCATAAGGAGACCTGAGACATGTCACGAGTAGCCAAGAAACCCATTTCCCTGCCGAAAGGTGTGGAGTGCGTGGTCGGAACCGACCGCATTTCCGTCAAGGGACCGAAGGGAACGCTGACCACCGCGCGTCACCACAATATCGACGTCAAGATCGAAAACGACGTGCTGCAACTTGCCGCCGGCGCCGACGACATGGCGATGGCCGGTACGCTGCGCGCTTTGCTGAACAACATGGTGGCCGGTGTCACGACGGGTTATGAGCGCAAGCTTGAACTGGTTGGCGTCGGTTATCGTGCTGCAATGGCCGGCAAGGACCTGAACCTGTCGCTCGGGTTCTCGCATCCGGTGCTGTTCTCGCCGCCGGCTGGCGTCACCATCGAAACCCCGACTCAGACGGAAATCCTGATCAAGGGTGCCGACAAGCAAGTCGTGGGCCAAGCTGCCGCCAAGATCCGCGCGTTCCGTAAGCCAGAGCCCTACAAGGGCAAGGGCGTGCGCTACGCCGGCGAGAAGATCACGCTGAAAGAAGCGAAGAAAGCGTAATCGCGAGCCGACTGAGGAATCGAACCATGGAAAAGAATCTCTCCCGTTTGCGCCGCGCCAAGAAAACGCGTGCGCACATCCGCAATCTCGGTGTTGCGCGTCTGTCAGTCCATCGCAGCAGCCAACATTTGTACGCTCAGGTCTTCACGGCCGAAGGCAAAGTGGTCGCTTCGGCGAATACCTTGCAGGACGACGTGATCGCCGGCGTCAAGGGCACGAACAACAAGGCAGCTGCCGCTGCTGTCGGCAAGGCCATCGCGCAGCGCGCGAAGGCGGCCGGTGTTGAATCGGTGGCGTTTGACCGCTCGGGTTTCCTGTATCACGGGCGCATCGCTGCGCTCGCAGATGCTGCTCGCGAGGGCGGTCTGCAGTTCTAAGCCTGCAGTATTAAGCACGACGAAACACCCACAACTCCAAGCGGCCAAGCCGCAAATCATGCCGCCGCGCAACCTGCGCGACGAGCTATAAGGTGAACTATGAGCAACAACGATCGTGAGCAGGGCGACGGCCTCCAAGAGAAGCTGATCGCCGTCAATCGTGTGGCGAAGACCGTGAAGGGTGGTCGTCAGATGAGTTTTACCGCGTTGACTGTCGTCGGTGACGGCGATGGTCGCGTCGGTCTCGGTTATGGCAAGGCACGCGAAGTGCCGGCTGCCATTGCCAAGGCCATGGACCGCGCTCGCAAGGCGATGGTGAAGGTGTCGCTGAAGAGTGGCACGCTGCAATACGCAGTAAAGGCCAACCATGGTGCGGCGCGTGTGTTCATGCAGCCGGCATCGGAAGGTACTGGCGTTATCGCCGGTGGCGCCATGCGTGCCGTGTTTGAAGTCGTCGGTGTTCGCAACGTGCTGGCCAAGGCCGTCGGTTCGCGTAATCCGATCAATCTCGTGCGCGCCACGATCAAAGGCCTGCAGGCGATCCAGTCGCCGGCGGACATCGCGGCGAAGCGCGGCAAGAAACTTGAAGAATTGGTGCCTAGCCATGACTAACAATGCCCATCCGACCGTGACGGTCCGTCTGGTCAAGAGCCAGAACAGCTGCCCGTGGATCCATCGTTTGAGCGTCAAGGCGCTCGGCCTTGGCAAACTCAACAGCGTTCGCACCCTCAAGGATTCGCCGCAGGTTCGTGGCCTGATCCACAAGGTTCATTACCTCGTTCGCGTCGAAAACTGATCGCTGCGTAGCACTGGAGAACACTTATGCGTCTCAACACCATCAAATCAGCCCCGGGTGCGCGCACTGTGCGCAAGCGCGTCGGTCGCGGTATCGGTTCCGGCCTCGGCAAAACTGCCGGCCGTGGCCACAAGGGTTCGTACGCCCGTAGCGGCAAGGGCAAGATCAAGGCTGGCTTCGAAGGCGGCCAGATGCCGATCCAGCGCCGTCTGCCGAAGGTCGGCTTTCGTTCCAAGCTTAAGAACGACACCGCGGAGATTCGTCTGTATCAACTGGAGTCTTTGAAAGACACCACCGTTGATCTGGCTGTGCTGATCGCGGCAAATTTGATCGACGCGCGCGCCAAGAAGTGCAAGGTTGTTGCGAAGGGCGACGTCAAGCGCGCCTATTCGATCAAGGGTCTGCTCGCCACCGCCGGCGCCAAATCGGCGATCGAAGCGGCCGGCGGCACGCTGGAGTAAGGCGTGGCGAATCCCTCGACACCCGCGCAGAATCCGCTCGCGAATCTCGGTCGCATGACCGAGCTTCGCGACCGTCTCATTTTTGTCGTGCTGGCCCTGATCGTGTTCCGACTTGGCACTTTCGTGCCGGTGCCGGGCGTGAATCCGCAGGCCATGACGCAGTTGATGGACAGCCAGGGCGGCACCATCCTCGACATGTTCAACATGTTTTCGGGTGGAGCGCTTGAGCGCATGTCGGTTTTCGCGCTGAATGTCGTGCCCTACATTTCGGCGTCCATCATCGTGCAGTTGATGGCGACGATGGTTCCCTCGATGCAGGCGCTGCGCAAGGAAGGTGAGTCTGGTCGGCGCAAGCTGACGCAGTGGACGCGATGGGGCGCGGTTGGTCTTGCGGCTTTTCAGGCATTCGGCGTCTCGGTCGCACTGCAAAGTCAGACCGCGTCAGCAGGTGGGTTTGCGGTTGTCGTCAATCCGGGTCCGGCGTTCATCATCAGCGCGGTGATCGGTCTGACTGCCGGCACGATGTTCCTGATGTGGTTGGGTGAGCAGATTACCGAACGCGGCATTGGCAATGGCATCTCCTTGATCATTTTCGCGGGTATCGTCGCCGGTTTGCCGAGTGCTGTAGGCATGTCGCTGAAGCAACTGGCTTCGGGTGAACTGAACGTCTTCATCGGTATCGGTATTCTGATCGTGGTGATTGCGACCGTGCTTTTCGTGGTGTTCATGGAGCGCGGCCAGCGTCGCATCACCGTGAACTACGCGCGGCGCATGGGTGGTTCGCGCGCCTACAACAACCAGAGTTCGCATCTGCCGCTGAAGATCAACATGTCGGGCGTGATTCCGGCGATCTTCGCGTCCTCGTTCATCATGTTCCCGGCTACCATCGCGTCGATGGGTGGTGACGTGGCGGCCGTCAGTTGGCTGCGCCGCTTGTCGAACATGCTGATGCCTGGCGAACCGTTGTATCTGTTTCTGTTTGCGTCGCTGATCGTCGTGTTCGCGTTCTTCTATACCGCCATGGTCTTCAATTCTTCGGAAACCGCGGAAAACCTGAAGAAGTCGGGTGCGTTGATTCCGGGCATCCGTCCGGGCAAGGCAACGGCCGACTATGTGGATGGCGTGATGACCCGTTTGACCGGCATCGGCGCGCTTTACCTGGTTGCGGTCTGCCTGTTGCCGAGCATCCTGCAGACAAGCTGGAACGTGCCGTTCTACTTCGGTGGCACGTCATTGCTGATCGTGGTCGTCGTGGTGATGGATTTCACTTCGCAGATCCAGGCCCACCTGGTCTCCTCGCAGTACGAAAGCCTGCTGAAGAAAACCAATCTGAAAAATTACGGTCGAGGCGGCTCCGTCCGCTGAGGCAACTGCACAGGATGTGCGGGTCGTCGCTGGTGATGCCAGCAGGTGATGATCTATGTATAATGATGAGTTCGCTGCGCTAACAGTTTTGGAGAAGACGCGATGGCGCGTATCGCCGGTGTGAATATTCCGGTCCACAAGCATGCGTGGATTGGGTTGCAAAGTATTTTTGGAATCGGACGCTCGCGTTCGAAGAAAGTCTGTGCGTCTGCAGGTTTGGATCCGTCCACGAAAGTGAAGGATCTGACCGATGCCCAGGTCGAACGACTCCGTCAGGAAGTCGCCAAGTTGACGGTCGAGGGTGATCTGCGCCGAGAAGTCGGTATCAGTATCAAGCGCCTTCAGGATCTCGGTTGTTACCGTGGTCTGCGTCACCGTCGTGGTCTGCCTGTGCGCGGACAGCGCACGCGAACCAATGCGCGTACGCGCAAGGGTCCGCGCAAGGCGATCAAGAAGTAACCGACCCGGGAAAACATCATGAACGCCAAGACTCAAGCGGCCGCAAAGCCGAAGAAGAAGGTCAAGCGCGTCGTCACCGACGGCATCGCGCATGTCCAAGCTTCGTTCAACAACACCATCATCACGATCACCGATCGCCAGGGCAACGCCTTGTCGTGGGCTACGTCCGGCGGTGCCGGGTTCCGTGGTTCGCGCAAGTCGACGCCGTTCGCAGCTCAGGTTGCGGCGGAAAAGGCCGGTCGTGCAGCGCTCGACTACGGTTTGAAGTCTGTCGAAGTGCGCATCAAGGGTCCAGGTCCCGGCCGCGAATCAGCGGTACGTGCTCTGAATGCCCTCGGCTACAAGGTGTCGAATATTGTCGACATCACGCCGATCCCGCACAACGGCTGCCGTCCGCCGAAGAAGCGTCGCGTCTAAGGATAATTGCCATGGCTCGTTATATCGGTCCTACCTGCAAGCTCGCGCGCCGTGAAGGCGCCGACCTCAGCCTCAAGAGCCCGGCGCGTGCGCTGGATTCGAAGTGCAAACTTGAACAGAAGCCGGGCCAGCATGGCGCGGCGAAAAAAGGCAAGATGTCCGACTACGCCGTCCAGCTTCGCGAGAAGCAGAAGGTGAAGCGCATCTACGGACTGCTCGAGCGTCAGTTTCGTCTTTACTACGCGAAGGCATCGAACCAGAAGGGTGCAACCGGCGAAAACCTGTTGCGAATCCTTGAAAGTCGCCTCGACAACGTCGTGTTCCGCATGGGCTTTGCGGTCACGCGTGCTGGTGCCCGCCAGCTTGTCTCGCACAAGGCTATTCTCGTTAATGGCAAGAGCGTCAATCTCGCGTCGTATCAGGTGAAGGCAGGCGACGAAGTCGCTGTGTCCGAATCTGCGCGCAAACAGCTCCGCATCCAGGAAGCACTGACGCTTTCGCAGGAAATGGATCTGACGCCGGGTTGGGTCGAAGTCGACGCCAAGAAGATGGCCGGCACGTTCAAGGTGGCGCCGGATCGCGCCGACTTGCCGTCGGACATCAACGAGAACCTCATCGTCGAGTTGTACTCGAAGTAATCGGAGAGCACAGACACCATGGTTGCAAACGCCACTAGCGTCATGCGCGCGCGCGGCATCACTGCCGAGCGACTCGCGCCCAATCGCGCGCGGGTCGCTGTCGAGCCGCTTGAACGCGGCTTCGGCCACACGCTTGGCAACGCGCTTCGCCGCGTGTTGCTCTCATCCATCCCGGGCTGTGCCATCACTGAAGTCGAAATTGACAACGTGTTGCACGAGTACACGACGCTCGAAGGTCTGCAGGAGGACGTCATTGAAGTCCTGTTGAACCTGAAAGACGTCGCACTGCGCATGCACGGTCACGACGAAACCATGCTGACCCTCGTCAAGAAGGGTCCGGGTGTCGTCACGGCCGGGGACATCAAGGTCGACCACAGCGTCGAAGTGATCAATCCGGAACACGTGATCTGCCATCTGACCAAGGACACGCAGATCAACATGCGTCTGCGTATTGCGCGTGGCGTCGGCTACCAGCCGGCACTGTCGCGTCGTCGTCCTGATGAAGAGTCGCGTCCGATCGGTCGCCTGCAGCTCGACGCGAGCTTCAGTCCGATCCGTCGTGTGGCTTTCGAAGTTGACAGTGCCCGCGTCGAACAGCGTACCGATCTCGACAAACTGGTTCTGGATATCGAAACCAACGGCACCATCGAAGCGGAAGAAGCAGTGCGTCGCGCTGCTGACATCCTCGCTGACCAGCTGTCTGTATTCGGTGACTTCACGCGTCGGGAAGCCCCGATTGGGAAGCCGATCGCTACGGGTATCGACCCGCTGCTGATGCGTCCGATCGACGATCTCGAATTGACCGTGCGTTCGGCAAACTGCCTCAAGGCGGAAAGCATCTACTACATCGGCGATCTCGTGCAGCGCACCGAAGTGGAACTGCTGAAGACCCCGAACCTCGGCAAAAAATCGCTCACCGAGATCAAGGAAGTGCTCGCCGCGCGCGCGCTTTCGCTCGGCATGAAGCTTGAAAACTGGCCTCCGGCTGGCGTGCAACACGGCATGCTCGGCTAAGTCGAACCAAGGAAATAGTCATGCGTCACCTTAAATCCGGTCGCAAGTTCAACCGCACCAGCTCGCATCGCGAAGCCATGTTCAAGAACATGGCGAGCTCGCTGTTCGTGCACGGGCTGATCAAGACCACGTTGCCAAAAGCCAAGGAACTGCGTCGTGTTGCCGAGCCGCTGATCACGCTCGCCAAGATCGATGGCGTTGCCAATCGTCGTCTTGCCTTCGCCCGTTTGCGCGACAAGGCCGCGGTCGGTGTGTTGTTCACCGAACTCGGCCCGCGCTATCGCGAGCGTCCGGGTGGCTATCTGCGCATTCTCAAGTGCGGTTTTCGCGTGGGTGATGCGGCCCCGATGGCTTATGTCGAACTCGTGGACCGTCCGCAGGTTGAAGTGGCCGTCGAAGCCTGATCCAGGTCGCGTTGAACTTTGTTGCGGAGGCCTCGGTCGCAAGACCGGGGCCTTCCGTTTTTTCGGCTGACTGATTTCAGGAGTTAATGATGAGTCTGAATCCGCTTGCATGGCGCAATCGCACAGCATTTCTTGCCGCATTCCTCATATGTGCCGGTTTGATGGGCTACGCGTTTTACGCCCAGTACGTTCAGGGCTTCGAGCCGTGCATGCTGTGCATGGTGCAACGTGTGTTCGTCAGTGCCGTCGGCATCACCGCGCTGATTGCGGCGTTGCACGCGCCGAAAGCCGGTGGCTGGAAGGTCTACGGATTCTTCTGCGCATTGTGGTCGGCGCTCGGCATCTACATCGCCGGACGTCATGTCTATCTGCAAAGCCTGCCGCCGGAAGCTCTCGACGGCTGCGCGCCGTCGTTGAGTTATGCGCTTGAATACTTCGCCCCACTGCAGGTATTGAAGACCGTATTCATCCGTGATCAGGATTGCGGCGTCATCGACTGGGCCTTCCTCGGTTTGTCGATGCCGAACTGGGTTCTGTTTTTCTTCGCTGCCTTGTTTGTGGGCTCGATCTACTACGGATTCCGTCGCGCTCGTTGAGCACGACCTGCTACAGGAAGTAAGCCAATGACGACCTGGACGCCCGCGCAATGGCGCGAACGCCCCGCCGTGCAGCAACCGAACTATCCGGATGCCGCACACCTTGAACGCAGCCTGGCCCAATTGCGGACTTTGCCGCCGTTGGTCACTTCGCTCGAAATCCTGACGCTCAAGCGCCACCTTGCGGAAGCCGCGGAAGGCAAGCGCTTCCTGCTCCAGGGCGGCGACTGCGCAGAGAGTTTCTCCGAGTGCGATTCGACGACGATTTCCAACCGCCTGAAAGTATTGCTGCAGATGAGCGTGGTGCTCATCCACGGTTTAAAGCTGCCGATTGTGCGCGTCGGGCGCTTTGCTGGTCAGTACGCGAAGCCGCGTTCGACCGATATGGAAGAGCGTAATGGCGTGTCCCTGCCGAGCTATCGCGGTGACATCGTCAACGCACCTGAATTCACCGCCGAGGCGCGCATCCCGAATCCTTCGCGCCTGATCGACGCGCATGCGCATTCGGCGATGACAATGAACTTCGTGCGTGCCCTGATCGACGGCGGTTTCGCCGACCTGCATCATCCCGAATACTGGGACCTGGGTTGGGTAGAGCATTCGCCGCTGCAACGCGAATACCGACGCATGGTCGAAGCGATCGGTGAGTCGGTGCGCTTCATGGAAACCTTGGCGGGCGAGTCGCTCGGCAGTTTCTCGCGCGTTGATTTCTTCACCTCGCACGAAGCCCTGCTGCTGCACTACGAAGAAGCACTGACACGTCAGGTACCGCGCAATCCCGGCTGGTTCAACCTGTCGACGCATTATCCGTGGATCGGCATGCGCACGGCTGCGCTGGACGGCGCGCATGCTGCCTACTGTCGCGGCATCCAGAATCCGGTCGGTGTCAAAATTGGTCCGAGCGTTACGGCGGAGCAGTTGCTTCCGGTGATCGATTATCTGAACCCGAACAACGAAGCGGGCAAGCTGACCCTGATCCACCGTATGGGTGCGGCGAAGATTGCGAGCCATTTGCCGCCGCTGCTCGACGCCGTACGCCGCGAAGGTCGCAACGTGCTGTGGTGTGCCGACCCGATGCATGGCAATACCGAAAGCACGGCGAACGGCTACAAGACGCGCAAGTTCGAGAACATCCGCGCAGAACTCGACCAGGGTTTTGATATCCATGCGGCCGCCGGTACGCGTCTCGGTGGCGTGCACCTGGAACTGACCGGCGAAAACGTCACCGAATGCATGGGCGGCGCGCGCGATCTGACCGAGACCGACCTTGAGCGTGCGTACAAATCGAGCGTCGATCCGCGACTGAACTATGAGCAATCTCTCGAGCTCGCGATGATGATCGTGCACAAGCGTGGCAGTCGCGACAACAAGCTGTGAGTCGAGGCATCATGCCCCTCGTGACGGCTTCAGGCGAAAAATGCCGAGGCCTGTTGCAGTAGTGGAACGACATCGGCGTAGCGGTTGTACAGCGGCGTCGGCGAGACGCGAATCACGTCGGGTTCGCGCCAGTCGCAGAGCACGCCGCAATGTTCAAGATGCTCGAACAACTCGCGACCGAGGGCACGACCGCCGCGCACTCGGATCGACAACTGGCAGCCGCGGCGCTCAACGGCATTCGGCGTCAGGATGTCGAGTTGCGCACCGAGGATCGCGCTGATCGCCTCGGCGTAAAACCCGGTCATCCCAATCGATTTTTCCCGAAGCCGTTGGATATCCGCGCGCTGGAACAGATCGAGCGACACGCGCAGTGGTGCGAGCGCAAGAATCGGCGGGTTCGACAACTGCCAGCCATCGGCACCGGGTGTCGGCACGAATTCCGGGCCCATCTTGAAACGCGTCGTTTGGTCGTGTCCCCACCAGCCGGCGAAGCGCGGACGCGTGGTGTCGGCATGGCGTTCATGTACAAAACAACCGGCGACGGCGCCCGGTCCGGCATTCAAATATTTGTAGCTGCACCACACCGCAAAATCGGCGTCGGCGTCGTGCAGGCGCACAGGAATGTTGCCGATGGCATGCGCGAGATCGAATCCGACGACGGCACGAGCGGCATGTCCCAGGCGCACGATTTCCGCGAGGTCATAGGCTTCGCCCGTTCGATACTGCACGCCCGGCCACATCACCAGGGTCAGGCGATCGCGGTTTGCAGCGATGGCGCGCTCGATCGCGGCCAATGAAATCGTGCCATTCGGTTCATCGGGCGCGAGTTCGATCAGGGCATCGGCGGGATCGAATCCATGGAAGCGGATCTGCGATTCGACTGCGTGGCGATCGGACGGGAACGCGCCCTGTTCGATCAGGATGGCCGGGCGCTCGCGCGTCGGTCGATAGAAGCTGACCATCATCAAGTGCAGATTTGCAGTCAGCGAATTCATCGCGACTACTTCGCAGGTCTGCGCGCCGGCGACATGCGCCAGGCCGTCGCGCACGAACTGGTGGTAGGGCATCCACGGATGCTTGCCGCGGAAATGACCTTCGACACCGAGCGTGGCCCAGTCGTCAAGTTCGGCGATCAGTGCGGCGCGCGTCGCCTTCGGCTGCAGGCCAAGCGAATTGCCGCAGAAATAGGCCTGATCGCGTCCCTCATGCTGCGGGATGTGGAATTCTTCGCGGAAGCTCGCGAGCGCGTCGGCGGCGTCGAGCGCCGAAGCGCGAGCGGCCAAGGATTCGATGATCGTCGGCATGCGATCAGTTGTACGCCGGCATGTCGGGTTCGCGCACGTCGAAGAACGCGACATCACGGAGCGCATCGAAATCGAGCCAAGTACCAACCAACGCGTGCAGTTCGACGCGACCGGCGAGGTCGACGATTTCCGCGCCCGCGAACTTGCCTTCGGCGAGCGTGTAACGCGTGAGCAGGCGGTCGTTGGCGTCGACGATCAGGTATTCGCGAACTCCGGCGCGCTCGTAAGCATCGCGCTTCTTGAGTTGATCCTTGCGCGACGTGCTTGGTGACAACACTTCGATGACCACGTCCGGCGCGCCAACGCAGCCGGCATCATCGAGTTTGTTGCGATCGCAGACGATGCTGATATCCGGTTGCACGACGGTGCCGACTTGATGCGATTTGTGTTCGCGTTTTGCGAGGCGGACATCGAACGGCGCGACGAACACCGCACAGGGCTGTCCGCGAAGTTGCTGCTGCAACTGGAAAAACAGTTCACCGACGATGCCCTGATGCCGCGTTGTCGGTGCTGGCGTCATACAAAACGCCACACCGTCGATCAGTTCCCAACGCTCATCATCCGGCCACTGCAAATAGTCAGCGTACGTGTATTGGCCCTCTCGTTTGAGTGCGGCACCCATGGCTCATGCTCCAAATCGCGATGCCGACAAGTTTAGCCATTCCAGCGCTGCGCCATGAAACAAGCGCGCGCGCTGCGGATCTTCGAGTTGCAGCGCATCGATACCGCTGCCGGGCTTCTGTTCGCCGAGCGGAAACGGATAGTCGGTACCAAGCATCACGCGATCGCCGCCGACGATGTCGAGCAGATAACGCAGCGCCTGCGGGTCGTGCACACAGGAGTCGAAGAACAGGCGCGGAAAGTATTCGCGCGGGTTGCGGTGGTTGTCGACTGCGACGAGATCGGGTCGCATATTGAATCCATGTTCGATGCGGCCCACGGTAAACGGGAACGAACCGCCGCCATGCGCAAAACAGACACGCAATCTGGGCAAGCGCTCGAGCACGCCGCCGAAGATCAATGAACAGGCTGCACGGCTTTGTTCGGCGGGCATCCCCACCAGCCAGGGCAGCCAGTATTTTGGCATCGAATCGGTGCCCATCATGTCCCATGGATGGATCAGGATCGCGGTTTCCAAATCTTGCGCCGCCTGGAAAAAATCGAACAGTTCGGGCGCATCCAGGTTCCAGTCGTTGATGTGCGAACCGATCTGCACGCCGGATAATCCGAGCTGGTCGACACAGCGCTCGAGCTCACGGATCGCCAGTTGCGGCGATTGCATCGGCACCGTGGCAATGCCGGCATAGTGCTGCGGATGGGCGCGACACAGGCCGGCGACGTGGTCATTCAGCGCCACATGCAGTTCGAGTGCCTGATGGCCCTTGGCCCAGTAGCTGAACATCACCGGCACAGTCGATACGACCTGCACGCCGACACCGAATTCGGCGTACTCGCGAACGCGCAGCTCCGGGTCCCAGGTGTTCGGCCAGATCTCGCGGAAGAACTTGCCGTCCTTGTAGATGCGATGCCGGCCTTCGGCGTGGTGGATCACCGGAAAGCGATTGTCGCCGTACTTGTCGGCGAGATTCGGCCAGTCTTTGGGCAGCAGATGCGCGTGGGTGTCGATTTTCAGCATGCGCGCATTCTAGCGGGCGGGCTCTGGCGCAGCGCGTCAGCCCTGATCGTATTTGGCCGGCGCCGGATTGAGATGGCCACAACTGACACAAGTGCGGTGTTCGCGCGATCGGTAGAAGCGTTCGAACACGGCCTGGAATTGGGTTTCCACGCTGAACAGGGTGAAGAATTCCTCGTACAGTTTGGTATTGCAGCGGTCACAGAACCACATCAAGGCATCGAGTTCGTGTTCGAGACGTTTTCGCTCAATCACCAGGCCGATCGAGTTCGCCATGCGTTGTGGTGAGTGCGGCACGCGCGGCGGCAGATAGAAGATTTCTCCGGCCTTGATCGGCATATCGCGCACTGCGTTCGGACCTTCATCGGAACGTTCCTGGATGCGCAGAACCATCTCGCCTTCGATCTGATAGAAAAATTCGGGGCCTTCCTCGCAGTGAAAGTCGGTGCGCTGGTTCGGTCCACCGACGATCATGATGATGAAATCGCCATCGACTATGCACTTGTTGCCGACGGGCGGCTTCAGCAGATGCCGGTGTTCATCTATCCAGCGCTGGAAGTTGATCGGGCAGGGCAGGGACATGGCGATGTCTCGCAGGAGATGTCGGGAAAGTGTACCTTCCGGCCGTGATCTCCATCGGGGCTTTGCATGCAAATCAGGTTCGCGGCATCAGCAATGATGTTGATGCTCGCAGGCTGTTCCGGGCGTGCGGACCAAGAGCCCGCAGCGCCCGCCGCAAGCGAGCGTTCGCTGGCCGGCGTGTTCGTGGACGCGATGGTCGATGAGTTACGTGGCGCGCCGTCGCCGGACGCACTCGCTGAACTCGCAGTGTTTTCTCAAGGCGGCGTCAACTTCAAATACCCCGCGGTGTTGCGCGCCACCGTCGATCGTGAACCCTATCCGAGTTGGTCGGTCGAGCGCGGTGATTTCGAACTGGAACTGCATGCGCCGGATCATGAAATCGTCGTCGCCGATTTCCTCGGTGCCTTGGTGGACGTGATGGCCAAGCCGCCGATGGAAGGGCCATTGCCCGGCCGCACCGTGCGCTGGTGCGGACAAGAGATCACCGGTGTGGTGTATCGCTTCACCTTCCTCGGCGATCCGCAAATCTACGAGGGATTCGACCTGCCCGCAGGCCGCAACGGCTCGCGGTTCCTGATGTTCGGCGACATGCGCGTCAACAATGACTGGTCGGCGACGGCGAAAGCAGCGTTCGCGGCGGTCGACGCCAGCATTCAATGCGATGCTGTCGAGACCCCGGCGAAGTCATCTGCCAGCTGATTCGGCCCCGCATCAACGCTCGAAGCCGTCGCTCATCAACGGGTCGTCGCATTGGTCGATCTGGCGCGGGTCGACCAGTACGAAATAGGCGTTGCCTGGAGCGATCGTTCCGGCGTAATCGTAGATCGCCCAGCGCTGCCGAGCGGAATGGAAGTAAACGTCCAGATGCGCGGTTTTCAGTGCATTCCAGTTCCGCGAGACGTTGATTTGCGCGCAAGGCTGGCCGTTCAATAGCGGGTGGTCTAGGAACATCGCCTGGCCGAGAGTGTTCTCAACGCTAGCCATAGCTCGAAACGCGTTCGGGCTCTGATCCTGAGTGTAAATGTTGAAGCCGAGATTGATCGGCATGTCCTGACCAACGGGCTGATCGGCGTTGATGACATGCCAGCGCCCCGGTCCGCCAAACGCGAAATAGAACACGCCGATCGGATGCGGGTTGTAGGTCAATGCACCGCCTGCAGTCCAATTCTGTGTGGCCAACACAAACGAATTTGGCCGATCGTTGAGCAGTGGATGGTCGATCTCGGTGGCCCAGCCGCTGACATTGCTGGCCGAGCTGACATGTGCGAACACACCGTCACCTGGAACCGGGTTGAAGACATTGAAGCTGGTACCCACATTGATCGGCGCAATGTTCTGGCTGAACAACGTCCATTGCGTCGATCCGTAGACGCCATATGGCTGGTTATATGAAATTTCAGTCGAGGTGAAGTGCGGCGTCGCCTGAAGTTTTGCCGCAGCATTGCCGATGCCGGGCGAGTCGATCGTGGTCTGGTGGCCACCGGTATTGCCAGCCGTCGCGAGATGCAATTGCAGCGAGTCGCCAAACTCGTAGGCGCCGATATCGATTGCACCGGATTTCCTGCGCCGAAGACCATCGGCATCGACGTCAGCGAAGCCGATGGCGGCAATGTTGTAGCGGGCACTATCGGCCATGTTGATGGCGGGGGAATCAGCGCGCAGTCGCGGCGCATCGAAACTCTCGATGAAAGGATTAATCGTCACCGTGCCGACACCGGCGGGAAAACTTTGCGAGCCAGTGTTGTTCCAATAGAGATTCTTGGTATGCGTCAGGCCCGCATGAAACGTCGGGTTGATGCTCGGGCCGCCGCGGTTATGCGCGAACACGTTGTTCGCGACCTGACCGCTGATGGAACCGCCGCCGGTACTCGTATTCCAGCGCAAAGCGGACATCGCCCGGGTGCTGCTGACCACGGTGTTGTTTGCAAGTTGCCAGACGATGGTGCCGTCATTGATGACTGCATGCAGTCCGCCGCCGAAACCGCTCGCATTGCCCGAAATCACGTTGCTGACGAAGTTGACCGACAGCGTCGAGGGCATGGACGAAAACAGTCCCTCACTGGCTTCGATGGCACCGCGCGAGAAATTGCCGCGCACACGATTCTGGCCGACACGTCCAACCATATTGGTGCTGCCGACAGCGTCGAGCAGGATTCCCCAGCCCTGCGATTCGCCGACACTTTCAATCTCGTTGAAGGTGATATGCCCATCTGCTGTCCCACCATTGCTCGCGACCCGTATTGCAGAATCGAACAGGCTGGGTGCGGCCACATGCAGTCGGTTGCGATTGATTTCGTAGTCCAAAATGCCGGAACCCGTCGTCGCGACGTCGATACCGGCGGCCAGCGATGCCGAGGTACTCGTGAAGTCGCAGTCTTCAATCCTGACGTAAGTGGTGACCGCGCCCGATCGGGAGACATTGACGTTGATGCGGCCGTTGGTCAGCGAAAGCCCGGCCAAGTTAGCCGAAGAAGCCAAGGCAGGGGACGTGAAGCTGAAAGTAATATTGCGGCCCGGTGCAAACTGCACGTCGGTCAGCGGCGCAGCCATGAGCGAAAACGGTTTGTTGATCAACAGTGATTCATCGATCGGCGTTGCTGTCGTGATGACAATGTGGCCACCCGATGGCTGGCTGTCGATGCAAGCTTGCAGCGTCGTGTTGCAGGGTGCCGAAGCGGGCCATGTGGCGAATGGCGCACCAGCCATGGTTGTCAAAGGCAGGCTGATCAAGGCCGCCAGCAGCGTCCGTGCAAAGAAGTTCGACATAAGCTTGGGTTCCGAAAATGTGAACTATTATAGTGCGGCTATGCACTTCAGTTCGATCGCGATCGGCGTCGGTAGCGCGGTGATGCCGATCGTGGTGCGGCAGGGTGCTGTCGCCGAAGCCGGAAAATATTCGGCCCAGATCGCGTTGTAGATCTTGAAGTCGCGAGCCATGTCGGTGAGATAGACGGTGACATCGACGAGATCACGCCAGTGCGCGCCGCTCGCTTCCAGCACCGCGCGCACATTGGCAAATACCGAATGACATTGCGCGGCAATGTCGTAGCTGACGAGCCGGCCATCGGCGTCGACGACATTGCCGGGGATGCTGTTGTCGGCTGCGCTGCGGGGACCGATGCCGGATAGAAACAGCAGGTCGCCGACGCGACGTGCATGCGGATACGAGCCGACGGCGCGCGGCGCAGTGGTCGTCTGAATTACGTTGGTCTTGACCACGTCGCTCATCAGAAACTGCCTCGCCGGATGCCGAGTTTTTCCAGCGATTGCACGTAAGTTTGCGCCAGCGTCGCGTGGGTCGACGTGCTGATGCCGAGATCGCGCAAGCGGCCATCGAACAACGAGTACACGAGGCCATGCACCTGCAGGTTCTGGCCGCGCTCCCAGGCGTCCTGCACGATGGTCGTTTGGCAGATGTTGATCACCTGTTCGATCACATTGAGTTCGCACAGACGCACATGACGCATCGAATCGGTGTCGATGGCATCGATGGCCTCGCGATGCTTTTGCAGCACGTCGCCGACGTGGCGTAGCCAGTTGTCCACGAGTCCGTGTCTGGCACCGTCCATCACCGCGCGCACGCCGCCGCAGCCGTAATGGCCGACCAGCATGATGTGCTCGACCTTGAGCACGTCGATCGCGAACTGCATCACCGACAGGCAATTCAGATCGGCGTGCACGACCACATTCGCGACATTGCGATGCACGAAAATTTCGCCGGGTGCGAGCCCGAGAATCTGGTTCGCGGGAACGCGCGAATCCGAGCAGCCGATCCATAAATACTTCGGACTCTGCTGACGCGACAATTCGCGAAAGAATTCGGGTTGCGTGGCCTTGACCGAGTCGGCCCAGCGGCGATTGCGGTCGAGCAGTTCGTCGAGTTGGGTCATCGGTTCATACCTGGATGCAGATGTTTTTTGGTTCGGTGAAAAAACGCATCGCTTCAAGCCCGCCTTCGCGGCCGAGCCCAGACTGCTTCATGCCACCGAACGGTGTGCGCAAGTCGCGTTGCATCCAGGTGTTGACCCAGATGATGCCGGCGTCGAGTGCGGCAGCCACGCGGTGCGCGCGCGACAACTGCTCGGTCCAGATGCTGGCGCTGAGTCCGTAGGGCGTGGCGTTGGCAAGCGCGATCGCATCAATGTCGCGGTCGAACGCTTGCAGCGAAACGATTGGCCCGAAGATTTCTTCCTGATTCGTGCGGCAATCGGGGCCCAGGCCTTCGATCACGGTGGGTGCCACGAACCAGCCCTTGGCGCAGCGTCCGGGCACTTCGATCGCGTGGCCGCCGCACAGGACGCGCCCGCCTTCCTTTCGCGCCAGTTCGACGTAGGACATGACCTTGTCGTGGTGCGCTTGCGAGACCAAGGGTCCGAGGAAGGTGCCTTCGGCGAGCGGGTCGCCGACCAGATAGTGCTGCACCTTGGCAACGAAGTGATCGCGAAACTCGTTGTAGTAGCTGCGTTCGATCAGCAGTCGTGATCCGCACAGGCAGATCTGGCCCGTGTTCTGGAAGGCGCTGCGAACGATGTTGTCGAACAGACGTTCCTTGTCGGCGTCGGCGAAAATCAGTGCGGCATTCTTGCCGCCAAGTTCCAGCGAGCACTTCTTCAACTGGCGCGCGCAATTCTCGGCGATGCGCTTGCCGACCGCCGTACTGCCGGTGAAGCTGATTGCCTTGATGTCCGGATGATCGACCATCGCTTGACCGACCGTGGTACCGAGGCCCTGCACGATATTCAGAACACCTTCGGGAAATTCGATATCGCGGGCCAGATCGGCGAGCATCTGCGCCGTCAGCGGCGTCACTTCCGAAGGTTTGGCGATCACGCAATTTCCGGCCGCGAGCGCCGGCGCGAGCTTCCACGTGAACAGCAACAGCGGCATGTTCCACGGCGAAATCACGCCGACCACACCATGCGGCTGACGCAAGGTGTAGTTCAGCCCGGCCTGGCCGTGGTGTGACTCGGAAGCAAATTGCGTCGCCGCATGCGCGAAAAAGCGTAGGTTGGCGACGGCACGGGGAATTTCGATCTCCCGCGTCAGCCAAAGTGGCTTGCCGGTATCACGAGTTTCCGCCTCAGCGAATTCGACAATGCGTGCTTCGAGCGCGTCGGCGAGTTTTTCCAGCCAGCGCGCACGCTCCGAATTCGCGAGCCGCGACCACATCGGAAATGCCGCCTGCGCGCGCCGCACCGCGGTGTCGACATCGCGCGCGCTACCGGCACTGACTTGGGCGATGACTTCGGTCGTGGCCGGATCGAAAACATCGATCCAATCGTGCACCAGATTCGGGTCGGCATAAGCGATTTGCTTCATGGCACGAAGCCTAGCCGAAGCCGTCACATTCGCGCACTGGATCAGAGACTCTTCGTTCGCCCGCCATCAACCGGCAAGTTGATGCCATTGATGTATCCAGCCGCCGGTGATGCGAGAAAGGCGATGGCCGCGGCGATTTCGGCGGCTTCGGCAAATCGTGCGGCAGGCACGGTCGCGAGCATGGCTGCTTCAACGTCGGCGCGTGCTTTGCCAGTGGCGTGGACGCGTTCGTCGATGATCTGGTCGAGCCGTTGCGTGCGCGTGAATCCGGGTAGCACGTTGTTGACGGTGATGCCGTGTGCGGCCAGTTCGAAGGACAGGGACTTGGCCCAATTCGCGACAGCACCGCGGATGGTGTTGGAGACGCCGAGATTCGCGATGGGCTCCTTCACCGAGGTCGAGATGACATTGACGATGCGGCCGTAGCCGGCCGATTTCATGCCGCCGACCGTCGCCTGCACCAGTGCATGATTCGCGAGCAGGTGGCGTTGAAAGGTGTCGATGAATTGATCGCCAGATGCCGTGATAGCGGGTCCCGGTGCGGGGCCGGCAGTGTTGTTGATCAGGATCTGCACGGGGTTGGCACTGACCATGCTGTCGACTGCCGCCTTCAATGCGGTAGTGTCCGCGACGTCGGCGGCGAGCCAAGCGTGGCGCTGGGATGCATGCGGTTTCGGCAGCGTGCGCGCGAGCGCATCGAGCGCGTCGCGGTCGCGCGCCAGCAGCGTCACGTTTGCGCCCATTGCCGCCAGAGCTTCGGCTGCGGCGCGACCGATGCCGCGCGACGCACCACAGACCAGAGCATGTTTGCCGATCAAGTCATTCTTCATGAGCCGCTTCCTGTGGAATGTCGTGTGCGCATCAACGCAGCGAGCGCGATGCGCTCATCGCCGCCGTGCCGTTCGAGGGCATCGATGACACCAATGCGATTTTCCTGCGGGTGATTCTGATTCAACTTGAACTTCAGTTCGACGCGCTCGGCTTCAAAGCGGAAACCGACAATGCCGCGCAGATCTCGCCGCGTCTCCACTGTGGTCTGATCGAAGCGCCAGTGGCTGTCGTGTTTGTGTTCGTACAGGTCGGCGAGCGTCGTCACGATGTCTTCGAGATCGGCAACGTCTTCGCTGATCTGTATCCGGCCGTAGAGATGCGCCACGGCGTAGTTCCAGGTGGGGACGCGTTGTTCCGGATCGGCGTACCACGTGGGTGACACATAGGCATGCGGCCCATGCACCATGATCAGCGCCTCCTGGTCCGCAACTTCCCGCCACTGCGGATTCGCCCGCGACCAATGGCCGCGCAACACGACACGTTCGCTGTCGCGCCGGTACAGCACCGGCAGATGCGACGCGACCGGAGTCCCGTCGCGCACATGCACCAGGGTCACGAACGCGTCTTGCGCGATCAATGCGTCAAGCGCGGCGAGTTCGTGTTCGGCGAAGTGGCGGGGCGTGTACATCGCAGCCAAGCCTCAGTCGCGCGGCGGCAATTTCATCGTCATCTGTTCAAGCAGGTCTTCGTTGTCTTCCTCGGAGGCGTCGACGCCGGTATGCGGCGGCGCGACGCTGTCGAGATCGAAGCCCATCATTTCGGCGTCGTCTTCGTCAATGCCGTCGAAGGCGCGATATTCGGCGTCGAACAGCGCCGACATGGCAGCTTGTTCGTCGGGGAAATGTTCGGTTTCGCCATTGGCGCTGAAGACTTCGGCGCTACCGTCGTCATTGAGGGTCAGGCGAGCCCAGTGCAGCATGTCGTCGAAGGTGACGACCCACCAGTGTTCTGCGGACATCGGATTTCCTTGTGTCGAATCAGAAGATCAGGGCTGCGATCAGCGCAAGCGGCGCCAGCGCCAAAAGGAACAGCACGCACCAGACGCAGACGTACGCGGCGAAGGCAAGTGCATGCGCGCGCGCATCATTCAAGTTGCGCGATTCGCGCGTTTTCAGGTAGTCGTAAAGCCGCTGGATGCGACCCTCGGCAGGTTCGATGAGGCGCAGTGCAACCGCCCGATGGCGCTCGACCAGCCGGCTCATGAACCGACGCAGCAACAATGCTGCAGTCATCGCCAGCAACGCAGCGAGCGCAAGATTGCCGAGCACGGTGAGCAGCAACAACTTCGAGTAATCGGGATTTTCCATCATCAGAACTCGGCCGAACCCGGCACGCGTGGGTAGGGGATGGCATCGCGGATGTTGCCGAGGCCGCAGACATAGACCACGAGCCGCTCGAATCCGAGACCGAAGCCGGCGTGCGGCACCGTGCCATAGCGACGCAGGTCGCGATACCACTGGTAGCTGTCCGGGTTCAGTCCGAACTTGGCGATGCGCGCATCGAGGTAGTCGAGGCGTTCCTCGCGCTGCGAACCGCCGATGATCTCGCCGATGCCCGGCGCCAACACGTCCATCGCCGCAACGGTCTTGCCGTCATCGTTCAGGCGCATATAGAACGACTTGATCTGTTCCGGGTAGTTCATCACCACGGTCGGGCGGCCGATGTGCTTCTCGGTCAACCAGCGCTCGTGTTCGGTCTGCAGGTCCAGACCCCACTCGACCGGATAGTCGAATTTCTCACCCGACTTTTTCAAAAGCTCGATCGCGTGACCGTAGTCGACGCGTTCGAACGGTGCCTTGATGAAGGTCTCGATGCGCGCGATCGCGGTCTTCTCGACGCGGTCGTTGATGAAGGCCATGTCGTCGCCGCGTTCGGCGAGCACCGCGCTGAAGATGTACTTCAGGAAGTCCTCGGCCAAAGTCGCATCATCGTTCAGGTCGGCGAAGGCGATTTCCGGTTCGATCATCCAGAACTCGGCCAGATGCCGCGTCGTGTTCGAGTTCTCGGCGCGGAAGGTCGGGCCAAAGGTATAGACCTTGCTCAAGGCAAGGCAGTAGGCCTCGACATTCAATTGTCCAGAGACCGTCAGATAGGCCTCCTTGCCGAAAAAATCCTTGCTCCAGTCGATACCACCTTTGTCTGTGCGCGGAATATTTGCGAGATCGAGCGTCGAAACGCGAAACATCTGGCCCGCGCCTTCGCAGTCGCTGGCGGTGACGATCGGCGTGTTCACCCAGAAAAAGCCGCGCTCGTGGAAGTAGCGGTGGATGGCCTGAGCGATCGAGTGCCGAATACGCGCGACGGCACCGAAGGTGTTCGTGCGCGGCCGCAGATGCGCGACTTCGCGCAGGAATTCCATCGAATGCGGTTTCGGCTGGATCGGGTAGGTCTCGGGATCGTCGACCATGCCGGTGACTTCGATCGCTTCGGCCTGGATTTCGAAACGCTGACCCTTGCCCTGCGACGGCACCAGGGTGCCGGTCGCGATCACCGCGCAGCCCGCAGTCAAGTGCACGACTTCATTGGCATAGTTCCGCAAGGTGTTCGGCGCGACCAACTGGATCGAGTCCTGTCCGGAACCGTCGTTGACGGTGATGAACGAGATTCCCGCTTTGGAATCGCGACGGGTGCGTACCCAGCCCTGAACGGTCACCTTGTCGCCCGCCGCCACGCGGCCGGCGAGTGCATCACGCACGCTTGCTACACTCATGCCTTGAAACTCCGTTGCCGGCGACCAACTTGGTCGTCTTGAAGCGCGCGATCATATCCGACGCGCGCGCGGCGGACGCAGGAGCAGTGAACATGAGTATTCAATTGTCGGAATCGGCCGCGGAACGCGTCAGCGGATATCTGCGCGACAAGCCCGACGCGATCGGGTTGCGATTCGGCGTCAAGAAAACCGGCTGCTCGGGCTTCGCCTACGTCGTTGATCTGACCGACACCAGCAGCGCGAATGACCAGATGTTTGAATCGCATGGCATCAAGGTATTTGTCGACGCCGCAAGCCTGCCGCTGATCGACGGCACCGAGATCGACTACGCCAAACAGGGCCTCAATGCCCAGTTCGTGTTCCGGAATCCCAACGTCGCCGGTGAATGTGGATGCGGGGAAAGTTTCACTGTGGCCTGAGATTCAAACGCGAACCGCAACAAAAATCCGTTTTAAAACATGATGTTCCACCTGCTTCCTAGATTCAGCCTCGCGCTGGGTGCAGATTTTTTTTCGGCTTGTGGATAGTGTGCCTAAGTCCCTGATCG
Source organism: Lysobacterales bacterium (assembly GCA_043753835.1). Classification (GTDB taxonomy): domain Bacteria; phylum Pseudomonadota; class Gammaproteobacteria; order Xanthomonadales; family Ahniellaceae; genus JADKHK01. The sequence continues at coordinate 173,140 of JAYUVY010000090.1, read as the reverse complement.
GGCTTGGGAAATCTGAACTAATCCGCTGATTTATCACGACTTTTGCATTGCGGCAAGGCGGGCGCTCGGCTAAGATTCGCCTCCCGTCAGCTGCTGGTTGACGGAACCTTGCCTCACCGGATTCAAACGGGAGGCCGACAAGTCCGCAAGGAGTTTCATTAATGCGTCACTACGAAATTGTTTTCCTGGTCCATCCAGACCAGAGCGAGCAAGTTCCAGCGATGATCGAGCGCTACAAAACGCTCATCGAAGGGGACAAAGGCACGATCAACCGTCTTGAAGACTGGGGTCGTCGTCAACTCGCTTATCCGATCCAGGATCTTGGCAAAGCGCACTACGTTCTGATGAACGTCGAGTGCACCCAGCCGGTCCTGAATGAATTGCAGTCCTCGTTCCGCTTCAATGATGCGGTGCTCCGTCACCTCATCACCACGCGTGATGATGCAGCGACCGACCAGTCGCCGATCATGAAGATGAAGGACGAGAAACCAAGCCGCCGCCGTGACGAAGAGGGATTCAGCGATGCCGAATTTGAAGACGCGGCGTAAGCCTGCCGGTGGGAACAACGCTTCCAAGTTTTTCCGCCGCAAAAAGTTCTGCCGATTTACCGCAGAGAAAGTGGTCGAGATCGATTACAAGGATCTCAACATGCTTCGCCAGTATCTGACGGAAACCGGCAAGATCGTTCCGAGCCGCATCACCGGCACCAAGGCGCGTTACCAGCGTCAACTGACTGTCGCCGTGAAGCGCGCGCGTTTCCTCGCGTTGCTGCCGTACTGCGACAACCATTGAGGAGCCTGACGCAATGGAACTGATTCTTCTCCAAAAAGTGGTGAACCTCGGCGCCCTCGGCGACAAGGTGAACGTCAAGCCCGGTTACGGGCGTAACTATCTGGTCCCGCAGGGTAAGGCCGCTCCGGCCACTGTGGCCAATGTGGCGGAGTTCGAGAAGCGCCGCGCGGAATATGTTGCCAAGGCCGATACGCAATTGGCCGACGCAGAAGCGCGCAAGCAGAAGCTCGAAACCGCCGCAGTAACGATTCGCGCCAATGCCAGCACGGAAGGCAAGCTCTACGGCTCGGTAGGACCTCGTGATATCGCAGAAGCCTTCACGAACGCGGGTTTCCCGCTTTCCAAGGCCGAAGTGATGCTCGGGGAAGGCCCGATCCGGCGTACCGGTGAGTTCGACATCCATATTGCCCTGCACGCAGATGTGCATTGCACTGTGAAACTGTCGATCGCAGCGGAAGGGTAACGGCCGATTATCTGCCGACTTTCTTCGGTCGGTAGTGCTGCTTCAGGGAAACTCAAAGCCCGCCGTTGACCCCGGCGGGCTCTTTTTTTGCCTGAAGTCTGTTCAGACGCGGCGCTTGATGGCGCGGATCGCCCAGCCGAGCACCGGCACGTACTGGAACAGGCCATCGGCCGCATTCCAGAAGTCCTGCTGGAACGCGATGCGCCCTTCGCGGTCGAGTCGCAGCAAGCTGATGCCCATCGATTCGGTATCGCGGCCGCGTGCGAAGCGCTTGAAGCGGATGGTCATCGTCCAGCGCACCAGCACATCGCCTTCGCGTGTCACCGACCAGGTGTCGGCGATCGCCCGGCAATGCTCGACATTGTGCGCGGTGTGCGTCATGTAACGACCGAGCGCTTCGCGATCGGTGATGGTTTTGAGGGTGTCGTTGAACCATAGTGAATCCGCGTAAGCGTGGCTGAGGTGTTCGTGAACGGATTGCGCGGTCAGCGGACCGAAGAATGTCTCGAAGTTTTTGGTGGCTGCGGCAATCGTTGCGTCATCTGGCGTTTGCGGGTGCGCGCTGCGCGCTCGCGCAAGTGCATCGTGATATTCCATGGCGGCTCCATGCATCGGAACGATGCAATTGCCGGAAAGCTTAGTTGAATGTGCGGCAACGGGCCGTGATTGACACGGAACTTGCCGGTAGCGAAAAATCTCCCATTCGAAGCCGTTTGCGTCCGGGGCGACTCGCAACGACAATACGCGGCCTTTTTTCCCGGCGACCTGCCGGAATCAACCTGGAGCAATACAGAATGAATCAGTTTCTTCAACGCACGCTCGCGGCCGCAGTCGCGGTTGGTCTGGCTCTCCCGCTGTCGGCCAATGCGCTCGACAAGCTGACCACGGAAAAGGAAAAAGTCAGCTACATGGTCGGCATGGACTTGGCCAACGGCATCGGCCAGATCAAGGATGAAGTCGATATCAACCTCGTGATCGAAGCGATGAAGACGCAGCTCGCTGGCGGCAAGCTGCTGATGACGGCGGAAGAGTCGCAGGCCGTGCGCCAGAGCTTCATGACGAAGTTGCAGACCGCGCAACAGGCCAAGACGGCTGAACTCGCCGGCAAGAACAAGGCCGAAGGCGACAAGTATCTGGCCGCGAACAAGGCCAAGCCGGGCGTGAAGACGACGGCATCGGGCCTGCAGTACGCAGTCGTCAAGGCAGGCACCGGCAAGAAGCCGACGGCTGAGTCGACGGTGAAAGTGCACTACACCGGCACCTTGCTCGATGGCACCAAGTTCGACAGCTCGGTCGATCGTGGCGAGCCGGCGCAGTTCCCGCTCAACGGCGTGATCGCCGGTTGGACCGAAGGTCTGCAGCTGATGACGGTCGGTTCCAAGTACAAGTTCGTGATCCCGGCGAATCTGGCTTACGGCGACAAGCCGACGCCGGGCCCGATTGGTCCGAATTCGACGCTGATCTTCGACGTCGAGCTGATCGAAATCGTCAACTGATCAAAATCGTGCAGTGATCCATCACCGGATCGAACGAACAAAGCGCCGGCGTAATCCGGCGCTTTTTTTGTGTGTGCCTGGTTTGTTTCGTTCCTGAAGGAATGACTCGCTAACATCGGCGTAATCGCCATAGCTCAACAAGGTTGCTCGGATGCACGTCACGATTTTTGGAACAGGTTATGTGGGACTCGTCACCGGAACGTGTCTCGCCGAAGTTGGCAACAAGATTCAATGCGTGGATATCGACACGCGCAAGGTCGAACGCCTGAATGCCGGCGAGATTCCGATTTACGAACCCGGCCTTGAAGAACTGGTTCACGCCAATCACAAGTCCGGCCGCCTGCAATTCACCACGGACGCGATTGCGGCCATCGCGCGCGCGGAAATCATCTTCATCGCCGTTGGCACGCCGTCGGACGAGGATGGCAGCGCCGATCTGTCGCACGTGCTCGCCGTCGCCGCAACGATCGGCAAGCACCTGTCGCGATATGCCGTTGTCGTCAACAAATCGACCGTGCCGGTGGGCACGGCAGACCGCGTGCGCGCGGCGATCAGCGAGCAGCTGCGCCTGCGTGGTGTAGAGGTCGCGTTTGACGTCGTCTCGAATCCGGAATTCCTGAAAGAAGGCGATGCGGTGAAAGACTGCATGCGCCCGGACCGTATCGTGATCGGTTCCGACAGCAACAAGGCGGTCGAAGCGTTGAAAGTGTTGTACGCGCCGTTCAACCGCAATCACGAACGCATCGTGTTGATGGATGTGCGCTCGGCCGAACTGACGAAGTACGCCGCGAACGCCATGCTTGCGACCAAGATCAGCTTCATGAACGAGATGGCGAATATCGCCGAGCGCGTCGGAGCGGATATTGAACATGTCCGCCACGGCATCGGTTCCGATCCACGTATCGGTTACTCGTTCATTTATCCTGGTGCCGGCTATGGCGGGTCCTGCTTCCCGAAAGATGTTCAGGCGCTCGATCGTACCGCGCGCCAGCACGGCTACACGCCGCGCATTCTTGAAGCCGTTGAAGCGGTGAACGAGGCGCAGAAGTCGCGATTGTTCGCGTTGATCGGACAGCATTTCAACGGACAACTCGAAGGATTGACCATCGCTGTCTGGGGGCTCGCGTTCAAGCCGAATACCGACGACATGCGCGAGGCCCCGGCGCGGGTCTTGCTCGCGCAATTGTGGGAAGCTGGCGCGAAGGTGCGCGCGTTTGATCCGGAAGCACTGGGCGAAGCCGCACATGTGTTCGGCGCACGCGACGATCTGACCCTTTGCGACGAACCCTTCGCGGCGCTCGACGGTGCCGACGCGCTGGTGATCATGACCGAGTGGAAGATGTTCTGGAGCCCGGATTTCGAACGCATCCAGCAGACCTTGAAGACGCCGGTCGTGTTCGACGGGCGCAATATCTATGATCCAAAGTCGGTGGAGGCTGCAGGCCTTGCCTATTACGGGATTGGGCGCGGGCGCTCGGTCGCGCATCCGCAAATCGAGCAAGGGTGAGCATGCGCAATTACGACGCGACAAAACGGATTCTCGTCACCGGCGGCGCCGGATTTCTCGGCTCGCACCTGTGCGACCGCCTGCTGGCCGCCGGCCACGAAGTGGTCTGCGCCGACAACCTGTTCACCGGCAGCAAGCGCAACATCGCACATCTGCTCGCACATCCGCGCTTCGAATTCCTGCGTCACGACGTGACCTTTCCGCTGTTCATTGAAGTCGATGAAATCTGGAATCTCGCCTGTCCGGCATCGCCAATCCATTACCAGCACGATCCGGTGCAGACCACGAAGACCAGCGTGCATGGCGCGATCAACATGCTCGGTCTGGCGAAACGCCTTGGCGTCAAGATTTTCCAGGCTTCGACCAGCGAGGTCTACGGCGATCCGCAACAACACCCGCAGCGCGAAGACTATTGGGGCCACGTCAATCCGATTGGTCCGCGTTCCTGTTACGACGAAGGCAAGCGCTGTGCCGAAACCCTGTTCTTCGACTACCACCGCCAGCATCAGCTGCAGATCAAGGTGGCGCGCATCTTCAACACCTATGGTCCGCGTATGCACCCGAACGACGGCCGCGTCGTCTCGAATTTCATCGTGCAGGCGCTCAAGAACGAACCGATCACGATCTACGGTGAAGGTCAGCAAACGCGCTCGTTCTGCTACGTCGACGACCTGCTCGACGGCTTCCTGAAATTGATGGCGACCGATGATTCGGTGACCGGCCCGATCAATATCGGCAATCCGGGCGAGTTCACCATTCGCCAGCTCGCGGAAAAGGTGATCGCTCTCACCGGTTCATCGTCGCGCATCGAATCGCGACCGCTGCCACCCGACGATCCGAAGCAGCGACAACCGGACATCAGCCGCGCGCGCGCACAGTTGGGCTGGGAACCGAAGATCGATCTCGAGACCGGCCTCAAGTCGACCATCGCCTATTTCGACGGTCTGTTGAGCGGGCGCTAGCCATGCGAACGAGCGAGCGACGTAGCGTGGCCAACACCAGCTTGATGGATGTTGCTGCGCCCTTGTATCCGTTCGTTGATCTGAATTTTCATGTCTTGCCGCGAACCGAATTCACCGTCAGTTCGCTGGCTGCCGCGGTCGAATTGTGCGTGCAGGCATCGCACCACGGCGTGGCCTATGCGATGGCCACACCGCACTATCGGTCGAAACCCTACGCCGGGCGGGCCGAACGTTTGGGCGCGCGACTGTTGAAATTGCGCGAGGCCCTGATCGACCGCGGTGTGCCGCTGGAGCTGGCACTCGCCGGCGAGTGCCGATTTGACGCGGCCCTGCATCACGCGATTGCCGCCGGCACGTTGCCGATCCTCGGCCATTGGGAAGGCGAGCAGGTGGTTTTGATCGATTTTTCCGAAGTGCGCGTGCCGGCCCAATTCGATCGCGCGCTGGAATGGATGCGTGCGCGCAAGATTCGCCCGATGCTGGCGCACCCGGAACGCAATCGCGAAGTGCAGGAGCGGCCTGATCGCCTCGCGCCGCTGATCGATATCGGGCTGCTGTTGCAACTCGATGCCGACGCCCTCGCTGGTGGGCGTGGACCATTTGCGCAGGAGGCGGCATTGCGGCTGCTGCGCAACGGCTGGGTGACCGTGCTCGCCAGCAATGGCCATGATCCGGTGCACCAACCACCACTGATCGAGCCCGGACGCATGGTGGCGGCGCAGGTGCTCGGTGAGGCCGAGTCTTGGCAGCTGGTTTCGCAGCGGCCGGCTCGTATCGCCGCGACGCATTTTCCGATGCTCGCCAAGCCCTGAAGCGCTTGCTCCAGTACACTCCGTCGATGATCGACTCGCTTGCTGAAATACACGCACGACTGGCCGAACTGGAGGTGCGCTTCGCCTTCCAGGACGACATCGTGACGACGCTGAACCCTCAGGTGTCGACGCAAGAGCGGCGCATCGTCGACATCACCGAGGAATTGCGTGAACTGCGCCGCGAGGTCACGCAATTGCGTGCCGCGCTCGGCCACGACATCGGCGACGAGCCGCCACCACCGCATTATTGAATCACTGCCATTGAATCGCTGACGACAGCCCGATGATCGAATCCCTACGTGACCAGATGTTGAAACTCGGCTTCACGGCCAAGCCGCCGGAACCGGCCAAGCCGCGTCCGCACACCCCGCAACGGGCACCGCAGCGACCGCCGCAAGTAGCTGCGCGTCGTGATGGTTCGCGAACTCCAAGCGATCGTGGCCGGCATCACGCCAATCCGCAGTCACCACGACCTGCGCAGCAGCCAGCGGATGCGCAGTCGCAGGAAGAAATCGATCTCGCCAAGGCCTACGCCTTGCGCGCCAAGCTCGAGCGCGAGGAAGCGCAGGCGGCGCAACGTGAGGCTGAGGCCCGCGCCAAGGAAAAGCGCGAGCGTCGCGTCAAACTCGCCGAATTGCTGAAGGACAAGGCGCTGAACGTCGCCGACGCCGAACATCCGCGCCATTTCCAGCATCAGGACAAGATCAAGCGTGTCTATTGCACCGAGGCACAACTCACCCAGATCACTGCCGGCGATCTCGGCGTGATCATGCACGATGGTCGCTTCCAGATCGTCACCCGCGAGGTCGCCATCGCGGTGCGCGAACTGGAAGCGCGCTGTCTGATGGTGCTGCTCGAGCCGGGCGAATTCGAAGCTGAACCCAGCGCTTGAGTGTGTGCTGGCACGCGGCTTGCGGTCGGACATTCGAGGTTGTCATCGTGAGGAATCGAACATGCGCAACTGGCCGTTCATTGTCCTGATGCTCTCAGTGCCCGCTTTCGTCAGTGCCGAACCGTTGCCGAGATTCAAATGGGGCTCGGTGTTTCAGCAAGACATCAGCAATGCCGCGCTGCATCCACAATCTCAGAACATGATCAATACCGTCATGGGCATCTGTTCCGGCGATGCAACCGGCTGCGGTTTCGGGTTTGGGCGGATGCAGATCGACTGGTCGATCCATGTCGTGCACGCCGCGCCGGGCGCGCCGATGTTGCCGGTGGCCGCGCATGCCGACTACGGTTACTACACCGAAAGCTGCGATGCGGTCGGTTCGATGGTACCGGTGCCGCTCGATGGCGCAATCGAAGGTGAAACCGGTTACACCTGCGATAACACCGCTGCGGATTGTCATCTTCTGGTCGTGCAGGGTGATCGCCTGTTCGAGTTGTACTCGACGACGCAAGCACCAAATCCCGGCCCATCGACCAGATTGGAAGCACTTTGTCTGGCGACATGGCAGCTCGACGCGGTGTATCCGCCCGATCTGCGAGGCGACCATTGCACGAGCGCGGATGCGGCCGGGTTTCCGATTGCGCCGCTGTTATTCAACGCCGACGAGATCGCGGCTGCGCCTCCGAGCGGCGATCTCGGCCATGCCATCCGCTTCATCCTGCCAAACGATCGCATGGCGTCGTGGCCTGATGGAGCGGACGACGATACCGATCGCGATCCGGTCTATGTTCGCCCGGCGACACATGCCGGTGGGCCGGATGGGCCCCTTGGCGCGATTCCCTATGGTTCGCGGCTGCGGTTGAAGTCGAACTTCAACATGGCCGGGTATTCGCCAGCGGCACAAGTCATTCTGCGAACGATGCAACGCTACGGCATAGTCCTGTCCGATGGTGGGCGGATTGCGTTGACGTCGGAGTCGGATCTGTATACCAACACCAAGTGGGCCGATCTCGGAATCGAAACCAACGAGTTTTTTGCGACCGCCGGTGCGACGCCGGTCAATCTCGTGCATTTCGACATCATCGATACTGGCCCGCAAATCCACGAGACCTACGAGTGTGTGCGAACCGTTGTGGCATCAACCCTGTTCCTCAACGGATTCGAATGACGCATTACGGTCTCGCGCGTGTCCTGTCGAAACGTGGTCTGTGCTCGCGCACGGAAGCGGCGCGCTGGATCAAGGCCGGGCGGGTGCGTGTCGGCGGGCGCGTTATCCTCGATGCCGAGGCGCCAACGTTGATCAATGCCGAGATCGAAGTCGACAGCGAACAGACCGAGCTTGCGCTTCCGCTGCATCTGATGTTGAACAAGCGCCGCGGCCTGATCACCAGCCGCGTCGACGAACATGGTCGTGCGACGGTATACGAATGTTTCGCCGGCGCGAATCTGCCCTGGGTCGCGCCGGTCGGTCGGCTCGATCGTGCCAGCGAAGGCTTGTTGCTGTTCAGCAATGACCCGGCCTTCGCGGCGTCCATCACCGAACCCGAGCACGGCATCGACAAGACCTATCACGTGCAGATCGAAGGCTTGGTCGATGCCGAATCCCTGGGGCAGCTGGACGCCGGTCTGTTGATCGAAGGCGAAATCTGGCGCGCCAAATCGGCTCGCGTACTGCGTGCCGGAACGAAAAATTGCTGGCTCGAAATCGTGCTGGACGAAGGCCGCAACCGCCAGATCCGGCGCATGCTCGACGCGCTAGGCTATCCCGTGCTGCGTCTGATCCGCGTCGCCATTGGCACCTTGCAACTGGGTGAACTCGGCAAGGGCCAATGGCGCGTGCTCGACGCCAACGATATTGCTGCACTGCAGTTGCCGCATTCGCAAGGTGGCGCATAATCCGCCAGCCCAATCAGGGCGGGAGGGACATCATGGATCAGCTCAACAAGGCGCGCTTTACAGCGCGAGTTCGACTGCTTTGCGTTGCGATGGCGGCGAGTTTCGTCACCGCAAACGTCAATGCCGAGACCATCAATGCATCCGGGCTGCGCGCGGCTGGCAGCATCGGTTATGACGCCGAGGGCGTGCCGCTGATCCAGGCGGCGAATGATTATGACGCGGCTTTCCTGCTCGGCTATGTGCACGCGCGCGATCGCCTGTGGCAGATGGACTACCTGCGGCGCGTGCCGAGCGGCACCTTGAGCGAATTGGTCGGTAGCGGGGCGCTCGCCAGCGATATTCAGCTGCGCACCCTCGGTTTGCGTCGTGCGGCGCAGTCGAGTTGGTCGGCGATGCCGGACGAGTTGCGTGGTCAACTGCGTTCCTATGCCGAAGGGGTGAATCTCTATGTTCGCAACAACCCGCTGCCGTCCGAATATGGTGCGCTCGAGCTGACGAAGTTCGAGCCGTGGTCGCCAGTCGACTCGCTCGCGGTCGGCAAGTTGCTCGCGTTCCAGCTCAGCTTTGATCTCGATATCGACTACACCATTCGTCTCGGTGCCTATATCGCTGCCGGCGGCGCGGCCGGATTCAATGGCCAGGCGCTGTTCTTCGAGGACACACATCGCGTGCAGCCGTTCGACACGCGCGCGTCGATCAACCAGGTCGATTTCCATCCATCGACGGTCAATGTCGATGCCAAGGCGATTTCCTATCAGATTCCCGATTACGGCCCGGATTTCCTGGCCCAAACCGAAGCTCTGCGTGATTCGTTGCTGGGCAACGCGTGGATCGCGCCGAAACTGAAACCGCGCGACGATCGCGGCGGTTCGAACTGGTGGATGGTGCATGGCGCCCACACCGCATCCGGGAAGGCGATCCTGTCGAACGATCCGCATCTCGGGCTCGACCTGCCGGCGATCATGCATGAAGCCCATATCGTCTCGACCGATGCGCGTTATCCCGCCGCGATGAATGTGGTTGGTCTCGCACCACCCGGCGCGCCTTCGATCTTGCTCGGCTGCAAGCCGAATTTCTGCTGGGGTTTGACGACGAATCCGCTCGATGTGTCAGACACGTATCAGGAGAAGTTCGTCCTCAACACCTATGGCCTGCCGACGCACACGATCTACAAGGGCGTCGCCGAGCCGGTGAACTGGACGTTCCAGAGCTACTACGTCAACAAACTGGACGGCGTGCCGGACAATGCCGCGCGCGAGAACTCGATCGGCTACACCAATGGCGGCCTCACGATCACTGTGCCCCGTCGCAACAACGGGCCGATCCTGTCGATCAGCAACGACACCGGCATCTCGGTCGCTTATACCGGCTGGGGCGGCACGCGTGAGCTCGAAGCGATCCGCCGTATCAATCGCGCGACCGGGCTCAGCGACTTCCGTAGCGCGCTCGAATATTTCGATGTCGGCTCGCAGAACTTCGCCTATGCCGGTACCGACGGCACGATTGCCTATTTCACAACTGCGGAGACACCGGTACGCGAAGACTTGCAGGCGAACACGGTCGATGGCGTGCCGCCGTTCCTGATCCGCGACGGGCAGGGCGCGAAGCGCAACGAGTGGTTGCCGGTGACGCATCCGCAGCCCAATCAGGCGGTGCCGTACGAAGTGTTGCCGGCGTCGGAAATGCCCTACGTCATCAATCCAGCGCAGGGCTACATCGCGAATGCGAACAACGATCCGCTCGGCAATACCTTCGACAACAATGCGTTCAATCAGCTGCGACCCGGCGGCGGCCTGTATTACCTGAGCTTCGGTTATTCAAGTTTGCGTCAGGGACGCATTGATCGCGGCATCAAGTCATTGATCGACAGCCACACGCCGATCACGCCCGCGCACATGAAAGCGCTCCAGGCCAATACCCAGTTGCTGGACGCAGAACTTCTATTGCCGCAAGTCAGCGCGGCGTTCACCGCCGCGAACGCGTCGAGCTGGCCGGCTTTGCATGCGCTGGCCACGGATCCGCGCATCGTCGAAGCTGTTCACCGTTTGCAGCACTGGGATTATTCGGCACCGACCGGACTCAAGATCGGTTTTGACGCAGGCGACAACCCGGCGGCCATGGTCGATCCCAGTGCCACCGAGATCGCGAATTCGGTGGCGGCCACCATCTGGTCGCTGTGGCGCGGGCAGGCCGTGCGCAACGTCGTCGATGCGACGCTGACGCGGGTCGGTCTGGCGAGTTACCTGCCGGGCAGCAACGAGTCCTACGTTGCGTTCAAGCGCTTGTTGGAACGATATGACGCACAGCAGGGGAAGGGCCTCTCTGGGCTCAACTTCTTCGACGTGACCGGTGCGCCGAATGCCAATGCCGCGCGTGACTACGTGTTGCTGAAGTCGCTGGCGGATGCGCTGAACCTGGCCGCCAGTCCGGGCTTCGCAGCAGCCTTTGGCGGTTCCACCAACCAGAACGATTACCGTTGGGGCAAGCTGCATCGCATCGAGTTCAAACATGCGCTGGGTGGGCCGTTCAATATTCCGGGGCCGGGTTTGTATGGTCTGACCAATGTCTCGGCCGACTTGAAGGGCGTGGCGCGGCAGGGTGGTTATGAAGCGGTCGATGCGTCCAGCCACAGTTCGCGTGCGAACACGGTCAACGGTTTCATGTTCGGATCGGGTCCGGCACGGCGCTTCGTCAGCGAGATGAGCACGCCGATTGTCGCCGACCAGATTTATCCGGGCGGACAGAAAGCGGTCCTCGGTTCGCCGGGTTACATCTCGCAATTGCCGCGCTGGCTGGTGAATGCCTACAAGCCCTTGCCGATCGATCAGACAGTGCACCAGGCCGCAGTCACCACGACGATCAATTTTGTCCCTGCAGGGCAGCCGTGACCGCAACAAACGCGGTCGGCAAGTCAGGAAAAACGCCGCGCGCGGAACATGCGCGCGGCTTCGATCTGGTCACGGCGCGCCGATTGCTGACGCGTCGCGACAAGCCGCTCGGCTTATGGATGAAACGCATCGGCGAGATCGACACGCGTTGGCAACAACGCTTTGATCCGGTCGACTCGCTGGCGCGTTCGATCCTCTATCAACAACTTTCCGGCAAGGCCGCCGCCACAATTCACGGCCGCGTACTCGCGCGTTACGGCGTGCGCAACAAGTTGACGCCACGGGGGTTGATCGATGCGCCGGAAGCGGGCTTGCGCGAATGCGGCGTGTCCTTCAACAAGATTGCCGCGCTCAAGGATCTGGCCGCGAAGTCCGAACTCGGCGTGGTGCCGACGCTCACAATGATGAAACGACTGCATCACGACGAAATCGTCGAACGCCTGACCGAAGTCCGTGGCATCGGCCGTTGGACCGTCGAGATGATGCTGATCTTCTGGCTCGGTCGTCCGGACATTTTGCCGGTCGACGATCTCGGCATCCGCAAGGGCGCCCAGATCGTGCTCGGTCACGATGCCATGATGAAACCGAAGGAGTTGCTCGCGCACGGCGAGATCTGGGCGCCGTTTCGAACGGCGGCCAGTCTCTATCTCTGGCGCGTTGCCGATTTCGACAAGGAAAACGTCAACAAGGTGAAGGTCAAGCGCTCGCAGGACTGATCCTGCGAGCGCCGACTTTAATTACTTGGTCGCGGCTTTCGCGCCAATGTGCTTGTCGAGAAATGCTTCCATTTTCTGGTACAGCTCGATGCGATTTTCTTCCTTGTAGAAGCCGTGGGCTTCGGCGTCCTTGACCAGAACTTCAAGCGGAGTGCCAGCCTTTTCCAGGCCGTCGCGCATCATCTTGAATTGCGCAAAAGGGCATCGTTGGTCGTCTTTTCCGTGAACCAAAAGGGTCGGGATCAGCACCTTGTCGGCTTGGCGCGCGGGAGAATGCCTAGCCATCTCCGCCTCGTCTGTACCGAACATGGCTACCAGAGAATTTCGACCCCGCCGCGTGTCGTTAACGTCGCCTTTGCTGTAGTCCATTTCCAGATCGTAGATGCCGGCATAGCCGATCGCGCACTGATACATTCCTGGATAGCGAACCGGGTTCATCAGTGCGGAATAGCCGCCAAAACTCGCGCCATAAATGCAGATCCGATCCTTGTCTGCGACTTGCTGCCCGATTGCCCAGCGCACGCCATCTGCGATGTCGTCCATAATCGTTGTTCCCCACTTGCGATAGGTCGACCTCTCGAAGTTCTCGCCGCGGTTAGCTGATCCCTGGAAGTTGACCTGCAACACGGCATAGCCGCGATTGGCGAGGAATTGCACGTCGGAGTCGAACGACCAATAGTCGCTGACGCCGTGCGGGCCACCGTGCGGAAGCATGACCATCGGATAGGGCGCGGCGCCACTGGTTGGCAAGGTGAGCATGCCACTCAATGACACGCCATCGCGGTTCTTGAATTCGATCGGACGCATGGCGGCGAGCTTGGTCGGGTCGATGCCCTCGAAACTGTCGAGAATCTTCGCGAACGTATTCTTGTTGCGATCGAGCAGGTAGTACTGGCCTGGATTGCGATCACCGCTGACCGAAATCAAGACGCGTTTGTCGTCGCGGCTGAACTCTTCAAACGCCACATAATTGCCAGCGAACCGCTTCATCAGGCCCGCATGCAGTTTTGTCCACTCGGAATCGGTGTCGAGATACTGAATCGACAGCTTCGGCAGATAGGAAACGATCGCAAACGGCTGCGGGTCGAAACCTGCGTAAGTGATGCCGCCAGTGTCGTACTCGCCGCGATCGAGCACTTTTTCGCGCGTGCCTTTGCTGAAATCGACCTTGTAGAGCACCTCGGGCTCGCCCTTGTCGGAAATTTCGGCGTAGGCGATGTTGTTGTCCTTCGCGAACGTCAGAACGCTCATGTCGCGCCCAGCAAGCGTCGCCGGGACCGGCAGCCATTCCGAATCGGCGGTTGGGCGATAGCGCAGAATCGGGTTCAAGTGATCATCCGCTGACTTCGCGAACCGCGGGCGATTCGATTGATCAGTCGCGATGCTGGCTGCTTCGAGGTTGAGGCGTTCGATCAGATTGCGCTTGCCGGTGGTTGCGTTGACTCGATAGATGTAAGTCTTCTTGTCTTTTTGCTCCCAGCTCTGAAAGGTCACGAGCATTTCGCCGCGCAACGGCTGAATGCGCTGTTCGACGTATGCGAATCCCAGGTCTTTGCGAACGCCGCGACGATTGTCATCGTCTGGCTGATAGCCGAACAGCATTTCCTGCTTTTCGCCGCTCAGGTTGGTCGAGTAGATTTCACCCAGGCTGAAGGGGGCCTCCAGAAATCCGAACTTCTTGCCCTTGCCCACAACCAGTCGATCATCGTCGGCCCAGAGCGGTGCAAACACATGTTCGTTGGCGCGATAGCGCACGCGCACTGGTTCGTCCTTGCCACTGAGATCCACGATCAACAGATCGGTGCGATTGTCGACCGGTGTGGTGATCGCGAGGTGCTGGCCGTCTGGCGACATCGCGACCGAGCTGTACTGCGGATGCTGTGCGAACAATTTCACCGGCAGCCTTTCGGCGCACGCCGAAGAGGTCGCAAGCGTGAACGCGAGCGCAGTAGCGACGCGCTTGAATAGAATGGCCATGCATGGATTCCTGAGTGTAGGGAGCCGGACGTCGCGCCCTTGGCTTGTGCCACGAATTGTAACGGTCAAACCTCGATCGAAGCCAGATCGCCCTTGGTTTCCAGCCAGTCCTTGCGGTCGTTGGCGCGTTTTTTCGAGAGCAGCATGTCCATCAGCTTGTTGGTGCCGTCGTCTTCTGCGACGGTGAGCTGAATCAGGCGGCGCGTATCCGGATGAATGGTTGACTCACGCAACTGCGGTGGATTCATCTCGCCGAGGCCCTTGAAGCGCATGACCGAGACCGTGCCCTTGATCTTGTCGCGTTCGATGCGTTCCAGCGTCGCGCGTTTTTCGTCCTCGTCGAGCGCATAGAACACCTGCTTGCCGATATCGATGCGAAACAGCGGCGGCATCGCCACGAAGATGTGCCCGGCGCGGACCAACATCGGGAAGTGGCGCAGGAACAACGCCGTCAGCAGGGTTGCAATGTGCAAGCCGTCGGAATCGGCGTCGGCGAGGATGATGACCTTGCCGTAACGCAACCCGTCGATCTTGTCGTGGCCGGGATCACAGCCGATCGCGACCGCGAGGTCATGCACTTCGGTCGAGGCCAGCACGCCACTCGATTCCACTTCCCAGGTGTTCAAGATCTTGCCGCGCAAGGGCAGGATCGCCTGAAAGTCCTTGTCGCGCGCCTGCTTGGCCGAGCCGCCGGCGGAGTCGCCTTCGACGATGAACAGTTCGGTGCGCGACAAGTCCTGCGAGATGCAGTCTGCGAGCTTGCCGGGCAGGGCCGGGCCTTGCGTGACCTTCTTGCGCACCACGATCTTGTCGGCCTTGAGCCGGGCCTGCGCGCGTTCGATCGCGAGCATGGCGATGCGCTCGCCGAGATCGGTGTGCTGGTTCAGCCACAGCGAAAAGGCATCATGCGTGGCGCCTTCGACAAAGGCTGCAGCGTTGCGTGAACTCAGGCGCTCCTTGGTCTGACCGGAAAACTGCGGATCGGCGGTCTTGTAGCTGAGCACGAAGTTCAGTCGGTCCCATACGTCCTCCGGCGCCAGCTTCACACCACGCGGCAGCAGGTTGCGGAAGTCGCAGAACTCGCGCAGCGACTCGGTCAGTCCAGAGCGCAGGCCGTTCGCATGCGTGCCGTGTTGCGCGGTCGGGATCAGGTTGACGTAACTTTCCTGCATCAGTTCGCCGTCCGGGCTCCAGCACAGCGCGAATTCGACGGCGTCGATTTCCTTTTTCAGAGACGCGACGAAGATCGACGGCGGCAGCAGTTCGCGGTCCTTGAGCATCGAGCGCAGATAGTCACGCAAACCATCCTCGTAGAACCATTCGATGCGTTCGCCTGTGGCCTCGTCGAACAATTTGACGGTCAGGCCGGGGCACAGCACGGCTTTGGCGCGCAGCACATGTTTCAGGCGCGGCAGTGAAATCTTCGGCGAATCGAAATATTTCGGGTCGGCCCAAAAGCGCAGGCGCGTGCCGGTCTGCTTTTTCGGGCAGGAGCCGATGATGGCGAGGTCGCTGGCACGATCGCCGTTGCGGAAATCCATCTGGTAAATGTTGCCGTCGCGGCGGATCACCACCTCGACTTTGGTCGACAATGCATTCACCACCGACACACCGACGCCATGCAAGCCGCCGGAGAACTGGTAATTCTTGTTCGAGAACTTTCCGCCGGCGTGCAGGCGCGTCAGGATCAATTCGACGCCGGGAATGCCTTCCTCGGGATGGATGTCCACGGGCATGCCGCGGCCATCGTCGCCGACTTCGACCGAGCCGTCGGCATGGAGCACGATATCGACGGTTTTCGCGTGGCCGGCGAGCGCTTCGTCGACCGAGTTGTCGACGACTTCCTGGACCAGATGATTCGGCCGCGCCGTATCCGTGTACATGCCCGGGCGGCGCTTGACCGGCTCCAGGCCCGACAGGACTTCGATATCGGCGGCGTTGTAACGACTCATGTGGCGGCTCGGTGTGGGCAATCGATCAGGGTGGCGGTTGTGCAGATGCGATTCAAGGACGACGTGCCCGATGGGTCGCGAACTGATGCGGTTCATCGCCCTGTCCGTAGTCGAAGTCGCTGCCTTCGAACGCGAAGCCGGCGGCGGTAAGCGCAGCGACAAGTTCGTGCGGCGTCCATGGGCGGATCAGGTCGGTCGTGGTCCAGCTGCGTTGCGGCAGATGGTTCGCGCCGAGGAGGGTGTAGCGCCGATCGATACGATTGCAGGCGCCGTCGCGCGCGATGCGCTTTTCGCGGCGCAGGAAACCATCACCGTGCGCGCGCAGATAATCTTCGCGGTAGTCGTCGTAGGGCGTCACTTCACGCGGCAGAAAGGCGTCGACGACCAGCAGGCCACCCAATTTCAGGACGCCGCCGGCGGCGTCGAGCCATACGCTCAGCGCTGCGGGCGTGGTCATGTAGGTAACCAGCGAATACGGCGCGAGCAGTACATCGAAGTGCGGCTCGCGCGGTAGCTCGCGCAGATCGCACTGCTGTGCCCGCGCGACCAGTCCGCACTTCTTCGCATCCGTCTGCAACTGCATCAGCATCGGTGCGGAGCGATCCAGACCCTCGATGTCGATGCCGGCTGCGAGCAGCGGCAGCAGGATGCGGCCGGTGCCGCAGCCCAACTCGAGCACGTGGCCACCTTCCTGCCGGCACAGTTCGCGGTAGTAGCCGATATCGTCGAAGCGCATGCTCGCGCCCATGTCGGTCGCGTAGACCTCGGCGATGCGGTCGTACGAGAACTCAGTCATGCCCGAATCGGGTCGCCTGGGAATCCAGACCGAGCTCACGATAAAGCCGGCGCAACGCATCGACCGAGTGCCCCCAGCCGAGTCGGCGACGGACGTCTTCGCTCGCGGCTTCGATCGCATGACGTTGCGAAGTGTCGCGCAGCAAAACGTCGATGGCCTCGCCCATCGCGGTGACATCAGCAACGCGCACTAGACCCGGGCCTGCGCTCACGTCGTACCCGCGTGCTCCGGCAGCGGTGCTGATGCAGCAACGTCCCGCGAGCAGGGACTCGGCGACCTTGAGTGCCGAGCCGCGGATTTCGCGCTGAGGGTTCAGGGTCAGCGTCGCGCGTGCGAGGTACGGGGCGGGATCGACAAAACGGTCGATGATCTCGACGCCGGCGCACGCCAGCGCCGGTTCGCGACGCAGGTGCTCGGCTGCGCCGTCGCCGGCCAGCACCGTCAGTGTCAAGCCCGGGTGACGTGCGCGCAGCGTTGGCCACACGTCGCCGAGAAATGCGCGCAGGCCATCGACATTGGGCGCATAGCGGAACGGACCCATGAACAGCAGTTCCCTGGTGTCCGGCGACGGCAGGTAGCCGTCCATGCGGTCTTGCGCGGCGTTCGCCACCAGGGTCGCGGTCAGCGGCTGCAGCCAAGCGCCATCTTCATTCGAGCAGACGAGCAGTCGATCGAATGCAGCTAGCGCCGCGCGTTGGTCGTTGTCGCTCGCGCCGCCATCGAGATAGACGTCGTGCAAATCCAGTACGAACGGCCGCGTGCCGATGCGTTCTTCCGCCAGCAGCGCTGCTTCCATGAATTCGATCTGCACGGCGTCCGGCCGATGGACGCGCTGCAGTCGGCGCAATTCCGCACGCAGTTTGGTGTTGGTATGGCTGCGCATACGCTCGGTCAGCGATTGTGGCGCGTCGCCGATCCGATCCGTGCGACCTTGAACCAGATGCACCGAACGAAAACCCGCGAAGCCGGCCTCCGATGCAGCGCCGTGCGCACTGCGTTCGTCGCTGAGCAGGATCAACTCGAAATGCCCGGCGACGCGCCGCGCCAGTTCGGCAATGCGGCGGGCGCCGCCATGCGACGGCGGGAACGCGGCAAACGGTGAAACCAGCAGCAATTTCGGACGTGCGCCGCGCAGGATCGCCGGCGCGTACCAGCGCTGCGTGCTCGCCGCCAGATCCAATCCCTCGCGGCGAATGGTCGTTGCTTGGCGCCGGCGTTTAGCGACCTGCCAGGCGTTGGCGACGGTGCAGATTTCCCGTTGCGTCGCTTCAGGCTGGGCGGAAAGATGGATCAGCGCGCGCTTGCCTTCGAGTTCAGTGAAGCGATGGCGCAGTTCGAACAGCAGCATGTTGCGATCGATGATGCGCTCCACTTCGGCCGGGTCGTAGAAACGCCGCACTGTGCCGCGATGCTCGTGTATGGCGTGCGAGCGCGGCACGAAAACGCAGTCGCGGTCTTCTTCCCAGGCGCGCACGCCCCAATCGGTATCTTCGTAGTAGAACGGCGAGAACCCGCGCGAGTCGCGGACGTAACGCCGCAGCAGGGCGGTCTGGAACATGGCCGAACCACCGCCGCCGTAGAGGCAGCCGCGTGCAAAGTCCGAGGCTTCCGGCTCGCGCTCGAACATCACCGGACGCGCGCCGTGCACGCGGAAATCCGACCAGCCGGTTTCCTCGCGGCGGCGGTCCGGGTCTGCGAAGAAGATCTGTGACGTCAGCGAAAAGATGCCGGCGTCGCGGTACGGCAGCAACGCGACCAGCGCATCCGGCGCGAGGCGCATGTCGCTGTTCAGCAGAAAGATCCAGCCGTGGCACACATCGCGCAAGCCGGCTTCGATCGCGCCGTTGAAGCCGAGCGGACGCGGATGGAATTGCCACTGCGCCTGCGGATGCGCGGCGATCAGTTCGCGATAGTCGGCACGGTCGCCGCCGTTCACAACGATGATGAGTTCGGTCGGTTCTTCGACACGGGCGAGCGCGACGACAGCAGCGGCAAGCGTCGGGCGAAGCAGATCGGGCGTGCCGCGGTCGGGAATGATCAGCGACAGGCCCGCTGCGATCCGGTGGTCCGGGTGGATGATCGGCACGAACCGGCGTGCAGCGCGATCGCCATAACGAATCGCGAGGTACATCGGTCCAAGCCGGAGCCAGCGCCTGACCCGCGTCGACAGGGGATCCCGCATCATCAGACGATCTCGTTGGTCGCAAAGGGCAGGGGTTCGCCACGCAACTGCGCCGCATAAGCGCGCAGTGCCTGCTCGGCGAACATGGCGCACCAGACATTCGACTCGCGCGCATCGCGCCCGGGATCGAAGGCGATGCCGTCGTCGCGCACGCGCGCGATCAGCACTTCGGCAAGCCGCGCCAGGGGCTGCGCGAAATCGGAATCGGGCGCGGCTGCGAGTCCGAGCGCGGCACCCATGCGCAACGCCTGAGCAGTCACATCGCTGCGCTTGGTGCCAGTGATGCCGGGCGTCTCCGGCAAACTGCCATCGGCCTCTTGCCACCGAAGAAGGGTGGCGAGCCAGTGTCGCATCGACGAGAAGTTCGGCGTCGCGTGGGTGATGGCGCCCTCCATGGCATACAGCGTCGGGTGCAGCATGCCGATACCGGCGTTGACGCCGAGCGCATCGACCGCGTGCAACGTGTCGCGGCAAGCCGCAGTGAACGCCGGCGGATAAGCGAACAGCGATTGCGCCATCAGCGCACGGCTTGCGGCCTTGGCCAGGAACGGTCCGCCGATCGTCGACCAGCGCGGCATCGGTGCCAGATCAGGCAGCGACCAGGTGCAGGCGCGAAGCTGACCATCGACGAGGAAGGCAGACCAGGCCTGCGTCAACGCCGGCATGCGTAACGCATTCGGTGCAATCAGTCGCGCGCTGGCGGCTTGCGCGAGTCCGCCCGCCAGCATGGCCAGATCGAACAGGAACTGCGCGCCATTGCGCCAGTCGCCGTTCGTACCGTCGCGGTACATGCGCGTCGGTGGCAGCGTGTCGCCGTAGTTCGCTTCAACCCACACCAAAGCCCGCGCTGCGCGCTCACGACGTTGCTCCGGCGCGACACTGCGCGCCTGTGCCAGCCAGTGCAGGTAGTAGCCGGTGATCTCGCCGTAGACATAGCGGCTGCGCCCATCCGCGTCGACCACGCCGGCGATGCCGCCGTCGTCAAGTTGCACCGGGCCTTCGATCAACCAGTCGCGCAGACGGTTGGCGGCACGCTCGGCAGCGAAGGCGAGGTCAACGGGCATGGGCATGGGCATGGGATTCCGCAAGCAGGATATCGAGAATGCGCGGCGCGCTGTGGCCGTCGCCGAAGGGCGCAGCGGCATCGAACGCAATCGGTGTTGGACGCGGTTTGGCGAGCAAGCGCAACGCACCTTGAACCAGTCGATCGTGATTGTGTCCGACCAGTTCCACGACGCCGTCGCGCAACGCTTCAGGACGCTCGGTCGCGTCGCGGGCGATCAGCACTGGCGCGCCGAGGTAGGGCGCTTCCTCCTGGATGCCGCCGGAATCGGTGACGACCAGGCGTGCATCGCCCAGCAAGCGAACGAACGCGCGATAGCCCATCGGCGCGACCAGCAGGCAGCGCGGATGCGCGCCGAGCAGACGGCGAACGCGCAGTCCCACGGCCGGATTCGGATGCACCGGGCACACCAGCACCAGGTCTTCGTGCCGTTCCAGCAATTCCAGCATCGCGACACAGACCGCGACCAGGGCCTGGCCATAGGTTTCGCGACGATGCAGCGTCAGCACCAGCAACTGCGAGCCGCGCGCTTGCCAGTCGACCGTCGGTACGCACGGGTTGGCCAGCGCGCAGCGCAATTCGTCGACGATGGTGTTCCCGACGACAAACACGCGCGACGGCGCTTGACCCTCGTCGAGCAGGTGCTGGCGCGCACCTTCGGTGGGCGCGAAATGCCAGCGTGCGATCGGGGCGATGCGCCGGCGAAACGGTTCTTCCGGGAACGGCCGCAGCGGGTGGGTGGTGCGCAGTCCGGCCTCGACGTGCGCCAGCGCAACGCCGGCGTCGCGCGCCGCCAAGGCACCGGCATAGGCGGTCGACGTGTCGCCCTGCACCACGACCACGTCTGGCCGGCGCTCGGCGATGCAAGTGCGCATCGCGGCACGAAGATGGCCGAGCGTGCGCGACAACGAATTGCCCGGCGGTACAGGCGTGAGATCGTGCTCGGTGCGGAGGTCGAGATCCGTCAGCGTGGCTGCGATCATGGCGGGATGCTGCCCGCTGCCAACCAATTCGATCTGGCAACGCGCGTCAGCGCGCGCCGCCCGCACCAGCGCGGCCAGTTTCAGGCATTCCGGGCGTGTGCCGGCGAAAGCCAGGATGCGCAGGGGCGGGGATGGGGGCACGGTAGGCGCGAGTGCGAACGCGACGAGGGGCGTGGATCTTAGCGGCAGCCGGCATCCATGGGCAGATCGGCGGGCAATCGTCGGCTCCGGTAGAATGCCGCTTTCCGCTGACCCGGTGTTTCATGACTCCCCTGATTTTTGTAACCGGCGGCGTAGTGTCGTCGTTGGGCAAAGGCATTGCCTCGGCCTCGTTGGGTGCCATTCTCGAAGCGCGTGGCCTCAGGGTCACGATGATGAAGCTCGATCCCTACATCAATGTCGATCCGGGCACGATGAGCCCGTACCAGCATGGCGAGGTCTATGTGCTGGACGACGGCGCCGAAACCGACTTGGATCTCGGCCACTACGAACGCTTCGTCAATACCCGCCTGACCCGGCGCAACGCCATCACCACCGGCAAGATCTATGAAACGGTGATCCGCAAGGAACGTCGCGGTGATTATCTCGGCGCGACCGTGCAAGTCATTCCGCACATTACCGACGAAATCAAGCGCGCGGTCGAGGAAGCGACGGCCGGCTATGACGTGGCCCTGGTCGAGGTCGGTGGCACTGTTGGCGACATCGAGTCACTGCCGTTTCTCGAAGCCATCCGCCAACTGCGCATCGAGCGCGGTGCCGACCGTACCTTGTTCATGCACCTCACCCTGGTGCCGTACATCAAGGCCGCGGGCGAGATCAAAACCAAGCCGACCCAGCATTCGGTCAAGGAGTTGCGCAACATCGGTATCCAGGCGGATGTGTTGTTATGCCGCTCGGAACAACCATTGCCGGATGCCGAACGCCGCAAGATCGCGTTGTTCACCAACGTCCCGGAAAAGGCCGTGATCTCGGCCGTCGATCTGCCTTCGATTTACCAGATTCCGGAATGGCTGCAGCAGCAGGGTCTTGACCAACTCGCGGTCGACCAGTTGAAACTGGCCGCGAAACCGACCGCTGATCTTTCCGCCTGGCACGAAGTCTGTGAGCGCGAATCGCATCCGCGCGGCAAGGTCACGATTGCCATCGTTGGCAAATACGTCGAACACCGCGACGCGTACAAATCACTCGGCGAAGCGCTGAAGCACGGCGGCTTGCAGCAGTCGGTCGAAGTCGATTTTCGCTGGATCGAATGCGAACGCGTCGAATCCGAAGGCACCGAGTTGCTCGCCGGGGTCGATGCGATCCTGGTGCCGGGCGGTTTCGGCAAGCGCGGCTTCGAGGGCAAAATCGCCGCGGCCAAACATGCGCGCGTGCTGAACATCCCATACTTCGGCATTTGCTACGGACTGCATGCGGCGGTCGTCGATTTCGCGCGCAACGTCGCTGGCCTTGCTGGCGCCAACAGCAGCGAAAACGATCGCTCTTCGCAGCATCCGGTGATCGGTTTGATCACCGAATGGCGCACCACCGGCGGCGAAGTCGAAGTTCGCGACGAAGGCTCGGACAAGGGCGGCACCATGCGCCTCGGCGCACAGGCCTGCCGCCTGAAGCCGGGGACACTCGCGCATCGCCTGTACGGCAATGATGTCGTCAGCGAACGCCATCGCCATCGCTACGAATTCAACAACCGCTACCTCGCGCGTTTCGAGGAATTGGGCATGGTGTTCTCGGGCAAGTCGCTCGATGACAGCCTCGTCGAGATGATCGAGTACCGCGACCACCCGTGGTTCGTCGCCTGCCAGGCGCATCCGGAATTCCTGTCGACGCCGCGCACCGGCCATCCTTTGTTCATCGGCTTTGTCGCGGCCGCGTTGGCCTATCAGCGCAGCCGCAAGCCGCAGGAGATCGCGGCATGAAGTTGCTCGATTTCGAAATCGGCCTCGATCGTCCGTTTTTCCTGATCGCCGGACCCTGTGTCGTCGAAAGCGAGACGCTGCAAGTCGAAACCGCTGGCGTACTCAAGGAAATCACCACGAAGCTCGGCATTCCCTTCATCTTCAAGTCCAGCTTCGACAAGGCCAATCGCTCCTCGGACAAAAGTTTCCGCGGACCGGGCATGGCCGAGGGTCTGCGCATCCTGTCGGAAGTGAAGCGCCAGGTCGGTGTGCCGCTGCTGACCGACGTGCACGAATACACGCCTTTCGATGAAGTCGCGTCCGTCGTCGATGTGCTGCAGACGCCGGCTTTCCTTTGCCGGCAGACCGATTTCATCCAGGCCGTCGCGCGCACGATGAAACCGGTAAACATCAAGAAGGGTCAGTTCCTCGCGCCCTGGGACATGAAACACGTGGTCGAAAAGGCGCGCGCCGTCGGCAACGAACAGATCATGGTTTGCGAGCGCGGTGCGAGTTTCGGCTACAACAACCTCGTGTCGGACATGCGTTCGCTCGTGGTCATGCGCGAGACGCAGTGCCCGGTGGTGTTCGATGCGACACATTCGGTGCAGTTGCCGGGCGGGCAGGGCGCAACCAGCGGTGGCCAGCGCGAATTCGTGCCGGCGCTATCACGCGCCGCCGTCGCGGTCGGCATCGCCGGCTTGTTCATGGAAACCCATCCGGACCCGGACAAGGCGCTGTCTGACGGTCCGAATGCCTGGCCGCTCGATCAGATGAAGGCGCTGCTGGAAACATTGCAGCGCCTCGATCAGGTCGCGAAGTCCGATGTCTTGCGCTGACGCGGCGCTATTTGAGCCTACTCGAAGCCATTCGAAAACAGCATGAAGAGTGGTGTGCCGGTCAGCTCAACTTTGTCGAAGCCGGCATCGATCGGAAGCTCAAGGAAATCAGGCTCGACATCGAGGCGCACTTCGATGCTCGCAGTGGCTGACCATAGCGCTTGCGTGACGAGGATTTCGGCCGGTGCCATCGGCGCGGCAAATCCCGCCGCATTGGGCAGAAACAGGTCGCCTTCGGCTGCGATCGGATCGGCTTGTCCGCAGGTCTCCGAGTTGCTGCGCAGCCGCCAACGAATCACTGGCCGGTCGTGTGAAATCAAGACATTGCCCGGTGCTCGCCCGTGCGCGCTCAACCGATAAACGCCCGGCGCTGGCAGGTTGAAGCACTGCACGCCGACGTTGAAGCGCGGTGTAGTCGCACCGACCGATTCGCCGCGACTGAACGCGACCGAACCGCCGGTGCTGCCCACGGCATTCAATGCGCTGTAGCTGGTCAGGCCAGGATTGTCGCCGCTCCACAAATTCAGATCGCCATTGAAGTCGCCGTTGAGTAGCCACGGATCAGTTTCCTGGCGCTCGAACGCTCCCGGATCGCGCGCCTGGCCGGTCGTGCCCAGGATCAGCAAAGCTTGATCATAGGCACGCCGATCAAAGTCGAGGCCGACATCGGCCAGCGGTGAGAACAAATCGACAATGTGCGAACTGACGCGCTGACGGAAATCACCGCGTGCCGGATCGTTGAAGCGCGGCACTTGAAACTGGTTCCACGGGCTGGGTGGCAAGCTCGGGATCGCATTGGTGACGTTGTATTCGATATCCGAATTCAGCGTCGACATATTGCCGCCGTAGCCCAGGGAGAAGTTGCCCGGCTGACACAGCAGGTTGTATTTCATCAGGAGTGGCCCACTGCCATCGCGCTGCACGATGCGTGCGTTGGTGCCTTGGGGCATGGAGTTGTTGGTGACCGTGCAGTTGTTCACCGAGACACTATCGGTATCGGCATCCGCAAGAATCAGGTGACTCGCCGTCTGATTTTGAGCTATCAGGCACTTGTTGACACTCAGCGCCTGCGCTTCGACGGAGCGAATGATGTGGTGGGCGGAATTGTTGCTGAACGCGACACGATTGAGGAAGACATTGGTATTGATCTGAGCGAGCACCACAGCGCCTTGCGTGTCCACTTGATTGACGATGTCACGGGCGCTGTTGTACTCGATCCGGTTGCAGCCGACGACTTCAGGCGCACAAGGAATGCTGCCAAGCGCGGTAGTGGCCGGGATGCCATTGCATCCCGCGTTGAATTTGAAGGTGCCGCCCAAATTTTGCTGCGACAAGGATTCGTCGGTATCCACGTAGACTGCGGCGCCTTCCTGCGCCGTGTTGGCGTCGAGGCGGCCGTTTTCAACGCAGGCATCTGCAGGAAAGAAATTCAGCTCACCGTTGAAGGGGCGAACCAGAATGGCACCGCCCACGCGGCGTGCGCGATTGCCATGCACTCGAATCGGCCGGTTGGCGTCGGTGGTGAACAAGCGCACGGAGGCCGCCTGACTGTCGAAGAGGGCGGCGTCGTTCACCACCGCGATACCGCCGCCGGAGCCGGCTTCGTTGTCATAAATCGCGCCATTGATGCCTGAGCCCGGCGAGCCGATATCCGCTTGCGCCGAGCTGAACACCGCCAAGCCACCGCCAACGCTGTCGACGCCGATCGCGGTATTGCCTGAAATTTGCGTATTGCTCTGGAGCATGACCATCCGCGCGGTGTTCACCACCGCTATCCCGCCGCCGAATCCATCCACTGCCGTGGCGGTATTCAGCTGGACGAACGTGTTTTGCTCCAGAGTCAGCTCTGCCGGACTGCCGTCACCGCGGAAATAGATGCCGCCACCACCGCCGGCGACATTGTTGACGATGCTGACGTCGCGCAAAAACAGCAAGCCGCTGCCTTCAAAACGAATGCCACCGCCGCGTCCCGTGGTCGGTGCGTCGCCGCGGATGATGCCTAGGTTTTCGAAACGACGTACGCCCGCACCGGTCATCGAGAAGACCGACGCAGCAGCGCCGCCTTGTCCACTGATGATGGCGCTGCCGCCCGCAGGCAGGGCATTCGTGCAGTTGGCATAAGCGCCGATCAAGATGAGGTCTTGTGCACCGATGGTGATCGCCTGCGCGCTGTAGGTGCCGGTATTGGCGATGCGCACCTCGTCCGCACCGGGGAGGCTGGCGGCAGCATCGATGCCCGCCTGAATGGTCGAGAATTGGCAGCCCGCGCCCGGGCCGACGAGAATTATCGCCGCAGGTGATGCCGCCGAAAACCCGCTGAACACCGAAACCACCAACAGCTTGCGTATCCACAGAAAGCGCCGAATTTTCACTTGGTCCCATCCCTTGTCCGCGCCAATGGGACGCGGTTACAAGTGGTCGGACGGAGCCGAGTAGCGAATCACGACATGATGTTCGATTTTGGCGTTACGGTGACCTGCGTGTCGCCGTCGAAGCGGCACGAACGATCGGTGCTGAATCACCCATGCGCTCGCGCAAACTGCTGATCCAGACTGGATTCGGCGCGAATTCCGGCGACATGCCCGGCACGACACTGGTGCGTTGCATGCGCATCAGTTGCAACTGGTCAAATGCGGCATTGGGAGAATACTCGCCGACCACGGCGGCGTATTCCTTGAACGCCAATTCGAGCGAGACCAGGTCGCCCAGCGCCAGGGCAATCTCGAAGCGCGCCTGCCAGAGTTCCTGCGCAGTGGAATCAGGCAGTGCCTCGATTTGCTCGAGCATCGTCAAGATTTGCTGTTGATAGCGCGCTGCCTGCGCCGAATCCCGATGCCTTGCTGCGATACGCAACCCAAGCGACAGCGATTTGACGACATCGCTGAGGCGTGGGTTGGCTTCGCGATATCGCCACTTCAGTGCTTCATCATTGCTCCGGTAGCTCACACTTGTTGGCGCATCGGCCAAGGCGTCCAGCCAGGCCGTCGATTCCGCCACACGAGCGAGATGCAGAAAATTGTCCTCGGTCTCGGTCAGTAGCGCTTGCGTCGCTTTCAACGTCGTCCGTGCACCGACCACATCGCCCAACAGAATCAGTTCGCTGACCAGATTCAAGGAGAAAATCTTCTGCTGCGGCCCGTGTTGTTGAGAGGCATCGATGCGCCGGATTGCTTCACGAAACATCGCTGCCGCCTCGATGCTTCTTCCGGCGCGGCTCAGGGCCAGCGCCAGTCCGTTGTATTGGGCCGGAAGGGTGTCGATCGCGACTTCTGGAAGTTGTGCTGTCAGTGCAATGACCTCGCGCATTTCAATGATGGCCGCAGCGGGATCGATCTGAACCTGGCAGGTGGCCAGATTGCCGCGCAATCGCAAGGTAATCGAATGCGTTTCGCCATACGTTTTTTGCGCCCGCGCGACACCTTCGGAAAATGCCGCAGCGGCCGCGATGTAATCACGGCGCTGATACAAAGCAATGCCCAAGTGGCTGAGCGCCGTGACTTGTTCCTGACAGGCGTTGACCAGGCCGTCGCCGCACAACTTTCGGATCAGTGGATTGGCGCGTTGCAAGGTGGCGAAAGCCTCGTCGCTGCGGCCGCGAGTGCTCAGAACACCGGCAAAGCTGACCAGCGCATAGGCCAGATCCAAACTGTCTGGCGCGACTTGTTCCAGTTCCTTGACCGCCGACTGCATCATCTCGAAGCCGGCATCATCGCCGGCAAAAAGCATCAAACGCGCCAGCTGATATTGCGACGCCGCAGTTTTCTCATGATGTGCGCCAAAGTGCGCGCCCGCCAAGGCCAATTGCCGCTGGCCCAGTTCGATTGCGCGCGGGTTGTCACCAAACTGCTCGCGCACTTGCCGCAGAAATCCGTAAATCTCGATTTGTACGTTCGGCTCCGCTTGCAACTCGGACTCGAGCCTGGCTTCGGCCTGGTCCATCACCTCGCGCATGGTTTCGGGTGAATCGAGGGCGTCGTTTGGATTGACGCTGCGAATGATGTCGTACAGAAACGACTGCACGGCGTCCGACTCGATCATGGCCGCTTGCGCCAACTGCGCCTGCTCACGTGCTTCGACGGCGCGTGCCTCGGCCTGAACGGACATGGCGCGCGCCACTTCGGCCTTGCGCCATGCGATCGCGGCACTGAACAACACAGCTGTTACGGCCAACAAGGCAAGCAGCACCACCAGTCGATTCCGACGCACGAATTTCTGTGTCCGATACCAGCCGCTGGGCGGATGCGCCTGCACCGGTTGTCCCTCCAGAAAGCGACGCAGATCGGCTGCAAGTTCGCCAGCCGAGGCATAACGCTCGACTGGATCGGTGACCAGCGACTTGCGCAGGATGTTGTCGATATCGCCGCGCAAAAATCGCTTGAGTGCCGCGCCGGTTGCCGGTTGTGTCGACGAACGCAGTGTGGTCTGCGCGCCAATGATGTCGGACGCGCGCGCGCTGTCACCGCGTGCGGGTCGGACGCCGGTGAGCAGTTCGTAGAGCACCACGCCCAACCCGTAGACATCCGTCGCCGTGGTGATCGCACGCCCGTTCATCTGTTCCGGGGCAGCATATTCAGGGGTCATCGGCGCAAACGTTGTCGGCTGCGTCTCATCGTCACTACCCAGAATCTTGGCGATTCCGAAGTCCAGAAGTTTGGCATTGCCGTCGCCGGTGACGAGGATGTTCGAAGGCTTGATATCGCGGTGCACGATCAATGCGCGATGCGCGGCATTGACCGCATCGCAAACTTGCACGAACAATCCAAGGCGCGCGCGCGGCGTCAATTGCTCGCGCTCGGCATAACGCAGAAGGTCGATGCCGTCGACGAACTCCATCACCAGGTAGGGCACGTGCTCGACGGTGATACCGCCGTCCAGCAGTCTGGCAATGTTGGGATGTTCCAATGCTGCCAGGGCTTGGCGTTCGCGCTGAAAAAGGCGCAGTTCCAGGTCGGTGTGCAGCGCGCGCCGCAACACCTTGACAGCCACGCGCTGCGCAAAATCCGCGCCGACACGCTGGCCTTCGAAAACGCTGGCCATGCCGCCCTGACCGAGCAGGCGGCCCAGCGTGTAGTTTCCGACTTGCTTGCCGCTCCACGTGCCCGTCGTTTCGGTGGCAGAAGTCGGCGTCAGCGCCTGCAGTTGATCCGGAAACGGCATGTCGAGCGGGCTATGGTTTACCGCCTCTGCCGACAGCAACGACTGCACGCGCGCGCGCAGGGTGGGCGTGATGGGCAGGCTGTTGAGCCAGCCAGTACGCTCGGGCTCTGGCATTGCCAGCGCTTCATTGAACAAGTCACGCACGCAGCGATTCGTCATGGGTGCCTTGACTGTTTTGCACAAAGGATATTGCTAGAACGGAGTCGCGTAGCCTTTCACGACAACAGAGGGAACGGCGGCGGGGCGCAACCGACAAGTCGGCCTGATCCAAGAAGCTATTCGCCATCCAGCGCGGTCTGCAAAAACGCACGTGCATAACGCCAATCGCGATCGATGGTGCGACCGGTCAATTCGAGGTGGTCGGCAATTTCAATCAGCGTCAATCCGGCAAAAAAATGCATCTCGAAGACTTTTGCAGCGCGCGCGTCGTCGCGTTCCAGTTCCTTGAGCGCCGCGTCAAGCGCAAGCGCCTGCAGCGGCGAGAGCACGGCGGAATCTGCAATTTCTGAAGCGGTTGCGGCGATGCAAGCGTAACGCTCGCGCTCGGCAATGCGGCTGCGCGCATGGTCGACCATGATGCTGCGCAGTGCGCGTCCGGCATAGGCAAAGAATTG
Organism: Lysobacterales bacterium; assembly: GCA_043753835.1. Taxonomy (GTDB): domain Bacteria; phylum Pseudomonadota; class Gammaproteobacteria; order Xanthomonadales; family Ahniellaceae; genus JADKHK01. The sequence continues at coordinate 143,258 of JAYUVY010000090.1, read as the reverse complement.
CGCTTTGCCGGCGAATTCGGTGCCCGCACTCCTCTTCATGCGCAAGTAGAGTTCGTGAACCAGCAAAGTCGTATTCAGCGTCTCGCCACGCTTTCCCAAGCGCGCGCGATGCGCAGCGTCTCGCAGTTCGCCGTAAACGGTGCTGAACCAAGCATCGATGGCCGAAATAGCGGGGGTTTTCTCTGAAGCGAGGGGCATGGGCAGCATCCGTGACAGCGCGCATCGTATCCGTGTCTGGCGTCGACGCGATCAACGGCTCAACTGGAATCGGACTGATTCTTGGCGTGTGCGAGTAAAAAATTCACGGACAGCCCTTTGAAATGCATCAAGTTTGCGTCCAGCGTCACCGCCAGACGACTTGCGGCAGTGCCATCAGCATCTGCCACTTTTCCCCAAGGGTCATGGTTGCTGATGACGCCGCTGGCGTAAATGCGTTGCACCGCAGGCGTTGTGACGATGCGCAGGAATGATTACTGGGTTGGACGGCAGAATGCAGCAGGATTCAGTGAATCTGCATTTGCAAATTCAAGCTTGGCTCGGGCGTGGTGCGGATGCGTGGCGAAGGCCAGCGCCACCCACACACTCACGTCATACAGGCTGGCCGAGGCGCTCACGATCTTCGGCCAATTGTGTTTCCTGTTCGAGCGCGATGAGTTGCGTCATGCTCATTTGTCGCGCCGATGCGTTCTTGCCGGACTTGAACAGAGGCAGCGTGATCGCGCCTTTTCGGGCGCGCACGCCTTTTGCCTTGGCAGACTCCGCAGCCATCCCTGCGGCAATCAGGTTGGCCGTCAGGTCCTTGAGCTTCTGACTGGAAAACGCAGCGCGAACTTTCATTTCGCGAACCAGGTCACTTGGCAGATCCAGGGTCATTTTAATTTTCCAGCTTCCCAACTTCCCAGCCTTCCGTCAATTTCCAAATCGACAACTTCTGGATCGGCAATCGACGGGCCGGGCTTGTGCCCATCGCTGGGCTGTCACCCGCCCGCCATCGCATTCACGACTTCGGTGAGTGCGGCGCGGTCTGGGGCGTGCAGCAGGCGTGGGGTCTTGGCGCGTAGCGATTTGCGCGAGAGTTTGCTGATGGTGTCGCGGACGTCGGCGAGCGCGCTTGGATGCATCGAGAATTCGGTGAGGCCGAGGGCGATCAGCAAGGGCGTGTAGCGCGGATCGCCGGCGATTTCGCCGCAGACGCTGATCGGGCGCTTGGCCTGGCGCGCGTTGTCGAAGACGAGATAGAGCAGACGCATGAAGGCTGGATGCAGCGGGTCGTAGTTGTTCGCGACCGCGGCATTGTTGCGATCTGCGGCAAGCACGTATTGGGCGAGGTCATTGCTGCCGATGGCGAGGAAATCTGCGTAGCGCGAGATATCGGCACTGACCAGCGCGGCCGCCGGTACTTCGATCATTGCGCCAAGTGGAATGCTGTCGGCCACTGGATGGCGCGCGCGACGCACTTCGTCGGTCGTCAGTTCGATCAGCTCACGCGCCTCGCGCACTTCCTCGACCGCCGACACCATCGGCAACAGGATGCGCATCGGGCCGTAGGCCGAAGCGCGCAACATGGCGCGCAATTGCACCTTGAAGATGTCGCGATAGGCGAGCGAATGGCGGATGCCGCGCAATCCCAACGCCGGATTTTCTTCGGTCGCGAGTTGCAGGGGTCCGCCGATCGCCTTGTCGGCACCGAGATCGAGCGTGCGCAAGGTCACCGGACGCCCGGCCATCGCGACGATGGCATCGCGGTAGGCGCGAAACTGCTCGTCTTCGGTCGGCAGCTCGCGTCGCTTCATGAACAGGAATTCGGTCCGGAACAAACCCACACCGTCGGCGCCCGCGCGGCGCGCAGCGGCGATCGCATCGGCATTCTCGGCATTGACGTAAAGCTTGATCGAGACGCCGTCGCGGGTACGGGCATCGGTGACCTTGATGCGTGCACGCTGCTTGCGCAGCTTGTCGGCTTCCTTCTGCTGGATGCGGAAACGCGCAAGATCGATGTTGTCCGGATGCGCGATGATGCGACCGTGGTCGGCATCAAGCAGCACCGTGTCGCCCTCGTGCAGAACCGACAACGCATGCTTCACGCCGCAGGCGAAGGGCAGACGAAGTCCGCGCGCGACGATCGCGGTATGCGAATACGCGCTGCTCGCGGTGCAGATCAGTCCGCGCAGGCCGTTGTCGACGAGATGTGCGAGTTCGGCCGGTGCCACGGTGTCGCAGACCAGGATCTGGCCGTCGGCTGATGCTGGACGTGCCGGTTCGGCGCCACCGCGCTGCAGCGCCGCGTAGACACGCGAAACGACATGATCGAGATCGTCGCGACGCGCGCGCAGGTAGGGGTCGTCGATGGCATCGAACATTTCGGCGAGCGCATCGCGCTGGCGTTTCAAGGCGCCGGTGGCGCGCATCGACTCGCGTCGGATCAACGCGACCACGGCATCGGTGAATTCGGGGTCGTCGAGGATCATCGCGTGCGCGTCGATAATCTCCGACATGTCGCGCGCCAGGGCACCGGAAACGCGTTCGCTCAGGCTCGCGAGTTCGGCGCGCGCGGTATCGAGCGCCTCCTCGAATCGCTTCACTTCATTCGGAATGCCGCTCGCGAGCAAGGGCTCGGTCTCGACATCCATCTTCGCCGAATAGACGACACGCGCCGTGCCGAGCGCAAGGCCCTTGGCAGCGATTAGTCCGTCGAGTTCGGTACGCGTATTCATGGCGGAATCACTCGCCCTCGTCGAATTTGCGTTCGAACAGGTCGACGACGGCGGCCATGGCTTCGGCCTCGTCTTCGCCGGTCGCGCGCAGCAGAATCGGTGTGCCCTTGGCTGCGGCGAGCAACATCAGGCCCATGATGCTCTTCGCATTGATCTCGCGGCCGCGACAGCTGATCTGCACCGTCGACCGATAGCCCGACACCAGTTGCACGAGCTTCGCCGAAGCGCGCGCGTGCAGGCCGAGTTTGTTGCTGATGACGATGTCGCGTTCAAGCATGATCGACGACCACGCCGTTGCGTGCGCCTGCGGTCGCGGTGTTGACCAGTTCGTCGAGCGGTTGCTCGGCGTAGTTCATTACCCGCAACAGCATCGGCAGACTGACGCCGGCGACGCGGCGGATGCGGCAACCGACATTCGACAGTTTCGCCGCGACATTGCTCGGCGTTGCGCCATACAGATCGGTGAGCACCAGCACGCCGGCACCTTGCTCGAGTTCACGGACTGCAGAGCTCGCGCGCACCAGCACCTGTTCCGGTGCTTCGCCGAACCCGGCTTCGATGGCCGCGGTCTTCAGCGGCAGCGGACCGAACACGCCGCGTGCTGCGCCGAGCAGGCCAGGGCCGACACCGCTATGGGTCAACAACAACACGCCGACACTCATTCAAGCTCCCGATGGAAGGTCATGACCTGTTCTCGTGTGGCACGGAAAATTTCTGCCAGGCGCTCGACGATATACACCGAGCGATGCCGCCCGCCGGTACAGCCGATGCCGACCGTGATGTAGCTGCGCTGGTCAGCTTCGAAGCGCGGCAACCAGGTCGACAGCAGGCCACGGATCTGGTCGATGTAATGCGCGACTTCGGGAAACTTCGCGAAGTATTCGCGGATCGCCGGATCGCGCCCGGACAGGGGGCGCAAGGTCGCTTCCCAATGCGGATTCGGCAGACAGCGTGCATCGAATACGAAGTCGGCGTCCGAGGGCACGCCGCGCTTGTAGGCGAACGATTCGAACAACAACGACAGCGCCGCGCCCTGGGTGCCGAACTCGGTCGCGATCAAGCGGCGCAGTTGATGCACGTTGAGTTCGGAGGAATCGATCACCTTGTCGGCGATCGCGATCAATGGCCGCAGCAATTTGCGTTCGAGCATGATCGCGTCGTTCAACGCCAACCCGTCATGGGTGAGTGGGTGGCGTCGGCGCGTGTCCGAAAATCGTTTCAGCAACACCTCGTCGCGCGTATCGAGGAACACCAGTTGATAGGCAAGGCCCTGATGGGCAATGCGCGCGAGCATGGCCGGCAACTGCTGAAGGTCGTCCTGACGATTGCGCACGTCGACGCCAACCGCCAGCCGCGGATAGCGCCCTTGGGCGCGCACCGCTTCGACGAAGGCCGGCAACAGCGCCGTTGGCAGATTGTCGACGCAGTAGTAGTCGAGATCTTCAAGCGTCCGCAATGCGACCGTCTTGCCGGCACCGGACAGGCCGCTGACGATGATCAGCCGCTCGCTCGGCTCGCCCGGCGTGCGTGTCGGTGGCGGCGGTGTGAAGCGCAGTGGCTGGTCTACCATGGCGATTGCCGTCGCATCTGATGTGCCTGTCGGTCGATAAAGGTTTGCGCCGGGTCGATGCCCTTGCTCTTGAGCAGGAAGGTGCGCGTGGCCGCTTCCACCAGTACGGCGAGGTTGCGACCGGCTGCGACCGGCAGCGTGATCTGCGGCACTTCGACGTCGAGCACGTTGCGCGTGCTGGTGACGCCCTGCAGCCGCGCCATGCCCTCGTTCGAATGCACGTCCTCGGGTTTGCCGAGGTGCACGATCAGGCGCAGGTATTTGTTGCGCTTGATCGACGTGTCGCCAAACATCTGGCGCACGTTGAGAATGCCGAGACCACGCACTTCGAGCAGGTCCTGCAGCATTTCCGGACACGTGCCATCGATTACGTCGGGTGCGATCAGGGTAAATTCGGGGGCGTCGTCGGCGATCAGGCGGTGGCCGCGCGTGACCAGTTCCAGCGCGAGTTCGCTCTTGCCGGAACCGGCATCTCCGGTGATCAGCACGCCGATCGAGTACACCTCCATGAACACGCCGTGCAGCGAGGTGTTGCGCGCCAATGCGCGCGACATGTGGTACTGCATGTAGGTCAGGATTTCATGGCCGCGCTTGGCGCTGACCCACACCGGCGTCTGCGTTTCCTCGGCGGCTTCACGGACATCCGCCGGTACCGTCTGGTCACGCGTGACGACAATCGCGGTCGGCTTGTAGTTCATGATCTTCTGCACCGTATCCCAGCGCTGACGCGAGTCGAGCGCGTCGAGATACTTCAGTTCATCGATGCCGATGATCTGCAATTTGTTCGGGTAGATGATGTTGAGGTAACCGACCAGCGACGGACGCCGCTGCAGGTTTTCGCCTGGTTCGATCTTGCGGTGCTCGCCGCGAAGGCCCGCCGACCAGCGCAACTTCATGCGCTCGGCCACCTGATCGAACAGTTCGCGTGCAGTAATGATGCGGATCATGCCGCGATTCCGTTGGGCAATCGTCGACCGCAGCGGTGTGCGGTCGGCGATGCGGGATTCAACACGAAGTGGCTCAGGTGCCGGTCTTCAGCAGTTGCGCTTCGGCGCGATGATGGTCGGTCATTTTTTCCTTGTGCTTGCGGATCTGGGCATCAAGTTTGTCGCTGAGCAGGTCGATGGCCGCATACATGTCGCTGGCTTCGGCCTGGGCGTGGATCTGCTTCTGGGTCGAGTTGATCGTGGCTTCGGCCTTGTGTCCCAATTTCTCCAGGCCGAGCACGACGTGGACATTGGTCACGTGATCGAAGTGGCGCTCGATGCGTTGCAATTTTTCTGTCGCGTATTCGCGCAAGGCTTGTGTGACTTCAACGCCATCACCTGAGATCTCAAGTTGCATGATCTACCTCCAACACAGTTGGGGCGCGCTTCGCGCCCGGAAAGACCATCGCGACAGCACGTTCGCCGCAACGGTAAAGGAAGAGTGGGGACGCAATCGACCGATGAAAGTGGTTGGCATCTTGGATTCAGGCCTTCCGCAGACGGTCGCTGGACGACGGGATGTGCATGGCCTCACGGTACTTCGCGACCGTGCGTCGCGCAACCTGGATTCCCGCTTGCCGCAAGGAATCTGTAAGTGTCTGATCGCTCAACGGTTTGGCCTTGTGTTCGGCGTCGACGAGCTTGCGGATCATGGCCTGGATGGCGGTGGCCGAGGCTTCGCCGCCCTCGCTCGTTGAGACCCCGCTTGAGAAGAATCGTTTCAACTCGAAAACGCCGCGTGGTGTTGCCATGTATTTGCGCGTGGTGGCGCGGGAAATCGTCGACTCGTGCAGGCCGACTTCCTCGGCGATCGCACGTAGAGTCAGTGGGCGCAGGGCTTCGGGGCCGTAGTCGAGGAACGCGCCCTGTTCGCGCACCACGCAATTGCCGACTTTCATCAGCGTGTCGCCACGCTGGGCCAGGCTTTTCAGCAACCATCGTGCTTCCTGCAGACGGCCGCGCAGATAGCTGCCGGTTTCACCCCTGGATTCTGCCGCCATGCGTTCGTAGTGGCGGTTCATGCCGACCGCAGGCATTGATGCGGGATTGAGTTGCACGCGCCAACGACCATTGATTTTGCGTGCAATCAAATCCGGTACCACGGCGTCGCCATCACTGTCGTCCGGGCGTTCGCCGGGACGCGGATTGAGGGTGCGGATCAGCGCCAGCGATTGGTCGAACTCGCTACGCGACGCGTCGAGCTTGCGCGCCAGCTGCGCCGGATCGGTTTTCGCCAACTGCTCCAGTTGCGTATCGACGATACGCAGGGCCAGATCACGTTGCTTGCAAGCCGGCCGTTGTTGCAGTTGCAGCAGCAGACATTCGCGCAGGTTGCGTGCCGCGACGCCGGGCGGGTCGCACTGCTGCAGCAGCGTCAGCACGATGCCGATGTCCTGCGGCGTTACCGACCAAAGCGGTGCCAGTGCGGCGGCAATGCCGGCATCATCCTCGCGCAGATAACCGTCATCGCTGACCGCGTCGATCAGCGCCGCAGCAATCGCGTGGTCTCGCGGTGTAAGCGGTCGCAAAGCCATCTGCCAGGCGAGTTCGGTGCGCAGGTCGGGGGACGCAACATTCCGCTCGTGTTCGCCGTATTCGCCATCGGAATGTCCGCTGGAAGGCTCGCTCCAATCGGCCATCTCCTCGAAACCGTCGAGATCCAGCTGGTCGTCGACGTCATCGCTGGCCGCGGTTTCGCGGTCGTCGGATGGTGGGGCGTTCTCGTCCAACTCGTCCGGGGCGAGGTCTTCCTCGCGCTCCAGCAGCGGATTCGCCTCCAGCAGATGGGTGACCTCGAGCTCAAGCTCGAGCGTCGACATCGCCAACAACTTGATCGCCTGCGTCAGCTGCGGCGTCAGTTTCAGGCTCTGCGACAGTCCCAGTTGGAGGCCGGCCTTCATCATGCAGACTGGGCCCTCCCAACGGCCCACAAGCAAGATTCATTCCAGCCGATTCTACGCACTCCACAGGATTCGCCAAGCTGTGCCCACGGCGGATACAAAAATTCGTGTACACGAATCGCGTACACTGTCCGCAAGTTTGATGTCGAGGGGCGCTACTGTGAAAAACGTGACCTTGAGCGCCGACGAGAAGCTGATCGAGGCGGCGCGAGCACGCGCCAGTGCTGAACATTCGACCTTGAACGAGCAGTTCCGGCGCTGGTTGCGCGACTACGTCGCAAGTGACGAGCGCCGCGAACAGGCCTTGACAGAACTGCGCAAGCTGCGCGGTGCGTTGTCTGGAGATTTCAAGTTCGACCGGGACGAGGCCAATGCCCGTCGCTGACGCCTTCGTCGACACCAATATCGTGCTCTACGCGTTGTCTGCCGACGTCGCCAAGGCGGAACGTGCGGAGATTTTGTTGCGCGATGCGCCGTGCATCAGCGTGCAGGTGTTGAACGAGGTCGCGAATGTCGCGCGACGGAAACTCGGCTGGTCCTGGCAGCGTGTTCGCGACACGCAGAAGTTGCTGCGCACGTTATGCCCGGTGTTGCCGTTGACGGTGCAGACCCACGAACGTGCGCTGGCCGTTGCCGAGCGCTACGGTTTTTCGATCTACGACGCCAGCATCGTCGCTGCGGCCCAGATCGAAGGCTGCACGGTGCTGTACACCGAGGATCTGCAGCACGGTCAGGTGTTGGACGGTCTGCGCGTGTCGAATCCGTTCGCGCCTTGAGTATTCAGCCGAGCGAGAACTTCTCACCGAGGTAAACGTCACGGACGCGCTGGTTGTCGAGAATGGCAGCGGGTTTGCCTTCGGCGAGTACGGTGCCGGCGTGCAGGATGTAGGCGCGGTCGCAGATGCCGAGGGTTTCGCGGACGTTGTGGTCGGTGATCAGCACGCCGATGCCGCGGTCTTTCAGGTGCGCGACGATGCGCTGGATTTCCGCGACCGAGATCGGATCGACACCTGCAAAAGGTTCGTCGAGCAGCATGAAGCGCGGTTTGGCTGCGAGTGCGCGCGCGATTTCGACGCGTCGTCGTTCGCCGCCGGACAAGCTCTGGCCCTTCTGCTTGCGCACATGCACGATCTGCAGGTCAGCGAGCAGGGTTTCCATTTCGTCACGTTGCTGCTGGCGCTTCAGTCCGGGGCGCAGTTCGAGCACGGCGAGCAAATTGTCTTCGACGCTGAGGCTGCGGAATACCGACGGCTCCTGCGGCAGGTAGCCAAGGCCGCGGCGCGCGCGTTCGTGCATCGGCATCGTCGTCAGGTCGGTGTCGTCGAGCAAGATGGCGCCGGCATCGGCACCGATCAGGCCGACGATCATGTAGAAACACGTCGTCTTGCCAGCGCCATTTGGACCGAGCAGGCCGATACATTCGCCCGGCGACACGAACAGCGAGAAGTCGCGCACGACTTCCTTGTCGCGATAACTCTTCTTGAGGTGCTTGGCCGCGAGCATCAGGACTTCGGCGTCTCTGGGGCAGAAGGCGCGGCGGCGGGCGCCGGCTTCGGGGTTTTCGGCTTGGGTGCGATCGTCATGTTGATGCGACCGCCGCCTTCGCCGGCTTCCATTTCGCCGGTATCGAGGTGATAGACGACGCGCTCGCCGGTCATCACACCGCGTGGTCGTTCGATGCGTACGGCACCGGTCATGATCACGCGTTGTTCAGTCAGCAGGTATTCGATGCGCTTCGCATCGGCCTTGAGCCGCCCCTGGCCGTCGATGTCCTGTTCCAGATGCACCGGCGCGCCGTCGAGAATGGCGCGGCGGGTTTCGCCCTCGACTTGCTCGATCTCGGCGCGGTCGGCGCGGATCATCAAACTCCCCTGATCCATGCGCACGTCGCCGGTGAGTACGGTGATGCCCGAGGTTTCGTTGGTCTTGAGCGCGTCCGCATTGATCTGCATGGGCTGTTCGCGATCTGCCTTGGCGGCATGCGCGCTGGCTCCGGCAAACATCAGCCCGATCAGCAGGGTGCTAGCGGTTCGGGGCAAACGTGGCATCGACATCAGCTTTGAGCTCGAAAGTTTGGGTGGTGAGATCGGCGAAGAGGCCGCGGCCGCGCAGTATAGAGCCCGGTCGTATGACTTCGACGACGCGGTCACTTTCGATCAGCCGCGTTTCAGTATGCGCGACCAGTTTTTCCGTGGTGAGCGAAAAAGCGCGCTCGGCACCGGCGTCCTGACGTGCGACCAGGACGTCGGTCTCCAAGTCGATACGCTTGACTGTCGTGTCAATCCAGGCGGTGTTGGCAGTCGCCGTCCACACCTGTCCATCCTTGCCGTACAAGACGAATTCAGGCGTCGTGACTGCGAGCGCCTCGCGTCGATCATCGTGCGAGAGTCGCGGTGATTTGGCACGAAACGCGATCTTGCCCTCGGTGTCGAAGGCATCGAGTTCGAAGTCGATCAACTCGTAATCCGGTCGTGATGGGCCGGTGAAGCGGTCCGGGCGCGCCGGTTCGACGCGTGTGTAGACCATCCAGCCGGTGATTGCGGCAAAGATTGCGAGCAGCAATGCAGCGAAGACCTGGCCGCGATTCATGGAACGGGATTCATGCAGCGGCGCTCATGCGCGGAACCTGCCCAGCACGGCGTCCATGCCACCGCGCGCACTGATGATCAGGTCGCAGACTTCGCGCACTGCGCCGTGCCCGCCGGCGCGCGACGTCTGCCAGTGCGCGAGGGGTTTGATCAACGCATGCGCATTCGGCACGGTGATCGCGAAGCCGACGTGTTCCATCGCCGACAGATCGGGCAGGTCGTCGCCGCAGAACGCGACTTCGTCGCGTCCGATGCCGAGTTCGTCCATCAGCCGTTGCACACGCGCACGCTTGTTGCGTTCGCCGAGGAACACCCGCTCGATGCCGAGATCGCGCATCCGATTGCTGACCGCCGGCGTGTCGCGCGCGGTGATCACGGCAACAACCACGCCGCTGTCGATCAGCAGTTTCAGGCCAAGACCGTCGTGCGCATGGAACTGCTTCGCCTCATGGCCCGAGTCGCTGTAGAACAAGCCGCCGTCGGTCATGATGCCGTCGACGTCGAAGCAGGCAAGACGGACGCGCGCGGCGCGCGAGCGAATGGCGTCGGGCACGCCGTCGAGCGCGGACCAGGACGTCATCGGTCAGACCACGCGTGCGCGCAGCAGATCATGGATGTTCAAGGCACCAACGAGTTTCCCGCCGCCGTCGACCACAAGCAGCGCGTGGATCTTGAAGTCTTCCATCAGTCGCGCCGCTTCAACCGCGAGCTTGTCCGAAGTGATGGTCTTGGCGCGCGTCGTCATGATCGCGTCGACCGCGGTGCCGCGCAGTTCGATCTCGGCATCGTCGAGGGTGCGGCGCAAGTCGCCGTCGGTGAACACGCCGAGCAACTGTTGTTGTGCATCGACGACGGCCGTCAGTCCGAGACCCTTGCGCGTCATCTCGATCAGGGCGTCGGACACGCTGGCGCCGCTGAACACTCGCGGCACCTGGTCGCCGGTGTGCATGATGTCGACGATGCGCAGCAGCAGCTTGCGGCCGAGCGAACCGGCCGGATGCGAGCGCGCGAAATCGTCGGCCGTGAACCCGCGTGCCTCAAGCAGGGCGACCGCGAGCGCATCGCCCATGACCAGGGTGGCGGTGGTGCTGGATGTCGGTGCCAGATTGAGCGGGCAGGCCTCGACTGGCACGCTGACATCGAGATGCACGTCGGCGAGACGGGCGAGTGAAGAATTCGGGTTGCCGCTCATCGCGATCAGCGGGATACCCTGACGCTTGATCAGCGGCAAGACCGCCAGCAGTTCGTCGGTTTCGCCGGAATTGCTGAGCGCGAGCACCACGTCCTTGTCGGTGATCATGCCGAGATCGCCATGGCTGGCCTCGGCCGGATGCACGAAGAACGCCGGCGAACCGGTGCTGGCGAACGTGGCGGCGATCTTGTTTGCGATATGCCCGCTCTTGCCCATGCCGGAGACGACGATGCGCCCGCTGCAATCGAGCAGCAGGGCACAGGCACGGAAGAAATTGGCGTCGATGCGGGCCGACAATCCGGCGATGGCATCGGCTTCGATGTCGATGACGCGGCGGGCGCTGGCGGACAGTCGGTCGGGATCGAGCATCGGGTGGGACAGTGCCGGCGGTACCGGCTTGAGTAGGGCGTTCATGGAATTCCCGGGCGCTTGGGTTGCGGTCGTACTCGTTCCACCGGGTGGAATCGGCTAGACTTCGCGGCCCTATCTTAGCCGAAAGATTCCAGCCGCAAGCCGCTCGCAGCGTGGACACGTCGCGTTGCGCCCGCGAATCGGCACTGACTAGCCATGGACGCCAATCGAATCCGTGATCTGATCCAAACCGGGTTGCCCGACGCCGAAATCAGCGTGCAGGGCGACGACGGCGTGCATTTCGAAGCGCGCGTGGTGACTGCAGCCTTCGCCGGCAAACTGCCGTTGGCGCGACATCGCATGGTCTACGCGACGCTCGGTGATCTGATGGGCGGCGCGATCCATGCGCTCGCACTGAAGACTTTGACGCCCGACGAAGCCGCGCGCTCCTGACCCGAATCCATTGCGTGCTGCCCACCGGCCGCCGCACCACTTTCAAGGAACAACAATGGCCAAGATCGTCATCAGCGGTGGTGAACCGCTCAACGGTGAAGTGTGGATTTCCGGCGCGAAGAACGCCGTGCTGCCGATCCTCGCGTCCACCCTGCTCGCCGACGAAACCGTCAGCATCGGCAATGTGCCGCATCTGCACGACGTCACCACGACGATGGAATTGCTCGGCCAGATGGGCGTGCAGTTCATCATCGACGAGCGCATGAAGATCCACGTCGATCCGCGCAACACCAACAATTTCCATGCGCCCTATGACCTCGTCAAGACGATGCGTGCATCAATCCTGGTGCTCGGCCCGCTGGTCGCGCGATACGGCGAAGCGCATGTGTCCCTGCCCGGCGGTTGCGCCATCGGTTCGCGCCCGGTCGACCAGCACATCCGCGGTCTCGAAGCGCTTGGTGCCGAGGTGATCGTCGAAAACGGCTACATCCACGCCCGTGCAAAGCGGCTGAAGGGTGCGCGCATCGTGATGGATCTGGTCACCGTCACCGGTACCGAGAACATCATGATGGCGGCGGCGCTGGCGAGCGGCACCACGATCATCGAGAACGCCGCGCAAGAGCCCGAAGTCGTCGATCTGGCGAATTGCCTGAACGCGATGGGCGCGCAGGTTTCCGGTGCCGGCACCAACACCATCACCATCGAAGGCGTTGAACGCATGCACGGCACGCACTATGACGTGTTGCCTGATCGCATCGAGACCGGCACCTTCCTGGTTGCCGGCGCCATCACCAGCGGTCGCGTGCTGTTGAAGAGAACGCGCCCGAACACGCTTGATGCCGTGCTCGCCAAGCTCGAACAGGCCGGTGCGCACATCAACACCACCGAAGACACAATCGAACTCGACATGCGCGGCAATCGTCCGAAAGCGGTGACGCTGACGACCGCGCCGTACCCGGCATTCCCGACCGACATGCAGGCGCAGTTCGTGGCGCTGAACACGGTCGCCGAGGGCGTCGGCGTCGTCACCGAGACCGTGTTCGAGAACCGCTTCATGCACGTCCAGGAATTGCAGCGTCTCGGTGCCGACATCCGCGTTGAAGGCAACACCGCGATCATCCGCGGCGTCAGCCAGATTACCGGCGCCCCGATCATGGCCACCGACCTGCGCGCAAGCGCCTGCCTGGTGCTCGCGGGTCTGGTCGCGAAGGGCGACACCACCGTCGACCGCGTCTATCACATCGACCGCGGCTACGAATGCATCGAAGAAAAGCTCGGCATGCTCGGCGCGAAGATCCGGCGTCTGCCGAACTGAGGTCGCCATCCTGACCTGAATCAAGGCGGCGCCAGCGTTTGGGCGCTGCAATGGCGACATACGGCGGCGCTTTGCGCCGGGCGAGTATGCGCATGGATTCCAATTTGCCGCTGGCGCGTATCCGTGCCGGCATTGATCGTGTCGATGATGGTTTTGTGCTGCTGCTGGCCTTGCGCCAGCGGCTGGTGCGTGCCGCGATGCTGGCCAAGGATGCGAGTGGGCAACCGCGCCGTGACCTGCTACGCGAACTCGCGGTGCGCGACCGTGCTCGTTCGCTGGGCGCCCAACTGGGACTGCCGACACGCGATGTCGATGCACTGATGGCGAGCGTTGTCGGTGTTGCGCGGCAGGCGCAAGGGCTCGCAGCTGACACGGATCAAGGCGCAGATGCTTCACTTCCAGCGATCATCGTCGGCACTATGCCGAACCTGACCGAACGCCGACAATCCTCGCTCGACCGCCGCTGGCGCTGGTTGCCGCCACCAACTCGGGTCGCACCGCTGCTGAAATTGCTGCCGCAGGGTCTGCAATTCCGGGTGCTGAACGCGGTCATCGCGCGCGTGTTGGCGGCACCGGTTGCGAACGGCTCGCTCGATTTCATGCAGGAACGGCGACTCGCGCTGGAAGTTTCCGACCTCGGGTTGCGCTGGGTGTTCGTGATGCGTGATGGACGCGTGCAGGCCGGGCAGGGTGATGCAGACGCGACCGTGCGCGGCAGTGCGACCGACCTGCTGCTGCTCGCGAGTCGTCTGGAAGACGCCGATACCCTGTTCTTCCAGCGCCGCCTGGTACTGACGGGGGACACCGAGCTTGGGTTGACCGCGCGCAACCTGCTCGACCGACTCGACTGGGCCGACGTGCCGCTTGGTCTGCGCATCGTGCTGAATCATGGCGCGCGCATCGCCCAGTCGGCGCGCGCCGACTATCGCGAGCGCAAGTCCGCAGCGACTGGTGACTGAGGCATCGGCGATCATGAATCTCGATCCGGCGACAACCCGGCCGCAATGGCGTGCCGGCATGGAAGACGACTACGCCGATGTGATTGCCAAGTTCGGCGATCGCCTGCCGTGCCTGGAGTGGCCGCTGCATTTGCCGTGGATTGATGCGATTCGCAAGCTCAAGGCCGAACGTGGCGCGGCGATCATGGCGCACAGCTACCAGTCGCCGGAGATCTTCCATGGCGTCGCCGATGTCACCGGCGATTCACTCGCGCTGGCGCAGGCCGCGGCCGATTGCGACGCACCCATCATCGTGCTCTGCGGTGTGCATTTCATGGCCGAGACCACCAAGATTCTGGCGCCTGATCGGGTCGTGCTGATTCCGGATGCCGAGGCCGGTTGCTCGCTGGCGACGTCGATCACCGCCGCCGACGTACGCGCCTTGCGTGCGCAGTACCCGGGCGTGCCGGTGGTCAGCTACGTCAACACCAGCGCGGCGGTGAAGGCGTTGTCCGATGCCTGCTGCACGTCCGCGAACGCGGTCCAGGTCGTCGAGGCGATGGGTGCCGAACGCGTGATCTTCCTGCCCGATCGCTTCCTCGGCGCGCACGTCGCGACCCAGACCGACGTGCAGTTGATCCTGTGGCAGGGCGCCTGCGAAGTGCACGAGCGCTTCACCGGCCAGCAGGCACGGCATGCGCGCGAACGCTTCGACGCGAAACTGGTCGCGCATCCGGAGTGTCCGCCGGACGTGCTCGCCGAAGCCGATTTTGTCGGTTCAACCAGCGCGATGGGTCGCTGGCTGGCGCAGCATCAGCCTGAGCGGGTCGCGCTGATCACCGAGTGCTCGATGGCCGACAATTTGCGTGCCGAGTTTCCGCAGATCGAATTCGTGCAGCCCTGCAACCTGTGTCCGCACATGCAGCGCATCACGTTGCCGAAGATCCATGCCTGTCTGCGGAATCTGGGCCCCGAGGTGACGGTGCCGCTGGAGATCGCCGTCGGTGCGCGACGCGCGTTGCAGCGCATGCTCGAGGTCGGGCGGCGCGAGCGCGTGTGAATGCGCCACTGATCGTCGTCGGTGCCGGTATCGCCGGACTCAGTGCCGCACTCGCGGCGGCTCCTCGCCCAGTCTTGCTGCTGAATCGCTCGCGACCTTCGCCGGATGGCGCACCCGACAACGCGACCGCGCTGGCGCAAGGCGGCATTGCTGCAGCGATCGACGCAGATGATTCGGTCGCGGCGCATATCGAGGACACCTTGCTTGCCGGTGCCGGCCACAACGACCGTGCGGCCGTCGAATTCCTGTGCATGCAGGCACCCGCGGCGATTGAATGGCTGCAACAGCAGGGCGTCGACTTCGATCGCGCGTCGGACGGCACGCCGGCTTTGGCGCGCGAAGGTGGCCACCGTTGCGCGCGCATCGTGCATGCCGGAGGTGACGCCAGCGGTGCGCGCGTGCTTGCCGCGCTGGCACAGCGCGCACACGCTGCGCGTCATCTGCGTTGGCGTGGTGGTGTCGAAGTCGACGGCCTGTTGTTGCGCGGCGACCGTGTGGCCGGCGTGCGCGTGCGCACCGGCACCGGTCGACAGGAATTCATCACCGGGGCTGCCGTGGTGCTGGCCACGGGCGGCATCGGTGGCTTGTTCGCGGCCACGACCAATCCCGAGTCCGCGCAAGGTCGCGGTCTGGCACTGGCGCTGGCCGCGAATGCGCGTCTGCGTGATCTCGAATTCATGCAGTTCCATCCAACTGCACTCGCCGTCACCAGCGGCGTGCGTCTGCCGCTGTTGACCGAGGCGTTGCGCGGTGCCGGCGCGGTGTTGCGTGATGCGAATGGGCGCGCCTTGATGCAAGGTGTGCATGCGCTTGCAGACTTGGCGCCGCGCGACATTGTGGCGCGTGCCGTGTGGTCGTCGCTGCACGCGGGTCGCGGCGCGTTCCTGCACTGTGACCACCTCATGATCGATTGGCCGCACGCGTTTCCGACCGTGCTCGCGCAATGTCTGGCGCAGGGGTTGGATCCACGCATCGCACCGCTACCGGTGCGAGCGGCCGCACATTTCCACATGGGCGGCATTGCGGTTGATCTCGACGGTCGCAGTAGTGTGCCTGGGCTATGGGCGCTGGGCGAAGTCGCCTGCAACGGTGCGCATGGCGCAAATCGCCTGGCGAGCAATTCGTTGCTGGAAGGCGTCGTGTTCGGGCGGCGCTTGGGCGCAGCATGGGCGGCCATGTCGCTGCCACCACAGCGCCACGGGCGCACTTTGCATGTTGCAGCATCCGGCGCAGTGCTCGCAGGTGAAGCGCTGACGCGACTGCGCGCCCTGGTCGGTGATGCGTTCGGCCCACTGCGGTCGCGTGCGGCGGTCGAAGCGGCCATTGCTGCCATCGCCATTGATCCGGAAATGGCGCAAAGCGCGTCAGGCCGCGTTGCGACAGCGCTGCTGACTGCGGCATTGCGGCGTGCGCGCAGCCTCGGGGCCCACCACTGGCATGGCCAGCCATGATCGAGTGGTGTTCGGTGAACGGTTGGCCTCAGCGTCGCTCTGCGTCGCTCTTGACTAATCCGCCATTTGGCGGAGTATGTCCGCTCAAATGGAGAATGGCATGAGCGCGCCGACCAAGTTGTCCAAAACCCACGCCGTGGCCGAGCCGAAGCTCGCCAATCCGTACCTGCGCATGGGCCAGCTGGTTGGTCAAAAGATTGAATCGGAGTCGGACGTGCTCGCGTTGGTGCTCAAGGGCTTGCCGGCGCGTTCGGTGCTCGGCTTTCCCGACAAACGCGTACTCGACTTGAAATTGATTGCACCAGAAAGCACGCTGCGTCGACGCGTCGAGAACAACCAGTCGCTGACGGTGGACGAGTCGGAACGGGTGATGCGATTTGCGCGCATCACGTCGCTTGCAGAAGGCTTGTTCGGCAGCGAAGCCCGGGCCAAGACCTGGCTCAGCACACCGGGACGATTCGTCACCGGCACCGATCCGCTATCGCCGCTGGAACTGGCGACGACCGAATCCGGCGCGCGCATTGTCGAATCGATCATCCTGCGCGTCGAACACGGCATGCTCTGATGCGTTTGTGGCGCATCTCGCGGCATCGCGGTC
This sequence comes from Lysobacterales bacterium, assembly GCA_043753835.1. Taxonomy (GTDB): domain Bacteria; phylum Pseudomonadota; class Gammaproteobacteria; order Xanthomonadales; family Ahniellaceae; genus JADKHK01. The sequence continues at coordinate 126,141 of JAYUVY010000090.1, read as the reverse complement.
TGGGCGGCGCTGGCGGCACCTATGCCGACAGTCGCTGGCATCACGCGCCGCGCCCCATCGTATTCGCGGCCGAACATCCGGCGCTGGCGACGCTGGAAGTGCTCGCGCACCTGCAGGCCGATCTCGCACACATGCCGACCACGCTGCGCCTGATCGCCATCGACATCAAACCGCGCGCATCGATCGCACCGGTCCCGGAACTGCCGAGCGGCTGGCAAGCCAATGTGCCGACCAGTCAGTCCTTCGGCGACGACTGGCTCGACGCCCACGAGTCCCTGCTCCTCAAAGTGCCGTCAGCGATCCTGCCGCACTCGTTCAACTACCTGATCAACCCGCAGCACAAACAAGCCCGCACCCACCTCACCGAAAAAGACCACGGACCGTTCTGGATTGATCCGCGGTTGGCGCGCTGAAATTTGCGGGCACGGGTAGACGGCTGCGCTCATCACCTATCGGCAAATCAGGGTTGCGCTACCCTGCGTACCTCGCAACGATACTGAAAGTCGAGCGTAGTGTCGGCCGTATGCGCGCTGACATGCTCGGATCGCACTTACACCATCAAGCAGGTATCGCATGCACATCGATCGCAAGGTATTGGATCATGCTGTCGCTGCTGATTTGTTGACCGCAGATCAGGCTGGCGCGCTTTGGCAGTTTCTGGAGACTGCCAATCAACACACGCCCCGCTTTACGTTTACGCATGTGCTCTATTACTTCGGCGGTGCCATCGCGATCGCGGCGATGAGCCTGTTCATGACCTTGGCTTGGGATCAATTTGGCGATGTCGGTGGCTTGGTCATTGCGCTTGGTTACGCGGTGATCGCAACGATCGTCGGCAATGTTGTGCTGCGGAACGGTCAGCGCATTCCCGCCGGTATTTTGTATACATTCTCAGTTGCTCTGGTGCCGCTCGCCATTTATGCAGCGCAGCGTGCACTTGGCTATTGGGACGAAGCTGCGCCATACCGCGAATACCACACCGTCATCAGTTGGCGATGGTTGCTGATGGAGCTCGGAACGCTCGCCGTCGCTGCGGTGTACCTGTTTCGATTTCGCATGCCGTTTCTGTTGATGCCAGTGGCGGTGACGCTCTGGTACATGAGCATGGACATCGTGCAGTTTCTGTCGCTAAACGGCGACTACGACTGGGACTTGCGCAAACAGGTTTCGGTGTTGTTTGGCGTGCTGATGATCTTGCTCGCGTTCTGGATCGACTTGCGAACGCGCCGTCAACCGGACTTCGGATTTTGGCTGTATCTCTTTGGCGCGCTCGCATTTTGGGGCGGACTGTCGGCAATGGATTCGGGCAGCGAGATCAACAAGGCGATTTATTGCGCGATCAATATCGGCATGATCTTGCTCGGCGCAGCATTAGGTCGGCGCGTGTTCGCGATCCTCGGCGCGCTCGGTGTCGCGGGCTATCTCGGACACCTTGCCTACACTGTGTTCGAAAACAGCATGCTGTTTCCATTCGCGTTGAGCCTGATTGGTTTTGCCATCGTCGCGGTCGGATTCCTCTGGCAGCGTGTCGCCAAGCGCGTCAGCACCGCGCTGCGCGCGCGACTGCCGACGCCGGTTCGGGAATTGTTGGAAGCGACAGATTGAGCGAGGTGTCAGGTATCGCAGGTTGTCCAAGGCACTGCGATACCCGGTCGGGACGTGAATTTCACCGTTGCCATTCTGCACGGCGACGTGATTGATCGATCGCTCCTCGCGTCCATTTGCGGATCCCGCCGCCTGCCCATACGCCCCCGAACGCTACGCATGCGTATGGAAGTTCGATTTGACGTGGGTCAGTGAACAAGCGTTTACTAGCGAGGACACTTTCGTTTTCTTTCTCGCAGGGCACCTCGATGAATCTTCCTTCCTCGCTCAATTTCGAGCAGTTGCTGGCGTGTGCGCGTGGCGACACGTTTGGGCCGGGCAATGCGAAATTGCCGATGCCGCCGATGCTGATGTTCGATCGCATCACCGAGATCGCGCAGAGTGCGGGTCGCTACGGCAAGGGCGTCGTGCGTGCGGCGCTCGATGTCAAACCGGATCTGTGGTTTTTCAATTGCCATTTTCGCGACGATCCGGTGATGCCGGGTTGTCTCGGGCTCGATGCGTTGTGGCAACTCACCGGATTTTTCCTGTCGTGGCAGGGATTGCCAGGTCGCGGTCGTGCGCTCGGTGTCGGCCAGGTCAAGTTCACCGGCCAGGTGCTGCCGGAAGCCAAGGAAGTCGTTTATGAAATCGATATCCGTCGGGTGATGCAGCAGAAGCTCGCGATGGTCATTGCCGACGGGCGCATGCTCGTCGATGGTCGCGAGATCTACACGGCGAGTGATCTCCGCGTCGGCCTGTTCACGTCCACCGAAGGCTTCTGATGCGCCGCATTGCCATTACCGGCATGGGCATCGTCTCGTGCCTAGGGAATACTTTGGATGCCGTCACCCGCGCCTTGCGCGAAGGTCGCAGCGGCATCCGTCATCTGCCGGAATACGCCGAACGCGGTTTTCGCAGTCAGGTTGGTGGCGTCTGCGACATCGACCTCGATGCCGCGATCGACCGCAAGCAGAAGCGCTTCATGGGTGATGCTGCGGCCTACGCTTGCGTGGCCATGCGCAACGCGATCGCCGATGCCGGATTGACGACCGAACAAGTCAGTCATGCGCGCAGCGGATTGATCGCCGGTTCCGGTGGCGGTTCCGCCGAATGGCAGATCGAGGCCGGTGATCTGATGCGCAATCGCGGCGTGCGCAAGGTCGGCCCGTACATGGTGCCGCGCACGATGTGTTCGACGGTCTCGGCCGCACTCGCAACCACGTATGCGATCAAAGGCGTCAGCTATTCGATCGCTGCCGCGTGCGCGACATCGGCGCATTGCATCGGTGCTGCCGCCGACTTGATCCGCGCCGGCCGCCAGGATCTGATGTTCGCCGGCGGCGGTGAAGAACTGCACTGGGGCCTGAGTTGCCAGTTCGACGCGATGGGCGCCTTGTCGAGCAATCGCAATGACGATGCCGCACGTGCATCACGGCCGTACGACGCCGGACGCGATGGCTTCGTCATCGCCGGCGGGGGCGGCATGCTGGTGCTCGAAGACTGGGATCACGCCGTTGCACGCGGCGCGCGCATCCATGGCGAACTCGTCGGCTACGGCGTCACTTCCGATGGCGTCGACATGGTCGCGCCGAGCGGCGAGGGTGCAGTGCGCTGCATGCAGATGGCACTCGCTGACGTGAAGACGCCGATCGATTATCTGAACACGCATGGCACGTCGACACTGCTCGGCGATGTCGTCGAACTCAAGGCGGTGCGTGAGGTGTTCGGCGCAAACGTGCCGCCGCTGTCCTCGACCAAGGCCTTGTCCGGGCATTCGCTCGGTGCCGCCAGCGTGCATGAAGCGATCTACTGTCTGCTGATGATGCGCGAGGGTTTCATGGCTGCGTCCGCCAACATCGACACGCTCGACGAACGCGTCGCCGACATGCCGATCCTGCGCGAATGCGTGGACGCGACATTGAACACGGTGATGTCGAACAGTTTCGGATTCGGTGGCACGAACGCGACGCTGGTGTTCGCGCGCGCCTGATCAAGCTGGTTGCAGCGGTAGTCCGGCTTTGCCGGGTTCGGCGCGCCAATAGCCATTGAACGCGCCGACGCGCGCGACTGACGTTTCGGCGTCGAGCGCGGCGCGGAAGCGCGTTACGACCTCGGCCATGCCTTCGTGTTGCGGATACAGCCGCAACGCATCGACCCCAAGCGTGCGCAGTTCATCGATCTCGGGTGCGAGGTCGGTGATCTCGTCGCCTTGTACCTGAATGCCATTGATGCGCAGGAATTGCTGGCCTTCGCGCGTGGCCAGCGCCAGGCCATCGGGATGCTCGATGCAGCGGAACCCGCAATCGTCCTTGCTGATATCGAGTGCGCGTGCGGTGAAACAGCGTGCCGAATAGGCGAGCGGCAGGCGTCCCCAGGCGATCACCTCAAGCTCGGGCATCGGCTGGCCGAGTGCCTGCATCGCGACGCGCAGTTCGGCGAGCAGCGCCTGACCCTGTTCGACGCCGGGTACCCAGCGTCGCAGTCCGTCCTCGATCAGCAGTTGCAGCGCCTGTGCGCTGTAGATGTTGAGCGTGGGCCCGGCGACGAAGGGCAAACCCCGTTGACGGCAGTACTGCACGGCACTCAGGTCGTTCGCCTCGATCAGAAACTGGCCGTTCTCGACGATGCGGCGCAGCGCGCCGAGTTCGGATTCGGCTTCGATCAATGCGAGGGTGGACAGCACGATCTGCTTGCCGCTGCCAGCCAATGCCTGGGCCAGTGCGATCCAGTCGCGCGTTGCCAGTTCGCGGCGCTTGCTGCACACGGTTTCACCGAGGTGGATACGGTCCAGCGGCCAGGTTGCGGCTTCGCGATAGAAGGCGAGCGTGCGTTCGCGCGGCCAGAAATACTGTGGTGGTCCGAGACTCAGTTGCATGTCAGTGCCACGCGCGGTGATAGGGGCCGAGCGTGGTCTGGTGGCCTTCAGCGAGCGCGGACAGCGCCGTTTGCCAACCGCAATCGACCTGCCAGGTTTCAGGGTTGTTGCGATAGCGATCGATGGCGTCGCGCCAGGTGCGCGCAACGGCGCTGACGTAGGCAACGCCGCGCTGGCGACCTTCGATCTTCAGCGCCGTGACACCGGCCCGGGCCAGACGCGGCAACAACTCAAGCGTGTTCAAACTCGTCGGTTCCTCAAGCGCGTGAAAGATTTCACCGTTCACGTCGAAGCGGCCCTTGCACACGGTCGGATAGCCGGCCGGTTCGTGTTCCTTGAAGCGGTCAATCAGCACGCCATTCAGGCGCACTGTGCGGGTGCCATCCGCTGCCTCGTCCCAACGCACGAAGCGGGCGGGGGAGCACACGCCGTGACGATTGGGCGAGGCACCGGTGACATAAGAGGACAGCTGGCAGCGGCCTTCAACCATGATGCACAAGCTGCCGAACGCGAACACTTCGAGCGGTACCGGTGATGCCGCACAGACGCGCTCGACCTGCTGGATCGAGAGCACGCGTGGCAGCACCGCGCGACTGATGCCAAAGCGTTCGTGCATGTAGGTGAGCGCCGCCGCCGTGGTCGCCGAGCCCTGCACGGACAGGTGCCGTGGCAGTTGCGGATGTGTGCGTGCGGCGTAGTCGAGTACTGCCATGTCGGCGGCGATGATCGCGTCGGCGCCGTATTCGGCGGCGCGGTCGACGGCAGCGAACCAGTGCGCGACGCGCGCGCTGTCCGGATAGGTGTTCAGCGCGATGTACACCTTGCGACCGCGCGCATGGGCGTGCGCGATGCCGTCGCGCAGTTCCACCTCGCTGAAATTCAGGCCCGGAAACGCGCGTGCATTGGTCTGGTCACGAAAACCGACATAGACGGCATCGGCACCATGCTCGATCGCAGCTTTCAGGGCTGGCAGATTGCCGGCCGGACAGACCAGTTGCATGGGCACGCCGTCATCGAGGGGAGGGCGGAATGCTGACGGCGTAGCCCATTGCACGTCCTTGATCCAGGTCAGTCGCAGCGACTTGCCAATGGCACTCGTCGGCCCCACCTTGTGCGCTGTCGACCGAAACGAGGTGCACCATGAACGCAACGAACTATCTGATCGCGCTGGCGCTGCTCGCGAGTGCGCCCTTTGCGATGGCCACTGCAGCGCCGGACACGCATAGCCACGAGCATGGCCATGAGACGCACACGGCCGCGACGACCGAAACGCCGGCTCCGGCGCAACGCTTTGCCGTAGACGCGCCGCTGCAGACCGGCATGGGCAAAATCCGCGCGGCAGTGGACAGCCTGGCGCACCACGAAATGGGTCATCTCGACACGAAACAGGTGGTCACGCTGGCCACCGAGATCGACGCCGGTGTCCAGTATCTGATCGCCAACTGCAAGCTCGATCCGAAAGCCGATGCCGCCTTGCACGGCATCATCGGCTCATTGCTCGCGGGCGCGAAGGCGCTCAAGGATCAGCCCGAGGATGCGGCACCAGTGGCGAAGCTGCGCGACGCACTGGCCGAATATCCGAAATTCTTCGACGACACATCCTGGCTGCCGCCTTCCGACTGATCAACTCGCGTCGGTGTTCGGCAAGATAAAGCGGAACGGCAGCAAGTCGCCGGCGCTGACGGTCTGCCAGTCGCCGTCGGGGCCATTGAATCCGACTTCGGCGTCGGCACCGAATTCAACCAGCGCCTGTCGACATGCGCCGCAGGGCGTCACTGGCAGCGACACACCCTGCGCGTTCAAGGCCACCACGGCAATAGCGGCCAATCGGAACTTTGGCCCTTCGGCGGCGACAGCGGCGGCGATTGCCGAGCGTTCTGCGCAGCCGCCGATCGAAAACGACGCATTTTCGACGTTGCAACCGCTGTAGGTGTGGCCGCTCTCGCTGCGCAACGCGGCACCGACGTGGTAGCCGGAATAGGGCGCGTACGCCTGACGGGCGACGGCAGCGGCGGCGTCGCGCAGGGAGGTGGACATGCGGGGAACTCCAGTCATCGGTCGGCCCCGATTCTGGCGGTCTTTCGTGGCCAATGCACGCCATCGACGCCGACGTTGATGCATGTCATGCGTCGTGCTGCACGGCGCGGCGACAATGCGCGCCCACTTTGCACGCGGACGCCGATCCATGACGCTTGGACTGAACCTGTTGCACGCCCTGAAGGCGCACGGCGCGCGCGAAATCTTCGGTATTCCCGGCGATTTCATCTTGCCGCTGTTCAAGCAGATCGAGGCCAGCGGCATCTTGCCGCTGTACACGCTCAGCCACGAACCGGCGCTCGGGTTCGCAGCAGACGCCGCCGCGCGCATGAACTGCGGCCTTGGGGTCATTGCCGTGACCTTTGGTGCCGGCGCGCTGAACGTCGTCAACGCCGTAGCCGGTGCCTTCGCCGAGCGTTCGCCGCTGGTCGTCGTCGCGGGTTGCCCGGGCGAAGTGGAACGCCATTCCAATCTGGTCCTGCACCATCAGGTGCGCTCGATCGATTCGCAATGGCGCATCTTTGGCGAAGTGACCTGTGACCGCGTGCGATTGTCCGATGCCGAGTCGGCGCCGGTGGAAATCGCGCGCGTGCTGCGCAGTTGCCGCGAGTATTCGCAGCCGGTGCTGATCGAGGTGCCGCGTGACATGGCCGAGACGCCGATGGCACCGGTGCCGATGTTGCCGCCCAGTGCATTCGATCCGGCGGCCGTCGCCGAGTGCGCAGAAGAGTGGCTGGCGCGCATCCACGCCGCAAAGCGGCCGGTGCTGGTGGTCGATATCGAAGTACGCCGCTTCGGCATCGAGGCACAGGTCGCGGAACTGGCGAAGCGGCTCAGCTTGCCGGTGCTGACCACGTTCATGGGCCGCGGCTTGCTCGCCGAACATGGGGTTGAAGTGCACGGCACTTACCTTGGTGTGGCCGGAGCGCCCGAGACCACGGCACTGCTCGATGAATCCGACCTGCCGGTGATGCTCGGCGCGATCATGTCCGACAGCAACTTCGGTGTCGCCGCCGAACGCTTCGATTTCCGCCGCGCACTGATCGCTGAACACCGCGAGGCGCGCGTCAGCCATCACCTCTATCGCGACATTCCGCTGGCGGCGCTGGTTGAGGCGATGCTGGTGCGCCTGCCGCCGGCGCCCACACAGCGTCCGTTGCCGCCGCCACCGACTTATCCCGAAGGCCTGCGCGATGAAGACCGTCCGCTGCGTGCCGCTGATTTGAGCCCCGCATTGAACGATCTGATCCGCGAGCGCGGTGCATTTCCGCTGGTGTCGGACATCGGCGACTGCCTGTTCGCAGCGATGGAGTTGCGGCCGACACCATTGGTCGCGCCCGGTTACTACGCATCGATGGGCTTTGGTGTGCCGGCGGGGCTTGGCGTCGCTGCAACCACCGGCGAGCGACCGCTGATTCTGGTCGGCGATGGTGCTTTCCAGATGAGTGGCTGGGAACTCGGCAATTGCCGCCGTTACGGCTGGGACCCGATTGTCGTCGTCCTCAACAATCAGAGCTGGGAAATGATCCGCGCCTTCCAGCCGGAGTCACGCTGCGCCGACCTCGGCGATTGGCATTACGCCGATCTGGCGGCGGCGCTCGGTGGTCGCGGCTACCGCGTGCACACGCCGACCGAATTGCGCGCGGCGCTGGCCACTGCATTCGCCGAGCGCGGCCGCTTCCAGTTGATCGAGATGATGATCGCGCCCGGCGATTGCACTCCAACCCTGCAACGCTTCTCCGACGCCATCCGCGCCCTGCGCGCCCGCGCGGCGCGTTGAGGCAACGCTCAGTCGTGCAAGACGCGCGCGACGGACTGCGCGAAGTGTTCGATGTTGCGCGGGGCAAGGCCGGCGATGTTGATGCGGCTGGTGTCGACCATGTACACGGCGAACTCGTCACGTAGCCGGGCGACTTGCTCCGGCGTCAGGCCGAGGAAGGAAAACATGCCGCGCTGGCGAGTGATGAAGCTGAAGTCGCGCGCGGCGCCGGCCTTGGCGAGGTGTTCCACAGCGGCGGCACGCATCGCCGCGATGCGTGCGCGCATCTGCGTCAATTCGTCCAGCCACTGCGCGCGCAGCGACGGCCGATTCAGGATGCGCGCGACAATGGCCGCGCCGTGCGCCGGCGGCATCGAATAGACGTTGCGGATACCGGACAGCAGCACTGACCCCGCACTTGCCGCCTGCGCTGCATTCGCGCCGAGCAGCATCAGCGCACCGGTGCGTTCGCGGTACAGCCCGAAGTTCTTCGAACACGAGGTCGCCAGCAGCATCTCCGGCAGTGTCTGCGCGAGCAGGCGCGGGCCGTAGGCGTCGGCGTCGATGTCTTCCGCAAAGCCCTGATAGGCCATGTCGATGAAGGGCATGAATCCGCGTCGTTCGGCACGAATCGCCACTTCGGGCCAGATCGCTGCCGGCAGATCGACACCGCTCGGGTTGTGGCAGCAGGCGTGCAACAGCACGACGTCGCCAGCCGGCACCGTGTCCAGGGTCGCGAGCAGTGCGTCGGCACGCAGCGCCTGACGGTCGCGGTCGTAGTACGGAAAGGTCTTGATCGGCACGCCGGCGGCATTGAACACCGCAGCATGATTGGCCCAGGTCGAGTCTGGCAGCCACACCGTGGCGTCGGCACGACTGCGCCGGATCAGGTCGGCACCCATACGCAATGCGCCGGTGCCGCCCGGTGTCTGCGCGGTGAAGACGCGTCCGTCGCGCAAGGCCGCATGGTCGCCCAGCGCGAGTGCGGCCATCGCCGTGTTGAACTCGGGATCGCCGCCCATGCCCTGGTAGGTCTTCGTGTTCTCTTCGTCGAGGCGCATGCGTTCGGCGGCGCGCACGCAGTCGAGGATCGGCGTGTGCCCGTCGGCGTCACGGAACACGCCAACACCGAGGTCGATGCGTTCGCTGCGCGTGTCCTGACGGAATCGCGCCATCAGGCCAAGGATCGGGTCGTCGGGCGCGGTCGGCAATAATTCGAACATCGGTGCAGGGTCGTTTTCGGGCGGGGTGGCGAGGGTAGCGCGCCTACATCCAGTACACGTGACCGGTGCATCTGCGCTCATGGCGGTGCAGAACCCGCAGGCGCAGAATTGATGCGGTCGAAAACGTCCGCCATGCGTTTGCCGACGGCGGCATCTGGCACGATGGTGCGGCTCCAGTCACGCGTGGTTTCGCCCGGCCACTTGCGGGTCGCATCGAGACCGAGTTTGGAGCCGAGCCCGGGCACCGGACTGGCGAAGTCGAGGTAGTCGATCGGCGTGTTCTCGACCAGCATCGAATCGCGTGCCGGATCGACCCGCGTCGACAGCGCCCAGATCACCTGCGACCAGTCGCGTACGTCGATGTCCTCGTCGGTGATGATCACGAACTTGGTGTAGGTGAACTGGCGCAGGTATGACCAGATGCCCATCATCACGCGGCGCGCGTGGCCGACGTATTGCTTGCGGATGCTGACCACGGCGATGCGGTACGAGCAGGCTTCCGGTGGCAGGAAGAAATCGTGGATTTCCGGGAACACCTTGCGCAGGATCGGCACGAACACGTCGTTCAGCGCCATCGCCAGCACCGAGGGTTCGTCGTGCGGCGCGCGGCCCATGTAACTGCCCTGATAGATCGCGTCGCGGCGCAGGCGCAGGCGTTCGATGGTCAGCACCGGGAATTCGGCGCAGGCGTTGTAGTAGCCGGTGTGATCACCGAACGGGCCTTCGGGCGCGGTGTCATTCGGATGGATGAAGCCCTCGATCAGGATCTCGCAACCGGCCGGTGCATCGAGTCCGGTCAGCGCGCTGTGCCAAACGCGCGTGCGTTCGCCGCGCAAAAGGCCTGCAAATTCGTATTCGGAAATCGTGTCCGGCACCGGTGCTACGGCAGCGAGCGTGGTCGCCGGGTCGGCACCGATCGCAACCAGCACCGGGAATGGCTCACCGGGGTGCTCGCGTTGGAAATCAGCGAAGTCGAGCGCGCCGCCGCGATGCGGCAGCCAGCGCATGATCACGCGCCGCGGGCCGATCACCTGTTGCCGATAGATCGCGACGTTCTGGCGGCGCTGGCGCGTGCCGCGCGTGATCACCAGACCGAGGGTGATCAGCTTGCCGACATCGTCCGGCCAGCAGTGCTGAATGGGCAGCCGCGCGAGGTCGATGTCGTCGCCTTCGATGACGATGTCGTTGAAGGCGGCCTCGCGCTGCGCACGCGGCGCAACGTGCGCGAGCTGGGCCAATTCCGGCCACAGCGACAAGGCGTCTTTCAGGCTCGACGGCCAGCGTGGTTCCTTGATCGCGGCGAGCAGTTCGCCGAGTTCGCGCAGCGACGTCAGCGGGCGTCCGGCGAGCGCGGCCTCGATTCTGCTGCGATGTCCGAACAAATTGCCCAGATAGGCATGCGTGGACCCGGTCGGGTGCTCGATCAGCAGCGCCGGGCCCTGCTGTTTCAATGCATGCAGACTGAGCGACGTCGTTTCCAGGCGCGGATCGACTACTTCATGCACGCGCCGCAGTTGACCGCGCGCTTCCAGCTGCGCAAGAAATCCGCGCAGGTCGTGGTGATGGGTCATGGCCGTGGCACGCACCAACGACCGCTTGCGATCGTGTCCTGCAATTGCTGCAACCACGGGTCGATGTCGAGTTCGTGTTTTTGCAACCAGCGCCGGTCGAACAGGGTATCGGCGTAGCGCTCGCCGCGGTCGCACAACAGGGACACGATGCTGCCGCGTTCGCCGCGCTCGCGCATGCCGGCGGCAATTCTCAAGCAGGCGACCAGATTCGTGCCCGACGAGCCGCCATAGCGACGGCCGAGCAGCGATTCCAGCTGCCACATCGCGGCACAGGAGGCGGCATCGTCGACTTCGATCACGTCGTCGACCACGTCGAACAGGAAGCCCGGCTCGACATGTCTGCGGCCGATGCCTTCGATCAGTGTCGGTTGCGTTGCGACTGCGTCCGGGTCGCGGCTACGCCAGCCATGCACGAAGGCGCTGCCGGTCGGCTCGGCGACGCACAGGCGCGTCGCGACGCGGCGATAGCGCATGTAGCGGCCGATGGTTGCTGACGTGCCACCGGTTCCGGCACCGCAGACGATCCATGCCGGCAATGGGTCCGGTTCAAGGCTCATCTGGCGCAGGATCGACTCGGCGATGTTGTTGTTTCCGCGCCAGTCGGTGGCGCGCTCGGCGAGCGCGAACTGGTCGAGGTGGCAAGCACCGATCGCGACATGCCAGTTCGCGCGGGCCTGCGCATCGACGGGATCGGCGACCAGATCGCACTGGCCGCCGAGCGCCTGCACCGACTGGATTTTTTTCGGCGATGTACAGGCCGGCATCACCGCGACGAAGGGCAGGCCGAGCAAACGCGCGAACCAGGCTTCCGAAATCGCGGTACTGCCCGAGGACACATCGACGACGCACTGTCCCGGCTTGAGTCGGCCATTGCACAGCGCGTACAGAAACAGCGAGCGCGCGAGTCGGTGTTTCAGACTGCCGGTGGCGTGCGCGGCTTCATCCTTCAGATAGATCTGGATGCCGGGAAAGCCGCTGAGCGACAGTTGCAGCAGATGCGTATCGGCTGAACGTGCGGATTCGCGCTCAAGGGCCGCCAGCGCCCAATGCAGCCAGTCGCGTGCCGGATCGGCAGGGCGCGCCTGTTCGATATCGAGCGATGGGCCGCTGTCGGTGTGCATGGCCTCAGCCCGGCTTCGCGTCGGCGCGCGGCGTCGTGTAGATGAACAGCGAACGCAGCACCCACGGCAGGAAGGCGAGCAACCATATGCATGCAGCGACTACTTGCCAGAACATCGCGTCGGGCCGCAGTTCCGCGACGATGCGCAGCACCGCAACGCACTGGATCAGCACGAACGCGATCGCCGCGACAGCACCGAGTTGCAGCGGTCGGCCGGAATGGCCCTGGGTCACGCGCGTGACCATCGCCACCAGCAGGCTGCCGAAGTAGCCGATGTACAGCGCATGCGCCGGCGCACGACCAAGCAGCAGTTCGCCGCTTCCGAGCAACATCAGACTTTGCGCCGCGTAGAGCAGCATCGCAATCGGCAGCCAGGCGAAGCCGAGGAACAACACATGCAACAACGCTGGCGCCTTGCCGCGTGGCCAGTTGCGCCACAGCCAATAGCCGCTCAGCGCCGCGAACGCGAGATCAGGCGCCCACATCGCCGTGTGCCATTGCAGCAACTCCAGTGCCAGGTGCGTCAGCGTCAGCGCCCAGAACGTGGCGAGCACCGAGAGTGGCCGCCAGCCGCTGTAGCCGGGAACAACGACGCTCGCAAAAAACGGAAACATGCGATGCGCGACGGTCATGTAAATCGGCAGTAGCAAGCCGAAGGTACCGAGCTTGATTGACGCGACGGCCAGCGTGGTGCTGCCGGTATGCAGATGCACAGCGAACAGGATGACGCCCATCAGGCCGAACAACAGTGCGGCATAGGCACTGATCGCATGCCAGGTCTTGCCACGATCTGCGATCAGCGGTTTCAACAGGAACACGCAGCCGGCGACCCAGCCGGCGAGTGTGTTGATCACGCCGAGGTGGATCAGATGCGGGAAGCCGAACAACCCGATCAGGAACAGCACCTGACCGCTGAGCAATCCAAAACCCACCGGCAGGTAATGCCAAGGTGTGAGTTCCGGTTGCGACATCCAGCGCGGAAACACGGTCAACAGGAACCCGAAGATGAACGGCGTCAGCACCTGATATTGCATCAGGAAGGCATGCGCCCAGCCGGCAATCACCGGCGGCTGCGCCAGGCCGATCGCACCGAAGCGCAGTTGCTGCAGCCACATCGCCCACCAGGTCATCGCCGCGAGCACATTCAGCGCGCCGACAAAAAACAGCAGCCGATGCGGCGCCGCCGCGAACAGGCGCGGAGAAATCGGGAAGGAATCGACCATGGTGTTCATGCCGCAAGTCTGCGCGCGGCACCGGCAGGATGCCTTGACCCAAGTCAGTTGCCGGAAGCCGCGATGCTTTTTCGTCACCCCCGGAACTTCCCGCAAGGACTACACTCCATGCACCATGAAGCGCATGCCCGCCCTTGTCCGCAGTTTGATGTTCGCCGCGATGGCGCTCGTCGTGCTGGCGCAATCTTTGGCCTTGGCGAGCTTGCCGGTGGCACCTGCCGCGGCAGCCACGGCAGGCGCCGCAACGACGCAGCCGCCGTGCCATCAGCAAGATCAACCGACGCAAGACAGCAAGCAACATGCGATGCCGTGTTGCGGTGATGAAGGCGGATGCAACGCCGGTGATTGCAATCTGCAGTGTTACCGGGCCGGTGCGCAGTTCGTCGGCGTGCCGATGCTGTTGGCGACCGGCGTGCGCTTTCGTCCCCAGGCGCCGCCGTCAGCGCGCAGCTTTGCGCTGACGACGCGTCAGCCGATTCCACCGCTACCACCGCCCATTTCCGCGTAAACGCCTGATCGATTCCGCGGCGCTTTGGGCGTCCGCGTGGGTTTGCGTTTGCGAGGAAGTCACCATGTCCCGTTTCCATTCACTGCCTCTGCGGTGTGCGGCGTTTGCCGTCGTCGTCCCGTGTTTGTCCCTGCTGTCGGCCTGTGCTGGCGACGAACCGGTTGCTGTCGCCCAGGACGTAAAACCGACGACAAGCGCCGTGGCGTTGCCCAATGCCGCGCAGGCCGCACTCTACGTCTGCCCGATGCATCCGCACATCACTTCGCCGGTGCCGGGATCCTGTCCGATCTGCGGCATGACGCTGGTGTTGAGGCAGCCGCTGGTCGCGGCGACAACTTCGTCGCAGGCCGCGAATGCGATACAGATCAACGCCGCAGTGATCCAGTCGCTCGGCATTCGCACCGCACACGCGATGCGGCACGACGTGCGTGCCACGGTGCGGGTGCCGGCGCGCGTCGTCGCCGATGCGCGCGGCGAAGTGCGCCTGCAGTCGCGAGTCGACGGCTATATCGAAAAGCTGCATGTGCGCAACATTGGCGCGCGCGTCGCAGTGGGCGAAGTGATTGCCGAGATCTATGCGCCCGATCTCGTGCAGGCGCAGGAAGAACTGTTGATCGGTGCAGAGACCGCTCAAGCGGCGAGCGAGCGCCTGCGTCGATACGGCATCGCCGAGCGTGATATCGAAGCCGTGCGTGTCAACGGAAAATCGTCGCGACGCATGCCGCTGCGGGCACCGGCGAGCGGCGTGATCACCGCGATCGGTGTGCGCGAAGGCAGCAGCGTCGGTCGCGATGACGTAATCATGGAACTCGCGGCGAGCGCCGGGCGACGCGTCGAGGCACAATTATTCCCCGCGCAACGACTGCTGCTCGGCCCTGCGCCGGACGCGCACTTCAGCTTGCCGGGAATGCCGCAAACCGCCTGGGTCGGGCAGCAGGCGCAGTGGCTGCCGGTGCTTGATCCGGTGACGCAGACGCTGGCGTTGCGCTTCCAGCTCGACGACGGTGGTGATCTGCCGCTCGGTAGCGTGCTCGATGCGGAGATCACTGGTGCGCAGCGTTCAGCGGTGCTGCTGGTGCCAAATGCCGCCGTGATTCGGACCCGCGATGCGACAAGGGTGATGCGCGAGGACGGCGATGGCGCATTCGCGGCGGTCACGGTGGTGACCGGCATGCGCTACGGCGACGACATCGAGATCATCAAGGGACTGGACGAACACGATCGCATCGTCGTCTCCGGCCAGTTTTTGCTCGACAGCGAAGCGCAACTGCATTCGGCCTTGCCGACGTTGCAAGTCAAGGCGTCGTCCGCTTCTGGACACGACCATGATTGAACGCATCATCCACTGGTCGCTGGCACATCGCGGACTGGTTCTGGTCTCGACTTTGGTACTGACGATCGCCAGTCTGGTCTCGGTGCGCGAACTCGCGCTCGACGCGATTCCCGACCTCAGCGACGTGCAGGTGATCATCCGCACGCCGGCGATGGGGCAGGCACCGCAGATTGTCGAGGACCAGATCACCTATCCGATCACCACGCGCATGTTGGCGCTGCCGAAGGCGAAGGCGGTGCGCGGCTTCTCGATGTACGGCGATTCGTTCGTGTACGTGCTGTTCGAGGACGGCACCGACCTGTATTGGGCGCGCTCACGCGTACTTGAGGCGTTGTCGCAGGTGCGCAACGAATTGCCCGAAGGTGTCGACCCGGTGTTGGGTCCGGACGCGACTGGCGTCGGCTGGGTCTACCAGTACGCGTTGATCGATCGCAGCGGGCAGCATGATCTCGCCGAATTGCGTTCCCTGCAGGACTGGCTGCTGCGCTTCGAATTGCAGCGCGTGCCGGGTGTCGCCGAGATCGCCAGTGTCGGCGGCTTCGTCCGCGAGTACCAGGCGATCATCGATCCGCGGCGGCTTCAGACGTATGGCATCGGCTTCAACCAGTTGCTGGACGCGGTGCGCAGCGCGAACCAGGAAACAGGCGGGGCGCGCATCGAGATGGCCGAGGCCGAATACATCGTACGCGGCATCGGCTACATCCGTTCGCTCGATGATCTTGGTGCGGTGCCGACTGGCGTGCTCAAGGACGGCCGTGCGGTACTGCTGCGCGATGTCGCCGAGCTGCGTTTCGGGCCGGCCTCGCGCAATGGCATTGCCGAACTCGACGGCGAAGGCGAAGCCGTCGGCGGCATCGTGGTGATGCGTGATGGCAGCAATGCGAAGGCGGTGATCGACGCGGTCAAGCTGCGACTCGATCAACTGCGCGCGCGGCTGCCGCAAGGCGTCGAGATCGTCACCACCTACGACCGTTCGGCATTGATCGAGCGCGCTGTCGACAATCTCGGTTTCAAGCTGCTCGAAGAACTGGTGCTGGTGTCGCTCGTCTGCCTGTTGTTCCTGTGGCACTTCCGCTCGGCGCTGGTCGCAATCGTCAGCTTGCCGCTGGGTGTGTTGATCGCGCTCGCGATCATGCGCTGGCAGGGATTGAACGCGAACATCATGTCACTCGGCGGCATTGCGATCGCGATTGGCGCGATGGTCGACGCCGCCGTGGTCATGATTGAAAACGCGCACGCACATCTGGAACGGCATGCCAACGAGCATGGCGTCGAAGCGGGCGGTGCCGACCATGCGCGTGTGATCGCTGCGAGCGCGATCGAAGTCGGACCGGCGCTGTTCTTCTCGCTGCTGATCACCGCCCTGTCATTCCTGCCGGTATTCATGCTGGAAGCGCAGGAAGGACGCATGTTTGCGCCGCTCGCGTGGACCAAGACCTGGGCGCTGACGGTCGCGGCGATGTTGTCGGTGACGCTGGTGCCAGTGCTGATCGCGCTTTGGGTTCGGGGTCGATTTCGGGACGAGTCCGAACATCGGCTGACGCGTTGGTTGGCCGCAGCGTACCGGCCGCTGTTGCATTTCGCGCTGCGGCGGCCGTATGTCGTCGTGTTGATCGCACTGATCGGCCTGGCCAGTGCGTGGTGGCCAATGAGTCGCGTCGGCAGCGAGTTCATGCCGGAACTGGAAGAAGGCGATCTGCTGTACATGCCGACGACGTTGCCGGGCTTGTCGCCGACACAGGCACAGGCATTGCTGAGTCGCACCGATCGCCTGATCAAATCGGTGCCCGAAGTTGCGCGTGTCTTCGGCAAGGCCGGGCGTGCCGAATCGGCGACCGATCCGGCGCCGCTGACGATGCTCGAGTCGGTCATCCAGTTCAAGCCGGAAAGCGAATGGCGGGCTGGCATGACGCGCGAAAAACTGATCGCAGAGCTCGATGCGAAGTTGCGACTGCCGGGTCTGACCAATGCCTTTGTGCCGCCGATCCTCAATCGCATCAACATGCAGGTCAGCGGCATTCGTACGCCGCTGGGGGTGCGTGTCAGCGGGCCGGACCTGACCGTGGTCTCGCAGGCGGCCGAGCAGATCGCGCGTGTGCTCGGCGGCGTGCCAGGCACCGCTTCGGCGTTCGCCGAGCGCGCGGCGGATGCCCGCGAAATCCATGTGCGCCCCGATCGCGAGCGGCTGGCCCAGTACGGTTGGTCAATGCAGGAGGCGCAGGATTGGTTGGCGAGTGCCGTCGGCGGTGAGTCGCTCGGTCGTGCGGTTGAAGGCCGCGAGCGATATCCGATCAGTCTGCGCCTAGGTGCCGATTGGCGCGATTCGCCGGAAGCCCTGCGCGAGATTCCCCTGGTGACGCCGTCCGGCGCACAGATTCCGTTCGGTCAGATCGCCGATGTGCGCATCGAGTCCGGGCCGCCGATGATCCGCAGCGAAAACGCGCAACTGTCGACGTATGTGTTCGTCGATCTGCGCGAGAAAGATTTGCGTGCCTATATCGCGCGTGCCGAGCGAGCGTTGCGCGAGGCCGGTGCGTTGCCGGCGGGCGTGCAATGGCATTGGGTCGGCAATTACGAAGCGTTAAACCGCGCTGCTGCGCGCCTGCAAGTGGCGGTGCCGATTACCCTGCTGATCGTGTTCGTGCTGCTGTTCGCGGTGTTCCGTCGCGTTGGTGAGGCGGCGCTGATCATGCTGACGGTGCCGTTCGCGCTGGTCGGTGGCCTGTGGTTGCTGTGGGCGCTGGGTTACGCGTTCTCGGTCGCGGTCGCGGTCGGCTTCATCGCGCTCGCCGGTGTCGCCGCAGAATTCGGCGTGGTGATGTTGATCACACTGGACGCTTCGGTTCGGCGCGCTCAGCAGAATGGTGACTTGCACGATGAAGCAACGCTCGACGCTGCGTTGCGGGAGGGCGCGCTGCGGCGTGTGCGCCCGAAGGCGATGACGGTCGTGACCATTCTCGCTGGTCTGCTGCCGATCCTGCTCGCCACCGGCGCTGGTGCCGCGACCATGAGCCGCATCGCCGCGCCAATGCTCGGCGGCATGCTCAGCGCGCCGTTGCTGTCGATGATCGTGTTGCCGGCGATCTACAAGCTGATGCTGATGCGGCGCATTCAACGGGGTGAGTCATGAAACGTGGGCCATGGATTTTTTTATCGATCCTCCCGATGCTGGCGGCGTGTGCGGTAGCGCCGCAGCGACGCGAGGATCAGGACGCGTTGCCGCTACCGCACGAAGCGGACGCCTACTTGGACATCGCGTGGTTTGCAGAACCATTGACGCCGTCACGCGTCGTGCAAGCCGCGTTGGCGAATCACCCGGACGTGCGCGCCGAACTCGCGCGGCTTGAAGTCGCTGATGCCGAACGCGCACAGGCCGGCTTGCTGCGCAATCCGATGTTGTCGCTGATGACCCTGGTGCCCGAAAGTGGCGGACGCATCGCCGTCGAAGCCGGCTGGATGCAGAGTCTCTATGACCTGCTGACACGCCAGCGCCGTATCGATCTTGCCGACGCACAGTGGCGGCAGGAACGTGCCGAGACCCTGCAGCGCCTGCTCGACCGGGCCTGGTCGGCGCAATTGGCGTATTACGAGGCGATCGCCACCGCGCAACGTCAGCAGTTGCTGCGCGACGAACTCGCCATCGACGCGCAGGTGCTTGCGCTGAAGTCGCGACTCGCCCAGAACGGGTTGGTTCCCCAGTCCGAGCTGCTGCAGACGCAAGCGATGCAGGACGAGCGGCGACACTTGCTGCACGCAGCCGATGCCGCGCAGGTAGCGGCAAAGTCGATGCTGGCCGAGAAGCTCGGTTTGCCGTCGCGGTCTGGCGTGAATTTGCCGGCCACATGGTCGCGACCGAATATTCCGCAAGTGGACGTCGCGGTGTGGTCGACAAAGGCCTTGTCGCAACGTGTGGAGTTGCAAGCCAGTGCTGCGTCGATCGATATCGCGCGGCACCAGCGCCGATTGGAAATCGGGAGACTGCGCGCGACGGAGCCCGAGATCGGTGCGCAGTTGGACCGTAGCGATGAAGGCGTCATGGTTGGGCCGGCGCTACGCATCGCGTTGCCGCTGTTTGACGACGGTCGCGCGCGTGCAGATCGTGCCGATGCGCTGCTGCGAGAAGCCGGGCATCGCAATGAAGCACAAAGACGCGCGGTCATGCTGTCGGTCGAACGCGCGGCTGCGTTGCTGTTCGTCGCAGGGGCTGCGGCAGACGGCGTCATTCAGCATCGCGAGCGGATTGAGTTGGCCGACGCCTTGTCCGCGGCCCAGCATCGCAATGGCAGCATCGACTTGCTGTCCCGGTTGGAAGCCCAACGTGCGCTGATCGCCGTTGCAGGTCAGGTGGTCGATGCCGAGCTCAGTCTCGCGCTGGCCCACGTCGAACTGCAACGCGCGCTCGGTGGCGGGCTGGTGTTGCCATGATGCAGATCGACAGGATGTCGGCCGCGATTGCCAATGTTGTTCCACTGCCGTAACGATCACAGCCAAAGATGGGGATTCGAAGTGAATCCATCAACCAAATTCGCAGGCATCGCACTTGCGACCTTGGTTGCGTGGACGAGATCGGATCAACTGCCAGCACCGGCACCGTCGTCGAGCGCTGCCGGACTGCGCTGTTGTCGCGTCGCGAAGGCGTCGTCGCACGCACCCAGAAGCGGGGCGCGACTTCTGGACGACGCGCGCCACCACCGGGAACCGCACCGACGCTCGAAGCCAGGCCGGTCAATCACGCCGGCATGAGAACACGGTTAGAGCACGGTTCGTGATCGTGTTCGCGCTATTGAATCTTGGGTGCAGACATCGCGACCGGTTTCTTGTTCGCTTTCAACCAGCGATCAAGTGTGGCGATTTCCTTGTTCTGCGCGGTAATGATGGCGCGCGACAGACGCACCAGCTCGACATCCTTGCTGTTCTTGATCAGCGCGCGCGACATGCTGACGCCCATCTGGTGGTGCTTGCGCATGTTCGTCGCGAAGTCGAATTCGACATTGCCGGTCATCGACATGCCTGCGCTGTGCGGCATGCCGGCCATGCTCGAATGATCCATCGTTGTGGCCGCAGTCGGCTTGTCCATGGGTTTCATTTGCTCGCCGGCTTGTGCCCACGGCGCAGTCACAGCCAAGGCAGCGGCCAGGATCACAGCGGTGCATATGGCCAAGGTGGAACGATCATGTTGCGTACGACGGATGATCCGGGACATGTGGCGACTCCGAGTAAAGGATGATCCTTGCCGGAGGTGCCCTCGGCCACTCTCGGTTGGAGATGCGACGGTAGGCGGCGCGTGTGGACGGCGTCGGTGCGTTGACGAACATGACACTTTTGTTCGGCGGCACACGTTGCGGCGCTTGACTCTGGACTATGGTCAAGACTGCAGACTGGCGCGGCACAGGAGATCAGACATGACGATGTTCGGTATTGGTCAGCTCGCAAAACAGGCTGGGGTCGCGATCGACACCGTGCGTTACTACGAGCGCAATCACTTGCTGAACCCGTCCGGCCGCATGGCATCCGGTTACCGGCGCTACGGCGAGGTCGAATTGAAACGCTTGCGCTTCATTCGTCGCGCCAAGTCGCTGGGGTTTTCGCTCGCCGACATCCGTGACCTGCTCGCACTCAGTGATGAGCGCGACGTGGCCCGGATCAGGCGTGCGGCCGAGGCCAAACTCGTCGACATCGAGCTACGCATCGCCGAACTGGCGAGGATCCAGAGTGGACTCAACACCCTGATCCGCGCCTGCCCCGGACACGGGCGCGCCGAGGCTTGTCCGATCCTGAATGCACTCACTCAGGAGAATCCGTCATGAAACACATACACAGCGACCCTCACCAGCACGCCCATGAACGGGCTTTGGCATCCACCGACCCAGCGATGATCGATCCCGTCTGCGGCATGACCGTCAAGCCGGATTCGCCGCATCATGCGCAGCACGCGGCGCAGGAATATCACTTCTGCTCAGCCGGTTGCCGGACGAAATTCGTCGCCGACCCCGCTCGCTATCTGGCACCTGCGTCTGAACAGCCGGTGGCTCCGGTGGCCCCGGGCGCGCAGTACACCTGCCCGATGCATCCCGAGATTCTCCGCGATGTGCCGGGCTCGTGTCCGATCTGTGGCATGGCGCTGGAGCCGTTGCAGGTGAGTCTCGACGACGGCGAAAACCCCGAGTTGGTCGATTTCCGCCATCGCTTCTGGTGGACCTTGCCGTTGTCGATCTTGACGCTCGGGCTCGCAATGTTTGGACATCGTCTGGCCCTGGTTTCGGCGAATACGCAGACCTGGATCGAACTCGCGCTGTCGACACCAGTCGTGCTGTGGGCAGGCTGGCCGTTCTTCGTGCGCTGGGCGCAGTCGATCGCGAATCGCAGCCCGAACATGTGGACCCTGATCGGTACCGGCGTCGGCGCAGCCTTTGGCTACAGCCTGATCGCGACGCTGGTGCCCGAGTGGTTCCCGGCGGCCTTTCGCGAACACGGTCGCGTCGGCGTCTACTTCGAGGCGGCAGCGATCATCGTGTCACTGACGCTGATGGGGCAGTTGCTGGAACTGAAAGCGCGCTCGAATACGTCGGCGGCGATCCGCGCACTGCTCGGCCTCGCACCGAAGACTGCGCGCCGAATCCGCGAGGACGGCAGCGAGGAAGACGTGCCTTTGACGCACGTGCATGTCGGTGACCGCCTGCGTGTGCGACCGGGCGAAAAAGTGCCGGTCGATGGGGTCGTGCTCGAAGGTCGTTCGAGCGTCGACGAATCGATGTTGACCGGTGAGTCGATGCCGGTGGAAAAAGTGCCGGGCGCGAGCGTGATCGGCGCGACCATCAATGCAAACGGCAGTCTGATCATGCGCGCCGACAAGATCGGGTCGAGCACCGTGCTCGCGCAGATCGTGCAGCTGGTCGGACAGGCGCAACGTTCGCGTGCACCGATGCAGAAGCTCGCCGATCAGGTCAGTTTCTGGTTCGTGCTCGGCGTGCTCGCCATTGCGCTCGCGACGTTCTTCGTATGGGGCTTGTTCGGCCCGGAACCGTCCTGGACCTACGCCATCGTCAATGCCGTCGCGGTGCTGATCATCGCCTGTCCCTGTGCGCTCGGTCTTGCGACGCCGATGTCGATCATGGTCGCGACCGGGCGCGCCGCGCAGGCGGGCGTGTTGTTCCGTGACGCCGAAGCGATCGAACGTCTGCGTACGATCGATACCCTGATCGTCGACAAGACCGGAACGCTGACCGAGGGACGGCCGGCGTTTCGTGAGGTGCTCGCGGTTGATGGCGTGCAGCCGGACGAAGTGCTGCGGCTCGCCGCAAGTCTCGATCAGGGCAGCGAACATCCGCTGGCGGCCGCGATTGTCGACGAAGCAAAGCGTCGGGCTCTGACACTTTCGTCGGCGAGCGATTTCGAATCGGCAACCGGCATTGGCGTGCGCGGGCGTGTCGGCGCGCAGTCACTCGCGCTTGGCAACAGCACCTTGATGCAGCAGATCGGAGTCGATGTATCAGCGCTCGTTGCGCGTGCCGAAATACTGCGAAGCGAAGGTGCGAGTGCGATGTTCCTGGCTGCGGACGGACGTGCGCTGGGCTTGATTGCAGTCGCCGATCCGATCAAGGCCAGCAGCGCCGAAGCGATCCACGCCCTGCACGCGGCCGGTCTGCGCATCGTGATGGCGACCGGCGATGGTCAGACCACGGCGGCAGCGGTTGCAAAGACACTGGGCATCGACGAAGTGCATGGTGAAGTTCGACCGCAGGACAAACTTGATCTGGTCGCGAAATTGAAAGCCGAAGGTCGACGTGTCGCGATGGCGGGTGATGGCATCAATGACGCCCCCGCGCTCGCCGCCGCCGACGTCGGCATCGCGATGGGAACCGGCACCGATGTCGCCATGTCGAGTGCCCAAGTCACCCTCGTCAAAGGCGACTTGCGTGGCATCTTGCGGGCACGCCAGATTTCCCAGGCGACGGTCGCGAACATGCGCCAGAACCTGATGTTCGCTTTCGCCTACAACGCACTCGGCGTACCGATCGCGGCCGGTGTGTTGTATCCCGCTTTCGGCTTGCTGCTCAGTCCGATGCTCGCCGCCCTGGCGATGAGTCTGTCTTCGGTCTCGGTGGTTGCGAACGCGTTGCGCTTGCGTGGTGCCGTTGTGCCATGACGCCGATGTCGATTTCCAATCTGAACCGCGTCGCGCGCAGCGTGCCTGACTGCCGGCGTATCTCCGTACACTGTCGTTTCGTTCATTGACCAGGCACACCATGATCCGCATTCCGATGTTCGCGACGCTCGTTCTGGCCCTCGCCAGTTGCACGATCGACGCTGTGGCGACGCCCGCGCCCAAATATGCGCTGCACTATGCCGTCGAATTCCTGCCAGCAGCAGGTGTCGCGGCGATCGAGATCAGCACGCAGCGCGGCACCGGACGTCTGATCGGACTCGATCTCGACATGCCCACCGACACCTATCGCGATGTCAGCGGCGACGGCGAGGTGCTGCGCACGGGCGATCGGGTGCAATGGCTGCCGCCGCGTGCGGGTGGGGCGTTGCGTTATCGGGTGACGATCGACCATCGCCGCGACAATGGCGAATTCGACGCGCGCATGACGCCCAACTGGGTCGTGGTGCGTGGCGATCGGCTGTTTCCACCAGCGGTGGTGCGCGCGACCAAGGGCAGCGGATCCAAGGCGCGACTCGGCTTCAAACTGCCGCGTGGTTGGGTCGATGTCGAGACGCCGTTTTCGAAAGTGAAGGGCGGCGAATTCGCGATCAACAGCGCGACCCGCAAATTCGATCGCCCGGTTGGCTGGATCGCTGCCGGGCAACTGGCGACTTCGCGCGAAACCATTGCCGGCACGCGCGTGATCCTCACCGCGCCGAAAGGCGAACGCGTCGATGCTGCGGTGACGATGGCAATCCTGCGTCAGGTGTTGCCGGAAATGCGCAAGGTGTTCGGCGAACTTCCCGAAAAGACTCTGATCGTGCGCAGCGGTGACCCGATGTGGCGCGGCGGCCTGTCCGGTCCGGGTTCGTTGTGGCTGCATGCCGAGCGTCCGCTGATCAGCGCCAATGGCACCAGCACCTTGCTGCATGAACTCGCACACGTGTTCGGCAATATCCGCGGCGCGCCGATGCAGGACTGGATCAGCGAAGGCATCGCCGAATTCTATTCGCTCGAAATCGGCCGTCGCGTCGGTCTGATCACCGAGTCGCGCTTCCAGAAAGCGATCACCAGCGCGCGCGCATCGGGCGCCAAGGTCAAGACCCTGCGCGCCGCCGAATCCAGCCAGGACCGCACCCGCAAGGCAGTCGCGCTGTTCGCTGCACTCGACGTCGAATTGCGCGCGCATGGCGGCTCCGGGCTCGATGCACTCACGCAAATGCTGACGCATCGCGAAACCGTGAATCTGCCCGAACTGCGTGTCGATGCCGCGAAGCTCGAAGGGCGTGCGTCGCCGGTGCTGGCTGACGCGAAGTAACGAAATGATCGCCGTGAGACGACGTTGCCAATGATGCGCGGCAAATCCGCGAGCGTTACGCGGCTGCCTTCAATCGTTGTACGCCGAGCGCCGCTGCGCGCGGCTGCATCTGCCACAAATCATGCGCGTTCTGGTGCCCGAGCCAGCTTTGTGCGCTCTTGCCAAACGCCATTTCCAGCCGCATCGCCATTTCGGCAGTGACGGACGCATGGCCATTGACGATTTCAGACAGCGTCTTGCGTGATACGCGCAACTGCTGCGCAGCGGCGGTAATCGACAGCCCCAGCGGAGCAAGCCACAGTTCGCGGAGAATTTCGCCGGGGTGGGGCGGGTTGTGCATACGCATGATCGAGCTTCCTCAGTGATAGTCCTGATAGTCGACGATGTAAGCATCGCCGCCATCGAATCGGAATATGATCCGCCAGTTCGCGTGCACCGTCACCGCCCACTGGCCCTTCAGTTTGCCTTTAAGCGGATGCAATCGAAGACCTGGCGAATCGACGTCGCCGACGCAGTTGGCCTGATCGAGCAGCGACAGGATCAATCGCAGCCGCGCCGCATGATTGGCCTGAATGCCCGCGATGCTCCCGGTAACGAAAAAGCGCTGCAGTCCTCTGTGCGCAAACGTCTTGATCATGCAGATACTGTAACCCTTAGGGTTACCACGTGCAATCCAATGGGTTAAGCCGTGCTCGCGACCGCAGTTCCAGATCTGCCGCTTCCGGCATTGACGGGCTGACGTAACTATTGATGCGCCGCGATACCGTGAACCTGCCCGAACTGCGCGTTGATTCGGCCGAGCTGGAAGGGCGTGCTTCAAAGGTGTTGGCTGAGGCGAAATAGCGAAACCATCACTCGTTGCGCGTGCCACGTGGGCGGCAACAAGGATCCGTGGTGAAGGCTTCATCAGGCTATGCTGAGGCCGGGTGAGTGAGCGGCAGAGTCGATGGATACCACGCAGAGACTTGAATCGACGGCGCTGTTGTTGCAGCGTGTGCGCAGTGGCGACCTCGTGGCGCGCGAGCGACTGTGTGCGCTGTATTTGCCGATATTGCGGCGATGGGCGGCGGGGCAGATGCCGGCGAACCATCGCGATCTGGTCGATACCGCCGATTTGACCCAGATCACGCTGATCCGCGTGCTCAAGCAGATCGACAGTTTCGAACCTCGGCATGAAGGCGCTTTTCTCGGTTATCTGCGCGACGCCATGCTGAGTTCGATCCGCGACGAGATCAGGCGTTCGGCACGACGCGGCGGTGGCAAGACCGTGGACATCGACGATGTCGAATGGCGGCCGCTGATCGCCGCATCGGTCGGCGTCGAAACCATGACCGAATACGAACAGGCGCTGGCTCGGCTTTCGCCGGACGACCGCGAAGCAGTGCTGCTGCGTTTCGAATTCGGCTTGTCGTTCCAGGAGATTGCCGACGCGACCGAACGAAATTCCGCGGACGCCGCGCGCATGGCAGTCAAGCGCGCGCTGACCGCACTCTCGGAGTTGCTGGCCTGAAGCGATGAGCGATCAGCGCTGGCTCGATGCATTGCTGGATGGCGAAGCGCCGCCGGCCGGAACGGTTGCGCCGAGCGCGGCGCTCGAAAAATTGGCGCGTCTGCAGCGCGCTTTTGCCGACTTGCAATGGGCTGAACTGGAAGCGCCGGCCGCGCACACGCCGGTACTGTTCAAATGGGGCCATCTGGCGGTGTTGGCATCGATCGGCGTTGGCGGTTTCGGTGAGGTCTATCGCGCATTTGATCCGATGCTGCAACGAGAAGTGGCGCTCAAGCTGAGGCGTACCGGCAATCAGTTCGCGCCTGTGGCGGGACGCGCTTTCATCGAGGAAGCGCGCCGTCTGGCCCAGGTTCGACATCCGCATGTCCTGGCGGTGCATGGCGCTGCGGTGCATGACGGGCGTGCCGGTATCTGGACCGACCTGATCACCGGTGAGACGCTGGCGGCGCAGATCGAGCGCGACGGTGTGTTGAGTGCGGACGCGCTACTGCAACTGGCCAGCGTCATGTCCGGCGCACTCACTGCGGTGCATGCACAGGCCATGGTGCATGGCGATGTGACGCCCTTGAACGTCATGCGTGAAGCCGGCACGCAGCGTTTCGTGTTGATGGACTTCGGCGGCGGCGCGAGTCTCGACGACAGTGGCACGGTGCGTCTTGGCGCCGGTTCCTTGCACTTCATGGCGCCCGAGCAGCTCGGCACCGAACGCCTCGGCACGGCCGCCGACCTTTATTCGCTGGGGGCGACGCTGTGTTACGCGGCGACTCGACGTACGCCGGATGCCGCGAGTGCGCTGCAACGCCTGCATGCGCGCTGCGATCTGTCGTCCGGATTCATCCAGCTCTTAGGCGCGATGGTCGATCCGGTACCTGATGTGCGACCGACTTCGGCGAACGCGTTCGCCCAATGCCAGCAGCTGATCACCGCGCCCGAGCGTGCGAAACGCCGTCGTTTGCGCCGTGCGCTGGCCGGCATGCTGCTGTTCGCGGTGCTCGCCAGCACAACCGGACTGGTGTTCACGTTGCGCGCGCAACAGCGCGCCGTGCAGGAGGCCGAGCGCTCCAGCGCGGCACTGGGTTTTGTCGCCGACTGGTTCAAGGTGGCCGATCCGAACCTCAACAACGGCCAGCAACTGACCGCGCACAGCATGTTCGAACATGGCGCGCAGCGGTTGCAGACTGAGCTCGTCGGACAACCAGCGGTGCGCGCTCGGATGGCGCAGATCATCGGGAGCGGTTTCCTGTCGCTGGGGGAATCTGGCGATGCGCTGCCGCACTTCGAGCAGGCGATCGCGTTGCTGCGCAACGACCCGGGCACCGAACCCTTGGTACTTGCCGCCGCATTGGAGCGTGGCGCGTTCGCCGCCGAAAGTTCGTCGCGCATGCAGCAGGCGCTGGCCTGGCTGGCCGAAGTCGACAAGCTCGCTGCGGCCGACACTGCGCAGACCGTTGACCTGCGCGTTCAAGTGCTCGCCGACCGTTGGCTGATCGCGCGCGGCGACGGCGAATGGACGGCGGCTCTGGCGCTGGCCGACCAGTCGCTGCGACTGTCCGAACGCTATGACCAGGGTGGCGTTGGCGAAAGGTCGACGCGCGCGCTGATCCGGGTCGGCAATTCGTTGAAGGATGTCGGGCGGCTGACGGAGTCGCTGCAGGCGATGGAGCGCGCGCGTGACTGGTACGCAGGCCGATATGGCGCGACCGACATGCGCACCGTGACTGCCGACGAAGCAGTCGGCTGGGTGATGATCGACCTCGGTCGTCTGGACGAGGCGGAGCAGAAGCTCGAGTTCGCGGCCGTGCAAGTGCGCGCCTCGATGGGCGAGAACACGCGTCGCTATGCCAACAATCTGTACGACCGCGCTCTGCTGTACAACGCGCGCAACGAACTGCCGCGTGCGCGCGACGCCTTCGTCGAAGTCGCGCGCATCCATAGCGAGACTTACGCGCCGAATGTCGTGGCGCAGGGCTGGTGCTTGTATCAGGCCGCCGGAATCGACTGGCGCCTGCAGAATCTTTCTCCGGCCCTGAAGATGATGATTGCGGTCGATCAACTCTGGGATGGTCCGATGTCCGCCACCAGCCCGATTCGTGCCGAACTGTGGGGCGACATTGGCGAACTCCATTTGCTGCTGGGGCGGACACAACCGGCGGCCGACTACACGGCGCGGGCAGCCAACGTATTGCGCGCGCAGTCCGCCGGTCATGAGTCTGCGCTCGCCGAGGTGCTCAGCGTGCAGGCCGAAGTCGCCATCAGCCTGGGCCATGAGGATCAGGCGAGAACCTTGATTGCCGAAGCTGTGGATTTCGCGCAACGCAAGCCGTCGCCCAGTGCCGACGACAAATCGTCCTTGGCGACGTATCAGCGGCGCCAGCAGGAATTGGCGGCAATGGGTCGCTAGCGACGCATCGATCATTCAAATCCATCGTTGAGCAGCGGGAGGTTCGCCAATACGGTCAGCGTCACGTCATTGCCGTTGCCACCGACGTAGCTGATCTGCAAAGGTGTGCCGGCGAGGATCACACTGGCGCCTTCGGGCAAGCCAGCGAATGTGCCGGTGACGGCGAGACCGCCGATATTGTTGATCAGCGTGAACACGGTTCCGGGAATCGGGTCGAAGTCCAACGACAGCAACAAGGCCGAGCTCGCACCCAGGCTGACATTGCTTGCGATGAGCTGGTCGTAATCCGCCGCGCCGGCAAGCCGCGCGCTGATGCGGCCGATGCCGACCAGACTCAGGAAGCTGGTCGAGAGCGTGCCCGGGGTGTTGCTGCCGCCGCCATGCACGATGCCGGATGCCACCACGTTGCCAACCGCGCCATTGCCGAACAGCGTCGCGTTCTGACCGCTGCTGACGAAGATGGCCGTGCTCGGGTCAGCCATCAACCCCCCGTTGACCTGCAGTCCGCCGCCAAGCACATCGACCTCGCCGGCATAGGTGCTTTCTCCGCTGAGCGTCAGCACGCCGCTGCCGACTTTCGTCAACACCGTGATCGGCGATGTGCTCGGGTTGCCGGAGATCTGCGCATCGCAATTCGTACTCGCGTTATTGCTGCCGACCGTGAGCGAACTGCCGAAGCCGAAGGCCAGGCTGTCGGTGCTGGTACAAGCGAGTGCGGGAATGCTGGCGTCGAACGCGTTCAGATCAAGCAGCGAATGGCCGTTCAGCACGACGCTTGATGATCCGGGCAGCGCAAAATTGGCACCGAGTTGGATCACCACGCCTTGAGTTGGTGTCAGCGCCATCGTCGTGACGCCGCCGCTGAAGCTGTTGCCGGCGTTGCTCAACTTGATCGATACGTTCGGATTGCTGCCCAGTTCCAGCCCGCCAGTACCGCTGATCTCGCCGGCGAACTGCAGCGAGCTACCGGCACTGGACGAAGCGATACGGCTGGTACCGATACCGAAGAGTTGCACCGGGCCACCCCAGAACGTGCCGCCGAGAAAACGCAGCTGCCCGCGCCCGTCTTGGCCGGCACCTGACGCCATGCTCAACGACTCGTTGCCAATAGTGAGATTGGTGCCGATCATCAGTCCCGCGCCGGAATGAATGTTGGTGCCATTGCCGACGCTGCCATCGGCCACGCCGAGCGCGTGCGCATGCCCGAGCAAGGTGCTGCCGCTCTTGAGTGTGAGCGGTCCGCCAAAGCTGTTGTCGCCGGACAATTGCAGACCGGTCGACAAGCCGAATCCGGTCACTTCGATGGCACCGTTTCCGCTGACCACGCCACTGATCGTCCAAGCCAACAGTCCGCTGCCGAGTGGCCACGTGATCTTTACGGTCTGCCCGTTCAAGTCGACGGTATTGCTGATCAGCATCGCGCCGCTACCCCCGGCAAACGACTGCGAGGCGCCGAGGGTCAGGTCGAGGTCAATCTGATTGCTGCCAGTGGCATTGCCGTTGCTGATGCCGCCATCGCCGATGCTCAGACCGTTGCCGCTGAGCGTGTACCCGGAGGTGGTGCCGGTGAAATTGATGGCGGCCACGCTGTTCAATGGCGCCAGTTCATGGGTCATGTTCTTGTTGTTGGCAGCTTCCGGAAAGTGCAGGGTGTCGCCGTTGACGGGCGTGCCGGCGCAACCCGACCAATTGCCGGGTGCCGACCACAAGCCGTTGATCGCGCCCGTCCAGACGCAGATGTTGGCCGCCGCGATGTTGCCGCTGCCGAGAACGATCAGCGCGATCAGACAGGCGAGTGCTTGTCGTGAATGGGTCATGGCATTCACTCGAAACTGTCTTTGAAGAGATCGGCGCTGACGACCGAGAACGCGGGGCCGATTTCGGAGGTATTGCCGCTCGCACTCGTCGCGGTGAAGCTGACGACACCAGTGGCGATTTGCTCGGGCACCACGACGTCGATCGTGAACGCGCCCGCTCCGCTGACCAGGGTGATGTTGCGCGTGCCGAGAAATACCTGCGCATGGCCGCGGGCACCGAGCACATTGGTCGCACTCGCGTAGTACGCATCGACCCGGTAGGTGCCTGGTGCTGCATCGAGCGATCCGCCGAGTGTCGCCGGCCGCGCGACAGCGCCCGGTCCGGTGTAAACCAGACTGGTCACCAGCGGATGGTTCTGGAACTGGTTCGGTCCGACGTCACCGTCGCCAACGTCGTTGGCGGTGATACCTCGGGTCGCGCTGCTGCTGGCGAGGTCGATGTCCATGCCGTTGCTGGCGAAGCCGTTGTCGTAGATCAGGTTCGCCTTGACCGAATTGCCGGTGGCACTGTCGCCCTGGATCACGACGCCGCCAGCGACGTTGTAGCGGATGGTGTTGGCGCTGATCGCGCCGCCATTGCCGCTGGCGCCGATGATGTTGTTCGTGCCCAGGACCAGTACGCCGACGGCGCCGTTGAAGACGCCGATGTCCTGCGTGGTCAGGCCAATCTGATTCTGCTGGATGACATTGCCATTGCCGGCGACGACGAGGTTGGCGCTGGTGTTGCCGGTGATGCGGTTGCGCGTGATCGCGCAACCACTGCCACCCGCATGGATGCCGACGCCGTTGGCGATGTCGCTGGTGCCGTTCTGCGCCAGACCGACCAGGTTGTTGACGATCTGGCAGTTGGCGGTGTTGCTGATGACGGTGGACTGGATGTTGATGCCATTGGTGCCGGCGCCGACGATCACATTGCGGTCGGCGTCGCTCAGCCCGCCGACGATCAAACTTCCGCCGACGTTGACGCCGACCGAGATCGCGAACAGGCCGGCACCCGGCAGGCCAACGCCATTGGCATTGCCGCCAAACTGGTTGCCGGAGATGACGTGGTTGACGCCATCGAGAATGATCACTGCCTGCCCGAAACCTCCGAGCCCGAGGCCGCGCAATGTCAGCGATGGCTCATTGGTGTCGCCGATCGCCACCACCGGCACGCGAAAGCCTGCACTCAGCGTGCCGGAAGCCGGTTTCACGAACACGCACAAGTTGGCATTGAAGCTCTCCGCAGCGGTGTTCTTGATCGACATTAATTGCGTGTAGCCATCAATGGTCATCGGCGCGGCGATCGCAGGCAGGGTCGTGGCGAGTGCAATGACTGCCGGGCAGATCGGCACATTGCCGGCACCGCGAATATCGAACTTGATCGACTTGGCGATCAATGGCGACGAGTTCGCATCGAGCATGGCCTGACGCAGCGAGCCGACACCCGCGTCGAGCGTATTGGTCACCGTCAGCACGCTCTGATCGTTGTATGGCGACTCGTACGCGCCGCGATCGGGCGCACTTCCGGAAATGCGCGGGTTACCTTCGATGTCGCTGGCGGGCTCACCACCGTAGGTGACCGAGGTGGTGCCGTTGTTGATGGCGATGGACAGCGGTGCAGCAGTCTGCAGGTGATAGTTGCCGGACGCCGGGCCAAGCCAGCCGGGTGCGGCATTGAGCTGGCCCTGGATCACCGGCGTGGCACCGGTGAAGAAATGCCCATGCGAGATGTTGTTGGCCATCAGCACGTTGGTACCGCTGCTGAGGACACCGCTGAAGGTTGATGTGCCGGCACCGGAGTTCCACAGGATGCTGTTGAAAATGACGATTTCGGTGTCGACATCGTTGTCGTCGTCGAAGCACAAGTCGTCACCGCCGGCCAGGTCAGCGGTCACGTGGTTGAGACGCATGAACGCGCCGCCTTCGGCACGCAATTTGAAGCCGCAACTGTCAGCGGCGGTGACGTGGTCGATCAGCACATTGTCGAGGGTGATGCCATTGTTGTAGGCGATCGCCCACACCGGGGTCGCCGCGCCACCGACGGAGATATTGGTGAATCGCACCCGCGTGAACTTGACGCTGCCGGGATCATTGGAGAAATCGCCGTATTGCCCGGCTTGAATGAACAGGCCGGCGTTCGCATGCGCAAAAGTCACGCCGTCGACGCTGATCAGGGCCTGTGGCGTACCCGTCAGCTGCCGCCACTCGAAGGCATGGCCGAGGCCGATGTCGATCACCGTATTCGTCGGATTGACGACGCGGGCCGCGCACCCTGCGGTATAGCCGCCCTCGACGGTGGTCGGTGCGGCGAAGGTGTAGTTGGTGCTCGCGGTCAACGCATAGGTACCCTGCCGCATGCGAATCGTGTGCGCCGACGTATTGATCAGCGAGGCGACCACCATGGCCGCATCCAGCGTCGCCGCGTCGTTGACGCAGAACTCGACCGCGGACGCGGAATTGAAGACGAAGATGCCGAGCAGAAAAGCCGCCAATCGACGCGCTGGCGTGCGTTGCACTTGGGTTTTCGAAGTGTTCATGACGGTCTGAATCCTTGCGGTTGTGGTGTTGAAGCACTTTCAACGCCACCACCTGGCAGAACCGAACATTTTGTTTGTCGCGACAAAGATTGCTCTACGCCACAGTCCGCTGCCGCTTTTCCTCTGTGAACGTCTGTCGAAGGAAGCGTGGGAGTGGCGTCCCGCCGCGATCAAGCGCGCACGCAAGTGACCGAATCAGTCGAACGCGGCGACGAAGATTTGGCTGCAGATTTTTCGCCCGCACCCAACAAAAAACCCGCTTGCGCGGGTTTTTGCCTTGCCTGGTGCCGGTGGAGGGACTCGAACCCACACTGTGTCACCACAAACGGATTTTGAGTCCGCCGCGTCTACCAATTCCGCCACACCGGCCGTGCAGGGGCGCGCATCATAGCGAGGTGGCGGGCTCAGGCCAACCGCTGAGATGAATGCGCGAACCGGTCAAACCTTGACCAGCTGACCCCGCCAAGGCTATGATCCGCGCCCTTTTCGGTCGACCTGACGGAAAGGATTGGGTACGACGAAGCAAGTTCGTTCGTCGACCGTGGCCAAAATAACTACAGAGGCATAGCCATGTACGCAGTCGTAGTAACCGGCGGTAAGCAATACCGCGTGATGCAGGGCGAGTTCCTGCGTGTTGAAAAGCTGGATGTCGAGGCCGGTGCCTCGGTGACGTTTGACCAGGTGCTGTTGTTGGGTGATGGCGACGCGATCAGCGTTGGCGCCCCGACGGTTGCAGGTGCAACGGTGTCGGCGACGGTGAAGTCGCACGGCCGCGGCGAGAAGATCCGCATCGTCAAGTTCCGTCGCCGCAAGCATCACCGCAAGCAGATGGGTCACCGTCAGCATTACACCGAAATCCTCATCACCGGCATCAACCAGTAAGGCACCAGGAGAACAGCCATGGCACAGAAAAAAGGCGTAGGTTCCAGCCGCAACGGCCGCGACTCGAATCCGAAATATCTTGGCGTGAAGCTCTTTGGTGGTCAGGCGGTTGAAGCCGGCAACATCATCGTGCGTCAGCGCGGTACCGAATATCACCCGGGCGTCAAAGTTGGTCTGGGTCGCGATCACACGTTGTATGCCCTGGCAGACGGCGTCGTCGAATTCGCGGTGAAAGGTCCGAACGGCGGTCGTCGCGTCGTCAGCGTTCGCTGAAAAGCTCTACGCTCGACAATCCGGAGAGCCCCGCGCTGCGGGGCTTTCCTGTTTCTGATCCTGTGAATTCAAGCTTCTAAAAAAATGTTGGCCCGCGAAATACCTTCGCACGGCCTTTTTGTTTCCCGCCAATTGCCGCATCCTCCCGCCATGAAATTCGTCGACGAAGCTGAAATCAAAGTAGTGGCCGGTGCCGGCGGCAATGGCAGCGTGAGTTTCCGCCGCGAGAAATTCATTCCGCTCGGTGGCCCCGACGGCGGCAATGGCGGCGACGGCGGCAATGTCATTGTGCAGGCCGACGAGAATCTGAACACCCTCGTCGATTTCCGTCATGAACGCATCTTCAAGGCCAAGCGTGGCGAAAACGGCATGGGTCGGCAGATGACCGGCGCCGACGGCGAAGACACCTTGATCCGCGTGCCGGTGGGTACCGCGATCGTCAATATCGATACCGGCGAGACGATTGCCGATCTGACCCGTCATGGAAGCCGAACTTTGGTTGCGAAGGGCGGCCACGGTGGCGCCGGCAACATGGTGTTCAAGAGTTCGACCAATCGTTCGCCGCGACGTGCCGTTCCGGGAATCGTTGGCGACGAACGCGAAATTCGCCTGGAATTGAAGCTGCTCGCCGACGTCGGCCTGCTCGGCTTTCCGAATGCCGGCAAATCGACGTTTATCCGTGCCGTGTCGGCGGCGACGCCGAAAGTCGCGGACTATCCGTTCACGACCCTGTATCCGAATCTCGGCGTGGTCTCGGTCAGCCGCGACCACAGCTTCGTCATTGCTGACATTCCCGGTGTGATCGAGGGCGCGGCCGAAGGCGCCGGGCTCGGCATCCAGTTCCTCAAGCATGTGTCGCGCACCAGTCTGCTGCTGCATGTGGTCGATATCGCGCCGATGGACGAAGCCGTCGATCCGGTCGCCCAGGTCAAGACGATCGAGAAGGAGCTGAAGAAATTCGATGCCGAGCTCGCGAAGCGTCCGCGCTGGCTGGTGTTCAACAAGATCGACCTGATCGCCGAAGAAGACCGCGATGCGCTGATCCAGGGCATGCTCAAGCAGTTGCGCTGGTCGAAGAAGCCGTGGTTCGCGGTTTCAGCGGCCACCGGTGAAGGTTGCGAGATCGTCACCAAGAAGGCGATGGCCTTCATCACCGCCGCAAAGCGTGATGCGGCCGAAACCAACGCCTGAATGCCCAATCTCGCGGCATCGCTGCTGACGGGGCCTGTAGGAGCGCCGCGTGCGGCGCGACCAACAAAAAAGCCGGCGTGCGCCGGCTTTTTCGTCAATACGAAGCAGGGCAGCTTCGTCTTATGCCATCGCGCGGATACGGGCCGTGATGCGGCTCTTGTGGCGGGCGGCCTTGTTCTTGTGGATCTGACCACGACCAGCGAAGCGGTCAAGCAGCGTTTCCGCCGTCTTGTACGCGGTTTCGGCGCCGGGCTTGTTGCCGGTATCGATCGCTTTGAGGACATTCTTGACAGCGGTGCGCATCATCGAGCGCTGGCTGTTGTTGTGCAGGCGGTGTTTTTCCGACTGGATCGCGCGTTTCTTCGCGGACTTGATGTTGGCCAAGGTCTTGCTCCGGTATTCGGGGGGGACAAAAAGGGGGCGAAGTATCCAGATTTTGGCGGCTTACGTCAAATGAAGTTCGAAACGGTGGCGGCATGAAGCTGCTGCGCTCGACGCTGACGTTCACCGCAATGACCTTTCTGTCGCGCATCGCCGGCTTCGCGCGCGACATGCTGCAGGCGACGATGTTCGGCACTGGCGGCGCAATGAGCGCGTTCATTGTCGCCTACCGTATTCCGAATTTCCTGCGTCGCGTATTTGCCGAAGGCTCGATGTCGATGGCCTTCGTGCCGGTGCTGAACGAGATCCGCGAGAGCGGCGACCGCGAGCGCCTGCGCGACTTCATCGACCACATGGCCGGATCGCTGGCGGCCGTGGTGTTCGTCGTCGCCGGTATCGGCGTTCTAGCAGCGCCGTTGATCGCGACCGTGTTTACGCCAGGCAGCCTCGACGAACCGGCGAAGTTCGCGCTGACCACCGAGATGCTGCGCATCACCTTTCCGTACCTGATCTTCATTTCGATGATGGCGCTGTGTGCGTCGGTGCTGAACAGTTTCGGCAAGTTCGGCCTCGCCGCATTCACGCCGGTGCTGCACAACCTGACGGTGATCGCCGCGATGCTGTTGCTGGCACCGCAGATGAGCGTGCCGCCGAAGGCGCTGGCCTGGGGCGTGCTCGTCGCCGGTTTCCTGCAACTCGCATTGTTGTGGCCGGCCTTGGCGCGACTCGGGTTGCGGCCGCGTTTAAAGCTCGGCTTCAACCATGTCGATGTGCGTCGTGTCGGCAAGTTGATGCTGCCGACGCTGTTCTCTTCGTCGGTAGCGCAGGTGAATCTGCTCGTGGGCACGGTGTTCGCGTCCCTGCTCGCCGATGGTTCGCAGGACTGGCTGTACTACTCCGATCGCCTGGTCGAATTTCCGCTCGGCCTGTTCGGCGTCGCCATCGGCACCGTGATCCTGCCGCATCTGTCGCGTCGCTTCGCGGCGCAGGATCAGGCGGGTTATTCGCAATCACTCGACTGGGGTCTGCGTCTGGTGTTGCTGATCGGACTGCCTGCTGGACTCGGTTTGATGTTCCTCGCCGAGCCGATCACTGCGACCGTCTACAACTACGGCCGATTCACCGCCCACGACACGCAGATGGCTGCCTGGGCCCTGATGGCGATGAGCTTCGGTGTACCGGCGTTCATGGCCAGCAAGGTGCTGTTGCCGGCGTTCTACGCCCGTCAGGACACGCGCACGCCGATGCGCGCTGCGCTGTGGACAGTGGGCACCAATGTCGGCTTGACCATCGCCATCGTCACACCGCTCGCGATGAACCACACCATTGGTGCCCACGCCGGCATTGCGCTCGCCACGGCGATCGCCGGCATCGTCAACGCCGTGTGGCTTTTCGTCGCGCTGCGCCGCCAGCAGATCTTCACCGCCGCCGCCGGCTGGCCCGCCTATATCTTGAAGCTCCTGCTCGCCGGACTCGCCATGGTGCTGAGCCTGCTCGCGTTCCGCATGTGGATCGGCGACTGGTCAATGCTGCAATGGCAACAACGCATCATTGGCTTGTTGGCCGCAATCGCGATCGGTGCGGCGGTTTATGGTGCCGTCCTGCTGATCGCCGGGCTGCGACCGCGGCATTTGCGGGATGGGTAGCGGCGTGATGCGCGCTGCTGGCAGGTCAATCGCCGATGCGAGATCGCCACTGGATCACCAGCTTATTCGCCAGTTGATCGTTCCCGGCCCTCGCGTACGGCAGCCACGATGGAGGCCCGACTCAGCTTCAGGTTCACGCCCTTGACGGCCAGCGGAGACGATGACTCCTGGACGGGTTGGATCGTGAAGGCCCGGCCGTCGCGGCGATTGACGCGAACCGTGCCGTCCTTCTGGGCAATTTCCAGGACGGACGCAAAATTCTGGCGTGCTTCTGAAAACGTATAGACCTTCATTCGGTGATACCGCGCTTGGCCAGAAAATCATCCAGCGACGTTGTTCGGCCAGCTTCACTGTCGGCTATGCCCATTTCGATTTCGCGGCGCACGACCAGTTGGTATAGCGCTTGGTCGATGGTCGCGCCGGCGGGAAGTTGATCCGCCAAGCGGTGCAGGAACTGCTTCAGATCGCGCGCGTTGGCGGACATCGCCGTCTCCCAGGTGATTGGGCTGATTCTACGCCTGCAAGCGGTTTTGCGACGAGTGCGTGTCGGTTGCCCGCTATACTCGCCACTTCATGAGTTTCCTGTTTCGCGACGCGAGTGGCCGGCGCCTGGGCTTGCGTGGAAGTGCGATTGCCATCGGCGCGTTTGACGGTTTGCATCTGGGGCATCAGGCCTTGATCGGCCGGGCGTTGGCGCGTGCGCGTGAACGTGATCTGGAACCGGTGGTGTTGAGCTTCGAACCGCTGCCGCGCGAGTTTTTCCAGCGTGCGCTGGGCGTGTCGCGTCTGATGACGGCGCGCGAGAAGATCGAGCGGCTGCGCGCGCTGGGCGTCGATCACATCGGACTGCTGCGCTTTGATCGAGCACTCTCGGAAACCTCGGCCGAGGACTTCGTGCAGAAGTTATTGGTCGAGCGTCTGGGCGCGCGCGAAGTCTGGATCGGCCTGGATTTCCGCTTCGGACACGGCCGTCGCGGCGATCTGGCCCTGCTGCAGGCGATGGGTGCCGAACTCGGATTCGCCGCACACAGCATCGATCCGGTGACCATCAACGGCGAGCGCGTGTCGAGCACGCGCGTGCGCGCGGCGCTGAGCCAGGGCGACCACGTCACGGCGCGCGCCTTGCTCGGCCGCGATTTTTCGATCAGCGGTCGCGTTGTGCATGGCCAGAAACTCGGTCGCACGCTCGGTTATCCGACCGCGAACCTTCCGCTCGGCAAGCGACTGCCGCCGGTGCATGGCATCTACGCCGTGCGCGTCAGCGGTGCCGGATTGCGCGATTGGCCCTCGGTCGCCAGCCTCGGCACGCGGCCGACGGTGAATGGTCGTGAGTTATTGCTCGAGGCGCATCTGTTCGACTTCGACGGCGACTTGTATGGTCGGCGTCTGCGCGTCGACTTCGTCGGCAAGATTCGCGACGAAGCACGCTTTGCCAACCTCGACGACCTGACCGCGCGCATGCATCTGGATGCCGTGGAAGCACGACGGATCCTGGCCGACGTGCCAGTGCTCCGGGAAACACTACCGACCGAATATTGACGATCAAGCGAGAACGCGTGTGAGTATCGATTATAAAAGCACCATCCATCTGCCGGACACGAAGTTCGCGATGAAGGGCGACCTGCCGACGCGCGAGCCGCAGGCGTTGGCGCAGTGGGAAGCCAGCGACCTGCATTCGCGCCTGCAGGCGCATACCGCGACGCGCCCGAGCTATGTGCTGCACGACGGCCCGCCTTACGCGAATGGCGAGATCCATATCGGCCACGCCGTCAACAAGACGCTCAAGGACATCGTCGTCAAGGGCAAGCTGCTCAGCGGCTTCCGTTCGCCCTATGTGCCGGGCTGGGATTGCCATGGCCTGCCGATCGAACTCGTCGTCGAGAAGGACATCGGCAAGGTCGGCGTCAAGGTCGATGCGCGCACCTTCCGCGCCAAGTGCCGCGAATACGCCGCCAAGCAGATCGACAGCCAGCGCGTCGATTTCAAGCGCCTTGGCGTCCTCGGATACTGGGACCAGCCGTATCGCACCATGGATTTCAAATTCGAAGCCGACGAATTGCGCGCGCTCGCGAAGATCGTCGCCAACGGCCATCTCGCACGCGGCGCCAAACCCGTTCATTGGTGTTTCGATTGCGGCTCGGCGCTCGCCGAAGCCGAAATCGAATATGCCGACAAGGTGTCGCCAGCGGTCGACATCGCCTATGACGCGGTCGACGCGAAATCGCTTGCCGCGAAGTTCGCGGTCGATGCCGTTGATGCCATTGTCTC
This sequence comes from Lysobacterales bacterium, assembly GCA_043753835.1. Taxonomy (GTDB): domain Bacteria; phylum Pseudomonadota; class Gammaproteobacteria; order Xanthomonadales; family Ahniellaceae; genus JADKHK01. The sequence goes on along the minus strand of JAYUVY010000090.1, from coordinate 86,544 downwards.
GATCCCGATCTGGACGACGACACCGTGGACGCTGCCGGCAAGCCTCGCGGTCTCGTTGAACGCCGAATTCGATTACGTGTTGGTCGAAGGTCCGTTGCGTGGCGATCGTCGCGTGCTGCTGGTGTTGGCCGAAGCCTTGGCCGCCGATGTATTGAAGCGCGCCGGGATGGACGCGGTGCACTTGCTCGGCCGCGTCAAAGGTGCAGATCTCGAAGGCGTGCAATTGAAGCATCCGTATCTGGCACGTGAGCTGCCGGTAATCCTCGGTGATCACGTTACCGCCGATGCCGGTACCGGCGCCGTGCACACCGCGCCCGGTCATGGTCAGGAAGACTTCGTCGTCGGCCAGAAGTACGGACTCGAGGTGTTGAACCCGGTCGGCGGCAACGGCGTGTTCGTCGCCGGCACCGAGGTGGTCGAAGGCATGTTCGTGTGGAAGGCGAACGATGTGCTGATCGAACTGCTGCGCGAACGCGGCACCTTGCTCGCAGCGAGCAAGCTCACGCATAGCTATCCGCATTGCTGGCGGCACAAGACGCCGGTTGCGTTCCGCGCCACGCCGCAGTGGTTCATCGCGATGGATCAGGCCGGTCTGCGCGCGCAGACGCTCGAAGAGATCAAGAAGGTGCAATGGCTGCCGGACTGGGGCCAGGAACGCATCACCGGCATGATCGCGAACCGTCCCGACTGGTGCATCTCGCGCCAGCGCACCTGGGGCGTGCCGATCGCGTTGTTCATCGACAAGGAAACGCACGCGCCGCATCCGGACTCGGTCGCCTTGCTCGGCCGTGTCGCAGACCTGGTTGAACGCGAAGGCGTCGATGCCTGGTACGAACTCGATGCGGCGACGCTGATCGGCGTCGACGCGGCGCGTTACGACAAGGTCACCGACATCCTCGATGTGTGGTTCGACTCCGGCGTCACCCATGCCGGCGTGCTTGACGCGCGCGATGAACTCAAGGGCGAACGCGTCGGCACCATGTATCTGGAAGGCTCGGATCAGCATCGCGGCTGGTTCCATTCGGCGCTGCTCACCTCGGTCGCGATGCATGGCAAAGCGCCGTACAGCACGGTGCTGACGCATGGCTTCGCCGTCGATCCGCAGGGCCGCAAGATGTCGAAGTCGCTCGGCAATGTGGTCGCGCCGCAGAAGGTGATCGGCGCGATGGGTGCCGACGTGTTGCGGCTGTGGGTCGCCTCGACCGACTATCGCAACGAGATGACCTGCGGCGACGAAATCCTGAAACGCGTCGGCGACAGTTATCGACGCATCCGCAATACCGCACGCTTCCTGCTCGGCAACCTGCACGGTTTCAATCCGGATACGGACCGCGTTCCGGTGGCGCAGCTGTTGCTACTCGATCGTCATGCGATGACTCAGGCCGAACGTGTGCTCAAGCTCGCGCAGCGCGTGTTCGGGCCGGATGCGCGCACACCCAAGGACAACAGCCGCGATCTGTGCGAATTCGCGGCACTGGTGCAGGAGCTGATGCGCTTTTGTACTGTCGATATGGGCGCGGCCTATCTCGACATGACCAAGGACCGTCTGTACACGATGCAGGAAGCAGCCCCGGCGCGACGCTCGGCGCAGACTGCGATGCATGCCGCACTCGAAGTGCTGGTGCACGCACTGGCACCCATATCGAGCTTCACCGCCGAGGAAATCTGGACACAGATGCCGGGGCGCAAACATGACTCGGTGTTCTTCTCGACCTTCGCCGATATCGAGCCGCTGTTCGCGGGGCTGGCCGTCAGCGCGGACGAATCCGCACTGCTCGCCGATCTAGGCGCCTTGCGTACGACGGCGTTGAAGCGTGCCGAGGAGTTGCGCAACGAGAAGCAGATCGGTGGTTCGCTCGAAGCCGAGGTCGACGTCTATCTGGATGACGCATCGATCACGCGCGTCGGTGCCTGTCGCAGTGAACTGCGCTTCTTCTTCATCACCTCGGACGTGCGCTTGCATGCGTTGGCCACAGCACCCGCCGACGCGATCGCGGCGACGTTTGGTTCCGCGACGGCGAAGCTCGTCGTGACACCGACAGCGGCGACCAAGTGCGTGCGTTGCTGGCATCACCGCGTTGATGTCGGCAGCCACGCCGAGCATCCTGATCTGTGTGGTCGCTGCGTGACCAATGTGGCCGGCGAGGGTGAGCGACGTGACTGGTTCTGACCGCATCGGCTTCGCGGGCATGCTGCGCTGGCTGTCACTGTCGGCGCTGATCGTGGTGCTTGACCAGTGGACGAAATGGATTGCGGTCGAACACCTCAGTTACGGTGAGCGCGTGCCGGTGATCGCCGGATTCTTTGACTGGACCATGGCCTACAACACCGGTGTCGCCTTCAGCATGTTCGCCGACGGTGGCGGTTGGCAGCGTTACGGCCTTTCGGGATTCGCGCTGGTTGTGGCAAGTGGCTTTGCGATCGCGCTCGCGCGTCTCGGTCGGCATGAACGCTGGAGCGCACTCGCTTTCGCGCTGGTGATCGGCGGTGCCATCGGCAATGTCATCGACCGCGCGCGTCTCGGCCATGTCATCGATTTCATCCTCTGGTACTGGCGTGACTATCATTGGCCGGCATTCAACATCGCCGACTCGGCCATCGTCTGCGGCGCGGCGGTGCTGATCCTGTTCGGTTGGCGCGACGCGAAGTCGGCGAAGTAGGGAAGATCGCATGCAAGTATTGCTCGCCAATCCCCGCGGCTTCTGTGCCGGTGTCGATCGTGCCATCGAAATCGTCGAGCGCGCGATCGAAGCATTCGGTGCGCCGATCTATGTGCGCCATGAAGTCGTGCACAACCGCTTTGTCGTCGAAAACCTGCGTGCGCGCGGCGCCGTGTTCGTCGAGGAACTGGAACAGGTGCCGGATGGCGCCACCGTCATCTTCAGCGCCCACGGCGTTTCGCAATCGGTGCGCACTGAGGCGCGCGGTCGCGGCCTCAAGGTATTCGACGCGACTTGCCCGCTGGTGACCAAGGTGCATATCGAAGTCGCGCGCCATGCGCGCGCCGGCCGCAATGTTGCGATGATCGGCCACGCTGGACACCCGGAAGTCGAGGGCACGCTCGGGCAGTGGGACGGCAGTGCCGGTGGCCGCATGCTGCTGGTCGAGTCGCCCGAGGATGTCGCGACGCTGATGCTCGACGAGTCGCGCGAACTCGCCTACGTCACCCAGACGACGCTGTCGGTCGACGACACCCAGTCAATCATCGATGCGTTGCGCGTACGCTTTCCGAAAATCGTCGGGCCGCGCCATGACGATATCTGCTACGCCACGCAGAACCGCCAGGACGCGGTCAAGAAACTCGCAGCCGAATGCGATCTGGTCCTCGTCGTCGGTTCGCCGAACTCGTCGAATTCGAACCGTCTGCGTGAACTCGCCGAGAAGCGCGGCGTACCTGCCTACCTGATCGACGGTGCCCAGGATATCGACGATTCCTGGTTGAACGGTCGGGAGCAAATCGGCGTCACCGCCGGCGCGTCGGCGCCGGAGTCGCTGGTGCAGGCGGTCATCGAACGCCTGCGCATGGCGGGTGCAACCAGCGTCACCGAGATCAGCGGCGAACCGGAAAATGTCGTGTTCGCGCTGCCGAAAGAACTGCGCATCCTGATGGTTGATTGATTCGCGAAAGACGTACCATGCGCGCGACAGGACTGACGTGGGACAACATGCAGCTGGCGCGACGAACAACGCTCTTCGGGATTTGTCTCTTGAGTTCGCTTGCTGCCATGGCGCTCGATTTCACGCCCGCGCGCACTGGCGATGATCTGGTCAATCCGCACAAGGGATGGATGCTGTGGGGCACGACCTTTGTGCTCGACGGTGGTGTCGACAACTTTCACGGCGTGCGCATCTTCCACGTCTACGCGCCTTGGCGGGAGCTCGAGACCAGCGATCAGGTATTCGATTGGGCTGGATTCGAACAGCACCATCTGGCGCCGATCACAGCGGTCTACCCGGATGCGACGTTCGTGCTGCGCATCGTCGCCGATTATCCGAACAGTGTCGGCAGCGGTATCAATGGCTGGTATGGCGGCGTTGACGATGAGCGTGACTATCCGCTGTTCCTGGAGCAGGCACCGTTGAGTATCCCGGCAAGCAATTACACAAGCTGCAACGGCGACGGTCCTGGGCGGGCACCGAACTGGAACCACCCCGCGTTCGCAACGCAGGCGACACAGTTGATCGAGGCGATGGCGGCACGCTTTGATGGCGATCCGCGGATCACCGCGGTGCAGGTTGGCCTGCTCGGGTTGTGGGGCGAATGGCACCAGACCGGCTGTCCGACGCTGGAACCAGGCAGCGCGATCAAGGCACTGGTGCGTGACACCTATGCGTCGGCCTTTACGCAAACGCCGCTGCAGACGCGCTACCCGCGCATCCCCGATGCGCAGGGTATCGAGATCGGTTTCCACGAAGACTACTTTCCGTCGTTCACCGGCAGCTGCAGCCGATTCGTTCCAGCGCTCCCCTTGTGCGACGACAGCGGTGACTGGAACCTCGAGTGGTCGATGGCCAATGCGACACCGGAATCGCGCGACAACTGGCGCGTGCATCCGTTGTCCGGCGAGAGTCCGTTGACCACACAGAAAAATGTCTGGATCAGTCGCGCCGGCGACGTCGAAAGCCTGATTCGTGACTACCACTTCAGCTTCATCGGTCCGGCAGGAAAGCACGAAGAGGCCGGAAATGCAGCGACATTGGCGCATTTGCGTCGCGCACTTGGTTACAACCTTCACCTCGACCGGCTCGACATCGGCAGCGGTTTTGAACGCGGCAGCACGCTCGCCGTCACCGCCGAGATCGGCAACAGTGGCAGTGCGCCGCCTTATCATCGGCCGCGGCTGCGATTGAGTCTGCTCGATGGCGGCAGCAATGTCGTCTGGAACGGCGAGTTCGGCGGCGATCTCGCGCAAGCCGTGCCGGGCTCGCCGTTTCTGCTCGTCGAAAATTTCGCGGTGTCATCGGATGTTCTCCCCGGCCCCTACGCGCTGCGTGCGAGCCTGATCGACCGGGACAGCGGACGGCCCGACAGCATCCTGCAAAGCGGCCCGCGCGATGCCCAGGGGCGAGTCATCATTGCCAACGTGACCGTCGCTGTCGGCACCATCATCTTCGCAAACAGCTTCGATTAAGGTGCGCCCGCGCTTGCGGCGGCAGTTTCGCGTTGCTGCAGAGCATCCGAGGTTGCGCCCACATCGAGCCTTCCCCTATGATGCGCGCCCCGTCGGGCTTGGCCACGGCAGATCGATCGTGATTGCTGGTTCGAACGGGACTCCGCCGGTGTAGCTCAGTTGGTAGAGCGGCGCATTCGTAATGCGTAGGTCGTAGGTTCGACTCCTATCTCCGGCACCAAATTCAAAGACTTGCAGATGGCCGGGCAGCGATGCTCGGCTTTTTTGTTGCGGCATTGTCCACAATTCGCCGGACTTCGGCACGCGCCGATCCGTTGCGCAATTGTCCCGCGCTTCGCGGAATGACTTACTGGTTCGGCGCTTCGTTGAAGAAGAAGCACTCGGGCAAGAACGCCGGTGCGACATAGGCCGTGTCGGTCGCCGAAACGCCGCAATGAGCGAACACGTCGCGCCAGCGCGCAACTTCCTTCGCGACCTGATCGAAGATGCCGCGGGCGGCATCGACGGACAGGCCGAAACGAGCCGCTTGGGAGAGCAGGTTGTAGCAACTTGCCGTGCGCCCGTAGTTACCGACGATGAGTGCGAGGTCGCGCCGCTCCAGACTGACCACCGGTGCAGGCACCAGGTCGTATGCCGGTGAAAGACGCCAGCCTTTGGGTTTGCGCAGCAACGCGTGATTGCGCGGATGATCGTCGTTGTTCGTCACCGCGGCGTTGAACACCATGCGCCGGAAGAGCTCAGTGCAGTCGACATCGGGCTTGTCGGACCAGCGTCGCAGTTCATCGGCAAGTAGAGGGTAGGACCACTGGCCGCGATCCAGGTGGGTATCGCCGCACTGCAGAACGGTCAATCCGCTGACCATGCCGTAGCGAAGGTAGCCGGCTGGAGTGAACTCGCGATCGAAGCGCGCGAGCATCAGGATATCGATCGAACCCGATGATTGCAGGCGAGACGCGGTGACCGTGATGCCGCAGCGTCGAGCAAGCTCCAGCGTCGCGAACTCGACACGCTGGAGATTGAAGCGATCATCCCTGGAGGGAAATTTGCCGAGCCATAGCTGATCGTTGTGCTCGATCGTGGCCTTGGGTCGAGCGCCGCCCATGCTCGTGCCGGCGTTCACGCATTGCAGGATCTGTGGATCGACCACGCCGCCCGCTTCGATGGCTTGCATCGCCGCCAGCAGGGCGGGCAGCTGCTGGGTCCGGTTGTAGTGACGGTTCGGCGCCGGTGGCTCCGGCTTCAAGCCGAAGGTCAGATATCCGGCGCCATCCTGCGGTCCGTTGAGCAGGTAGTCGATCTCATGAAGATCATCGGGGCCGCGCTCCAGTGTGTGCTCGATGACGCGACGACCCCAGGCATCCGGGCCGGCGTCGCGCACCGCACCAGGCACCCCCTTCAGTTGGGTGAACGCATAGCTGGTCTTGCCCAAGGGCAAGGCGAAGGGGTCGAGCGAGATCGCGTCCTGGCGGCCAAGATAACGGTCGCCATAGCGGCAACGTCCGATCGTCACGCCATCGGGCATGGTCTGGACGGTGAGCTTCGCGGCTGGCACCGTTTCGAGTGTGCCGGGCAACTGCACGTAAACGAAGCACGAGCGCTCAGAAGTCATAGTCGTCACGCGCGACGGCGGTTCTGCCGACACGGCGCGGCCGGCGCGCTGCCTCCAGCGACTTGCCATGCACATCGGCATCGGGATCAGCAACGTCATCCAGGGTCTTGTCGAGACCGAGTGCCCAGATGACGGCGAGGAACACGCCGATCGAAGTGCCGGGCGTACCTTTTTCCAGTGCGGACAGGGTGTTTCGGTTGATGCCGGCCTTCAAGGCCAAGTCCGCCGACGACCAGCCGCGGCGGACGCGCGCCACGCGGACGCGGTCACCGAACTGCGCAATGCGCGACGCAACCTGTGGCGGGATTGGGAATTTGCTCATTATGGCGGGCGTAGTTGGCTTTAATGCGCACTATAACAGGCATCATTTCGCTTATCGGGCCATCAACTTCCCTCGACGAACTTGCGAGTGGTGTTCGGGAGTGGAGCAGAGCGCTGTCCGAATCCGGACAAGCGAACACTTGGCAACGGTCGGCGCTGAAAAATAGCCAATAAAAACAGTGTATTGAGCCCGCGAAGTCTTGGCACGCATCCTGCGCCAAGAGGGCATGGACATCTCCCGCCCCGACCTCAAAGCCAAGAAGCGCCGCCGCCAGTACATCTATGCTGGTGTCGGTATTGCCGCCCTGATCGCGATCGCGTTCGGGCTCTCTGCGATCGAACCTGCAGCGCCGAAAGTCAGCCGTTCGCAGGTCTGGATCGACGCCGTCAAACGCGGCGAGATGAAGCGCGAAGTGCGCGGCCCAGGCACGCTGGTGCCGAAGGAAGTGCGCTGGATCGCTGCGGAAACGAGTGCGCGCGTTGAACGAGTGATCGTCAAGGCCGGTGCTGCGGTGCAAGCCGATACGGTGATCATGCAGTTGTCGAATCCCGAAGTGATGGACCAGTTGCTGGCCGCGCGCTCTGCGGTCACAGCAGCCGAAGCTGATCACGCCGCATTGCGCATGGGGCTCGAATCGCAGGTGCTCGACCAGCGCGCGAACATGGCCGGCATCGAAGCCGACTATGAGTCGGCACGCTTGCAAGCCGAAGCCGAGGCCGAGCTCAACACCAAGGGCATCATTTCCGACATCAATTTCCGTCGCTCGCAGCTGACCGAAGATCGTCTGAAAGTGCGGCTCGATATTGAGCGCGAGCGCATCGAGAAATTCAAGGACACGATGCGGGCGCAACTCGTCGCCGGGCGTGCGCGCATCGATCAGCTGCGCAACACGCTCGACTTGCGCGATCGTCAAGCCAATGCACTCCAGCTCAAGGCCGGAATCGCCGGTGTGCTGCAGCAGGTGCCGGTCGAAGAAGGCCAGCAGGTCGCACCGGGCACGAATCTGGCGCGCGTCGCGCGACCGGACGTGTTGATCGCCGAACTGCGCATCGCCGAGACCCAGGCCAAGGATGTCGCGCTCGGGCTCAAGGTCTCCGTCGACACCCGCAATGGCATCGTCGAAGGCACCGTGGCACGCATCGATCCGGCCGTTGTGAATGGCACCGTGCAAGTCGATGTCGATCTGACGGGTGATCTACCCGATGGCGCGCGCCCGGACCTTTCGGTCGACGGCACCATCGAGATCGAACGACTCGCCGATGTGCTCTACGTCGGGCGTCCCGCCTACGGTCAACCCGAGTCGACGACGACGCTGTTCCGCATCGACCCGAAATCCAATATCGCGATGCGTGTGCCGGTGAAACTTGGCCGCGCTTCGGTGACGGTGATCGAGATCAACCAGGGTCTGAAGGAGGGCGACCAGGTCGTGCTCTCGGACACTGCGCAATGGGACAAATATGACCGCTTGAAATTGCAATGAGGCCAACGCGTCTACCCCCTCCCGGCCTCCCCCTCGCTGCGCGAAGGGGAGGAGACCAGACGCAGGCATTCCACGTATCCACCATTTCCTACGAGAGCACGACGCCATGACCGCAGCCAATTCTTCCCTGATCCAGCTTCGCGATATCCAGAAAGTGTTCTTCACCGACGAGGTGGAAACGCATGCGCTAGCCGGTGTGCATTTCGATCTGGCGCGCGGCGAGTACGTGTCGATTTCCGGTCCGTCCGGTTGCGGCAAGTCGACCCTGCTGTCGATTCTCGGCCTGCTCGATACGCCGACCGATGGCACCTATACGTTGAACGGCACATCGGTCGAATCGATCGGTGCGAATGACCGCGCGCGCATCCGCAATCGCGAGATCGGTTTCATCTTCCAGGCCTTCAACCTGATCGGCGATCTGTCGGTGTTCGAAAATGTCGAACTGCCGCTGACCTACCGCGACGGCATGGGCAAGGCTGAACGTCGCGACCGTGTGCAGGAAGCGCTGGAACGCGTCGGCATGGCGCACCGCATGAAGCATTACCCGGCGCAACTTTCCGGCGGCCAGCAGCAGCGTGTTGCTGTCGCGCGCGCGCTGGTCGGCAAGCCCTCGATCCTGCTCGCCGACGAACCGACCGGCAACCTCGATTCGAAGAACGGCGAAGCGGTCATGGACCTGCTCGACGAACTGCACAAGGGCGGCGCGACCATCTGCATGGTCACGCATGACCCGCGCTACGCCGAATTCGCCGAACGCAAGATCTTCATGTTCGACGGCCGCGTCGTCGACGAAGAAACCCTGCATCGGCTGCGCAAGGAAGAGGACGCGCGTCTGTTCAAGCGCGTCGCAAGTTCTGCGCCGCACGCTGTCGCCAGCGCACTCTGAGCGCCGACGTCATGAGTAGCTGGCTGATGCAGTTCAAACTGGCGTTGCGACAGTTCTGGCTCCGGCCAGGGTTGTGGTTCGCGATCGTGTTGACGCTGGCGCTCGGCATCGGCGCCAACGCGGCGGTATTCCATGTGTTTGAGCGCCTGTTGCTGGCGCCGCTGCCGTTCCCGAATGCCGATCGCCTGGTGTTCGTCTACAACACCTATCCGAAGAACAATCTTGAGTTCGCCGGCACCTCGGTGCCTGATTACTTCGATCGCGTCGAGCAGGTGAAGTCGCTGCAGTCGATGGCGATGTACAACACTCTGGGCATGAACCTGACCGGCAACGGCCCGGCCGAGCGCGTCAATGCGATGCGCACGACGCCGTCGTTTTTTCCAACGCTGCAGGTCGGGCCGCAATTGGGTCGTGGCTTCAGCGACGCCGAAGGTTTGACGGGTGGCGACCGTGTTGTCGTGTTGACCCGCGAATTGTCGCAACGCATTTTCGGTGGCAGCGCGGATGTCGTTGGCCGCGATCTCGCGATCGATGGCGAAAGCTGGCGCGTGATCGGCGTGATGCCGGCGGGCTTTACAATGCCCGGGCAAGCCGCCGACCTGTTCATCCCGTTCCAGGTCTCGCCGGACATGAAGGCCGACAACCAGCGCGGCAACGAATACTCGTCATCGCTTGCGCGCTTGGCCGACGGTGCAACGATCGAAGGCGTCAACGCCGAACTCGACGCCATCGTCAAGCGCAACGCCGCGCGCTTGCCTGCGGACTACAAGGTGTTCTTCGATGCGTCCGGCTTCACCGCTGTGGCGCGCGACATGCGTGAGTTCACTGTCGGCGATGTCGGTCAGACCCTGGCGACGCTGCAATTGGTGACCTTGCTGGTGTTGCTGATTGCCTGCGCCAATGTCGCGAACTTGTTGTTGGCGCAGAACATCGCGCGCAGCAAGGAATTCGCGGTGCGCAATGCGATCGGTGCCGTGCGCGCGCACCTGATCCGGCAGACACTGGCCGAGACCATCGTTGCGGCGCTCGCTGGCGGGCTGCTCGGTCTGATCGTTGCGCACGCCGTGCTCGCGGTCTTGCGCGAATACGCCGGCGCCGCATTGCTACTCGCGAATGTCGACGCGGTGCTGCCATGGCCGACGCAGTTGCTGACGCTGCTCGGTGGCGTCGTGCTGGTGCCGCTGATCGCGGCCATTCCGGTGCTGTTGACGATGCGTACGCCGCAAATGTCGGCGCTCAAGGAAGGTACGCGCGGCAATACCGGTTCGGGCGCGGCGGCGCGTACGCGCAATGTGCTCGTGGTCGCGCAGCTGGCGCTGTCGTCAGCTCTGCTGGTGACGGCCGGACTGCTGCTGCGAAGTTACGTCGCCACCGCCAATGCACCGCCGGGCTTCGACTCGAATGGGGTGATCAGCGCCTTCGTCGAGTTGCCCGACAATCGTTACAAGGAACCGGCGCAGAAGATCGCGTTCTTTGATCGAGCACTCGAGAAAGCGCGAGCCATTCCGGGTGTCGAACAGGCTGGTTGGGTGACGGGTCTGCCGTTCACCCAGTTCGGCTGGGGCCAGTCGTACTACGTGCGCGGCGTCGATCCGAGCGATGGCATGCCACCGCACACCCAGGTGCGCATGGCCGACGAAGGCTATTTCAATACCGTGCAGATTTCGTTGCTCAAGGGACGGGTGTTCAACACCCAGGATCGTCTCGATTCCGAACCAGTCGTGATCATCGACGAGTATCTGGCCAACAAGCAGTTTGCAGGTGGCGATCCGATCGGCCAGTTCATCAGTAACAGTGATGCTGCCGATGCGGTGTGGTGGCGGATCATCGGCGTCGTCGGCACCGTCAAGACCAATCGGCTCGATCAGACCGTCGAGAAAGAGACGATCTATCGTCCGATCGCGCAGTTTCCGCAGAATCTTGCCACCCTGGTGCTGCGTTCGCCGCAGGATGCGCAGGCGCTGACCGAACAATTACGCAGTGTGCTGCAGTCGGTCGATCCCGGCCTCGCGGCATTCAACATTGCCACATTGAATTCGCGCATTGACGACTCGCTCGGCATTCGCCGTGCACCGCTGGTGCTGGTCGGAACCTTTGCGTTGATTGCATTGTTGCTTGCCGCGATCGGTCTGTACGCGGTGCTTGCCTTCCTGGTTGGCCGGCGCATCAGTGAAATCGGTCTCCGCATCGCGATCGGTGCGCAACAGTCGGACGTGATGCGTCTGGTGTTTGCTCAAGGCGCGCGCCTGCTGGTGATCGGTCTCGGCCTCGGCCTCGTCATTGCCGTGATCAGCGGCAAGGTGATCGCGTCACAACTGTTCGGGGTTTCTGCGCTCGACCCATTGACCTTCGCGATTGTCACCCTGGCGCTGTCGGGTGCGGCCCTCGTGGCCTGCTTCGCGCCGGCTTGGCGCGCGTCGCGCGTCGACCCGATGGTTTGTCTGCGCAGCGAGTAATGCGCGCGCCTATCCACATGGATGAAGTTCATGACCACCTCGATCGTTGATGAAATGCGTTACGCCATGCGCCGTGTATGGGCGCGTCCGGTGTATTTCCTGATCGCGACCAGCGTGCTCGCGGTCGGCATGGCTGCGACCCTGTTCGTGGTGTCGATGTTGAACGGACTGGCCTATGCGCCGTCGCCGTTCGTGGCGGCCGAGCGCACCGAACAGATTGGCGTTGCCGATCCGGATGACCCGGACGACGTCAATCCGATCGAGCTGCGTGACTACCGCGCATTGCTGCCGACGATGACGGCGTTCGAAAAGATTGGCATCAGCAGCAGTGCGACGATCAATCTCGGTTCCGACGCCAGCGTCGAGCGCCATGCCGGTACCTATGTCAATGCTGATCTGTTCGCGATGGTGGGCGTGAAGCCGTTGCTCGGCCGTGCGATCAACAGCGCAGACGGCGCCGTCGGCGCACCTGCGTCGGTGATGATCAGCCACGCCATCTGGCGCGACCGATTTGCGGCCGATCCAGGCGTCATCGGTCGCGACGTCCGCGTGAATGCACAGCCGGCGCGCATCGTCGGCGTGATGCCGGAAGGCTTCACCTTCCCGCAACAGGAGGAGGTGTGGGTATCGCTGGCACTGCTCGATGAAAGCGAAGCGATCCAGGACATGGATGTGGAAGTGTTCGGCCAGCGTCGCGAAGGCGTATCGCGCGAACAGGCCGATGCGCCGGTCGCAGCCGCGTTGGCGCGCTATCTCGCGACTGGACCGGAGGTCGAGCGCGACCAGTCGTTGCGTACGGTGCCAGCGCGGGAATACTTCGTCAGTCGCCAGACCATTCGCATTCTCGGGGTGATGTTGGCGACAGCGTTCGGTGTGTTGCTGCTCGCCTGCGCCAATGTCGCGAACCTGCAGGTAGCGCGAGTCGCACAGCGCGCGCGCGAACTGGCGTTGCGTGCGGCGCTCGGAGCGCGTCGTGGACGGCTGCTGATCTCGGTGCTCGCCGAATGCGTGGTGCTGGTCGTGGCTGCCGTCGCGATCGCGCTGCCCATGGCGCAATGGGCGGTGGGGAAGATGATGCGCACCCTGATCGAGTCGGGTGACGGGCCGCCAGCGTGGATGCGCTTCGGTATCGATGCCAACCTCGTTTTCGCCAGCGCCCTCATTGCATTGGTCGCGATCGTCGTGGCCGGTCTGGCGCCGGCGTGGCGTGCGACCTCGCTCGGCAATGCCGAAACGCTGCGCGAAGGCACACGCGGCACGCGTGGTTCGGCGAGCCGGATTGGGCGGACGCTGGTTGTTGTGCAGGTGGCGCTTTCCTGCGTGCTGCTGGTCGGAGCCGGGGTGATGGTGCAGGGGCTGCGCGGCATGGCGAATATCGATACCGGCATCCACGCCGCGCCGACCGAATTGCTGACAGCACGCATTGCTGTATTCCCGGAACAATACGCAACGCCAGCGGCACGCATCGCGTTCTTCGAGCGCGTCGTCGAGACCGTGCGCGCACATCCCGAAGTGCGCAATGCCACGGTCAGCGAAAGCCTGCCCGCGTCATCAGCCGGTGACAGTTTCGTCGCGATCGAGGGTTTTGCCACAGACGCCACGCCACCGCTGGTTTGGCGTTCCGCGGTCGGTACCGATTTCTTCAAGACGCTGGCGATCACCCCGCTCGCCGGTCGCGGTTTCGACGCGCGCGACAGTGCGGAAGCGCAGCCGGTGGCCATCGTCGACCAGCGCTTCGCCGAACGCTGGTGGCCGGGTCAGGAAGCCTTGAACCGGCGCATCCAGCTCGATCCGGAAGACGAAGGTTCGCCGTGGCTGACGATCGTCGGCGTGGTGCCGTTCTTGCGTCTGGATGAACTCGACGACGCGCCCAAGCCTTCCGTGCTTGTTCCTCTGGCGCAACGCGACGAAAGCCATATGAGCCTGATGGTGCATGTGCGCGGAGCCGATGCGAATACGTTCGCGCCGACCCTTGTGGCGCTGATGCGCGAGGTCGATCCGAACACCCCCGTTTATTGGGTCATGTCGTTTGATCAGGTGCTCGCCGACTCGGTCGCTGGACAGCGCGTTCTCGCGTGGATTTACAGCGTGTTCGGCGCTGCCGGACTGCTGCTCGCCGCTGCGGGCCTGTATGGCGTGCTGGCACATTGGGTGGAAGAACGCACGCGTGAAATCGGCGTGCGACGTGCCATCGGCGCGACCAGTGCGCGCATCGTCGGGCAGGTATCGACGAACGCCGCTTGGCTGGTCGGGACCGGCCTGCTGATCGGCGGCAGCATCTCGGTGCCATGGGCGGGCGTGATGGCTGCGCAATTGAATTACACCGACGGCAATGCGACGGCCGTCATCGCATTGGTGATGCTCGCCATCGTGGTGGCGGCTTCAGTTGCCGTCGCCGTTCCGTCACGACGCGCACTCGGCATCGCGCCGAGTGAAGCCATACGCTGCGAATAATCAGGAGTAAGACATGCAAGATTTCTTCAAGGACCTGCGTTCCGGCTTGCGACAATTGCTCAAGCAGCCGTGGTCGAGCGCTTTCGCGATCGGGGCGCTGGCACTGTCGATTGGTGCCATCACCGCGCTGTTCGCCGTCGCCAATGCGCTGTTGTTGGAGCCCGTGCGCGGCATCCGCGATCCGGCGAGTCTGCTTGAAACCGGCCGAACCTCCGATGGCCGTGGTTTCGACACCATTTCGAATCCGCTGCTGCGCGTGTTCAACCAACCCTCGGATCAGATCGAGGGCATGTACGGCTGGGAGTTGCTGCCGGTCAATCTGGTTGCCGGTGCCGAGCCGACGCGTGCGTTCGGCTTTCTGGTCAGCGAGAACTATTTCGACGTGCTGGGCGTCAAGGCCGAACGCGGGCGACTGTTCAGCGCGACCGCGGATGGCAAGCGTGGCGCCAGCCCGCATGCGGTGATCAGTTATGCCGCGTGGCAGAAGCATTTCGGTGGTGACCCGCAGGTCGTCGGTCGTGCGGTCGTGCTCAACGGCCAGTCGTTCACGGTGATCGGCGTTGCCGATCGCGCATTCGGCAGCCAGGTGTCGCTGCTGTCGCCGGATGTGTTCGTGCCCTTGTCGATGCAGCGTCAGGTGAAACCGTCGAACGGCGATCTGCTCGACGTCGTCAGCGCGACTTGGCTGCTGACCGGCGCGCGCTTGAAACCCGGTGTGACCCTGGCGCAGGCGCAAGCGGAGCTGACGGCGCGTTTCGAAGCTTTCCGCAAACTGCATCCCGAAGAGTTCCGCGCCGAAGATCGCTTTGGTGCCGCGCCGTTGCGCGCCTTGCCAGCGGACATCGCGAGCGAATTCGGATTGTTCGGCGGCGTCATGTTGATCCTCGTAGCCCTGGTCATGCTCGTCGCCTGCGTCAACATCGCGAGCATGATGCTGGCACGCGGCGAGGCCAGAGGCGGTGAACTGTCGGTTCGTTCTGCGCTCGGCGCGCATCGCGCACGCCTGGTGCGCATGCTGTTTCACGAATCGCTGTTGATCGCTGCATTGGCGACCTTTGGCGGTGTGCTCATTGCTTCCTTCCTGCTGGGTGCGATCGATCTCGGCGCATTGCCGACGCCGTTCCCGATGGTGTTGTCGATCGGTCTGGGTGCCCGTCCGTTGTTGGCGTCGATGGCCGCGGCGACACTCGCGGTGCTGGTGTTCGGCATGTGGCCAGCCTGGCGCAGTGTGCGATCGCGCCTGAGCGAATCCGGCCGCGGCATCGTCGCCAGCCGCAGTCGGGCACGCGAGGTATTGGTCATCGCCCAGGTCGCGTTGACCCTGGTGCTGCTGGTGGCCTCCGCACTGTTCATGCGAGCTCTGGATCGGGCGCACGCGATCGAGCTCGGATTCCGCGTCGACAATGTCTACACCGCCGATCTGGATCTTGAGCCCACCGGCTACGACAGTCCGCGTCAACAGCAAGTCGCGCTGCAGTTGGCGGAAGCGTTGCGCGCGTTGCCGGGTGTCGAGCACGCGACCTATTCACGCATGGTGCCGCTGTCGGGTTCGACCTTCATGATGGGTCTCGTCGGCGACGAGACGACGCCGGAAGCGGCGCGCTTTGCCGCGACCAATGTCGTCGCCGAAGACTATTTCAGTACGTTCGACATCCGCGTCGATGGTGAGGTGTTCGGTTCAACACACCGGAATAGTGGCGAGCATGTCGCGATCATCAACGCGGTGATGGCGAAGGCGTTGTTCGGCAACGAATCGCCGATCGGACGCAGCATCAAGTACGACGGCAACGCGTCGGGCACGCTGAGGATCATCGGCGTGGCTGCCCCGAGTCGCTACGCGCGGTTGTCTGAAACACCACCGCCGTTTTTGTACCTGCCCGCCGGTCAATACGAGGCCGCACAGTACACGCTGGTCATTCACAGCGCGCTGCCGGCGCTGGAAATCGCCCGCAATCTGCATGCGGTATTCGAGCGCGTCGATCGCAACCTGCCGAAGCCGACGCTGCATGCGATGCGCGATACGGTCGCGCTGAACCTGTTGCCGCAACGTCTGGCCAGCGGCGTCGCCGGTGCGCTCGGCATGCTCGGGCTGTTGCTCGCCGGCATCGGTACTTATGGCCTGATCGCGCATTTCGTCGCCAGCCGCACACGTGAGATTGGTGTGCGTCTGTCGATGGGCGCAACGCAGACGCGCATCGAGCACGACGTGCTCAAACGCGGCCTGCGTCTTGGTTCGATCGGACTGGTGATCGGTCTGGTGTTTGCCGGCATGTTGGCGGTCGGTGTGTCCGGTCTGGTGTTCGGGCTGGTGGCCGGCGACGCCATCGCCTTTGTCGGCGCGGCTGCTGTGCTGGCGTTGGCGATCGTCACGGCCAGTTGGTTCCCAGCGCGCAAGGCGTCGCGTATTTCGCCGATGACGGCGCTGCGTTATGAGTGACAAGACGATGATCGAACTCCGCAACCTCGAACGCAGCTATCCGATCGCGAGCGGCCGCTCCTGGGTGCTGCGCAACATCAAGCTCGATATCGCCGAGGGCGATTTCATCAGCATCACCGGGCCCTCGGGTTCAGGCAAGACCAGCCTGCTCAATGTGCTCGGCATGATGGATCACGAATGGACCGGCGAGTATCTGTTCGACGGTCAGAAAGTGCAGGCCATGAACGTCAAGCAACGCCAGACGTTCGCGCGCGACAAGGTCGGCTTCATCTTCCAGCACTATCACCTGATCGATGATTTGACGGTTGCCGAGAACCTGGACCTGCCGCTCAGCTATCGCGATGTGCCGGGCAAGGAACGCGCCGCGCGTGTCGCCGATGCGCTCGACCGCTTCCAGATCGTCGGCAAGAAGGATTTGTATCCGGGCCAATTGTCCGGCGGTCAGCAACAGCTCGTCGCCGTCGCCCGTGCAGTCATCGCCAGACCGCGTCTATTGCTCGCCGATGAACCGACCGGGGCGCTGCACTCGTCACAAGGCCAAATGATCATGGACTTGCTCAAGCAATTGAACGACGCCGGCACCACGATCATCCAGGTCACACACAACGACGCTTACGCGAAGATGTCGAAACGCGTGGTGTCGCTGTTTGATGGATGGATGAAGGAATAGGGTGCCTGCTCAGTCGAACCCGTTGGTGAACGTGTAGTCCACTTCGATGGCTGCGCACGCGGGTGAGTTGAATTCGCTTCGCTGAGGTTCATGGTTTCGGCAGTTTCCTCAATTCTGTAGCAGCCTTTTCAAAGTCCAGATCAACGCGACGCGGCTGCGCATCAATGAATTTGCGGTAGCGGTCGTATGCCAACTCCGCCTTCATCTTCGCCTGCTCTGCGGAAATCTTGCCCGCGTGACCCAGCAGTTCGTGCTCGGAGAGTTTCAGGAAATCATCGAGCTTCGTGATCCAGTCCCGCATTGTCATCACCTTGCGTTGCAGCGCTCGCAGCTCCGCAAATTCGATGTAGGCGTTCACGATCCGGTTCAGCGTGCCGAGCTCTTCGCCATCGAGATAATTCTTGGCGATGGACACGTCTTCCTTGCGGATGACGCCGCCGGGCCGCGTCGTCTTCAGACCCATGAAGGGCTGGCTCGCGCCCACCCGTGAGTGGATCACCTCCGCCGCCGTCTGCCCGTGGGCCGCCCAGTGCATTTTGTTCTGCACCGTGGCGAAGAACTGCTGCGACAAGTCCGTGTTCGGGGTGTAGTCCACACTTGTCGCGTAGATATCCAGCACCTTCTGGTAGAAGCGCCGTTCGGAGGAGCGGATGTCACGGATGCGTTCCAGTTGCTCGTCGAAGTAATCCTTCTGCCCCTTGCCCGGTGGATTCTTGAGCCGCTCGTCGTCCATGGTGAAACCTTTCACCAGAAACTCGTTCAAGCGCGCCGTCGCCCACTGGCGGAATTGCGTGCCGCGATGGCTGCGGACGCGGAAGCCGACTGCGAGAATGACGTCCAGGTTGTAGTGCTCAATCTCCCGCGCCACCTCCCGCTTGCCCTCGATTCGAACCATTCGGAATTTCCGAATAGTTGCCCCCACGGCCAGTTCCCCACCGGCATAAATGCCTTTCAGATGCTCGTTCACCGTTGGAACCGAAACTTGGAACAGGTCTGAAATGAGCGCCTGCGTTAGCCAGAGGGTCTCATTCTCAAACCGACACTGGATGCGCGTGCGGCCATCCTCTGTCTGGAAGAGAATGATTTCGGAATTGGGCAATGGCTCATCGCTCATGGGTTCTGTCTCCCCTCAATGTGCGGCCCGTGCCCGACTGCATCGCTGAGCGCGGCGAGCCGTTCGAGGTCGGCATTTTCGACGACGGATTCGTTGAGGTTCATGGCTTGTCCACTTTCTCCGGCAGCGCTTTGATCATCCGGTCGAAGTCCGACTCGAACAGCCGGTCCTGCACGATCCGGTATTTTTCGAATTCACTTTCGGCGTGGGTCTTGGCCAGTTCCGCTGACACTTTTCCGGCATCACGGAGAATTTCCCGGTCCCAGAGTTGGAGGAAGCCGCTCAAGCGCTTTTCCCAGTCTTCCATCGTCATCGGGATCTTCCGCATGGCCTGCATTTCGGCCATGTCGAGATAGGCGGAGACAATGCGCTGCATTTGCCCCAGTTCGAACTCCGAAAGGTAGTTCTTGGCGATGGAAACATCGTATCGCTGGATTTTCCCTTTGGGCGCACCTTCCCAATTGGACAGCCCCATATGTTCTTGTTCGTGGTTCGCGCGATCCACGATTAATTCAGCCGCCGTTTGACCGTGCACGGCGTAGTGCATCTTGTTTTGCACGGCGGCAAAGAAACGCTTCGTTGCCGTTGCCGAGGGGTCGTAATCCAGCGCGGTGGCGTAGATGTCCGTGATTTTTTGGTAGAACTTGCGCTCGGAGAGACGAATTTCCCGAATCATTTCGAGTTGGCGCTCGAAAAACTCATCCGTCAGGATGCCGCCACGCTTCAGCCGCACTGAATCCATGGTCCAGCCCTGGATGGCGTAGTCCTTGACGATCTGGTTGGCCCACTTGCGGAACTGGACGGCGCGCTCGTTCTCGATCTTGAAGCCAACGGCGATGATCGCTTGCAAGCTGTAGTGCTTCGTCTGGTAGCCCTTGCCGTCGGCGGCAGTGATTAAGTATTGCTTAACCACTGAAGATTCCTCCAGTTCGTTGTCGCTGAAAATGCGCTTCAGGTGCTGGTTGATGGCAGGCACAGAGACATCGTAAAGCGCGGCCATCATCTTCTGCGTCAACCAGATGTTTTCGTTTTCGTAACGCATTTCAACGCTGGCCTCCGAGTTGCCGCCTGCGGCGACAAAGGTCAGATATTCCGCCGCTGAAGAGCGAACCACGGCGACAGCGGTGATCTTCTCGGGGCGACTGCTTGGGGTGTGCTTGTTCTTGCTCATGGTTTCATCACCAAGGGTCGATCTCGTAAGTCCTCGAAACCGATCGTGGCCGTGGCGGCAGCAGCGGTGCGGACAGCTTTCCTGGTCATGGTCTCGCTCATGTTCAATTCGGCAGCCCGAGTTTTATCAGCAGCGCGCCATAGCGTTCGTCGCTGCGAAGGCTCGCAAACAAGGGGTCGTATTTGATTTCGGCGAGACCGCCGTCGCGTTGTTGGCTGGCGCGGGTCAGCCAGAGGATCGCGGCATCGGCGTCGTTGCGGCCGGCATGGACTTCGGCGATTTGATAGGCGGCGTTGTCGGCGTATTGGTCGACGAGTGATTTCAGCGCCCGCTGTGATGCTTGTTCGTCACCACGGGCGTGGGCGACGAGCGCATCGCCGACCCATTGCAATGGCTCATAACCGGTCGCGGCAAAACTGCGAGTCGCTTGATCGATGTCTTGCTTCGCCAGCGCCATCACGGCGATGCGGAAATGTGCGAACGGAAATTCGGGCTTCAGCACAAGGGCGCGCATCTGCGATTCGCGCGCGGATTCGAGTTCGCCCGCGGCTTCCTGGAAATAGCCAAGGGCCTGCCAGGCCGAGGGCATCAGTGGTTCGAGTTCGGTGACGCGCTGGGTCATCGTGATCGCTTGAGGCAGGCGACCGAGCGAGGCGAGCAGACTGCCGTAGCCTTGTTGCGCCTGCGCATGTTGCGGGTCGATTGCGAGCGCACGATCGTAATCGCTGCGCGCGCCTTGCCAATCCCAGGTCACCGAGGCGCGCAGATTCGCGCGCACCACGTAGCCGTCGGCGAGACGAGAATCGAGCGCGATTGCGCGCTCGGCGCTGGCCAGTGCGTCCTGCTGCAGCCGTGCCATGTCGGCGGCGGTTTCGGAATAGTTGGCGGCCCACATCTGCGCTTGTCCGAGCCGCGCATGGGCACCAGCGAATTGCGGATCAATGGCCACAGCGCGCAGCAAGGCGGTTACGGCGGCGCTGGCGGCATCGGGTGAGCCACGCTGCAGCAGTTGGCGCGCCTGCAGGTAGTCGGTGTAGGCCGCCGGCAGCGGCGCGTGACGACGCGGTGCCGTTGTGTCCTGATCGCGCAGAAACTTCAGCTGGAATGCACTGACCACCGAATGCGCGATCTCGTCCTGCAGTGCAAACACATCAGTCAGTTCGCGCTCGTAGGTCTCGCTCCAGATCTGGAAGCCGTCGGCGCAATTCAACAGTTGCACCGAGACACGCAGGCGCGTGCCGGACTTGCGCACGCTGCCTTGCAGGACCTTGGCGACGCCGAGTTTTGCGCCGATCGCCTTCAGGTCCTCCTGACGATCGCGGAAGGTGAAAGCCGAGGTACGGCCGGCCACACGCAGTTCGGGCAGGCGCGCGAGTGCGTCCAGCAGTTCTTCCGCCAGTCCGTCGGAAAAATGCGCCTGGTCGCCGGCTTCGCTGAGGTCGGCGAAGGGCAGCACGGCAATCGAGTTTGCAACGGGTGCCGTGATGGACGACGGCGATGCATGCGGCACCGGATCCATGCGCCATGGTTGCCAGGCGAGCACGCCGATCAGGGCAATCGCCGCCATCGCGCTGATTATCGGTGTGCGCGACGATGGCCGCGACGGCGTCAGCAATGGCAACGTTGGCGTCAGCGGCGTGGGAATCGGTTGTGTCAGCGAATCGTGATCGATGTCGATGCGCGCGACGGGTAGGCGATGTGGAATCGCCTCGCGAGGACCAGAAAGTTGCGCGTCGATTCGGCGCATCACTTCGGCACCCGTCTGGCAGCGCGTCGCGGTGTTTTTCGAAAGCAGGTCGTCGATCAGCGACTGCAGATGCGCGAGCGGTGCTGGCAGTTTGGGTACTGGCGCATGCAGATGTTGCAGCCCAATGGCGTAGCCGTCGGAAGCGCGGAATGGCAGTTCGCCAGTCAGCAATCGATACAGCACGATGCCGAGGCCGTAGAGATCGGCGCGACCGTCGACGACTTCGCCGCGCCATTGCTCGGGGCTCATGTAGTGCGGCGTGCCGACGCTGGCGCCTTCGCCGGTGAGTGCGAGCGCGCTTTCGCTGGCGCGGGCGATGCCGAAATCCGACAACACGAAGGCACCGTCGGCGCGGCGCAGGATGTTTTCCGGTTTCACGTCGCGATGCACGACGCCAAGTCGATGCGCATAGTCAAGCGCAGCAGCAATGTCACGCACGATGCGCAAGGCCTGGTCGGCCGAATCGACCCGGACCTGCGTCACCGTTCCGCCGGGTTCATAGGCCATCGCCATGTACGGCTTGCCGTCGACACTGCCGACGTCGTGGATCTCGACGATATTGGAATGGTGCAACTTCGCCGCGATCTGCGCCTCGCGCAGGAAGCGCTCGGTCGCGACCGGGTCATCGGCGAGGCTGGGTGCCAGCATCTTCAGCGCAACATGGCGCGACAACGACAATTGCGTCGCCAGATACACCGTGGCCATGCCGCCGCGGCCAAGTTCGCGTTCAATGCGATAACCGGGAATTTCCAACACCGCGCGCTTCCCTGGTGGCGATACGCGAGCGTAGCCACTGTCTTGCCCGGCGATCAATGCGTTTGCCGATCAATGTGGCTGAAGATGCCGGCAGTCGCTGTAGATGTCGAATTCCGGCGCATACGCAACGGTGTTCACGTCGAGCAGGCCGAGTGCGCTGTGGAACAGGTTGTCGTGAGCAAGCGCTGCTGCGTGCTTGTTGCGCAGGCAGGCAAGATCGATGCCGGCGCTTTCGATCATGCCGGCACTCAACCAGGTGATCATCGGCACGGCCGTCTGCTGTTCGGGCGCGATCGCGTGCGGCAATCCATGCAGGTACAAGCCATGTTCGCCCAGCGATTCGCCGTGGTCGGAGACATAGATCAGGCCGGTGTCGCGGTCGCGCTGCTGGTCGAGCAGTCGAATCGTCTCGGCGACAAAATGATCGCCGTAGAGCACGGCATTGTCGTAGCTGTTGGTGATCTGCTCGGCGCTGCAGTCGCCGAGTTCGGCGCTTTCACAGGTCGGCGTGAACTGCCGGAAGCGTTCCGGATAGCGCAGGTAGTAGCTGGGGCCATGATTGCCCAGTGGATGCAACACGACCACCAGATCGCCCTTGGCGGCGTCGATGTCCTTTTGCAGGTCATGCAGCAGGATTTCGTCGAAGCACAAGCCGTCCTTGCACAGCGCCGGAATTTCCGCGGCATTCCATTGCTGGAAGGGCAGGTCGGCGCAGACACCTTTGCAACCGGTTTGGTTGTCGCGCCACAGCGTGGCGACACCGGCGTGACTGAACACGTGCAACAGCGTTTCCTGTTGATGGATGCGGTCTTCGTCGTAGTCGCGACGACCGACCGCCGAGAACATGCACGGCAGCGAAACCTCAGTCGCAGTGCCGCACGCATGGACATTGCTGAAGTTCACCACATCGAGCGCGCGCAGTTGCGGCGTGGTGTCGCGGGCATAGCCGTTCAGACCCCAGTTCTGGGCACGCACGGTTTCGCCGACGATGATCACGAGCAGTCGCGGTTTCGCGGTGGCGGCGTGGGGGCGCACGTGCGCGTCGGCACCAATGGGGATACGCGCCTGATTGGCTTCGCGCGCATCGGTCAGCAGCACACGACCTGTGGCATAGAGGAAATTTCCGGGCGTGACGAGATAGCGCACCTCTTTCTGGTTGCGCATCAGGGCCGACAGGTCGCGATAGGCGAGCATCAAACCACTGGCGGTCAGCACGAGCGCGCCGATCACGCTGAGCGCGCGGATCAGCACAGCACGCGACCACGGTCGTCGGGGAATGCTTGCTCGCCAGAGCAACAGCAATGGCGCGATCGACCACAGCAGCACATGCCAGACAAAGCCCGGGGTGACGAGTTCGCGCGCTTCCTTGTATTCGGTGTGCAGGATGCTGCGCAGCATGTCCGGGTCCATGAACACGGCGTAGTGATCCATGTAGTAGCTCGCCATGGCGCTGGCGATCACGAGCGCTGCGAGCAGCGGCTTGACGGTCCAGCGATGGGCAACGAACAGGAACGCGGCCGCATGCAGGGCCGACAAGGCGACAAAGGTGCCGATCAGCAATCGCCACGTCGAAAGATCCGACACCCCATGGCCGCTGAGCGCAGCGCGCCAGAATGCGGTGTTGCAGGTCGCTGCCAGATAGAGGCAGATGATGATGGTCAGC
Source organism: Lysobacterales bacterium (assembly GCA_043753835.1). Taxonomy (GTDB): domain Bacteria; phylum Pseudomonadota; class Gammaproteobacteria; order Xanthomonadales; family Ahniellaceae; genus JADKHK01. The sequence continues at coordinate 62,647 of JAYUVY010000090.1, read as the reverse complement.
CATTCGACGCTGACTTCCGGCCGTCCGCGAATCCTGCCCAATACCGGGGCGCGCGCCGTCGTCATTGGGCAGTCCGTCGTTGTGCGCACATCAGCACGTACGAAGCGAGTGCGGTCAGCCAGCAGATCAGCAAGGTCATCACATCATGTGAGAGGAAATGTGCGCCGCGCAGTTGTTGCGATAGTCCGAAAACGGCCCCGAGGCCCAAACCAAACGCCAAGCCGCGCCAGCGCCATCGCGGCACGAGTGCAGCGAAAAAAAAGTACAGCGCCACCCAGCAATAGCCGGCGCTGGCATGGCCAGCCGGAAAACACGCTGCCGACTTGAGTCCGTCCGGACGCACGTCGAACAGCGCGACATAGGGGCGCAGTCCGCCGTAACCCTGCATGTCCCAAGGACAGTCCATGGATGTCAACATTTGCAGACCAGACACCAGCATCGTGGCCGCAAGCGTCGCAAGCAGCAGGTAAGTCAGCGGTCGGCGCCAGTTGGCGAATGCCGAAGCATCGCGAATGCGCAAACGCAACATCAGCGCCATCACCCACAGTGCCAAACTGAGCTGCTTGCCGCCATGGTGGATCCAGCTGCTGGTGATGCGATGGTCGCGCAGCAACCACTGGCCACCCTCCCAGACATAGAGTTGGTCCGCGATCAGACGGTTGCCATCCGCCAGTTCAAGCCAGAGCAGCGCGATGGTGGCGGCGACCACCGGAAACACCAGGTGGCTGCGCCAGAAGCGTGGGATTTTCGTTCCACACAGACGCCCATCCAATGCGGCGAGCAGCGATATCGATTCTGCACGGGCCGCCCTCATCGCGGGGTCCCTCGGTCAAACGATTGCGGCGACATGCGATTTCCAGCCAAGCGAGTCTGCTGGAAACAATAGACAGCCCGCTGTCGGCCTGATGTCGGAGGTTGGTTAGGGCAGCGTTATCGCAAGTGAACGGCGCGCGAACGCAGGGCCTTGATTTTCTTCGCTTCCGACTGCAAACGGGCAATGCTTGACGTATACTCCGCGGCTGTTGTCCTGGGGCCCCGTGACAACGACATATAAACAAGGAGAAACCCGATGAATCGTAAGCATTTGTGCGCAATGATCGCACTGACTCTGAGCGCTGGCGCCGTTTCGGCGCAAGACTATGACAACCGTTGGTACTTTGCACCCGCCGTCGGTGTGTCGCTCAACGACAACGAACGTTATGTTGATTCCGACGACACCGAATTCGGTTCGATTGGTATCGGCCGCTTTATTTCGGAAAACTCGTCGCTGGACCTGTCGTTCGACTACACCAGCCGCAATCTGGGCAGCCAGTACCACTATGTCGGCAACTTCGACAGCTTCGGTCTGACCGTCGCGCTGCGCCACTACTTCACCGACTGGTCGTGGCGCCCGTATGTGAAGGCAGGTCTGGGTCTCTCGCAGGCGCACGTGACCGACCAGGCGTTGGGCTACAGCTACAACGACACCGCCAACGCGGTATTCGATGCGGGCATGGGTTTTGGCCACGACTTCAACGACAACGTCGCGATGCGCTCCGAACTCGTCTATCGCTACGACATGGATGACGATTCGATCCCGGGTCAGGACCATTTCGGTGACTGGCTGCTCACGACCGGTCTGACGATCAAGCTCGGCGATCGTTCGGCGCCCCGTGCAGTGACTTCGAGCGATCCGGCTGAAGAGCCGGCCATGCCGTCCGATCGTGCTGAGCCCGTCGCCGCTGCAGATTGCAGCACGATGGACGACGACAACGACGGCGTGAACAACTGCGACGACAAGTGCCCGACCTCGGCCGCTGGCGAAGCTGTTGGCGCGGATGGTTGTGCAGCAGCGATCGTGATCGATCTGCGCGGCGTCAACTTCGCGTTCGATCGTTCGGAACTGACCGCAGAATCGACCGCGATTCTCGACCAGGCCGTCGACGTGCTGAACCGCTACCCGGCACTGAAGGTTGAAGTCGCTGGCCATACCGACTCGGTCGGTACCGACGCCTACAACCAGGGCCTCTCGGAGCGCCGCGCCAAGACCGTTTACGACTTCCTGACGAGCAAGGGCATTGCTGCCGATCGTCTGTCGGGTCCGAACGGTTACGGTGAAGGCAAGCCGATCGACACCAACGACACCTCGGAAGGCCGTGCTCGCAACCGCCGTACCGAACTCGTCAAGTAGCAGTAATCGGAACGCAAGTTCCCATCAGGAAAAACCCCGCTTCGGCGGGGTTTTTTTGTGCCTGGAGTTCGCGCCAGTCGTCGATGCCGATCGTCAGCGATTTCCTTTCAACAGCACGATCACGGCGCCGCTGCCGCCGTCGTTGTAGCGTGCAGACCGATAAGCGAGAACATCGCCGCGTTGGCGCAGCAGACGATCGGTCAGTCCTTTCAGCACCGGGCCATCGTGTTTCGAACGCAGGCCCTTGCCGTGGATGATCTTGACGCAAAGGAAGTCACGCGACTTGCACTCGGCGAGAAAGCGCGCGATCGCATCCTTCGCGACCGCTGCGGTCATCTGGTGCAGGTCCAATTCGTCGCGAACACTGTACTGGCCGCGACCGAGTTTCAGCAGCAGCTTGGGCGCCAGCCCGTCCTTCAGATAGCGCAAAGGTTCGGCCGCGTCGGGATCGAGCGAACTCGGCAACGGCCGCAGCAGTTCCCGGGTCACGGCCAGATCGTCAAGCCGTGACTGCAACGGAATCGGTTTCGGCGTCGGTGCACGCGCGTCGATGCGATCCGTCTCGATGCGGCGCACGTCGCCGATTGCTTCACGGAACAGCTCGCCGTCACTGGGGATGACGACGGGCACCACGCGACTCAGCCGTCTTTGGTAATCACGCCGATCAGTTCGCCGAGTACGCGATCGGTGGCGTCGATTTCGACCTGGCAGGTGCCGGCCGCGTGATGGCCACCACCGCCGTAGCGCAGGCAGAGGTCGCCGATATCGGTGTGGCTGCTGCGATTGACGATGGACTTGCCGATCGCGAACGCCGTGTTCTGGCGCTTCAAACCCCACAGCACATGGATCGAGATATTGGTCTCGGGATACATCGCGTAAATGGTGAAGCGGTTGGTCGCGAAGATCGGTTCTTCATTGCGCAGGTCGAGCACGATCAAATTGCCGACGACCTTGGCGCAGCGCCGGATCTGCTCCTGCGCCTTTTCCCGATGTGCGAAGTACAGGTCGGAACGTTCCTTGACGTCGGGCAGCGCGAGGATTTCCTCGATGCTGTGCGCGGCGCAGTAGTCGATCAATTCCATCATCAACTGGTAGTTGGAGACGCGGAAATCACGGAAGCGGCCAAGCCCGGTGCGCGCATCCATCAGATAGTTGAGGAGCACCCAGCCGTCGGGATTGAGGATTTCGTCGACGCTGAACTGTGCCGAGTCGGCCTTGTCGACGGCGTCCATCATCGATGGCGCGATGTCCGGAAATGCTTCGGCACCGCCAAAGTGACGGTAGACGACGCCAGCGGCTGAGGCTGCACCCGGGTCGATGATCAGATTCGCGGGTCGGTCCGAGCCGAGCCGGATCATTTCGCTGGCGTGATGATCGAAGGCCAGATAACAGCCAGGGACATAGGGCAGGTTGGTGGTGATGTCGCGCGGCCCGATCTCCACCTTGCCGTCTTGCATGTCTTTTGGATGCACGAAACTGATGTCGCCGATGATGCCGCGCTGCTTGAGCAACACCGCGCAGACCAACCCGTCGAAATCGCTGCGGGTGACCAGACGGTAAAGGGGGGCTTCGCTCATTGCAGCAGACTCCGGACATTAGGTTTGGCGAGTCTAGCGCCCTGTGGCGATGCTCGGCGAGTCTGCTGTGGCGCAGCCGGTGGCGACGACCGATATGCGGCGCGGCCGCAGCGGCGATTAGACTTCGTTCACCGTCAATGACCGGATGCACGATGCATACCCCAAACCTGTCGCTTGCGCCGACGCTTGAAACCGCACGACTGACCCTGCGACTGCCATTGCCAGCCGATTTCGATCGATATGCCGAGCTGCAGGCCGACGAGGAATCAACCCGCTACATCGGCGGCGTGATGACGCGCGCGGCGGCATGGCGACGCTTCCTGCAGATGCCGGGCGCCTGGGTGTTGCAAGGGTTTGCGATGTTTTCGGTGATCGAGCGCGCCAGCGGCCGCTGGATCGGTCAAGCCGGTCCCTGGCAGCCCGAGGGTTGGAACGGCACCGAAGTCGGCTTTGTCTTTCATCGTGATGCCTGGGGACAGGGCTATGCCTTCGAAGCGGCGAACGCGGCCATCGATTTCGCGTTCGAGCGGCTGGGATGGCAAGAAGTCATCCACAACATCGATCCGGACAACCTTGGGTCCATCCGTCTCGCAGAGCGTCTCGGTTCCAGCTACCGAGGGCCCGGCCAATTGCCGGAACCGTACGCCGAGTCGCGTACCGGCATCTGGGCGCAGACTCGGGAGGCGTGGCTGCAGCGCAACGCGGCGCGCTATTCCGGGTCGTAGTCGAGATTGGGTGCGAGCCAGCGCTCCGTGACTTCGATGCTCCAGCCCTTGCGTCGGGCGTAGTCTTCGACCTGTTCCTTGTTGATGCGGCCGACCACGAAGTATTGGCTCTGCGGATGCGCAAAGTAGTAACCGCTGACCGCGGCCGTTGGATACATCGCGAAGTTTTCGGTCAACTTGATGCCGGTATTTCGCTCGGCGTCGAGTAAGCCAAACAGCGTGCCTTTCTCGGTATGGTCCGGACACGCGGGATAGCCCGGGGCTGGGCGGACGCCGCGATACTGCTCGTCGATCAGGGCATCGGCAGCGAGCATTTCGTCGGCCGCATATCCCCAGATGTCACGGCGCACTTTCTGGTGCAAGGCTTCGGCCAGGGCTTCGGCCAGACGATCAGCCAGAGCCTTCAGCAGGATGGCGTTGTAGTCGTCATGCTGGGCTTCGAATTTCGCGACATGCGCTTCGATGCCGATGCCGGCCGTCACGGCAAACGCGCCGATCCAGTCCTGCGGTCCGGATGCATCGTGGATGAAATCGGCGAGGCAGAAATCCGGGCGTTCCACCGGTTTGTCCACTTGTTGCCGCAGGAAGTGCAGGGTGGTCGCTCCCACAGTGACATCATCACCGTTGCGCTGCGCTGGCCAGATGCCGACGACGGCTTTCGCGGTCAACCATTTTTCGTGGACGATGCGATCGAGCATGGCGCGCGCGTCGACGAACAATTTCTTCGCTTCAACACCGACCACCGCATCATCCAGAATTGCCGGATAGCGGCCGGACAATTCCCAGGTCTGAAAGAACGGCGTCCAGTCGATGAATGGGACAAGGTCCGCGAGCGACCAGTCGTCGAAGACACTGATGTCGGGCTGTTTCGGTGCCGATGGCACATGCGCACCCGCAACAAACGCTTGTCGACGCGCAGCAGCCAGCGACACCAGCCGTTTCGCATCGCCGCGATTGGCGTGGCGCGCGCGCACATCGGCGTAGTCGGCTTGAATGCGGGCGACGAAATCGGCGCGCAGGTCCTGGCTGAGCAGGGATTGCGCAACGCCGACTGCACGCGACGCATCCTTCACCCAGGCGACCGGCGAGGCCAGATGCGGGGCGATCTTGAGCGCGGTGTGCGCACGCGACGTGGTGGCACCGCCAATCATCAAGGGCTGGGTGAATCCCTGCCGCTTCATTTCCTTGGCGACATGGCTCATCTCGTCGAGCGAGGGCGTGATCAGCCCGGACAAGCCGATGATGTCGGCGTTTTCAGCGCGGGCGGCATCGAGAATATGTTGTGCCGCAACCATCACGCCGAGATCGATGACCTCGAAGTTGTTGCAGCGGAGCACAACGCCGACGATGTTCTTGCCGATGTCATGCACATCGCCCTTGACCGTTGCCATCACGATCTTGCCGTTGGACCGATGCACCTGTCCGGTGCGCAGCTTTTCTTCTTCGATGTAGGGGATCAGATGCGCGACGGCGCGTTTCATCACTCGCGCCGACTTCACCACCTGTGGCAGAAACATCTTGCCAACGCCAAACAGGTCGCCGACGCGATTCATGCCGGACATCAACGGACCCTCGATGACATCGAGCGGTCGCGTGGACAGCAGACGCGCTTCCTCGGTATCAATCTCGACGAAGGCGTCGATGCCGTGCACCAGCGCGTGTTGCAGGCGTTCGCTGACGCCCGCCTCGCGCCACGCGAGTGCTGCGCGATCGTCGACGACGTCGGTCTTCTTGCCCTTGTAGCGCTCTGCGACTTCGATCAGCCGCTCGGTTCCCGAAGACGTGCGGTTGAGCACCACATCTTCGACACGTTGGCGCAGGTCGGCTTCGAGATCGTCGTAGATCGGCAGCGCACCGGCATTGACGATACCCATGTCCATGCCCGCGGTGATCGCGTGATAGAGAAACACGGCGTGGATGGCTTCGCGGGTGATGTTGTTGCCGCGGAAACTGAAGCTGACGTTGGATACGCCACCCGAGACATGTGCGAGCGGGAATTTCTGCTTCAGCGCGCGTGTCGCTTCGATGAAGTCGATGCCGTAGGCATTGTGTTCGTCGATGCCGGTAGCGATCGCGAACACGTTCGGGTCGAAGATGATGTCTTCCGATGCGAATCCGACCTCATTGACGAGCAAATCATGTGCGCGCGTCAGGATCTCGACCTTGCGCAGCATGGTGTCGGCCTGTCCGGTTTCGTCGAAGGCCATGACCACGACCGCAGCACCGTATCGCTGCACCTTGCGCGCCTGTTCCAGAAATGCGGCTTCGCCTTCCTTCAGCGAAATCGAATTGACGATGGCCTTGCCCTGCACACACTTCAGGCCGGCTTCGATCACTTCCCATTTCGAGGAGTCGATCATCAGCGGCACGCGCGCGATATCCGGCTCGGACGCGATCAGATACAGGAATTTCTGCATCGCCGCTTTCGAGTCGAGCAGGCCTTCATCCATGTTCACGTCGATGATCTGAGCGCCGCTTTCGACTTGCTGGCGCGCGACCACAAGCGCTTCATCGTAACGGTCGTCCTTGATCAGTTTCCGGAACTGCGCCGACCCGGTGACATTGGTGCGCTCACCGACGTTGACGAAATTCGTGGTCGGTGTGATCACGAATGGTTCGAGGCCGGCAAGGCGCGTGTACGGCGCGGGCGTGGCTAATGTGCGCGGTGGTACGCCGCGCACCGCGTCCGCGATGGCGCGGATGTGTTCGGGTGTGGTGCCGCAACATCCGCCGACGATGTTCAACAGCCCGGCTTGCGCGAACTCGCCGAGCACCGCCGCCATGTCTTCGGGCGTTTCGTCATAGCCGCCAAACGCATTCGGCAGACCCGCATTCGGATGCGTGCTGACAAAGGTGTCGGCGATCTCGGAGATCACGTCCAGATGCACGCGCAGGTCTTTCGCGCCGAGCGCGCAGTTGAAGCCGATCGACAAGGGCTTCGCGTGTTTGACCGAATACCAGAACGCTTCGGCGGTCTGGCCCGACAGGGTGCGTCCGGAGCGGTCGGTGATCGTGCCCGAGATCATCACTGGCAAGCGTGCGCCACGGTCTGCGAACACTTCATCGAGCGCAAACAGCGCCGCTTTCGCATTCAAGGTGTCGAAAATGGTTTCGACCATGATCGCGTCCGAGCCGCCATCGATCAGCCCGTCTGCGGCTTCGCGATAGGTCGTGACCAGAGCGTCGAAATCGATGTTGCGAAAGCCCGGGTTGTTGACGTCCGGCGACAGTGATGCGGTGCGACTGGTCGGGCCGAGAACGCCGATGACGAAGCGTGGTTGTTGCGGTGTCGTCGCTTCCATCGCGTCGCATTCGATGCGCGCCAGACGTGCGCCTTCGCGGTTGAGTTCGAAGACGATGCGTTCGAGTTCGTAGTCGGCTTGCGAGACTTGGGTGGCATTGAAGGTGTTGGTCTCGATCAGGTCGGCGCCGGCTTCGAGATACAGGCGGTGCACTTCGCGGATCAGCTGCGGCTGGGTCAGCGAAAGCAGATCGTTGTTGCCTTTCAGGTCCTTGTTGGCGTGGTCATGGTCATGTGCATGCAGGTGCGCGCAACCGGGGCCGTGGCCGTGGCCGGGCAGAAAACGCTCGCCACGAAATCCCGCCTCGTCCAGCGGATGGCGCTGCAGCATCGTGCCCATGGCGCCGTCGAGGATCAGGATGCGCTCGGCCAGGGCCGCTTCGAGCTTGGCGACACGATCCGGCTTCAACCAGGGCAGCGTGTTCACGGTTTGCGCGCCAGCAGGGTCAGTACTTCGAAATGCGGCGGACGTTTTTCGCGCGAACTGATCTCGCAGTCGACGACGTCGAGTCCGGCCTTCTTCGCGAGCTTCTTCAGTTCATCGACGGTGAATCCGGGATTGCAGTGATCGAACTCCTCGACCACGCTGCGATGTGCATGCTTGTTCAAGGTGAGCGCCAGCAGACGACCGCCGGGACGCAGCACACGCACCGCTTCGCGTACCGCCTTCGCCGGCTCGACCGAATAGGTGAGCGCATGCATCAGCAAGACCAGATCGAAGCGTTTGTCTGGCAGATCGAGCGCATGCATGTCGCCGTGCGCGACACGCACATGACGCAGCGGCTTCAGCCGCTCGCGTGCCGAGGCGATCACGCGTTCGTTGGTGTCGACACAGGTGATCGACTTCGCGTGCGGCGCCAGCAATTCGGCGAGCACGCCGTCGCCGGAAGCGACGTCGAGCACATCACCGAGTTCTACCAGATGCATCACGCCGCGCGCGAGTGCTTCCCACGAACGTCCGGGTGAATAGTGGCGTTCCATGTCGCCGGCGACCGCGTCGGCCCAGCCTTCGGCGCGTGCGCGTTTTGCGAGCACATCGGGCATGCGTCGCGCATCGTCTTCGAGCAGCGCGTCGTCGATCGATCGCCGCAGCGTCTGCCACACCTGGGTGTGTTTGTCGTCGAGTTCGGCGTTGAACCGGTAATACGCCGATACGCCAGCGCGACGATCGCGCACCAGATCGAGTTCCTTGAGCTTCGCGAGATGGGTGGACACGCGCGGTTGCGCCAATTGCGTTACCGCGGCCAGTTCGGCGACGGTCAGTTCCTCGACTTCGAGCAGCACCAGCAGACGCACGCGCGTCGCGTCGCTGAGCGTCCGGAACAGGCTCGACAGGTCAATCAGATCCATGTTTATCGTTATATCGCGATGAAAAGATGCGCCACGGTAATCGGCGCCGTGACAATGGTCAACCGAACATGTTTTTGATTGGCATCGAATCTTGTGTCTTCCCTTCGCCACGCGTCAGCGGGGAGAAGGTGCCGAAGGCGGATGAGGGGCTCTTGATTCTGTGCTTCAGACGCTTACGCAGCAACCTTGAGTCGGGTGGTTCGACCGAGGCGCGCCTCAAACGTGATGAGCATTTCCAGGCTGAATTTTTCCCACTTCCCTTGCACCAGATCCGAGACCCGCGACTGCGCGACGCCAAGGCGCTTGGCTGCCTCAGCCTGGGAAAGTTGATTTCTCTCGATGTACAACCGCAAGTCGCTCATCAAGTCAGCACGCATCTGCAAGACCGCCGCTTCCGCCGGTTCAAAACCCAGGTCGACGAAGATGTTGCCGCTGGACTTGGTGCTGCTTCGCTTCATGTTTTTCCTCCGATTTCCCGGTATCGCTGCCGAGCCAGATCAATGTCCGCCTGCCGGGTCTTCTGCGTCTTCTTCTCGAAGGCATGCAGGACGTACACGGCTTTCCCGAATTTCGCGACATAGATGATTCGCCACTCGCCTTCTTTGTGAATGCGAATCTCCATGGTGCCCGCACCAACTGCCGTCATCGGTTTCCAATCCGATGGCAACAAGCCCTGTTGCACAGCATGAAGTTCGAACCCGGCTGCCCTGCGCGCATTTGCGGGAAAATTCCGAATGTCCTCTTGGCTTGAACCAGCGAACTCAAGCGATTTCATGCGGAGGTTTATATAAGTTTTTTGATACGGAGGCAACGCGCAGCGATGCGCGGGATGGTGTGCGCCAACTGCTGCCACGCATGCCACGACACGCAACGGGCCGCGTTATGCCGCGCTGTCGACGTTGGTCGGGGGCGAGATCCCGCCCTGAACCCCAACACCTACTCGGTCGATACCTTCAAGCTCACGATTTCATTGAAAGGCTTGAGCATCGTGAGCGTGGCGCCGGTATTGGAGATTTCGGATACCCGGATTTCTGCGCCCAGAATGGACACGACGGTGTCCTCGCCGGGGAGAACCTCGTACGCGAAGACATCGCTGGATTGACCAGTGGGCGTCAGTTCCTTCAGACGGAATTGGAGCTCACCCTGGCGCTTGCCGAGGTAGGTCAATTCACGGACTGGATTGCCATTTGCTTCTTCGACCGTAGCGACCGCGAGCCACTTCAGTTCATCCGCATCAATCTTGCGGGTCCAGATCGTGACCTGGCCATTGTGGAAACTGTTGTCGACGTACCACTCCAAGTCGCTTCCAAAGCGCGACTTGCGGACGCCTACATGATCCTTGCCCGCCAGGACATCGCCAGCGATGCTGTGCCAAGCTGCCGCCCGACCTTTGCGGACACCGAAATAGGTCCAATCAGAGTCCGATTCCAACATGCGCAGTTCCCCTGGCTCGAGCGAGAACCAGAATTTCAGGCCCATGCCGCCTTTCATCTTCGACTTCACTCGCTGACTGAGCGTGTACATCGGGATTTTGTCCATCCGAACTTCGGTGTAGACCATCTGCCCCGGCGAAACCCGGCAAGTCATTCCGACGGGAGCGGCAGAAAGGTTGTCCCACACCGAATTGCTGGCCTGTACTTGGCTAACGAGCACGCCACCGACGAACACAATCAATGCTTTGAACATGTCGAGCAACCTCAAGGTGTCCACAAAATGTCGCCAGCCGCCGGAATCCCCGACGCGGAAACTAACGAGGCTCGAGTTGACACATCGCCCCGCTCATCTTGCTCGCTGCCGTGGAAAGGAACAGCTGGGCGCAGTAGACCCGATCCGCATCATCGCGATCAAGTGCAAAAGGGCTCATGCGTTTGCCTAGAGCGATCTGGACGGCCTCGGGGGTTTGATGGTCAATGGCAGGCGGTTCCGATATCTTCCGCGCCCTCATGCAGTTCGACTCCTTCACATTCCTGTTGTTCTTCGCGCTGGTGCTGTTGGGCGCGGCCCTGTGCAGGACGTGGTCAACGCGCAAGTCGTTCCTGCTGTTGGCCAGTTACCTGTTCTATGCGGGCTGGAGTCCGCTGTTCACGTTGTTGCTCGCCGCGAGCAGCATTGTCGACTGGCTGCTTGCGCGAAACATCAGTCGCGCGGACGAACCGACACGTCGTCGCTTCTGGCTGGTGGTCAGCCTGATCATGAATCTCGGCTTGCTCAGCCTGTTCAAGTACGGCCAGTTCCTGCATGACAATCTGGCCGCGCTGCTAGCGCCCATCGGCATCGAACTGGCGCCTTGGCAGCTTGGATTGGTGCTGCCGGTCGGCATTTCGTTCTACACGTTCCAGTCGATCTCCTACACGATCGATGTCTACCGTCGGCGTGTTGAGCCGATTCGCTCGTTGCGCGACTTCTGCCTGTTCGTCGCGTTTTTTCCGCAACTGGTCGCGGGTCCGATCGTCCGCTTCGAGATGTTCGCACCGCAATTGCAAACGCCGCGTGTCATGAGCGCGGACGCGATGGCGACCGGCATGCTCTGGCTGCTTTGGGGACTGTTCGAGAAGATTGTTCTGGCCGACAGCCTGTTCGCACCAGTGGCCGATCTCGCCTGGGCAAATCCCGCGGCCGACTGGGCGTCGCTCAGCGCGATCGGTGCACTGGCATTCGCTGGTCAGATCTTTTGCGACTTCGCCGGTTATTCCTGTTGTGCGATCGGTGTTGCACGCTGTCTCGGTTTCCAGTTGCCGATCAATTTCAACAATCCCTACGCGGCGGCCGGATTCAGCGACTTCTGGCGGCGCTGGCACATCAGTCTCTCGACCTGGCTGCGCGACTATCTATACGTCGGACTCGGCGGCAATCGCGGATCGCGCGCGCGTACCTATCGAAACCTGATGTTGACGATGCTGTTGGGCGGGCTCTGGCACGGCGCCGGTTGGAACTTCGTGCTGTGGGGCGGACTGCATGGCACGCTGTTGGTGATCGAACGCCTCGTGCGCGAAAAGTTCGGCGTTGACGCCGCGCAATCGCGGGGCGTGTCGCGTGTGTTGTGGACGCTGGTCACGCTGACTTGCGTCGTGCTGTTGTGGATTCCGTTTCGGGCACCGGATCTCGCGTCGACCGGCGTGTATCTGGGCAGCTTGCTCGGTGACTGGTCGGCGCCAACGTTCCATATGTGCGCAGCCTTGATCGGATTCGTGCTGCTGGTGGCGGTGCAATGGATCGCGCGCGAACGCTTGCTTGATGCATGGATTGAAGCGACGCCATCGGTCCTGCTTCCGGCATTCATGGCGCTGCTGCTGGTGATGATCGTGCTTTCTCCGGGTGACAACCATGCCTTCATCTACTTCCAGTTCTGAACGGCCAGTGCGCTCGGCGCGGATCTGGGCGGTGATCTGGCTGATCGCGCTGATCCTGGCCTGCGTTGCGCTGCTGCTGGTGGATCGTCACTGGCGAGCTCTAGGCCGCGAAGCGCAGATCATCGACAGCAAACAGCTGTGGTCGTTGCAGCGCGACCGTGTCTACGATCGCGACGAGCTGCCGGTCGTGTTTCTGGGCGCGTCGCGAACCCTTTACGGTATCGAACCCAAGGCGTGGCGTGAGCGTAATCCGGCGCATAAACCCATTCAATTGGCGGTGAATGGCCATCACCCGCTAGCGGTGCTGTTGGATCTCGCCCGCGACGACGACTTCAATGGCTTGGTGCTGGTGGACGTCGACCCTTATGCGCTGCTCGCGCAATATCAGGGCATGCAGCAACCCTGGGTCGACCACTATCACCAACGCTGGACGCCGAGCTGGCGTCTGCATCGCATCGTGCTCAATGCCTGGCAGCGCATTTCGGTGCTGGCCAATCCCGAACTCGCCCTGTTGCCGAGCCTGCGGCATTATTTCGAGGGTGGTCGGCCGATGGGTCAGGAAGCGACGGTCAGCAGCAATCGTTCCAGCACGATCCGTTTCGACCGCATCGATCTCGTCGGCTCGCGCGCCGCATTCGAAGAAGTCGCGGAGATGAAGCTCAAGTTCGAGATTCCACCGCCGGATGAATACCTCGCAGCGCTGGCCGACGTGATCTCAGCAGCGCGCACGATCGAAGCGCGCGGCGGCAGGGTGGTGTTCTGGCAGCCGCCGGTCAGCGGCAAGCTGTTGCTCGCCGAACAGGTGCAGATGCAGCGCGCACGCTACTGGGACCGGTTCGCGGCACAACCCGGCATCCATACCCTGCATTTCGCCGATGTGCCGGCAATGATGCATTTCGATCTCCCGGATCTGTCGCACGTGCGCACCGAGGATCGGGTTGCGCTCACGGAGGCCCTGTATGACGCGCTCGAAGCACGCGGCCTTTTGCCGAATCCCGTTGCACCGCCATGAGCATCCGCATCGATCGCATCCAACCCGGTGAGTACAGCGTCTGGTGTGCGCTCTGGCGGGATTACCTCGTGTTCTACGAAACCGAACGTCCGGAAGCCCTTTATCGGCGCAATTTTGCGCAACTGCTGAGTGGCCAAGGTCCGATGTTCGGGTTTGTCGCGCGTGATGCAACGGGTGCGGTGATCGGGCTGACGCATTATTTCCTGCATGGCACGGGCTGGTCGTTCGGCGAGACCTGTTATCTGCAAGATCTGTTTGTGCCGGTCTGCCATCGCGGACGCGGCATTGCTCGTGCGTTGATCGAGGCGGTCGCCGACGACGCGCGATCGCGTGGCTGCGAGCGGCTGTATTGGCTGACGCATACCGACAATGCGCCCGCGCGGCAGTTATATGACCAGGTCGCCAGTTTCGAAGGCTTCGTCTGCTACGAGCGCGGGTTGACATCGGTCGCGAACGATCGGGCCGACACCTGATTTCACGCGCTCTCGGCACCTTGCGCGAATGCGTCGGCTAAACTGTGTTGTCGATGCGGCCTGCGGGCCGTCTCACTATCCCCGGCCCTATCCCCGAAACCAGCGAGTAACGACCATGGACTTTGCTTTCACCGAAGAACAACTGGCGATCCAGGGCGTCGCGCGGCGCATCGCGCAGGAAAAGATCGCACCGAGCGCCGAACACCACGACGCCACCGGCGAATTTCCACTCGCAAATATCCGCACGCTCGGTGAAAACGGATTGATGGGCATCGAGGTGCCTGAGGCGTATGGTGGTGCCGGCATGGACCCGATCGCCTATGTGCTCGCCATGGTCGAGATCGCGGCGGCCGACTGCGCACATTCGACGATCGTTTCAGTCAACAACTCGCTGTTCTGCAACGGCATCCTGAAGTTCGGCACGGAAGCGCAGAAGCAGTTGTACGTGCGCGCGATCGCCGAGGGGCGCGAGATCGGCGCATTTGCGCTGACCGAACCGCAGTCGGGTTCCGATGCCACGGCGATGAAATGCCGTGCCGAAAAACAGGCTGACGGCCGCTTCAAGATCAATGGCAAGAAAAGCTGGATCACCTCCGGACCAGTGTGTCGCTACATCGTGCTGTTCGCGATGAGTGAGCCCGGCCGCGGCGCGAAGGGCATCACCGCCTTCATGGTCGATACGCAGAAGCCCGGTTTCCATCGTGGCAAGACCGAACCCAAGCTCGGCATCCGCGCCTCGGCGACTTGTGAGATCGAATTCACCGACTACATCGCCGAAGTGGACGAGGTGCTCGGCGTCGAAGGTGAAGGTTTCAAGATCGCCATGGGCGTGCTCGATGCCGGGCGCATCGGTATCGCATCGCAGGCAGTCGGTTTGGCGCGCGCGGCCTACGAAGCGTCGGTGTCCTATGTGCGCGAGCGCAAGAGCTTCGGCCAGCCGATCGGCTCGTTCCAGATGATCCAGGCCAAGATCGCCGACATGAAGTGCAAGCTCGATGCCGCCTTGATCCTGACCTTGCGTGCGGCCTGGACCAAGGCACAGACCGAGAAGAACGGCGGACGCTTCAGCACCGAAGCGGCAGTAGCGAAACTCACCGCGTCCGAGAACGCGATGTGGATTACCCATCAGGCGCTGCAGATCCATGGCGGCATGGGCTACTCGAAAGAAATGCCGCTCGAACGCTATTTCCGTGATGCCAAAATCACCGAAATCTATGAAGGCACGAGTGAAATCCAGCGCCTGGTGATCGCGCGCAACGAGACCGGCTTGCGTTGATCGACCCTGGTCGGCATTGGAATCTCAAGGTGACTTCCAAGGATCGATCGCCGTGACGCCTGCAGCCTCAAACGGGCCGGTGTCGCGTGTCGCTACGGTAAATCCGTTTGCGACCGCAATGGCAGCGATGTAACCGTCTGGCGTTGGAAAACCCTTGCCGACCGCTCTGGCTTTGGTGGCAAGCGGGGCAAAACAACGTGCCGCATCTGCGTCAAATGGAAGAACACGTCTGCCGAACAGCGCAAGCAAGCCGTCCAATGTCGCCGCCAACGCATCTTTGCGTCGACCGGCGGGCAAGGCACCAATGCCGAAAAGCAGTTCGGCAAGCGTGACGCTGGAAAGGTAAAGCGTCTCTGCCACCTGGTCATTCAGCCAAGCCGAAACAGCCGGATCGGCGGATGGCTTCATCACTTCGGAAACAACATTGGTATCGAGGACGATCATTCAAAACTCATCGGCTCAGCCGGTGACTTGTCACGCTGGAAATTCACGAAATCCTGGTCTGTCAGACCGACGCGACGACCTAGCTCGGCGAGCGCATCACCCATGCGAAGGCGTTGCTCGGGCTTTACGGAGTTCGCCAAAATATCGCGGATTTCCGCTTCCGTGCTGCGGCCGTGCTCGGCTGCACGCACGCGCAGGGCGCGGTGCACCGAGTCAGGAACATTTCGTACAGTGAGAACTGGCATTGCATTCACCTATTAATAATGACAGCAACGCAGTCATTATAAGAGTATGCAGTCATCTCGCAACTGCTGGCGATGAACCAAGAAAAAAGCGGGCCGAAGCCCGCTTTTTGAATCCAAACTGACTTCGGCGATCAAGCCGCAGGCGGTGTCCAGCCGCACTGTTGGCCCTTGTTCTTGTCCTGCAGCCAGGTCATCAGCGGCGCGAAGTAGTCGATGATCGCGCTTGCGTCCATCTGCTCGGTGCCGGTGAGTTCCTTGAGCGTGGCCGGCCAGGGCTGGCTCTGGCCTTTTTCGAGCATGGCCCAGTAGCGCTTGCCGGCTTCCTTGTTGCCGTAGATCGAGCATTCGTGCAGCGGACCCTTGAAGCCGGACGCATCACAGAGCGACTTCTGGAACTGGAACTGCAGAATGTGCGCGAGGAAGTAGCGTGTGTACGGCGTGTTGCCGGGCACATGGTATTTCGCACCCGGATCGAAGTCGGATTCGCTGCGCGCATTCGCGGCGGCGACACCCTGGTACTTCATCTTCAGGTCCCACCACGCCTTGTTGTAGTTCTCGGGCGTGATGCGGCCGGAAAACACGCCCCAGCGCCACTGGTCGATCATCTTGCCGAACGGCAGGAAGGCGACCTTGTCGAGCGCCATCTTCATCTGCTCGTTGATCACCGCTTCCTTGCTGACTGTTGGCGCGCCGACGAGGCCGATCGAGTTCAGGTAGGTCGGTGTCAGCGAGAGCACGATCGTGTCGCCGATCGCCTCGTGGAAGCCGTCATGCGCGCCGCTCTGGAACAGCGGCTGCAGCGGGTTGTAGGCGAGGTAGTAATAGACGTGTCCAAGCTCGTGGTAAATCGTCGTCAGCTCGTCTTCGGTCGGCGCGATACACATCTTGATGCGCACATCGCCGGCGTAGTTCATGTCCCAAGCACTGGCGTGGCAGACCACTTCGCGGTCGCGCGGCTGGATGAACTGGGCGTTCGACCAGAAGCTTTCCGGCAGCTTCGGCATGCCGAGGGAGACATAGAAATCTTCGGCGAGCCGGGTCATGTTCCTGGCATTGGCGAGATCGGCCTGGCGTCCGATTTCGACTTCACGCGCGGCGTCGACCTTGCCTGCTGATTTCATCAGCGCATCGAATTCGGTCTTGCGGCGGGCTTCGAGGCCGGCGTTTACGTCCAGGCTCGAGACGCCCGGATACGGTTCGACCATCGGATAGATGTTGCCCCACTGCTGCGCCCACATGTTGCCGGTGAGGTGAGCGGGAATCATGCCGTTGACCTGGCCTTTCTCGCCATATTTTTCCACCAGCTCCGACTTCACGTAGCAATGCAACTGGTCGTACAGGGGCTTGACCTGGTCCCAGAGCCGGTCGGTTTCCTGTTCGAACGCGGCCGGGCTCATGTCATAGCCCGAGCGCCACATTTCGCCGACATCGGCGTAGCCGAGGTCCTTGGCACCTTCATTCAGGAGTTCGGCGAAGCGCTGATAATCGGCGCGCATCGGTTTTGCAATCGTGTGCCAGCCGTTCCATGCGTCGAGTTGCTTGTCGTAGTCGCGGTCGTTTGCGAGCACTTCGGAGAGCACGACGAGATCGCGGCATTGATCGCCGGTTTCGCCATCTCGGCAATATTTGCCGGAGCCGTACATGCCTTCCATCTTGGTGGCGAGTGCGGTGAGCTCACCGAGCTTGACGGGATCCTTTGGCGCCGGCATCGACGTCGACAGCTTCAGAAGATCGAGTGCGCGGCGCGTTTCCGGCTTCAGTTCGACGCCGTTGAATTGCGTTGCCTTGTCGACATTGGCCTTGAGTTCGCCCAGGAATTTTTCGTTCGACTTGGCCGACAGCAACTGGGTGTCGCCGTTGATATAGGTGGCCGCCAACCACTGCGCCGCAGTGATTTCCGGGTAGTCTTTTTTGGTCTTGGCGTTGACGTCAGCGACGAACTGGTCAGCACCAGCGGAATCGGGCTTTTCAGCGACTGCTACCGGTTGTGCGGGCTGGTTCTGGCAAGCGGCGAGGCCGAGCGCGATGGCGCCGGCCAGAAGGGTACGAATCGGGTTCACGGAGACTCCGGTGTGCGGGTGAGAGTGCGGGCGAAAATCGGGGGCGCAGGCTAGTGGGGCAGGGCGGCGTCGGCAAGTGACACCGCAGCAAGTAACTCTGTGGCTACAGGCAAAAGGTCGCGTTGCTGCAGCCAGGCGCGCGCGTCCTCGGCATCGTGTTCAAACCAGGCGCGAGTCGAGCCGAGTCGAAACGTGTAACCCCAGGCGTCCATGTCGGCCATGATCCGTGCCGCGCCGACGCCCGGAAGTTGCTCACCCAGCAAGATCTGCAGATAGCAGGCCGCATCTTCCTCGAACTGGCAGTCGCTGGCGTCGGTGTGGATCAGCGCACGACGTTCGGGTGCGGCACAGATCAGATGACTGGCCTCGTGCAGCAACGAGTGCAGCGGTGTGTCGGTGCGCGCATAGACGTTGGTGCCGATCAATCCGGCTTCCGGTTCGCCCCAGTAGCTGCCGGGTATGGCGCCGCCGGCAGTCACCAGTTCCAGCGTCAGTCCGTGACGACCGAGCAATGCATGCAACGTGTCGAAGGGGATGTCGGCCAGCGTCAGCACGGTCGTGACGGGATCACTCAAATTTCGTTCGCGGCGAGTGCCACCGGCAGTGGGCGCACACGTTCTGCAAGCCATGGCACCGCCGGCAGGCGCGGATGGCCATTGTGCGCGTAGTGGTCGCGCACCCAGGGATAACTGCACAGGTCTTTCGCGAGCAGGCTGACGCGGCCATGGCGTTCTATCGCCTGCTGACCGACTTCGCGGAAACCGTAGGTGCCATGAAACAGCACCGACGCATCGTCGCGCGGTTCGAGGAATACTTCGCAGCACAGGCGCGCAGAACGCACTTCGGCGAAGCTCTGGACGTCGGCATAAAACACGCGACCGAGGCCATGACGGCGATAGTTGCTCGCGACAACGATGCGGTCGATATAGACGAAGTCGTCGAATTCGCGCTGGAACCAGCGGAAATTCGGGCTGTCGTAGTCGGCATCAGGCGTCAACGCCATCAGGAATCCGGCGAGGTGGCCGTCGATCTCGGCGACGCGGAAATAGCGCGCCTGGGCATGCAGCAGACGCGCACGCTCGCCGTCCATCGGCAAGATGCTCGGGCCGGCATTGTTGTTCAATGCAAGGACGTGTTCGAGTTCGGAATCGCGAACATCGCGCAGGCGTAGCGTCATGAGGTCGGCGCGGGTCGGTTCGAAGAGGGCGCGGATTATGGCAGAGGAATCCGCGCCGACCACCTGCCGTATCCATGACTTTAGTGGCGTGTTCCGGCACTGGACGAACGCATATGATGGCGCTATGGCCCTCACTCGCATTGACCACGTCGACTGGCTCCGCTACGCGGGCATGTTCACGTACGCCTGCGTCGGTGTGCCGCTGTTGCGCGAGACCTGGCTGTTGGCGCAGGATCTCAATCTGGCCGCCTGGCTGTTTCAACACACGCCGCCGGAAAGCGTCAGCAGCGAGGAGTTGCGCAATCTTGCCGGTTGGTGGGTGGCCTACATCGCCTTCGGGTTTTCCTACTGGGGCCTGACCAAAGACCTGTCGCGGGTGCGCCCGCGAGCAGTGCGCGTGCCCCTGCTTGTCGTGATGAATCTGGCGGCGGTCGCGATCAGCTGGTTCAGCCAGAGCGGCCTGTCGGGCATTTTGCTGCTGGTCATGGCGGGCGTGCTGCCGTGGCTGTTGTCGGCGCGTGCTGCGGTGATCTGGGCGATCATCCAGAACCTGAGCCTGCTGCCGGTGTTTTTGGGTTTGCGCGATATCACTGGCGAGCCACTATACGGCTGGTTCGACGCCATTCTGCAAAGCTTCCTGTATCTCGGTTTTTCCAGTTTCACCTTCGCCACCTCGATGGTCGCTCGTGGCCAGGCTGATGCGCGCGAGGAACAGCGCCGGCTGAATGCCGAGTTGCGTGCCACCCGCGCACTGCTCGCCGAGTCCAGCCGCATCGCCGAGCGCGTGCGCATCGCCCGCGAGCTGCATGATCTGGTCGGCCATCACCTGACGGTGCTCACGCTGAATCTGGAAGTGGCCAGCCATCTCGTGGTCGGCCATGCCAAGGACAAGGTGCGCCAGGCGCAATCGGTCGCGAAATTGCTGCTGTCCGATGTGCGCGAGGTGGTCAGCCAGTTGCGCGACGAGGCCGAAATCGATCTCGGCAGCGCCCTGCAATCACTGATCGAAGGCGTGCCGACGCCGCGGGTGATCATGGAACTGCCGGAAGATTTCCGGATCGAGGATGCGCGCCGTGCCCACGTGCTGCTGCGCTGCACCCAGGAAATATTGACGAACACCATCCGCCACGCTCGCGCTGAACACCTTTGGCTGCGCTTTGCGCGTTCCGACGACGGTACGGTGATGTTGAATTCGCGCGACGACGGTATCGGAGCCGACGCCGTCACCGTCGGCAACGGATTGTCAGGCATGCGCGAGCGGCTGAGCGAATTCGGCGGCTCGTTGTCGATCGATAGCACCCACGGCGGCGGTTTCGCGCTGGCCGCCACATTACCTATGGAGAGCAAGCCATGATTTCTGTCGTACTCGTTGATGACCAGACCCTGGTCCGCCAGGGTGTTCGAAGTTTGCTGGAATTGTCCGATTCGATCCGCGTGATCGGCGAAGCCTCTGATGGCGCACAAGCGATCGAGGTGATTCCACGTTTGAAACCCGACGTCGTGCTGCTCGACATGCGCATGCCGAATCTGTCGGGTCTGGACGTGCTGAAAACCCTGACCGCACGTGGCCAGTTGCCACCGACCATCATCCTGACCACGTTCGATGACGATCAACTGGTGCTGGCCGGTTTGAAAGCTGGCGCGCGAGGTTATTTGCTGAAAGACGTCACCCTCGACCAGTTGGTCGACGCGGTGAAAACCGTCGCCGGCGGCAGTTCGCTGGTCAAACCGGCGGTCACCCAGCGCCTGCTGGCGGGCCTCGAACATATGCACAACCAGTTCGCCAGCCTGGACCAGCCGGACCCGCTGACCGAGCGCGAAACCGAGATCCTGCGGCTGATGGCCGGCGGCTACAGCAACAAGGAAATCGCCAACTCCCTGGGCGTCGCCGAAGGGACGGTCAAGAACCATGTCTCGAATATTCTGTCGAAACTTGGGGTTCGCGACCGCACACGCGCGGTGCTGAAAGCCTTTGAAATAGGCATTGTTTGAGCGCGCCAGCACGTGCTGGTAGCAAACCGACATTTAATGCCAGTAACATCGCCCTCCTTTGCGTCCCTCAAGCGAAGCCCTAGCCCATGTTGCGAATCGTCGAAATCATTCTCGCGGCCGTCTTCGCCGTATTGTTCTTCATCGTGCTCGGCCTGTTTTTCGGCAAGGACGCGCGTATCACGCGTCAGATCGAAGTCGGCAATCCGATCACCCAGGTCTACGACAACTTGAACGGGTTCCACAATTTCACCCAGTGGAACCCTTGGCAGCATGCCGACGCGAAGATGAAGCGCACGGTCTCTGGCGAAAAGTTCGGTCCCGGCGCACGTCTTGACTATGAGAGCGAAGAGAAGCGCGTCGGTTCGGGTTCGCTGCAGCTGGTTTCGAGCACGCTCGAAGAAGACGGTCGCATCGAATACACGGTCGAAAATGACTGGCTTGGCACGGACAAGAAGCTTGTGTTCCGGCTCAAGCAGGATCCAAAGACGCGCGCCGTCAACGTCATCGCAGAATTCAACGTCGAGTACGGCTGGAACATTCTCGGTCGCTATGCAGGCATGTACCTTGACGGCCGCATCGGCGAAGACCTCGAAATTGCGCTCGCCCGTTTCGCGACCAACATGGCGACGGTGCCCTTCGTCGACTACAGCCAGATGGTGGTGGAAGAAGTCGATCTGCCCGGCATGAACATCCTTTATGTCGGCGGCGGCATCCCGGCCGCGCCGCGCAAATGGGATGAAGCCCAGTTGGCAATGGATGGTGCGTGGAAGCAGGTTGAAGACTTCATGGCACAGAACAACATCACGGCCACCGGTCCGAAGCTGCGCGTGGTCAATGTGCTGGGTGAAGAGTTCAACGATTTCAGCATGGCCTATCCGATCGAGTCGAACGCAGTCGCCGTCAAGAACAACGTGCGCATCGGCAAGTCGTTTACCGGCAAGGCGCTGAAACTGCAGTTCGTCGGTGATCGTCTCGCGATCGGTGTGCCGCGCGGTCCGCGCGAAGCACTCAAGGCGTATGCGATGACGCACGGCTTGAACTACCCGTGGGACGGTTCTGGCCAGTACGACGAATGGGTCGGCGACGATCCGGCCACGGGTTATCCGTTGAGCAATGTTTATCTGCCACTGATCCAGTAATCGATCTGCAGGCTTTCTTCGTCGCCCCGGCTTGCCGGGGCGATTCGTTTGCGGCGGGAACTTTTCTCGCCGGCAACGCACTCAAGCCGGCTTGAAATCGCGCAGGCAGTCCCAAATCGCGATCGCTGGCTCCATACCCCTTCCACATCGCGAGTTCAGACGATGATCGAAACCCAAGGTTTGACGAAGCGCTACGGCGACTTCAAGGCTGTCGATGGCATCAGTTTCAGGGTTGAGCCCGGCCAGGTGCTGGGATTTCTGGGCCCGAACGGTGCCGGCAAGTCCACCACGATGAAGATGCTGGCCGGATTCCTGACACCGACCAGTGGCAGCGCGTCGATCTGCGGTTTCGACGTGACCACATCGCCACTGGCCGCGAAGCGTCTGATCGGGTATCTGCCCGAAGGCGCCCCAAGCTACGGCGAAATGACGGTGCGCGGATTCCTTGAATTCATTGCCGATGTGCGCGGCCTCACCGGTGATGCGCGTCGGCGCCAACTCGACGATGCGATCGGCCGGCTCAGCTTGCAGGCGGTGATGGCGCAGACCATCGACACCTTGTCCAAAGGATTCAAGCGTCGCGTCGGGCTGGCGCAGGCGATCGTGCACGATCCGAAGGTGCTGGTGCTCGACGAACCGACCGACGGACTTGATCCGAACCAGAAGTACGAAGTGCGCGCGCTGATCCAGTCGATGGCCAAAGACAAGACCATCATCGTCTCGACGCATATCCTCGAAGAGGTTCATGCTGTCTGCAGTCGCGCCATCATCATTGCCCATGGCAAGGTGCTCGCCGACGACACGCCGACCATGCTCGAGTCGCGCTCGCGCTTCCATCAGGCGGTCACCCTGAGTGCCGACAACCCTGCCGCCGTGCGCGATGTGCTGGTGCGTGTCGCCGACGTGTTGTCGGTCGAAATCGACGCGCAGGATCAGCGCATCACCGCCTTCCCGCGCAAGGGCAAGGCGATTTTCAGTGCCATCGTCGACGCGTTGACGGCCAACAAGATCGAGGTGCGCGAAATTGCGCTCGAACAGGGGCGGCTCGACGAAGTCTTCCGTCAGATCACCACGCAACCGACCGCGGAGGCCGCATGAGCCTGATTCGCATCCTGTTCCGGCGCGAACTCGCGAGCTATTTCGCGACGCCCGTGGCCTATGTATTCATCGTGATCTTCCTGCTGTTGTCTGGCGCATTCACGTTTTACATGGGCAGTTTTTTTGAACGTGGGCAAGCTGATTTGCAGCCGTTCTTCGGATTTCATCCCTGGCTTTACCTGTTCCTGATTCCTGCGGTGGCGATGCGTTTGTGGGCCGAGGAACGCAAGTCCGGCAGCATCGAGTTGCTGCTGACCTTGCCGGTGACGATGTGGCAGGCGGTGCTTGGAAAATTTCTCGCTGCGTGGGCCTTTGTCGGTATTGCGCTGGCGCTGACGTTTCCAATCTGGATCAGTGTCAACTACCTCGGTGATCCGGACAACGGCGTCATCGTCGCGAGTTATCTCGGTTCGTTGCTGATGGCCGGTGCATTCCTCGCGGTGGGTTCGTGCCTGTCGGCGATGACACGCAACCAGGTTGTCGCGTTCATCCTGACTGTAGTCGCCTGCTTCCTCCTGTTGCTTGCCGGCTTTCCGCTGGTGCTCGATTTCTTCCGCGGACTCGGCCTGCCGCAGGGTGCGATCGATGCGATCTCCGGGCTCTCGTTCCTGACGCATTTCAACGCCATCAGCAAGGGCGTGCTTGATCTGCGCGACGTCTTTTATTTCGCCTTGATGATTGGCTTCTGGCTGTACGCCACAACCATCGTCATCGACCTCAAGAAAGCCGACTGAGGCCACCGACCCATGAATCTGCTGAATCGCAAAACCCTCACTGGCGGCTCGCTGTTGCTGCTCGGCGTATTGCTGGTCGCGGTGCTGGTCATCGCCAATGTCGTGCTGCGCGGCGCGCGCATCGATCTGACCAGCAATCACCTGTACACGCTCACGACCGGCACCAAAAACATCCTGGCCGACATCGAAGAACCGATCGATATCAAGCTCTACTACTCCGACCGTGCGACCCAGAACATTCCGCTGTTACGCAATTACGCGACGCGCGTGCGCGAAATGCTCGAGGAAATGGCGGCGAAGAGTGGCGGCAATCTGCGTTTGACGGTGATCGATCCACTGCCGTTTTCGGAAGACGAAGATGCCGCATCAAGCCGTGGCCTTCAGGCACTTCCGGTCGGTCCGGGCGGAGAATCGGTCTATTTCGGACTGGTCGGTACCAACAGCACCGATGGCCAGTCGGTCATTCCGTTCTTCCAGCCGGACAAGGAATTGTTCCTCGAATACGACGTCGCCAAACTGATCCATAGTCTGGTTGAAGGCAAGAAGCCGGTGGTCGGCGTCATTTCGACACTGAATGTTGGCGCCGGGTTTGATCCGGCGACGCGGCAAATGCGCGACGGTTGGGCGTTTTATCAGGAACTCAATGACCTGTTTGACCTGCGTCAGTTGAATCCGGCGGCAACGACGAAGATCGACAACGAGGTTAGCGCCTTGCTGCTGATTCATCCCAAGGGCCTGTCCGACGATCTCGTCTACGCGATCGATCAATTCGTGTTGCGCGGCGGTCGCCTCGTCGTGTTTGTCGACCCGAATGCCGAACTCGATGATTCGGGCAACGACCCGGAAAATCCGCAGGCGGCGATGTTCGCGAAGCGCGACTCCGATCTGCCGACCTTGTTCAAGGCCTGGGGCATCGACTACGACCCAGGCAAAGTGGTGCTGGACGCGGCCAATGCATTGCCGATCCAGACCCAGGACGGCAAGACCGTTCGCCATCTCGCCATCCTCGGCTTGACCAAGGCCAATCTGAGTCAGGAAGAAGTGCCGACGGCGCAACTCGAAAGCGTGAATTTCTCGACGGCTGGCCAGTTCAAGTTGGCGGAAGGTTCAACGCTGAAACTGACGCCGTTCGTGCAGTCGAGTGGCGACGCCATGCTCTACGACGCCGAGCAGTTGAAGTTCACGCCGGACCCGGCGCAACTCTACGAGAAATTCGTTTCGACCAAGGAGCGCTATGTGCTCGCCGGACGCCTTGAAGGCAAGGTCAAGTCGGCGTTTCCGAGTCGAACGGGTGATGGGCATCTGTCGGAATCGAAAGACGACGTGCATGTTGTGCTGGTCGCCGACACCGACGCGCTTAGCGATCGACTGTGGGTGCAGGTGCAGAATTTCTTTGGCCAGAAAATCATGAATGCGTTCGCGAACAATGGCGATCTGGTGATCAATATTGTCGACAACCTCGCTGGTTCGGCGGACCTCATCGGTATCCGCGGTCGCGCCACCTCAGTGCGCCCGTTCACCACGGTCGAATCGATCAAGCGTCAAGCCGATCAGAACTTCCGTCAGAAAGAGCAGGAACTGCAGCAGGAACTGGCGGAGACCGAGCAGAAGCTCAACGACCTGCAGCAGGGCAAGTCGGCCGAGAGCGCAACCATCCTGACCGCCGAGCAGCAAGCCGAACTCTCGCGGTTCCGCGATGACAAGGTGCGCATTCGCAAGGAACTGCGTCAAGTTCGCCGCAAGCTCGATGCCGACATCGAGACTCTGGGCAGCAAGATGAAACTGTTGAACATCGGCCTGATGCCGTTGCTGCTGACCATTGGCGCGCTGCTCATGTTGTGGTGGCGCAAGCGCGAACCGGGCAAGGCTTGAGGAATTCGACATGACCAGACATACGCTGATCAAACTGGGTGTCGGCACGGCCGTGGCGGTCCTGCTCGCGCTGTGGGCGACGTCGACGCGAACACCGGAGAATGGCATCGCCGCGAGCGGCGAGCCGGTAATCGCCGGGTTGCGCAACGCCATCAACGAAGTCAAGCAATTGCGCATCGTCGAGGCGGGCGACAAAGCCGTCGTCACGCTGAATCGCGGCGCGAACGGCTGGACGGTTGCTGAGCGCGACGACTACGCCGCCGACATCGCCAAGGTGCGCGAATTCCTGATCAAGCTGTCCGAAGCCAAGCTCACCGAGAGCAAGACGGCCAACCCGGAACGGCATGCGGTACTTGGCGTGGAAGACGTCGCCAAGGCAGATGCCAAGGGCATGCGCGTCGAACTGGACGGCAAGGTCAACGCGAAACTGGTCGTCGGCAATTACAGCAGCCAGAGCACGGGCACCTTCGTGCGTCGCAATGACGAGGCGCAATCCTGGCTGGTCAACGGCAATCTGGTTCCGGACCGTGTGGTAGCCAGTTGGTTGAACAAAACCTTGGTCGATGTGCCGTCGGATCGCATGATGCAAGTTGAAATTACCCGCGACGGCAAGACGTTCTCGGTCAGCAAGATCTCGCCCGAACAACCCAATTTTGCGCTCGACAGTCTTCCCGCCGGACGTGAACTCGTCTCTGAATACGAAGGCAATGGCATCGCTTCGGTGTTGGCGGCCTTGCAGTTCGATGACGTGATGAAGGCGGCGTCGGCAGTGCCGGATCCGGCCTCGATGATCGTGGCCCGCTACCGCACGTTCGACGGACTGATCGTCGATGCCACCGGATTTGCTTCCGAGGGCAAGAATTACGTGAGCTTCAAGGCCAGCGTCGATGCCGATCGTGCCGACATCGCGGCCAGGGCGGCACAGCTGAATGCGGTTTCCGATCACAAGAAAGATGAAGCTGATGCCGCCGACTCTGCAGAGGGATCAGAGCCCGCGCCGGCGGTGGATCCGCCCAAGGCGGTGAGTGACCCGGCCGCCTTCGTTGCCGAGCGCCGCAAAGCAATCGACGACGAGGCCGAGCAATTGAATGCGCGGGTCAAGGACTGGGTGTACGTGCTTCCGGCCTTCAAATATGCGAACATCAACAAGCGTCTTGAAGACTTGTTGAAGCCGAAAGGCTAAGACGAGCATCGAGACGCGAGAATCCGGTTCGCCGCCCACGGGCAGTTGAACCAACCCGGTTTGGGGCGCCAATGGCGGCCCGAAGTGGTCAATCCCCCGCAAGGGCAGAGGAGCGAACAGGGCTCCGGCTTTCTTTTTTTTCCGCGCTTGGCTATAGTCGCGCGCTTTCCATCACGCCGGTTCGCCGGCAACGAACGCAAGAGAACCCCAAATCATGGTCAAGATTCGCCTTTCCCGCGGCGGTGCGCCGAAGCGTCCGTTCTATCACTTGGTCGTTACGGACAGCCGCAGCCCGCGCGACGGCCGCTCGCTGGAGCGCGTCGGTTTCTATAATCCGGTCGCGACCGGCAAGGAAATCAAGCTGCAGATCGACGCCGCCCGTGTTGCCCATTGGATGGCGCAGGGTGCGCAGCCGAGTGACAAGGTCGCGTATCTGCTCAAGCAGGCTGCAAAGCCGGCCGTTTGAGTCCGTTGATGACCGAGCGTCAGCTCATTGTCGGTCGAATCACTGGCGTTCATGGTGTGAAAGGGTGGGTCAAACTGCACTCGCACACCGTGCCCATCGACAACCTGCTGCGTTACCGTCCTTGGCACATCTTGCTGGACGGCACCGAACAGGTGCTCAGTCCGGTCGAAGGCCGTACCCAGGGCAAGTCGCTGGTCGCGCGTTTTGAAGGTGTGGACGATCGCGACCAGGCCGCACGCTGGGTCGGTGCCGAGATCCGGATCGATCGATCGCAGTTGCCGCCGCCGAAAAAAGGCGAGGTTTACTGGGTCGATCTGGAAGGTCTCCGGGTTCGCACCATTGATGGCCAGGTGCTCGGTACGGTCGACCATCTGTTCTCGACTCCGGCCAATGATGTGCTGGTGGTCAAGGGCGAACGCGAACGACTCATCCCGTATGTGATGGAGACGTTCGTGAAGTCGGTGCGGTTGGCAGGAGAAAACCCTGATGATGGCGAAATCGTCGTCGACTGGGATCCGGAGTTCTAGGCGATGCGCTTCGATGTGCTGAGTCTGTTTCCGGAGTTCGTTCGCAACACCGTGAACATCGGGGTTGTGGGGCGTGCGATGGATCGCGGTTTGCTGGAAGTGCAGGGCTGGAACCCGCGCGACTATGCGGACGGCGTGCATCGTGCGGTCGATGATCGACCTTGCGGTGGCGGCCCCGGCATGGTGATGCTGATCGAACCGCTGCGACGCTGTCTCGCGGCAGTCCATGCCGCAGATGCGCGTAGCGCAAAGGTGATTTATCTCAGTCCGCAGGGAACGCGGCTGACGCAAGGCAAGGTCGAATCCTTGGCGCGCAGCGAGCGGGTGATCTTGCTCTGCGGTCGCTACGAGGGCATAGACGAACGCTTTCTCGCCGCTGAAGTGGACGAAGAAGTGTCGATCGGCGATTATGTGCTGTCTGGCGGTGAGTTGGCCGCAAGCGTACTGATCGACGCGGTCGGCAGATTGCAGGAAGGCGCGCTCGGTGACGCGACTTCAGCACAGGAAGATTCTTTCTCCGATGGATTGCTCGACTGTCCGCATTACACGCGCCCGGTGCGCGACGGCGAACAGGAAGTGCCCGCGGTGCTGCTGTCCGGCAATCACGCGCTGATCAAGCGCTGGCGGCTGAAGCAGGCACTCGGCAGAACATGGTTGCGACGCCCCGATCTGCTGGCGCGGCGCAATTTGGATAAGGCAGCGAGGATGCTGCTTGATGAGTTTCGGCAGGAGTATTTCGCCGATGATGGCCAAGGCCGTTCAGGAAGAACGGGCAGCCGAAACTGAGTTACACAGATTTCTACAAGGTGATGTCATGAACTTGCTGCAGCAATTTGAACAGTCGCAAATCACGCGCACGTTGCCGGCTTTCAGCCCGGGCGACAGCGTCGTCGTCAACGTCAAGGTCAAGGAAGGCAATCGCGAACGCGTCCAGGCCTACGAAGGCGTCGTGATCGCGATCGCCAATGCCGGTCTGAATTCCTCGTTCACGGTGCGCAAGATTTCGCACGGTACCGGTGTGGAGCGCGTGTTCCAGACGCATAGCCCGATCATCGACTCGGTGCAGGTGAAGCGTCGTGGTGCCGTGCGCCGCGCCAAGCTCTACTACCTGCGCGATCTCGAAGGCAAGGCAGCGCGTATCCGCGAAGATCTCAAGCAGAGCATCGCTGGCTGATCACCGCCGCAACATGACAAAAAAGCCGCGCATTGCGCGGCTTTTTTGTTGGTGTGAACTTGCGATCTTGGCTTGTGACAGGGTTGGTTACGACAACGCATCCCAGCCGGGCTTCGGTGTGAAGCGATCGCCATGCTTCGCGGCGAGCGTGTCGAGACGCGCCTTGAGTGAGGACGCGCCGGTGTCGCGTATGTACTGGATCGGACCGCCGCGGAATGGTGCGAATCCGGTGCCGAAGATGATGCCGGCATCGAGCTGTTCGGCATTGTCGACGACCCGGTCGTGCAGGCAGGCCACGGCTTCGTTCAGGAAGGCGAGAATCATGCGGTCTTCAATGTCCGCTGGCGCTTGATAGCCGGCGGGTACCTCGGGCTTCTGGGCACGACCGTCTTTCCAGAGATAAAAGCCCTCGCCATCTTTCTTGCCGCGCTTGCCGGCTGCGATCATCGACTGCAGTTTTTCCGGAATCGAAATGCCAAGGAATGGGCACAGCACCTTGGCGACGCCGGTCGCGACATCGAGACCGACGGTATCCATCAGTTCGATCGGACCCATCGGCATGCCGAATTTCTTCGCGGCACGATCGATCACCGGGCCGGGTACGCCTTCGGCATAGAGTGTCGCGGCTTCGAGCATGTACGGGAACAGGACGCGATTGACCAGGAATCCCGGCGTCGTCGCCACCGGTACCGGCAGTTTGTCGATGGCTTTGGCGAAGGCCGCAACGCGCGCCGCGACGCTGGCATCGAGACCATCGTGCCGAACGATTTCGACGAGCGGCATCATCGCCACCGGATTGAAATAATGCAGCCCGACGAATTGCTGCGGCCGAACCAGGCCGACGCGCAATTCCGTGAGCGGAATACTCGAAGTGTTGGTCGCGAGGATTGCGTCGGGCTTCATGCGCGGTTCGAGATTGGCGTACAGCGCGCGTTTCGCCTCGAGATTTTCAAAGATTGCTTCGATCACCAGATCGGCCTCTGGCACTTTCGCGGATTCGACGTCGGCGCTCAAACGTGCCCGCACCGGCGCGATGCGATCTTCGGTCTTGAGTTTCTTGGCGAACATTTCTTCGGCGCGCTTCATTGCTGGTTCGATGTATTTCAGTTCCCGATCCTGCAGGCTGACGTTGAAGCCTTGCAGCGCGCACCAGGCAGCGATGTCGCCGCCCATGACACCGGCGCCGATCACATGCACGTGGCGGATACCGTGTTCCTGTGCGGCACCGAGGCCTTTGAGCATCTCCTGCAGGAAGTAGACGCGCACCAGGTTGCGCGCAGCCGGCGTCGCCGCAAGTTTTTCCACCGAGCGCGGTTCCGCAGCCAGTCCGGCTGCGACGCTGCCGCCGAAGCGCTTCCAGAATTCGATGATCGCGAACGGGGCCGGGTAATGCCGGGGGTCGGCTTTGCGCAGCACCTGCTTGCGCAGCATCGGTGCCAGGATCTGCCGCGTCAGCCAGAGGTTGCTGGCCCAGGCACGGAAACGTTGCGCAAGTGGACGCGTCACCCCGCGCAAGGCGATTTGCTTCGCCTTGGCCAGCAACTCGTCCGGCGCGCAAACGCTGTCGACGAGTCCGATCGCGCGGGCATTGCTCGCGCTCAGCGCGCGGCCAGTCAACATCATGTCGAACGCCGCTGGCGCCCCGACCAGATGCGGCAGGCGCGCCGTGCCACCCCAGCCCGGTTGGATACCCAGTTTCACTTCCGGCAAGCCGAGGCGTGTTTTCGGATCGTTGCTGGCGACGCGGTAGCGGCAAGCGAGCGCGATCTCGAGCCCACCGCCCATGCAATGACCGTGGATGGCCGCGACCGTCGGCATGCGCAAGGCCGCGAGTTTTGCGAACACGCGATGCCCGCGCTTGATCGCATCGATGGTTTCGCCGCGTTCGGCAAAGGCCCGGAATTCGCGGATATCGGCCCCGGCGATGAAGCCGGCGCTCTTGGCCGAGCGCAGGATCACGGCTTTCGGTGGGTCCAGTTGCATGCGTTCGATCAGGCTACCGAGTTCCTCCAGCACCTCGCGCGCGAGGCTGTTGACCGACTCGCCGGCGCGATCGAACGAAAGCGTCAGAACGCGGTCTGCGTCCAGTTCATGTTTCCAGTGGTGCAGGCGCAAGCCGTCGAACATGATGGGCCTCACAGTCATTATCAGGACAGACCGCCATCTTCACGGCGTGGCGCTGCTCTGGTCAATCGCTGCGCACAGGGCTAAGGTTGGCACATGAGTCAGGATGCCCGGGTCAGCACCACATCGGAAGCTACGTCACTATTCGTGACGCCGAAGCTTTACGAGGAAATCGTCGAGAACGACAAGCACTTGATTGTCATCGAGACGCCGCGCGTCGACGACATCGTGGCGCAGTTCCGGCACTTCGCGATGCGCAGCGGCAACTCGATCTATCACTGGTCCGAAGGTATCGGCGTGGTGTCCTTGCGCGAAAGTGATCTCACTGTCCCGGGTAGCCAGCGCATGCACGATGCGCTGCGCCATATCCAGAACAGTCTGCACGTCGGCGTTTACTTGTTTACCGGGTTTTCAAAGTTGCTGCGGCCACCAGTCACCGGGATCTTGCGCCAGCTGGCGCGGCAGCAAGGACAGGCGCGCAAGCTCGTGTTCATCGACCAGAAGGTGCGCATGCCGGAAGGACTGGATGCCTTCGTGCATCGCATCGTGCATGACATGGAATCGAAGCGACCGCCGCGACTGCGTGACGGTCGCTGGATCATTTGAGGGCAAGCATGGCGCACGGTGCAGTTCTGCTGTTGGTGAACGAACGTGGCGATCGTCGGCTGCTCTGGGAGTTGCTCGACGGCCAGGAATTCGAGGCGATCTATGCCGCCAAGGATGTAGCCCAGGCGCGCTCGATGCTCGCCCAGGACAGCAATATCGAAGTGATCGTGCTGGAGATCACCGGCGACGACAGCGAAGTGAAAGCTTTCTGCGACGAACTTTCGCACGATCCGCGCACCGCACTGATGCCGGTGGTAGTGGTCAGCACCGTCGATCCAGCGACGATCTGGCCGCTGGCGGCGCCAGCCAATCTGCGCGCCTGGTTGCAATCGCCGGTCGATGCCGACAATGCCCTCGCCAAGATCACTGCGGCGATCACGCCGGTGGTGGAAGTGCCGGGCGAACATACGCTTCCTGATGCCATCGTCGACTACCGCTTCGCGTTCGATGCGAGTCTCGACGAGCTGATCGTTTCCGACCCGAATTCCGGGCAAGTGCTGGACGCAAATCAAACCTATCTGACGCAGTCCGGTTTCTCGCTCGCGCAATTGCGCGGGCAGTCGATCGATCAACTCGACTTGACGCACCGCGGTGATGCGCGGCGCGAGTTGATGCAGTTGATGCAGAAGCAGGGCAGTGTGCGTATTCGCCAGATGACCCCGCGCGCGGACGGACGCCGGATGCCGGTGGAGGCGATTTCGCGGCCGGTGCGTATTGGTGCGGAAACGCGCCTGCTTACGGCGCTGCGCGCCATTCCACCGGATGCCGTCGGCCGTCCGTTCGGCGAGTTTCTGGATTTGATGTGGAGCCAACGCGGCAGCGAAGGTCTGGTCAAATCGTTGACGCAACGGCTGATCGAGTGGGCGAAATTCGATTTCCTGCATCTGGTCGCGCAGCGCGCCGAACTCGGCGAAGAAGGCGATCTGGTGGTCAGCTTCCAGCGTGCCGGATTGCCGCCGGTAATCGGCGAACATTTGCGCAATGCTGCCCTGCGCAAGGTGATGAATGGCGATGCTTTTGCGGTGCATGCCGATGCCTGGAAAGCCCTCGGCGGTGAGGCAATCGCGAACAGTTATCGCTTCGAATCGCTGATCGGCATTCCGCTGCGCGACGAACGCCAGGTCGTGATCGGCGCGATGGTCTGTGCCGGTCGCCATGCCATCGCCGAGGATTCCGGCATGGTCGCTGCGGCGCGTTCGATTGCGGCGCGCCTGTCGATCGAGCTCGAAATCGAACGCGCCCATGAACTCGGTCGCGCCAAGGGGCTGCAGGATTCGCTCACTGGCCTTCCGAACCGTCTGCTTTACAACGACCGATTGGAAACCACGATCAAGGAAGCACATCGCACCGGCGAGTGCTTTGCCGTGCTGTTCGTTGATCTGGATCGCTTCAAGACCGTGAATGACAGTCTCGGTCATGGTGTTGGCGATGAATTGCTGATTGCGGTTTCGAAGCGGCTGCGCGCCTGCGTACGCGGCAGCGATACGGTCGCGCGCTACGCCGGTGACGAATTCACCTTGATCTTGCGCCATATCGTGCAGCGCGACGACGTGTTGCGCATCGCCGAGAAAATCTGCCGTGTGCTCGAAACGCCACTGACGTTGGGTGACGGCCGCGAATTGCACATGACGTCCTCGATCGGCATCAGTTTCTATCCGGACGATGCGACCACTGCCGAGAAGATGCTGAAGCACGCCGACATCGCGATGTACAACGTCAAGGGCATGGGCAGAAACAACTTCCAGGCCTATGTCGCGGTGCCTGAGGAATCGCATCAGCAGCGCCTGTCACTGGAGTCGAAACTTCGCGTGGCCGAGCGCAACAACGAACTTCGCGCCTACTATCAGCCGCAGGTCAATACGATCACCGAAGACATCATCGGCATGGAAGCGCTGATTCGCTGGGAGCACCCTGAACTCGGGATGATCTCGCCCGGATTCTTCATCCCGCTGGCGGAAGACAACGGCTTGATCATTCCGATCGGCGAATGGATGCTGCGGACAGCGTGTACGGACACCAAGCGCTGGCACGACAAATTCAACGTGCCGCTGCGCATCTCGGTCAATTTGTCCGCGTTGCAGCTGCGTCAGCCGAATATTCTTGAAGTCGTGCAGCGTGTGCTGACGGAAACCGGGCTCGACCCCAATCATCTGGAACTGGAAGTGACGGAAAGCATCAACGTCAAGACCATTCCAAATCTGATCGAGACGCTGCAGGCGCTGCGCGATATGGGCTGCTCGATCGCGATCGACGATTTCGGCACCGGACAGAGTTCGCTCGACTACATCAAGCGCTTTCCGGCCGATCGCATCAAGATCGACCAGACCTTCGTGCGCAATATCGGCGTCGATCCGGATGACGAAGCGATCGTGCGCGCCACCATCAACATGGCCCAGCACCTCAATCGCAGCGTGATCGCCGAGGGCGTGGAATACGAGGAACACCTTAACTTCCTGCGCGAACACGGCTGTGAGGAATTGCAGGGCTATCTATTTGCCCGCCCGATGCCGCCAGCGTCATTCGAGAACATGATGGCTGAGCGCGAACGGCTGATCAATCGTGGTCCGGCACCTCCGGCCGAACTGCCGTGAACTTTGTCCCCGGACGCTGGTCTATACGCCCGAATCCCCCGGGTGAGCGCGCGCGATGCCAGTCAATCTTCTCAAGTATTCGAGCCCCGCGAGCGCCTTGTCGCTCGCGGCGGTGATCGCACCGCTACCTGCTGCCGGAGCGCTGCGCATGAGTGAGGCAGAGGCCGACCTTGAATTGGTGCGGCGCGTTCAGGCTGGCCAGAAGTCGGCATTCGATCCGCTGGTCCGAAAGTATCAGCACAAGGTGTTCGCGATCATCTCGCGCTATGTGCACAACCACGCCGAGGCGCAGGACGTCGCGCAGGATACGTTTATCCGCGCCTATCGGGCACTGGCCAATTTTCGTGGCGAAAGTGCTTTTTACACTTGGCTTTACACGATAGCGACCAATACCGCGAAAAATCATCTCGTGTCCCAAGGCCGTCGCCCGCCCGGTGACGACATCCAGATCGACGACGCGGCGATGCTCGAAGGCGGCATGCGCCTGCGTGATTCGGCGACGCCCGAACGCGAATTGATGCGCCAGGAAATCGAACGGGCGGTCACGACGGCGGTCGAACGACTGCCCGAGGATCTGCGCAAGGCGTTCACCCTGCGTGAGGTCGACGGCCTCAGTTACGAAGAGATCGCCACGGCGATGAATTGTCCTATTGGTACGGTGCGTTCGCGCATTTTCCGGGCACGCGACGCGATTGATCAAATCCTCCGGCCGCTGCTCGACGGCCCAGACATCGGATTGGAAGCGGTATGAACGACGAAACCATACGCGAACAACTGTCGTCTTTGATGGACGGCGAGCTGGCCGCCGACAGCGCGAAATTCCTGAGCAAGCGTCTCGGAAACGACGGCGAGTTGCTGTCCACATGGGAACGCTGGCACGGCGTCCGGGATGCACTGCGCAAGCAGGAGACGTTGGCCCCCGTCGACTTTTGCGCCCGCGTGCGTCTGGCGTTGGATGAGGATGCGCCGGAGACATCGGCCCCGGTGTCGCGCGCCGGGCTATGGCGCACGCTGGCTGGCACGGCGATCGCCGCAGGCGTTGCCGCGATGGCACTGATGCTCGGTCAACCGACACTCGCGCCGACTGAAAGCTTCGACGCGGGTGCAGCGACGCTGGCTCACG
Organism: Lysobacterales bacterium; assembly: GCA_043753835.1. Taxonomy (GTDB): domain Bacteria; phylum Pseudomonadota; class Gammaproteobacteria; order Xanthomonadales; family Ahniellaceae; genus JADKHK01. The sequence continues at coordinate 26,858 of JAYUVY010000090.1, read as the reverse complement.
TCGCACCGGTGACCACCAACGACCTGACGCCGAACTGGCGCCTGTCGCCGGTGGCGGATCGTCAGAGCTTCGTTCTGGCGCAGCCGCAAGTGAGCAACGATTTCGACCAGTACTTCGTCGAGCATGGTCTGGCCAACGGCTCGAATGGTGCTTTCGGCGTGGTGCCGTATGTGCCGATGGTGGTCGTCCCGGCGACCAGTGGCGGCGTGGTGCCGGAGCAACCGAATTCGTCGCGTTGAGCAGCATCATGCGCCTGCCTGTCTTGCTGTTGACGGCCGCGTTGACGCTACTCGGCGGCAACGCCCGCGCCGATGGGTCCATCGACCTTCTCGTCGCGGCGCAACGCGCGCAAGCGACGCGCTCCTTTGAAGGCGTCGTCGTGTTCATGCATGACGGCAAGTTCGATGCGGTTCGCGTTGTGCATCATCCCGGCCAAAGCGGCTTCGAGCATGTCACCAGCCTCAGCGGCATGCCGCGCGCGTTGTTCCGTGACGCACGCGAAGTCCGCATCGAAGTGCCCGGCGGCGTCCAGCGCTTGTCACCGATGGTATTCGCACAAACGGCGTTCGACGCCAGTCGCATTTCCATCAGCTATCAGCTTGCCGATGCCGGTTCCGAACGCATCGCCGGCTTCGTGGCGAAAATCGTCGATGCCGTGGCGCGCGACGAGCAACGCTATTCGCAACGACTCTGGATCAACCCGGACAGTGGCGTCCTGCTCGGTGTGGCCTTGATCGGCCCACGCCGCGAGACGCTCCAGCAGGTCATGTTCACATCGCTGTCGGTCGATGCACGTGAGGCCCAGGCGCAATCGATGGCAGCACTGCCGGTGCCGACTACGGACGATGTGTCGACGCCGATGCTGCCGGCTGGATTCCGGATGATCGCAACGCGTCAGGAACGCGATCGCCGCAGCCTGATCTTGAGCGACGGATTGGCGATGATCACGTTGTACCTTGAAACTCGCGGCGACGACCTCGATCGTATGACGACCCTGCGTCGTGGCGCGACTCAACTTGCCGCCCGCCAGTTTGGACATGAGCGTGCCGTGGTCGTCGGTGAAGTACCGCTGTCCACGGCGGTTGAACTCGCCAATCGTGCGGTTGGCGCCGACAAGCAGTGATTCTTGGCGCCATCTGGTGCGCCGACAAAAAAACCAAGTCTCGAAGGAGTTGATCCATGTTGAACCGTTGTCTGCAATTCGTCGTCGTTTCGCTGGCACTGGTGGCGATGCCTTTGCGCGCGCAATCACTGCCGGACTTCACGCAGTTGGTCGAGCGCAATGCGCCCTCGGTCGTCAACATCACCTCGCGTAAAAATGCGTCCGATCAAAACGACCCGTCCCAACTCAGCGAGCAGGAGGTACCGGATGTATTCCGTCGCTTCTTTGGTGATCCGCGCCAATTCCAGGACCCGCGTCAGTTCCAGGATCCACGACGCGGCGAGAGCGTGTCCGGCGGTTCCGGGTTCGTGATTTCCGCGGACGGCTATCTGCTCACCAATCACCACGTCGTCGCTGACGCGGATGAAGTGACGGTGCGACTGCGCGACCGTCGCGAATTCAAGGCGAAAGTCATCGGCAGCGACCAGCAGAGTGACGTCGCGTTGCTGAAAATCGAAGCGACCGGCTTGACTGCCGCGGTGCTTGGCGATTCGTCCAAACTCAAGCCGGGGCAGTGGGTGGTCGCGATTGGTTCGCCTTACAACCTCGATTTTTCGGTGACTGCGGGCATCGTCAGTGCCGTGGGTCGCAACCTCGGCGACGACCAACGCTACGTGCCCTTCATCCAGAACGATGCCGCGATCAACCGTGGTAACTCGGGCGGCCCCTTGTTCAATCTGGCCGGTGAAGTCGTCGGCATCAATTCGCAGATTTTTTCCAATACCGGCGGTTCGATCGGGCTGAGCTTCGCGATTCCGATGGAATACGCGAACAAGGTGGTCGCGCAGTTGCGCGCCAAGGGCAAGGTGTCACGCGGCTACCTCGGCGTCGGCTTGCAGGAAGTCACTGCTGATCTCATGAAGTCGCTCGGACTGTCGAAAGTGACCGGTGCACTGGTCGCCCAAGTCAATGCCGACACGCCAGCGGCTCGTGCCGGCTTGAAGGAAAGCGACGTGATCGTCAGCGTCGATGGGCACAGGATCGAGCGTTCGGGTGATCTGCCGCCAGTGATCGGCGCGACGCCACCGGGAACCAAGGTCACGCTCGGCGTGGTGCGTGATGGCAAGCCGATCACCGTGCCGCTGGTCGTCGGCGAGTTGCCGGGCAATCTCGTTGCAGGCGGCAAAACCCCGATACCGAATGCAGAGCCGGTCAAGGGCGATGCGCTTGGTCTCGACGTTCGTGAACTGACCGGTGAAGAACGCGAGCAGTCCGGTATCGACGGCGGTCTGCTGGTCGAAAACGTGACCAGTGCCAGTGCGCGGCGCGTCGGGCTGCGTCCTGGCGATGTCGTGATCATGGTCGGGCGCAAGCGCGTGAACACCGTGGCCGAGTTCAAATCCGCGGCCGCGGCGGTGACCAAGGGCGAATCAGCGATGTTGCTGGTGCGCCGCGGCGGCAACAATTCCTTTATCGCGCTGCCCAACGGCGAGTAATCGGCTCGCAGGTGCTGATCTTCGTGGCCGATCTTCGTGCGATAATCCCCAATCCTTTTGAATGAGTGGCCCCGGCTTCGCGCCGGGGCCTTGTTATTGCATGAAGCATATTCGCAACTTTTCCATCATCGCCCACATCGACCACGGCAAGTCGACGCTGGCTGACCGCATTATCCAGATCTGCGGCGGCCTTCAGGCGCGCGAGATGGAAGCGCAGGTACTCGACAGCAATCCGATCGAGCGCGAACGCGGCATCACCATCAAGGCGCAGTCCGTGTCCTTGCCGTTCACCGCCAAAGACGGACAGACCTACCTGCTGAATTTCATCGACACGCCTGGCCATGTCGACTTCTCCTACGAGGTTTCGCGTTCACTGGCAGCCTGCGAAGGTGCTTTGCTCGTCGTCGATGCGGCGCAGGGCGTCGAAGCACAGTCGGTGGCGAATTGCTACACCGCCGTCGAAATGGGACTCGAAGTGCTTCCGGTCCTGAACAAGATCGACCTGCCGACCGCGGATCCGGAGCGCGTCAAGAAGGAAATCGAGGCAGTCATCGGCATCCATGCCGAAGACGCGCTCCAGGTCAGCGCCAAGACCGGCCTCAACGTCCGCGATGTGCTCGAAGCGATCGTCGAGAAGATTCCGCCGCCGAAAGCGGGTGAATTTCCGCAATTGCAGGCATTGATCATCGACTCCTGGTTCGACAATTATCTTGGCGTCGTCTCGCTTGTGCGGGTGATGCAGGGTGAGATCAAGCCGAAGGACAAGATCCTGGTGATGTCCACCGGTCGCGTCCATGAAGTCGACCAGGTCGGCATCTTCACGCCGAAGCGCAAGGTCACCGACCGCCTCGGTCCTGGCGAAGTCGGATTTGTTTGTGCATCGATCAAGGAAGTCCACGGCGCTCCGGTTGGCGATACCCTGACCCTTGCCAAGGACCCGGCGCCATCGGCGTTGCCCGGATTTCAGAAAGTGCAGCCGCGCGTCTTCGCTGGTTTGTTTCCGACCAATGCCGATGACTATCCCGACCTGCGCGAAGCGCTCGAAAAACTCACGCTCAACGACTCGTCGCTGTATTTCGAGCCGGAAAGTTCGGACGCGCTCGGTTTCGGCTTCCGTTGCGGCTTCCTCGGCATGCTGCACATGGAAATCGTGCAGGAACGGCTGGAGCGCGAGTACGACCTCGACCTGATCACGACGGCCCCGACCGTGGTCTACGAAGTACTCGACACCGATGGCAAGGTTTTGACCCTGGACAATCCGTCCAAGCTGCCGCCGGCGAACCGGATCGAGGAATTCCGCGAACCGATCATCCAGGCGAACATCCTGACGCCGCCCGACTACGTCGGCAACGTCATCAAGTTGTGCGAAGAAAAGCGCGGTGTGCAGCGCTCGATCACCTACATGGGCTCGCAAGTCCAGATTGTCTACGAAATGCCGCTGGCGGAAGTGGTGCTCGATTTCTTCGATCGACTGAAATCCGCGAGCCGTGGCTATGCATCGCTCGACTACCATTTCCTCCGCTTCGAGGCCGGTAGTTTCGTGCGGCTGGATGTGATGATCAACGGCGACAAGGTCGACGCGCTTTCGACCATCGTGCATCGTGCGCAGTCGGATCGACGCGGCCGTGATCTTTGCGAGAAAATGAAGGAACTGATCCCGCGCCAGATGTTCGACGTGGCGATCCAGGCGGCGATCGGCGCCCAGATCATTGCCCGCTCAACCGTCAAGGCGATGCGCAAGAACGTGCTGGCCAAGTGCTACGGCGGAGACGCAACGCGCAAGAAGAAGCTGCTCGAGAAGCAGAAAGAAGGCAAGAAGCGCATGAAGCTGGTCGGTCGCGTGGAAATTCCGCAGGAAGCCTTCCTCGCCGTGCTGCAAACCGACAACAAGTAAACGACAGAGACGTCCACCATGCGCTTGCCCAACGGCCTGAACATCGACTTTGCCCTCATTCTCGTCTGTCTCACCCTGTTGACCGGGGTGATCTGGCTGATCGATCACCTGCTATTCGCGAAGAATCGCGCGAATCGGCTCGGAGAAGGTGCGAAAGAGCCGCTGCTGGTCGAGTATTCACGCTCGTTCTTTCCGGTGATCTTCATCGTGCTGATCATCCGCTCGTTCATCGCCGAGCCGTTCCGGATTCCTTCCGGTTCGATGATGCCTACCCTGTTGACCGGCGATTTCATCCTGGTCAACAAGTTCGCCTACGGCATCCGTTTGCCGGTGCTGAACAAGGAAATCATCGCGATCGGCAAACCCAAGCGCGGCGATGTTGTTGTCTTCAAGTTTCCGGGACGCAGCGATACCGACGAACTCAAGGGCGCCGACTACATCAAGCGCATCATCGGTGTGCCCGGGGACACCATCAGCTACATCGACAAGATTGCCCATGTGAACGGTGTGCCGGTCGAACAGGTGTTTGCCGGGGCTTACGAAGGCGTCGGTCAGGGCGCTGGCATGACCGGCGCGCAGCGCCTGATCGAAAAGCTGCCAGGCCGAGAACACGAGATTCTGATTGACCCCCGCGCCTATCGTGAGCCCGAGCAAACCGAATGGACCGTCGGCGAAGGCCAGTACCTGGTTTTCGGTGACAATCGCGACAATAGCGACGACGGCCGCTATTGGGGTATGGTTCCGGAATCCAACCTGGTCGGTCGCGCGTTCTTCATCTGGATGAACTGGGACAGCCAGAACGGTGGCGTGGATTTCGGTCGCATCGGCACAGTCATTCGAGGAGGGGAATAAGATGAACAAGTTTCGGGTGCATCAGTCGGGCGTAAGTCTGATCGGTTTCATTATTATTCTGGCCGTCGTCGGATTTTTTTCTTTTCTTTTCATGAAGATATTTCCGGCGTACTCCGAGTACTACAACGTCGTAAGCGCGATGGAGAAGATTCGAAAAGAGCCTGGTTCCGGTCGTTGGTCGCCAAGCGAAATCTTGGGTGCCCTTGATCGCTACTTCACGGTGAATTACGTCAACGAACAGTTCGTCAATCGCCGAAGCTTCGTCATCAAACGTGCAGGTAACGGCTCCACTGTGACCGTCAAGTACGAACGTCGGGAACCATTGATGTACAACTTGGATTTCGTCGCCAAGTTCGAGAAGACGGTTCAGTTGACTGTGCTTACCGGCGAAAACTGATCCGTGATTTCGTGACTCGCACTCTCAGCGAACAGGCTCTCACCCATCGCAGCGTTCGCGGTGCGAATAACGAGCGGCTGGAGTTTTTGGGGGATGCCGTTGTCGGTTTGGTGGTCGCCGAGTTGTTGTACGAGCGGTTTCCGAAGCTGGATGAGGGTGTGTTGACGCGCATGCGCGCGCATCTGGTGTGCGAGCGCGGCTTGGCCGAGGTCGCGCGGCGCCTTGAACTCGGGGCCCAGTTGCTGTTGGGGCCAGGCGAAATGAAGTCGGGCGGACATCGGCGCGAGTCGATTCTTGCGGATGCGCTCGAGGCATTGGTCGCCGCCAAATATTTCGAAGCCGGATGGGCAGCCTGCCGCAATGAAGTGCGCTCATGGTTTGAACCTGCACTTGCGGGCTTGCAGACCGACGAGTTCGGCAAGGATGCCAAGACGCGGTTGCAGGAATGGTTGCAGGCGCGGTCTATGGGCTTGCCGGAATACAACTTGATCGATGCTTCCGGACCCGAGCACGCGCGCGAATTCACGGTCGAGTGCATCGTCACGGTGTTGTCGAAGCGCACCGAAGCGCGCGGCGGCAGTCGCAAGCTGGCCGAGGCGCGGGCTGCCGAGGCCTTGATCACGCAACTGTTGAACGAGCGCAAATTGATGGATGACACACACAAGGCGAAAAACGCATGAGCGAGCATCGATTTGCGACTATCGCGGTGGTCGGCCGACCCAATGTCGGCAAGTCCACCATCATGAATGCGTTGATCGGCTACTCGTTGAGCATTGTCGCGCCAAAGCCGCAGACCACGCGGCATCGTGTTCTGGGCATCCTGACGCAACCGGGTGTGCAGTTTGCGTTTTTGGACACGCCGGGTATCCATCGCCCGCAGGCGCGGGCGTTGAACAAGATGCTGAACAAGACGGCATTTTCGGCATTGGAGGAAGCCGACATTGTGCTGTGGCTGGTCGATGCAACGCGGCGGACGGAAGAGGACGATCTCGTCGGTGCGCGCCTCCGGGATCGCAAGGTGCCGGTCGTGATCGCCCTGAACAAGGTTGACCGCGTTGCCGACAAGGGCAAGTTGCTGCCGCTGATCGCCGCATTGCAATCGGACTATCAACCGGCCGCCATCGTTCCGGTTTCGGCCTTGAAGGCGTCCGGGTTGCCGCAGTTGATCAAGGCCATGAACGAACTCGCGCCGGTCGGCGACGCACAATTCGATGCCGACGACATCACCGATCGCAGCGAACGTTTTCTGGCAGCGGAACGCGTCCGCGAGCAGTTGATCCTGCAGTTGCACGACGAATTGCCTTACGCCACCAGCGTTGAAATCGAGCGATGGGAGCAGGAGGGGAATCTGCTCAAGATCGGTGCAGTGATCTGGGTTGAGCGCGAGGCACAGAAGCCGATCGTCATCGGTGCCGGCGGAGCACAGCTGAAGTCGATCGGAACGCGTGCGCGCAAGTCGCTGGAGAAATTGCTGGACGCGAAGGTCCACCTCGAAACCTGGGTGCGCGTGCGCGAAAACTGGTCCGATGACGAGCGCGCGATCAAGCGCATGGGCATGGATCAGGGCTAGTCATGGCCGAACGCGTCGAACGCCAGCCGGCGTTTGTGTTGCATGAGCGCGCCTATCGTGAAACCAGCGCTTTGATCGAAGTATTCACCCGTGACTACGGCCGCGTCGGGCTGGTAGCACGCGGCCTGCGTGCGCAGAAGCCGCGATTCGCACGTGGTTTGCTGCGCCCGCTGCAGGCGCTGGAATGCGGCTTCATCCTGAGCGGCGAGTTCGGTCAACTGGTCGCTGCCGATGCGCTCGCTGTGCCTTATCCATGCGATGGCATGCGTCTGCAAGCAGCGCTGTACGTCAACGAGTTGCTGGTGCGCCTGCTGGCAAGACACGATGCGCATCCGGATCTGTTCGACGCTTATGCACGCCTGATGGCGACGCTGCCGGCCGAACCATCCGCCCTCGCTTTCGCACTGCGGCGATTCGAAGCATTCGCGCTGGCCGAACTCGGTTACGGCATCGATTTCGAATTCGATCTGACGAATCATGGGCCGATCGAAGCGCAACGCTGGTATCGCATCGTTCCCGAGCACGGCGCGATGCATGTCAGCGAAAACACGCCGGATGCGATCTCCGGGCGCGCATTGTTGGCGATGCGCGCCAACGAAATACCCGATGCGGCAGATCTGCGTGCACTGCGCCGGCTGATGCGCGCGATTATCCTGCATCATCTCGGTGGACGCCCGTTGAACGCTTGGCGTGTACTCAAGTCGCCTGTGCTGCCGTAAGTGCCGGTCGCAGTTCAGCGCAGGCAGAGTCGTATCGTTGCAGCAGAGTAGACCAATCCGACGCGCTGCCGGCTGTTGTGGCGTCGATGAAACGGGTCAACACGGCGGCACCGCAAAAACCGGCCGACGAACGCATGCGATGCAGCACCTCGCGCAGTGCGGGCTGATCTTGTCGTACGCAACTCTGCGCCAAGGCATCGCGATACGGATCGAGTTCGCTGATCAACATGGCGCGCAACATGCTCACCGTCGTCATCGCGCCCCAGATCGCGAGCGCGGCGGCGTCGTCGAGTACGACATCCCGTTGAGTCGGTTCAATTTGATCCGTCGCGGATGCGCGACTCAGGACGGCGAGCAGGACCGGCATCGCCACCGGCTTAAGCAGCGCCGCGTCGAATCCGACATCGGCGAGTTGCTGTCGCAGCGCGTCGTCGAGTTCGGCGGTGATGGCGATGGCGCGCGCCGTCTTGGCGCCAGTCGTCTGCCGCAACCGGGCGAGTGCATGGACGCCATCCTCGGCGCCGAGGCGTTGATCGATGAGCAATTGATCCAGCGACATGCGCATGGCGAGTTGCACCGCATCGGCGATGCACGCTGCGGCGACGACCTGAAATCCCGCCGTGCGAAGTTGGGTACTCAACACTTCGCGTAGCACCGGATCATCGTCCAGCACGAGTACAGTTTCGGAACTTCGCTCAGGCAATCTCCGCTCCTTGCCCAGCGCCATCGGACGGGCTGAGGTGGTTAAACTATAGGCCTTCACGAGCCACCACGGAATCCCATTGAGACAGCGTTTTTCCAGCGAGCCGTTTGCGCTCGACGTCACCGGTTTGGGTCACGATGGACGCGGCGTGGCGCGTCGCGAAGGTAAGGCGGTATTTGTCACTGGGGCGCTGGCTGGCGAATCCGTGACGGCCAAGCTCACCGCAGTGCATCGGCAGTATGACGAAGCCGAACTGGTCGAGGTGCTGCAGGCTTCAGCGGACCGTGTGACGCCGGGTTGCGCGCATTTCGGCGTCTGCGGAGGCTGTGCCTTGCAGCATTTGGCGCCGCTGGCGCAAATCGAGGCGAAGCAGCTGACCTTGATCGAGAATCTCGCACGCATCGGCGACGTCAGCGCCAAGCGTGTGCTTGAGCCGTTGCAGGGTGATTCCTGGGGCTATCGTCGGCGCGGTCGCCTGTCAGTGCGCTACGTCGAGAAGAAGGGGCGGGTGCTGGTTGGTTTTCGCGAGACCAATGGCAAGTTCGTCGCCGATCTGGCGCGTTGTCCGGTCGTGTTGCCGCAAATTGGAGAACGGCTGGGTCTGATCGCCGAGATGCTGGCCACGCTCGACGCCGTGCGCGAGATTCCGCAGATCGAATTCGCGGTCGGTGATGCGCAGACGGTGCTCGTGTTCCGCCACCTCAATCCGCTGTCCGCGGGTGATCGCGACAAGTTCGTCGCTTTTGCGCAAGCGAACGATCTGGCGGTGATGTTGCAGCCTAAGGGGCCGGATTCGGTGCACGCGCTGTGGCCCGAGCAGGTCGAGCTGTATTTCCGCATTCCGCGCTTCGAGCTGCAGCTTGATTTCGACGCGCTGGACTTCATCCAGATCAATGCGGCGATCAATGCACGCATGATCGACCACGCCTTGGCCTTGCTCGATGTGCAGCCGGACGATTCGGTGCTGGATCTGTTCTGCGGACTCGGCAATTTCACCCTGCCGCTGGCGCGAGTGGCGAAGTCGGTCGTCGGTGTCGAAGGTGACCACGCACTGGTCGCGCGCGCGAAGCGCAATGCCGAACGCAATGGCATCATCAATGCCGAATTCTTCATGGCCGATCTCGTCGAGAACCAGCGCGATGCGGCCTGGGCCCGACGCCACTACGACCTGGTTCTGCTCGATCCGGCGCGCGCCGGTGCGGACAAACTGATCGAATGGTTTCCGTTCAAGAAGGTGCGGCGGATCGTTTACGTCTCCTGCCATCCCGCGTCGCTGGCTCGCGATGCAGGCATGCTCGTGCATCAGCAGGGATTCAAGCTGAAAGCAGCCGGGGTGATGGACATGTTCCCGCACACGGCGCACGTCGAATCCATCGCCCTGTTCGAACGTTGAGATGGCGACCGAAATCGAACGCAAGTTCCTGGTTCGCGGCAATGCCTGGCGCGCGGACGTTTCGCGTTCCATCTTGATGGACCAGGGCTACCTCGGCGGCGAAGCGTGTTCGGTGCGTGTGCGCATCGAGGACGATGCGGCGATGTTGAATATCAAGTCGCGCACCGCCGGCGCCTCCCGATTGGAGTTCGAATATCCGATCCCGCGCGGCGATGCCGATGAGATGCTGACGCGCCTCGCTGGGCCGCGGGTGACCAAGACCCGGCACCATGTGCGCGTCGACGGCACCTTGTTCGAAATCGACGAATTCGCCGGTGCCAATGCCGGGCTGATCGTCGCCGAAGTCGAACTCGACCACGTCGATTCGGATTTTCCGCGTCCGCTGTGGCTGGGTCGGCAGGTGACCGACGACGTGCGTTTCTACAATCTGCGCCTCGCGGAGCAGCCGTTTTCGGTGTGGGTGGATCGGGCCGAATTGATCGAGGAACTGGCATGCTGATGATCGGGATTGCGGGCAAGGTGCTTGCAGACAACGAGATCGATTGGATTCGCGCGCCGCAGGTCTGTGGTGTGATCCTGTTCACCCGCAATTTCGAGTCGCAGGCGCAGGTGACAGCGCTGTGTGCAGCGATTCGCGCCGAGCGTGCGGGGCCATTTCTGATCGCGGTCGATCAGGAAGGCGGGCCGGTGCAGCGCTTCCGTGAGGGCTTTACTGCGCTACCGGCGCTGGCGCTGTTCGGTGAACGCTATGCGACCGATGCCGCCGGTGCACTGGCCTTGGCCGAACAGCATGGCTGGTTGATGGCGAGCGAGATGCTTGCGCTTGGTATCGATTTGAGTTTCGCGCCCTGCATCGATCTGAAACGAGGCAATCGCGCCATTGGCGTGCGGGCTTTCCATGACGACCCCGCGGTCGTTGCCGCTTTCGCCGCAGCCTACGTGCGCGGCATGCACGGCGCAGGCATGGCAGCGACCTTGAAGCATTTTCCGGGGCACGGATCAGTGCTCGAAGACACGCATTTCGACGCGGCCGTCGATCCGCGCCCGATGGACGTGATCGAGCGCGAGGACCTGTATCCGTTTGCCGCAGGATTTGCAGCTACTGCGGAAGCGGTGATGATGGCGCATGTCAGCTACCCGCAAGTCGCACCAGAGCCTGCAGGATATTCGCCGCACTGGATCAACACGGTATTGCGCGATCAGATGAAGTTTTCGGGCGTCGTGTTTTCGGACGACATCGGCATGGCCGCAGCCGAGTCGGCGGGCGGCATCAAGGCGCGCATCGACGCCCACCTCGATGCCGGTTGCGACATCGTGCTGGTGTGCGCACCGAGCCTGGTGGCCGAGTCGATCGCCGCAGTGTCGACCCGGCCGATCCTTGTCGATGAGCGGATCGCAAGCCTTTGCGCACGCGCGACACCGCAATGGGAGAGCCTCGCCACATCGCCGTCGGCGATCAACATCCGCACCGTACTTGCAGCTCTCAGTCAGGAGAACGTGACATGACCACCCCTCCATTGTCGCAAGCCTTGGAAAATTCCGATTGCCTGTGGCCGCGCGAAGCGCTGCAGGCCGCCATCGTCCGTATCGGCACCGAGTTGGATCGGGTTTATCAGGGCACCAGCTTGCCGCCGGTGTTTTTGACGGTGATGAACGGCGGCATGTTTTTCGGCGCCTATCTGGCCCATGCCTGCAAAACCGACTTCCACTTCGATTACGTGCATGCCACGCGCTATCGCAGCGGGACGCTCGGTCATGCGCTGGAACTGGTCAAGGCGCCGCGCACGCCCTTGCAGGGACGCGATGTGCTGCTCGTCGATGACATTTTGGATGAGGGCAAGACGCTGTCGATGCTACGCGACTGGTGCCTCGCCCAAGGCGCGGCGCGCGTACAGATCGCCGTGCTTGCGGAAAAGAAGCACGATCGCTGCGTGCCCGGCTTCAAGGTCGAATTCGTTGGCGTCGACGTGCCCGATCGCTACGTCTACGGCTTCGGCATGGACTACTACGAGCAAGGTCGCAACCTTGACGCGATTTACGCACTGAAGGATTGAACGGCATGAGCATTGCACTCGGACTGATCGGCGGAACCGGGCTGTATGCCTTTCCCGGACTTGAGCGCACGACGCGGGTCGAGATCCAGACCCCGTACGGCGTGCCATCGGGGGCCTTCGTGTGCGGCGAGCTTGAGGGTCAGCGCGTGGCATTCCTGGCCCGTCACGGCGAGTCGCACACGATCGCGCCGCATCGGGTGAATTACCGCGCCAATGTGCATGCGTTCAAGCAGTTGGGCTGCAAACGCGTGCTCGGCATCAATGCCGTCGGTGGCATTCGCGACGACATGGGCCCGCGTACGGTCGTGGTGCCGGATCAGTTGATCGACTACACGCACGGACGGCTCGACAGTTTCAGTGACGTTCCCGGCATCAAGGTCGAGCATGTCGACTTTTCGTTTCCCTATACAGCACCGTGGCGTTCCAAAGCGCTTGCGGCAGCGCAGCAGGCGGGCGTCGCGGTGATCGACGGCGGCTGCTATGGCGCAACGCAGGGACCGCGGCTGGAGACCGTCGCCGAGATTTCGCGCATGCGCCGTGACGGTTGCGATCTGGTTGGCATGACTGGCATGCCGGAAGCGATTTTGATGCGCGAACTCGGCATCGACTATGCCTGCATCGCGCTGATCGCCAACTGGGCCGCGGGTTGCGGCGATGCCGGCGAGATCAGTATCGACGAAATTTATGCCCATCTGGCGGTTGCAACGGCGCAGATTCCGCCGATCGTGAAGGCCCTGCTGGCAACGAATCTGCGCTGAAGACTTGTAATTCGCTGCGTCTTCGGAAAAACTCTGCACGCTGCGCCACTGTGGCCAGCCCAGTTCTACTGCAAAAGGTTTCTCCAGCAATGCGTACCGGTACAGTCAAATGGTTCAATGACGCGAAGGGCTTTGGCTTCATCGCGCCCGATGATGGTGGCGAAGATGTGTTCGCCCACTACTCCGCAATCGCCGCCAAGGGCTTTCGCAGCCTTCAGGAAGGCCAGAAAGTGTCCTTCGAAGTCCAGCAGGGCCCGAAGGGCGCACAGGCCGCGAACATCATGCCAGTCGGCTGAATCGACTACGCAACGATGCTCACGGAAAAGCCCCGCTTCGGCGGGGTTTTTCTTTGGTGCGTTTTCTTTAGTGCATGGTGCCGGAGAATTGCAGCCGCGCCAGATCCGCGTACAGGCCACCTGCGGCCATCAATTGCGCATGCGTCCCAATGGCGGCAATGCGGCCGTGATCGAGCACCACGATGCGGTCGGCCTTGAGCACGGTCGCCAGACGATGCGCGATGATGATCGTGGTGCGACTGCCCATGACGGCGTCAATGGCCTGCTGGATCGCGGCTTCGGATTGCGCATCGAGCGCACTCGTGGCTTCGTCCAGCAGCAGGATTGGGGCATCTCGCAGTAAGGCGCGCGCAATCGCGATGCGCTGACGTTGTCCGCCTGAAAGTCGTACCCCGCGCTCGCCCAGTTCTGCGCTGTAGCCGCCGGGTTGCTGGACGATGAATTCATGCGCTTGCGCTGCGCGCGCTGCTTGTTCGATCGCGGTCTGGTCGGATCCTTCGCGGCCCATGCCGATGTTGGCGGCGGCGTCCATGGCGAAAATTGTCGGGTGCTGCGGGACGAGAGCGATCGCCTGGCGCAGGTCAGCGATTCGTGTTTCGCTGATCGGCTGGTCGTCAACCAGGATGCGTCCGGACTGCGCTTCATGGAATCGCAGCAGCAGCTGGAACAAGGTGCTCTTGCCGGCACCGCTTGGGCCGACCAGGGCAATGGTTTCGCCGGGACGGATATCCAGGGAAAAATCATCCAGCGCGATCTGTTCCGGTCGCGTCGGGTAGCGGAAATGGACGTGCTCGAAGCGGATCGCGCCGCGCACTGGTTTCGGCAATGCGCGCGCATCGGGTTGATCACGCACCGCGGCCTCACGCGTCAACAACTCGGCGATACGCTCCATCGCCCCAGCGGCGCGTTGCACTTCGCCCCAGACCTCAGTGAGCGCGCCAACCGAACCTGCGGCCGTCACCGCGTAAAACACGAACTGGCCGAGCGTGCCGGCACTCATGTGCCCGACCAACACGTCCTTGGCGCCGATCCACAGCACCAGGGTGATGGCGCCGAATACCAGCAGGATCACCATCAAGGTCAGCCAGGCGCGCGTCGAGATACGGCGTCGTGCGGTGCCGAGCGCACGCAGGATGGCGCCGTCAAAGCGCGATGCTTCCGCGACTTCGCGCGTGTAGGCCTGAATGCTCTGGATGGCGCCCAGTGATTCCGCGGCCTGCGCGCTGGCGTCGGCGATCCGTTCCTGAGATTCCTTCGACAATCCGCGAACGCGGCGCCCGAAGAACATGATCGGCAGAATCGCGAGCGGAATCACCAGCGCCGCAAAGCCGGCGAGACGTGGACTGGTGATGACGAGCAGGGCGCTGGCGCCGATCAGCATCACCGCGCTGCGCAGCGCCACCGACACCGACGAGCCGATCATGGTTTGCACGAGTTCGGCGTCGGCGGTGATGCGCGACAGCAGTTCGCCGCTGCGGCTGCGCTCGAAAAACGCCGCGTCCAGGGTCAGCAGATGCGCATACAGGCGACGACGCAAATCGGCGACCACCGATTCGCCGAGCATCGACACGAACCAGAAGCGCATTGCGGTGGCGATTGCGAGCACTGCGGCGACGCCGAACAGCATCAGGAAACTGCGATCGATCGCCCCTGGATCGGCGCCGGAGAAACCGTGGTCGATCATCTGCCCGACGCTCCAGGGCAAGGTCAACGTCGCGGCGGCAGAGAGCGCAAGAAACAGCAGCCAACCGGCGGCGAGCCGGCGATACGGGCGCAGGAACGGCAGCACCGCGCGCAAGGGTTTCAGGCCGGGTTTCGGCGGTGGGTCGGCTTCGGTCATCGCTCGGACGTGGGGGCGGCGTGTTGAATGGCAAGGTGTTCGGCGGACTCGTCGAGCAAGGATATCCGCGCCTGTCCGCGCGTCGCATCGCGCAGCTGCGACTGGAATCCGGCGCTGTGGTCGGCGCGCAGGCGTACCCGCAAATGGACACCTCGTGCGTCGAAGCGTTCCTCGAGCTTGTGGGCAACTGAGGCGTCAAGCAAAGCGTGGGTGACACCCAGCTGTGCAAAGGTGATTTCGAGTGAGAGGTCCACTTGTGCCACGCGCTCGCGTCTTTGTGCCGTTCGCAGGCACTCGGCCGCGCTGCCGCCATAGGCCCGCACCAGGCCGCCGGCGCCGAGCTTGATGCCACCGAACCAGCGTGTGACGACCACCACGACCTCGTCCAGGCCCTGTCCGTCGATCGCCGCCAGGATCGGCCGGCCCGCAGTGCCGGACGGTTCATCGGCGTCATCAGAACGATAGGCGTCACCGATGCGATAGGCCCAGCAGTTGTGGCGTGCGTCGGCATCGCTGGCCGCCTTCACAAACGCAACCGCGGCAGCAACGGCGTCCGCCGGTGCCGCCTGCGCGATGAAGCGGCTCTTCTTGATTTCAACTTCGAAACGATGTGGGCCAGCAAGTGTCGGCCGCAAGATCATGGCGCGTAGCGACGCAAATCCACCGGCACGACAGTGTCGGGATAGTGGGCGCGGAAGTTGCGCAATTCCACGCGCGCTTCGTCGATCTTGCGCTCTCGCACCATGCGGCGGATACGCTTGATCCAGTCTTCGGCAGTCGGCGTGGCGGCGCGGTCGTCCTTGCCGAGCGCCAACTTGTCGAGTGCGTCGCTTTCCTTGCGTTCGCGCTGGTCACTGGCGATACCGGCAGGGGCGTCGCTTGCGGCAGTATCCGCCATCATCTCCGTCGCCACTGCTGGCACTGAAGCGGGCGCTGCGGCGGCGGCACTCACTTCGGCGGACGTCGCGGCGACGTTGCGACGCTGGCCCGGCGCGCCATCGCGGGAAGCATGATCGGCGCGCACGAACGGTTCCGGTTCGGCGACGCGCTTTGCAGCGGGTGCTGCGACATTCTGTTCGGCAGGTGCGGCTTGCGCACGCAGTGCCGGACCCGACGCGAACGCCTCGGCCTCGCGCTTCGCGTCGTCGAGCGCAGGCGGCGCTGCAGGTGCGGGTGGCGGAGGTGGCGGCGCCGGGAGCTGTGCCATTTCCAACGCCTTCTGGCGGTCGCGCGTCGAGTTCGGCATCACGTCGACCTCGAACACTTCGCCGCGCGCGCTGGCGTCGTTGACGGCATTGCGGGTTTCCTCATTTGCGACATGCACGCGCCAGCCGATGCCGGCTGCGATCGCAACGCCGGCAAAACTCGCTGCCATGGCCAGAAAGCGCGGTGGCTTGTGGGTATGGGCGACGGCGGCACGGGCCTTGGTCAGCACCGCGCGATCAAGAAACGCCGTCGGCTCCGACTGCGGCAAGCGCTTGTATGCCGCGACTTCGGCGTCGTATTCGCGCATCAGGGCTTCGAGTTCGAGGTCGGTCATGGACTTGACCTCAAGCTGATCCGCAGCTTTTCAAGGGCATAGCGCAGGCGCGATTTTGCGGTTTCGCGTCCCACAGCCATCACTTCGGCGATTTCTTCGATGCCGAGTCCGTTTTCGACGCGCAACAGGAAGGCGCCGCGCTGATCAGTCGGCAACTCGGCCAATGCCATCTGCAGGCGTCGCGACTGTTCGAAGTCGCTGAGCACCTGATCGGGGCGTTCGCGCTCGTCATTCTCGGTCACGCGCATCACGTTCTCGGCAGTCTCGCCATTGTCTTCAGGCCGTTCGCGGCGGTACTGGTCGATGACCAGGTTGTGCGCAATCTGCAGCAGCCAGGTTGAGAACTTGGCTTCGACGCGATAGCGGGTCCGCGCCTGGATCACGCGCCCCCAGGTTTCCTGGAACAATTCGTCGGCGAGTTCGCGGCGCTTGATGCCACGCAGCAGAAACCGGAACAGCGGCCCGCGATGGCGCGAATACAGCGCCTCGAACGCGCGTGCATCGCCGCTCGCGTAAGCCAACATCAGTTCCTCGTCGCTACGTTCGGTCATTGCCAGCGAGCGTAGACGAACGCGCGGCGCGGGCATAGCCGGTGCGCAGGGAAATTCGTGGAGGGGTAGGGTGATCGCGTTCATGACCGTTGCAACGTCGGCAGCGCCAGATCGGGGTTTTGCTCAAACGTCAGCGGACCATGCCGTTCACGGATTTTCTGCGGCGACCCGCGCCCGCATCTGCGTCAGTACGTGCATGCTCATGCTGTTCGCGAGTTCCTGTTCGCCCATGAACACATCACCAACGCGTTCGTTGCGCAGCAATTCTGCTTCGTCGTCGCTGTGCGTACGCACCACGCACTGGATTTTCGGATTCAGCAATTTGGCGATCTCGATCATCTTGCGCGCATCGAAACTGTCGGGCAGTGCGATGACCATCATCGCGGCACGCGCAACATGGGCCTGGATCAGGGTGGCCGGTTCGGTGGCGTCTCCACAGACGGCCGGCAAACCGAGTGCACGCAAGGCTTCGACGCGTTCGCGATTCTGGTCGGCGACCACAAAGGCGATACGTTCGGCACACAGGGCGTCAGCGATACGCCGCCCGACGCGGCCATAGCCGATGATCACGACTTGTCCCGTCAGCAGTTTCTGATCAGTGCTCATCGGCAGTTCGGCGAGCGGATCGGCGCTCTGCTCCATCACCCGCGCCAGTTGCGAATGCGAGCGGATCCAGCGTTGCAGCGGTTCGATCAACAGGAACAGCAGCGGATTGAGGGTGATCGACACCAGCGCACCGGTAACCACGAGTTGCTGCGCCGCTTCCGGCAACACGCCTTCGGACACCGCCAGCGCGCACAGGATGAACGAGAATTCGCCGATCTGCGCATCGCCGGCGCCCATCGTCAGTGCCGTGTTCAAAGGATAACCAGACAGACGCACGATGATCACCGCGGTGAGCATCTTTCCGACCACGATGACGGCAACTGTCATGGCGATCTGCAGCGGGCGTTCGAACAAGGTCGCCGGATCGAGCAACATGCCGACCGACACGAAAAACAGCACCGCAAAGGCGTCGCGCAAGGGCAGCGATTCTTCAGCAGCGCGATGGCTGAGGTCGGACTCACGCATCATCATGCCCGCGAAAAACGCGCCGAGTGCGAACGACACATCGAACAGCGCCGCGGCACCGAAGGCGACGCCCAGGGCGATGGCGACTACGCTGAGGGTGAACAGTTCTCGGGATCCGGTACGCGCCACCAGCCACAGCAGTTTGGGCAACAGGCGCTTGCCGCCGATCAGCATCAGCGCGACGAAGGCGACGACCTTGGCGATGGTCAGCGCCAGGGCGGCGCCGATGTTCTGGTCGGTCGAGTTTGGTGTCGCAGCATCGCCAACAAGCGGTCCCAGATGTGGCAGCAACACCAGGGCGAGCACCATCACCAGATCTTCGACCACGAGCCAGCCGATCGCGATGCGACCGTTCAGAGAATTCATCAATCCACGCGCTTCCAATGCGCGCAACAGCACCACGGTGCTGGCCACTGAAAGCGCCAAACCGAAGACCAGCGACGCGACCAGCGGCCAACCGAAGTAGTGTCCGAGCAGTGTGCCAAACGTGGTCGCCACCGCAATCTGCACGATGGCGCCGGGAATAGCGATGCGTTTGACCTCCAGCAGGTCGTCGATCGAGAAATGCAGGCCGACGCCGAACATCATCAGCATGATGCCGATTTCCGCCAGCTGCGACGCCATTTTCAGATCGGCGTCGAAACCGGGCATCGCCGGTCCGAGCAACACGCCGGCGAGCAGGTAGCCGATCATCGGTGGCATGCGCAGCCGCGCCGCCAGGTAACCAAGCAGTGTCGCAAGCCCGAGGCTCGCGGCAATTGTCGTGATCAGATTGATATCGTGCGGCATGGATTCACCGGTTGCGGCGCCGGATGAGCACGATCAGGACTTTACCTGAGCGAGCTCACGGCGTCGGCAGCGGATCGCGCTTGGCGACGCGCACCGTGGCGCGATATTGCGTCAGCGGGACGGGTTCTGTCGCATGCGGCGCGGGTTCGAGTTGCACCAGACCGAAACGATAGCCGCCAAAGTCGACTTCGAACGGCAGAGACATGCTGGCAGGTGCCTCGGTGCCGATGACGATGCGTTCATAATTGCCGTCTGGCTTGCCGACACGCAGCGTCACAGCGGCATGGCCCGCCCAGACGCAGCGTGTGCCAACAGGACAACGACTGTCGGCGACCTCGGTCAACTCGATCACCAACGCGAACGCGGCGATGGTGACCGGTCTACTGGCCGTGAGTTCGACCGTCACCGCATCTGTTGCCGGTGGCTTCGGTGTTTCGTTGGCCACAACAGGCTCCAGTGGCGTTGTCGATGCAGGCAAGTCGCGCGACTCGCTCGAACACGCCTGCGCGATGCCCAGGATCGCGATGACAACAGCACGTCGCAACGGATCACGCATCGTCAGGCCAGCCTTGGCCGCGTTCGGGCGGCGGTGGTCGATCATGACGTGCGCAACAGCGCATCCACAACCTGTATCGCCAGTGCGTCCGAACTCGCCGCCTGCGTGTCGAGCACCAGATCCGCATGTTCCGGACGTTCGTAGGGCGAGTCGATGCCGGTGAAATTCGGAATCAGCCCGGCGCGCGCCTTCGCGTAAAGGCCCTTGATGTCGCGTTGCTCGCAAATTTCCAGTGGTGTGTCGACGAAGACCTCGATGAATTCACGTTCCGCGAAGCGTTCGCGCGCCATGCGCCGTTCGTCGCGGAACGGGCTGATGAAGGACACCAGAACGATCAGCCCCGCGTCGGTCATCAGCCGCGCGACTTCGGCGACACGGCGGATATTTTCGACGCGGTCCTCGGCGCTGAAGCCGAGATCGCGATTGAGGCCATGACGGACGTTGTCGCCATCGAGCAGATAGGTGTGATGTCCGAGCGCCAGCAGCCGCTTTTCGACCAGATTCGCGATCGTCGACTTGCCGGAACCGGAGAGCCCGGTGAACCACACGCAACGCGGCGTCTGCGCCTTGATCGTGGCGCGCGCGGCCTTGTCCACGTCGAGCGCCTGCCAATGCACATTGCTGGCACGACGCAGGGCGAATTCGATGCGGCCCATCGCGACCGTCGCATTCGTGCTGCGATCGATCAGGATGAAGGCGCCGAGCTCGCGATTTTCTGCATACGGCGCGAACGCCACGTCTTGATCCAGCGACAGATTGCAGTGCGCAACTTCGTTCAGCAGCAGGCGTGTGGCCGCGAGGTGTTCCTGGGTGTTCACATCGACTTTGTGCTTGATCGAGGTGATCTGCGCATTCACGGTACGCGTCGCGCTCTTCATCAGATAGCGCCGACCGGGCAGCAACGGCGCGTCGCTCATCCACAGCAGTTGCGTCGCGAACTGGTCGGCAATGGCGCAAGGCGCGCTCGCGGCGGTCAACACGTCGCCGCGACTGATATCGATCTCATCGGTCAGCGCCAGCATCACCGATTCACCAGCGCGCGCGCGTTCGCGTCGCGCATCACCCACCGCGATGCTGGCGATGCGCGACTGGCGACCGGAAGGCAGCGCCACCACGGCGTCGCCGATACCAATCTCGCCCGCAGCGACCAATCCGGCATAGCCGCGAAAATCCTGATCGGGACGGCATACCCACTGCACCGGCATGCGAAACGGGAGGTTTTCGTCCGTCGCTTGTACAGGCACGGTTTCGAGGTGTTCGAGCAGGCTCGGTCCGGCATACCAAGGCATGGCCGTGGCGCGCTGGATGACGTTGTCGCCGCGCAGACCGGAGAGTGGAATCGCCTGAACATGTTCGATGCCCAGCACGCTGGCGAGATCGCGATACTCGCTGACGATGGCGTCGAAACGCGCGGCATCGTAGTCGACGAGGTCCATCTTGTTGACTGCGAGCACGACCTGACGAATGCCGAGCAGGGCGGCGATGTAGCTGTGGCGACGGGTCTGCGTCAGCAAGCCCTTGCGCGCGTCGACCAGTACTACGGCGACATCGGCCGTCGATGCGCCAGTGGCCATATTGCGCGTGTATTGCTCGTGGCCGGGGCAGTCGGCGACGATGAACTGGCGTCGGTCGGTGCCGAAATAGCGATAGGCGACATCGATGGTGATGCCCTGTTCGCGTTCCGCGGCGAGGCCGTCGAGCAACAGCGCGTAGTCGATGTCCGCGCCCTGTGTGCCGTGGCGGGCACTGTCGCGCGCAAGTTTGGCCAATTGATCGTCGTAGAGCTGGCGGCTGTCATGCAACAGGCGCCCGATCAGCGTGCTCTTGCCATCGTCGACGCTGCCGCAGGTGATGAAGCGCAGCAGGGGCTTGTGCTCGTGACGCGCCAGATATTCAGCGATCGACTGCGCTTGCGAGTCCAAACCTGGTTCGGACGATTTTTGATTTTGCTGCATCAGAAATAGCCTTCCTGTTTCTTCTGCTCCATCGAGGCGCCGGCATCGCCGTCGATCAATCGACCCTGACGTTCGGAACTTCGCGCCTGCAGCATTTCCGCGATGATCTTTTCCAGCGTATCGGCATCGGATTCGAAGCCGCCGCTGAGCGGATAGCAGCCGAGCGTGCGAAAGCGGATACGCCGCAGTTGCGGTATTTCGCCAGTGCGCAAGGGCAGGCGGTCGTCGTCGACCATGATCAGGCTGCCGTCGCGTTCGACCACCGGACGCCGCTTCGCGAAATACAGCGGCACCACCGGAATCCGTTCGCGCAGGATGTACAGCCAGATATCGAGTTCGGTCCAGTTCGACAACGGAAACACACGCACGCTTTCGTCGACGGCGATGCGCGTGTTGTACAGGTGCCAGGGCTCCGGTCGCTGCTGTTTCGGATCCCAGCGGTGTTGCGCCGAACGGAACGAGAACACGCGTTCTTTGGCACGCGATGCTTCTTCGTCGCGGCGTGCGCCGCCGATCGCTGCGTCGTATTTGCCCGCATCGAGTGCCTGTTTCAGGCCTTCGGTTTTCATGATCGCGGTATGCGTGGCCGAGCCATGGGAAATCGGCCCGACGCCGTCCCGCACACCGTCGAGATTGATATGCACGCGTAGATCGACGCCATAGCGCTGCACCACTTCCGTGCGAAACGCGTACATCTCGCGGAATTTCCAGGTGGTATCGATGTGCAGCAGCGGCATCGGCGGCGTTGCCGGGTAGAACGCCTTGCGCAACAGGTGCAGCAGCACCGAGGAATCCTTGCCGATCGAATACAGCAATACCGGCCGCTGAAATTCGGCGGCCACTTCGCGCAGGATGTGCAAGCTCTCGGCTTCGAGCCGATCAAGATGGGTCAGAGACATGCGGCACAGTGTCGGCGAATGCGGCGCGCGAGTTTAATGACTTTTGCATCGCCGCCCCGGTGGTGCGGGCATATGGCGCGTTGCAGCAACAGCCGCGATCAGTGTTGAGAACGCGAAGCCACCGGCAGCAACCGCAACAGCCGTCCGCGACTTTCGGTGAGCACGTAAAGCGCACCGTCCGGGCCTTCGCGCACGTCGCGCACGCGATCCTGCTGGTCGGCGAGCAGGCGTTCTTCGTGCACGACCTTGCCGTCTTTCAGCTCAAGGCGCGCCAGCAACATGAACTTCAGCGCGCCGACGAACAGATGGCCACGCCAGGGGCCGGCCTGGTCGATCGCGAGAAAGGCCATGCCGCTTGGTGCGATCGACGGGTCCCAGTAATGCAGCGGCTGCTCCATGCCGGTCTTGGCCGTGCCGTCGCCGATTTTCGGGCCGTAGTATTCGCGGCCAAAGGTGATCACCGGCCAGCCATAATTCGCGCCTTTGCGGATCACGTTGATCTCGTCGCCGCCGCGCGGGCCGTGTTCGTGTTCGAACAATTCGCCGGTGATCGGATTCAAGGCCAAGCCCTGCGGGTTGCGGTGGCCATAACTCCAGATTGCCGGATCGGCGCCGTCACGGCCGACGAACGGATTGTCCGCCGGAATGGCACCATCGCGGCCGATACGGATGACCTTGCCATAGGTCTTGTCGAGTTCCTGGGCGCGATCGCGCGGTTCGCTGCGTTCGCCCACGGTCGCATACAGGAATCCGTCGCGGCCGATGACGATGCGCGAGCCGAAGTGGTACCCATTGGCATAGCCGGGTTGCTGGCGGAAGATCACGCGCACATTGGCGAGCCCGCCGGCATCGAGCTTCGCGCTCGCAATCGCGGTGCGTGCGCCGTCGGCACCCGGTTCCGCGTAAGAAAAATACAGCCGACGATTGGCCGCGAATGCCGGGTCGAGCACCACATCCAGCAATCCGCCCTGACCTTCCGCATGCACGCGCGGCACGCCGCTCAGCGGTGCGCCGATTTGGCCGTCGGCTTCAACGATGCGCATGGTTCCGGCGCGCTCGGTGACGAGGAAGCGGCCATTTGGCAGGAACGCGACCGCCCACGGACTTTGCAGGCCTTCAGCGACCGTCGTGATCTCGATCGGCCCGAGTTCGCTGTCGATTTGTTCGGCACGGACGGCTTGCGTCATCGCAAGCGCGATCGCGGCGATGATCCAACGTTGCAACAATGCCATGGTCAACCTCCTGAGGTTCAAGGCGCCAAGACTACGCGAAGGCGGTTTCGCCAAGGTGATTGCGTCGCGATGTCGCGTTCGCCATGCTCGGCCGTACCCAGCGCGAGGCGACCATGAAAGACAGCGGCAACGAAGCTTTGATCCGACGCTTCTACGAAGCCTTCCGCGACCTGGACGCGGACACCATGCGTGCCTGTTACACCGAAGACGCCGAATTCGATGATCCGGCGTTTTCGCTGCGCGGGCGCGACGAGATCGGCGCGATGTGGCGGATGCTGTGCACCACGGTCAAGGAAAAGAGTCGCGCCGACTGGAAGTTCGAATTCAGCGGCATCGACTGCGACGCCGGTGCGGGGTTCGCACACTGGGAACCGGTCTACCGCTTCAGCGCCACCGGCCGAATCGTGCACAACGTGATCGACGCCGCGTTCGAATTCCGCGACGGCCTGATCTGCTGCCACTGGGACAAATTCGACTTCTGGCGCTGGTCCAAACAAGCCCTCGGCACCCCCGGCCTGTTGCTCGGCTGGTCCCCCTTCCTGCGCAACAAAGTCCGCACCCAAGCCGCCGCCAACCTCGCGAAATTCCGCGCTGCGAAGCGCTGAACTCCAATTACTGGTAGTGCTGCTCGTAAAGTTCTTCAATTTCACTGGCATCGAGATCGCTTAATATGCGGCCCAAGTGCTTGAGACCTTTGTGTTGCGCGATTACGCCGAGAATTGAACGCACGAGCAGCTCATCGTTGGATCTGCGAAGTCCCTCCAGACCGAATTCAAAGAGCACTCGCCAGGCTTCCGCATAGAGCGGAGCGAGCCATCCAGGAATTATTGGATTGTTGCCAGTTTCGCGACATGCTTCGATCGTTGAAGCAAGCGAAAATAGGTTCCAATCGAACATGCCGCGTTGAACGCAGACTTCAACGAGCGCTGGAACGGCCGCATATGACGCTTCGCCCACGTCACCTTGATGATGCAGTTCGTCCCAGAGCTCCACCCAAATGCCTGCCGGACTTGCCCCAGAAGAAAGTTCGCGAATTGGACGTGAGGCATCGAAGGGGATGCCATAGCCGCCATTCAGCGAAAGCCACTTAGGGTCATTTAGAGCCAACGCCTGCATTCGATGGACGCCTTCTGCTTAACCACGAAAAATTCTTTGACCGCCAATCATTGCGGTTGACCGCTGGCGCTCAATCCAGCACCGCAAGCGCTTCAGCGAGCCGTTCGACGGCGATGATCTGGATGCCGGCGGGGGATTTTTTTGGGGCGTTGGATTTGGGGACGACGATGCGTTCGAAGCCGTGTGAGGCGGCTTCGCGGATGCGTTCTTCGCCGTTCGGTACCGGGCGGATTTCGCCGGCCAGGCCGACTTCGCCGAACACCGCGAGACGATGCCCGAGCGGGCGATTGCGATAACTCGACAGGGCTGCGAGCAATACCGGCAAGTCGGCTGCAGTCTCCTGCACGCGAATGCCGCCGACGACATTCACGAACACGTCCTGGTCGTACAGCGCGTAGCCGCCATGTTTGTGCAGCACCGCGAGCAGCATCGCCAGGCGGTTTTGATCGAGACCGAGTGCCACGCGCCGCGGATTGGCGAGGGGGGACTGGTCGACCAGCGCCTGCACCTCGACCAGCAGCGGCCGCGTGCCTTCGCGCGTGACCATGATCGCGCTGCCCGGTGTCGGCTGTTCGTGATTCGACAGAAAGATCGCGGACGGGTTCGGCACTTCGCGCAGGCCCTTGTCGCCCATCGCGAACACGCCGAGTTCATTGACCGCACCGAAGCGGTTCTTGAAGGCGCGCAGTACGCGGAAACGGCTGCCCGCTTCGCCTTCGAAATACAGCACGGCATCGACCATGTGTTCGAGCACGCGCGGGCCGGCGATGCCGCCTTCCTTGGTGACGTGGCCGATCAGGAATACGGCGCAACCGGTTTCCTTGGCGTGACGCACCAGGCGTGCCGCCGATTCGCGCACCTGCGACACCGAACCGGGCGCCGATTCGATCTGGTCGGAGTACATGGTTTGGATCGAGTCGATGACCAGGAAATCCGGTTTCCGCGCAATCGCGGTATCGAGGATGCGTTCGATGCCGGTATCAGCGAGTGCATCGATCGAATCCAGCGACAGACCCAGACGGCGCGCACGCGATGCGACTTGTCCCAGGCTTTCTTCGCCCGTGACATACAGCGCCTTGGAGCGGCCGGCGAGGGCAGACAGCGCCTGCAAGACCAAAGTCGACTTGCCGATTCCCGGATCACCGCCGATCAGCACCACCGAGCCGCGCACCAGACCGCCGCCGAGCACGCGATCCAATTCTGCGATCCCGATCGTCGTGCGCTGTTCCTCGGATTCCGAGACCTTGGCGAGCGCCGTCACCACCGCGCTGCTCGCACCGCTGTAGCCGCCGCGGGTGTCCGCCTTGTTCGATTTCGCCGACGCCAGCCGCACTTCGCTCAGCGTGTTCCAGGCCTGGCACTCGGTGCACTGGCCCTGCCATTTGCTGAACTCGGCGCCGCAGTCGTTGCAGACGTATGCGGTCTTGATCTTGGCCATCACGCCGCGACGTTCTCGATCCGTGCGCGCTGCCCGGTGGCGTGCGCATAGAGCACGTCCGGACACAGGTCGGCGCCGTTGGGCCAAAACACCGTGCCCAGTTCTGGGTGTACACGCACCTGCGAAAAATAGGCCGGATCCCGCAATGGCGCGAATACCCCAGTGTATTCACCCACCACTGCGTCAACGTCCACCACGCCCTCGCGGCCGTCCGCAAATGTCAGGCTCAGCTTGCGATCCGCTATCGGTCGTACTTGCACAACATCAATCAGGAACATGAGGCTCTACTCCAATGGGGCGATGCGTTTGAGCACAGCATTCTGACGGGCCAGATCCCAGTCCTCTTGCAACTCGGCCCTGTGCTGTGCGGCCCATTCCATCAGCAACCCAAGCACCCGCGGCGGGAGTTCGCCGGCCAAGATGCGCAACGATGCAATCTCAATTTCGATCTTGTGGGAACCATAGCGCGCGTGGAAATGCGGCGGCGCGTGGTCGTTGTAGAACATGGCGACGATGATGCCAAGAAAACGCGATATTTGGTAGTGTCTCAGTTTGATCGAAGGTGATTGAACTTGCTTGAGCGGTCACGAAGGCTTGGCCATACTCCGCTCATGAAAACCCCCAAGCGCCCCCGAGA
>JAYUVY010000089.1:0-77240 GCA_043753835.1 Lysobacterales bacterium | reverse complement strand
CCCCCCCCCCCCCCCCCCGCACTCGTAATCGCATTTGCGCCGCATTCGCCCGTTTCGGCCCGAGCGCATTTCCTGATCTGCTAGCTTCTTATCTCCAGCCCCCTGCCCGGGAACTAGAGTTTCGGCCCGAGCGCATTTCCTGATCTGCTAGCTTCAACGCTCGGCATCACGACGGGCGCGACGCTGTTTCGGCCCGAGCGCATTTCCTGATCTGCTAGCTTCGCAGGCCGCGCTCAATGCCAAGGAAACGGCGTTTCGGCCCGAGCGCATTTCCTGATCTGCTAGCTTCGGCCATGCACGAGTCCGACATGCAGTCGCCGTTTCGGCCCGAGCGCATTTCCTGATCTGCTAGCTTCATCGCTGACCGAGTGGGCAGGCGACACGCTGTTTCGGCCCGAGCGCATTTCCTGATCTGCTAGCTTCCGCAGATGTTGCAGGGGCAGGGTTACAGTCGTTTCGGCCCGAGCGCATTTCCTGATCTGCTAGCTTCCGGTTTCCTGCAGACGCCGCGACGTGCGCTGTTTCGGCCCGAGCGCATTTCCTGATCTGCTAGCTTCGCGGGAACCGCTGCCTTGGTGGTGTCATCAGTTTCGGCCCGAGCGCATTTCCTGATCTGCTAGCTTCCCATGGTCGAGCGGACCGACAAGGGCAAAGGTTTCGGCCCGAGCGCATTTCCTGATCTGCTAGCTTCCGTCTACGGCCACGCCGCCGCGATCAAGTTGTTTCGGCCCGAGCGCATTTCCTGATCTGCTAGCTTCTGAAGGCTTCCTTGCTCACGGATCGATGACGTTTCGGCCCGAGCGCATTTCCTGATCTGCTAGCTTCTTCTACGCACTGCAGACCCTTTCCGATACGGTTTCGGCCCGAGCGCATTTCCTGATCTGCTAGCTTCAATTCCGATGCGGCTGTCAGTCCACTTCAAGTTTCGGCCCGAGCGCATTTCCTGATCTGCTAGCTTCACGAGGCGCGCTACCTTAGCTACACACACAGTTTCGGCCCGAGCGCATTTCCTGATCTGCTAGCTTCTGCCGACACCAGCCAGCCCCGCACCTTGCAGTTTCGGCCCGAGCGCATTTCCTGATCTGCTAGCTTCGCGTTCGCCGGGCATTGCAGCACGCTCGAGTTTCGGCCCGAGCGCATTTCCTGATCTGCTAGCTTCTGACATGAGCATCCAGCCCTCACTGCCATTGTTTCGGCCCGAGCGCATTTCCTGATCTGCTAGCTTCGTCGATGCGCTCGTCGTCGAACAGACCGATGTTTCGGCCCGAGCGCATTTCCTGATCTGCTAGCTTCGACGCAATGCTGGAAACCCGCATTCAAGCGGTTTCGGCCCGAGCGCATTTCCTGATCTGCTAGCTTCCTTTATATTACGACCCATGCAGCGCCCATAGTTTCGGCCCGAGCGCATTTCCTGATCTGCTAGCTTCGCGAGGAATTCGACGCGACCGGGAAAGTGAGTTTCGGCCCGAGCGCATTTCCTGATCTGCTAGCTTCCGCAATACGGCAAACCCCTGCTTTTGCAGGGGTTTTGTCGTTTTTGGGCGGGCACATTTCTCATTCTGGTGGCCTAAAAGAGCTGGTATTGCTCCGGATTCGTCAGCTGAACTTGCCGTTGCTTGCGCTCGAAACGGACGATCTGTTCGTATTGTTTGTCGGTCAGGCAATGAATGTACACGCGCCCGCCTTCGGGAAGCATCTGCCGTACGCGCTCGATGTATCGATCACATTCAGGCCGTCCGGACGTATGCCTCAGGTACACCGAATACTGCGCCATTCCAAATCCAAGATCTTTGAGTCCTTCGCGAAAGTCTCCAGCTGCCTTGCGCTCGACATCGGTCTCTACGGGCAAATCGAACATCACCATGACCCACATGAGCCGATAGCCAGAAAGTGGTGGAGTTGGAGCAGCTTGGCGGCGACGCGGCATCTCATTCCAACTCACTGCCCTCAGCAATTGGTTCAAAAGCGAGCGTGCGCAGCGCCGCCGCAGTCATCTCGCCCGGCAGCTCCAACGTCCTGCGCTTGCCAGCATAGACCTCGGTCAGCGAGAAGCATGCGCGTTCGAGTGTGGTCACCATCGGTGAAAGTCCTACATCCGACGGCAGGCTTCGGTACAGGGCCAGCACCAACAGCCTCTTGTGCGCCACTGTCAACTCCGTTGACTTACCGTCTGCGACAAGACCTTTAACGGTCGCATCGATGATCGGGCGCAGCGGCTCCATGACATCGTCGGACAACGCGAACGAATTGAAAGTGTTTCGATGATGCAGGCCGAGTGTCGGATGCAATCCTGCCGCGACGATTGCTCGCGACGTCGCCGAGCGCAGCACGGTGTATCCGTAGTTGAGCATTCCATTGATGCCGTCTCCGTCAGGGTCGCGGCGGAACTGATCGCCGAACAGCAGACCCCAATAGGTTCGCGCGCCTTGCGCTTCAATATTCCCGGGGTCGCCTGCGCGAACCTTTTCCGCGATTCGCCGCACCGCTGCGCCGGAAATGCCAAATGCTTCAAGGGTTCGCGCTTGCGCACGCAATTTCGCCTGAACTATTTGCTTCCACAAGCGATTGCGCAGCCCTCTCCTTGCTTCCGCCTGTTGCCACATGCGCTCGCCCTGAAGATGGTGCCCTTCGAGCGACAACAACATCGCCTTGGGTCGCTTCTGCGCATCACATACAACGAGCGGGCTGCCTCGCTCGGCCAGTCTCACCAGCAACTCAGCACTGAAAACGAGACCGTGCCCGCTTGCGATCAGCGCACCGACGTCGTCGATCGGCACCCGTCCTTGTTCCTCCTGCCCTTGCTTGATCACCAGGAATCCTCGATCGGCATGCAGATATCGACCGTCGGAGGAAACTTCGATAACCCGGTTCTTCATTCGGTAAAGCCGGGATCGTGGACAAAGCCCAATAGGTCAACGCTCACTAAGCGCGCCCTGAGCGTGCGAAGTCTTGAGCCCGCGACAGTTAGGTATTTCAAAGGATCTCCCGCATCGGCGTCCCTCGCCTTCAGGTTTCCTGCTTCCTGATGGTCGACAAAAGTCAGTTTGCCCTGCGACTTCTTGACCAGTCGGACAATACGGGGAACGCCATCCAACTCGATGATGAGCGAATCGCCGTCGTAAATTCGCATCACTGTTGATTCGTCTGCAGCATCTCCACGGAGCGCATGTGCAAACCTGGACGTCGTTCGATCGTTCCAACCGTTCGCTGTCCGGACAATCTCGACGTAGGCGTTTCCGTCCGTCTTGACCGCGCGTCCGATGTCGCGCTTCGGATTGGTGATTTCGACCACACTCAGACGCTCTGCAATGCGCACAGACCGCGTTCGCGAAGATTCTGAGAAGCGTTGCAATGCCAGTGCAATCTGCTTTTTGTCAGTGATCCCTTCCAAGAGACTGATTACGCGAGCACGAAGCGCAGGGTCAACAATCTGTTCGGCGTCGGACACCTTGGTAAATGACGAAAGCGGAACCCGATGCACGACCAACGCTGCTTTCTTTCCCTCGGCTGGTTCGCGGATGCCGTAATGCGTTGCGTTATGCAAACTGCCACCCGGATCGCGGTCGGGCCGATGCGAGACGACGACCTTGCTGACTGCCTCACGCACTGCACCGGTGAATCCTTCGAACGGTTGCCCCAACTGATCGAAGAAGCGGTGCGACTTGCCAAGCTCGAACGCTTCCGCCGCCCTGCTCAATCGATTGATGATGTGGCGATCACACGCACCGATCACCGCCGCATCGACTGCATGATGTCGATGGTCATTGCGGTTCTTGCCATGGCCGCCCAGCGCATCCGCCAAGTCCCATTTGCCGCGCAACATCGCCGTCAGCTTTCCGGTCGCGACCCAGACGCGATCCTTGAAACACACATGGGCGAGATACTGCTTGGCGACTCGCGATAGATAGGCGGTGTCGGTCAAATGCCGATCCAGGAATCCACGCTCTTCTTCGAATCGGGTCATCGCGTCAGGAAGGAAGCGCTTTGCCTTGCGTCGCCATTCGGTCGACCGCTCCGCAAAGCCCGCAACCCGTGCCTCGATTTCATCCCAACGAAAGCCCGGCGGACTTGTCGCAAACGCTGAATGCGGATCTCGATTGCCCTTCACGCGATTGGCAGAGCAGAAGGCAAGCACCAGATTACCGATGCCGTCGTCGAGCGAGCGCGAGAACGGCAAGACGTGGTCAATCTCGACCTCGGACGCGAACAAGGTTTCCGATCCGATCGGACGGCCGCTGTAGACGCAGACGCGATCCGCAACCGGCAACTCCTGCCACAGCCGGTAACGAATCAGGTTTTCGCGATTCACGGCGACGCCAAGCTTGCGCAACTCGTCCCGTCTGTTTTCGTTCGCCAGCTCGTTCTTTTTCTGTTCGCCAATCAGCTCGCCACGGCGTTGCCCGGACATGCCGAATTCGCGTGCCAATTCGACAATGATCTGGCGCGGACGGCCATAGCGGTC
This sequence comes from Lysobacterales bacterium, assembly GCA_043753835.1. Lineage (GTDB taxonomy): Bacteria > Pseudomonadota > Gammaproteobacteria > Xanthomonadales > Ahniellaceae > JADKHK01. The sequence goes on along the minus strand of JAYUVY010000089.1, from coordinate 72,778 downwards.
AATGATGGCGTTGACCAACTTGCGCAACTGGTTGAGCCCGACATGTACCGTCGGATTCGCCAGTCGTCCATACCGCGCTTCTTCCAGAACTTGCGATTGCGGCATCGGTTGCGTGTAGCCACGCAGCACTTCGCCGTAATAGGGGAGCTTCCGCTTCAAGTCCGCTTCGGCGGGCAGAAAATCGGAATGACTGCCGTATTCGGCTTCAGTGACGGCCTTATCGTAGGTGATGATTTTTGACGCCATGATCGGCACCAGTTTTTCCAATGCCTTGAGCGAAAGGTCTGCGAATCCGTCAGGAACCTCGACAGCCGCCACGGCTTCTTGCTGCGCCGGGGACAAGTCAAAGCCCTTCTTGCGCAGCCGCTCGACCAGATCATCATCGTCATTCGCGAGCGCCAAGGCCTCGATGACATCGGTCTGACGTCCAGTGGACATCGCGGACCACTCGGCACCAAAACACGCCGGTGACGACAGCTTCGAGGACACCAGATCGCCAACCAATCCGTTCTTCTTGCTTCGCGACAGATTGAATGGCTCGATCTTGTCTTTCGGTGCCGGAATCCCGAGGATGCGCCGCAATTGCGGCCAGCTGAGCTTGCCGAGCTTGTGAAGGTGAGCGATGCATTCGTCTCGCTCACGAGGCGTGAGCGGAATCGCGTCACCGTTCGGAAGTTCGATTCGCAAATTCGCGAGATCCGAGAGCACACGGAACCACGCGAAGAGCGGATGTCCGCGTCTTGCGCGAGTTTCCGTCGGCTCAAGCACACAGGTGCCGGCAACCACTGCTTTCAATGGCCGCTGATGCTCAATGAAATATCGCAAGCGCCGGTATGCATCCTGATTCATTGCCTCGGGATAAAAGTTGCGTTGTGCCTCCCACAACGTGTCGAACTCTTCGAGCACCAGGCCGCGATCCGGGTAGAAATCGTAGTCGCCCGTTGCGGCGGGTCTTGCCAGGACAGGAAGTCGTTGCGAATGCCGTTGCCACAGGAACTGGCCGACCGTCGCGCACCCCGCATCGGCGACCAGCGCACGGAGGCGTTCGCGCGCTGAATTGATCTTCCCGGTGACCTTCGCGTCTTCACCAGCACCCCGATCCTTGCGCGACGACTTGAATCCACGTTTGCGCGCCAAGTGGTAAAGCGCTCGCGCAAAATGCGGGAGCGGTAGGGCCTCGCGCAAAGCGCGATCTCGCAGCTCGAAAGGATCGAGCCGTACCAGCGCTTGGCGCTGTGCTTCGTCATCGGGCAACAGCCCAAACCGGATCAACTCGGTCAGAAATCCGTGTCGCCTCTGCACAGTTCGTTCGCGCTGCCGCCGCGCTTGCCGGGCGAGCCGTCGATTCACGGCGAGCGAAGTTCGACTCTGCGGATCTCGGCCGTCCGAAAAAATGCGCGACCCCATTCGCATCAACCGGATGATTTCATCGTCGTGATTCAGTTCGTAAAGACACCAACCGATGGAGTTCGTCCCGATATCCAGTCCCAGACGATACGGCTTTGGCATACGTCTTTGCTCCTGCATATTGAATTTCAGCGCGGCTGGATGCAGTATGCATCCGTACTCAGCAGATCAGGAAATGCGCTCGCCCGCTAACAAAGCGCGTAAGCGCCCCAAATGTGAAGGCCGCCTCAGGGCGGCTTTCGTTTTTGAGCGGCACCGATTGCGAAGGACAACAGTCTCAAATCACGCGAATGGCGCGCCGCGAACCGCATCACCCCCGCGGATGATGCTCGGCGTGGATGCGTTTCAAGCCTTCGCGGGCGATGAGGGTGTAGATCTGGGTGGTTGAGAGGCTGGCGTGGCCGAGGAGCATTTGCAGCACGCGCAGGTCGGCGCCGTGGTTCAGCAGGTGCGTCGCGAATGCGTGACGCAGGCCGTGTGGCGAGATCGGGCGGTGGATGCCGGCGCGGGCGGCGAGTTTCTTGACGATCAGCCAGAACGTCTTGCGCGACAGCGGTGTGCGCCGGTTGGTGACGAACAGGCTCTTGCTTGGGCGGCCTTTGAGCAGCAGCGGCCGCGCCTCGCTCACGTAACGCGTGAGCCAGTCGAGTGCGACTTCGCCGACCGGCACCAAGCGATCCTTGTCGCCCTTGCCGCGCACGCGCAGCGCGCCCTGGCGCAGGTTGACCTGATCGACTTCGAGCGTGACCAGTTCGGTGACGCGCAGGCCGGTCGCGTACATCATCTCAATCATGGCGCGATCGCGCAGTCCGAGTGGTGTGGCGATATCCGGCGTGTTGAGCAGCAATTCGACCTCGGTTTCACCGAGCGCCTTCGGCAGCGGCTTCGGCAACTTCGGTGCATCGATCAGCACCGTCGGATCGCCCGCGATGCGACCCGTCCGCAACAGATGCCGGTAGAACAACCTCAGCGCCGACAGCATGCGCGCACTGCTGCGCGCACCGATGCCGCTGCGGCCACGTTCGGCGAGCACCGCAAACAGGTCTTCGCGCGTGGCTGCATCAAGCGCGCGACTGCGGGCCGCGAGCAGACGATCGACTGCGACCAGATCGGCGCGATAGGACGCGAGTGTGTTCTTCGACAAACCCAGCTCCGACCACAACTGTTCCAGCACCGAACGGATCAGCGCGTCATTGGGGCTTGCGGGCAGCTTCGTTACCATGCCCGCCACCTTATCCCGAGCCCGCGACCTTGCAAACCGACCCACCGATCTACGCGCCACTGTGGCGTCGCGTACTGGCTGCCCTTTACGACCTGTTGCCACTCGCAGCACTGCTGATGATTGCGACCGCGATCGCGTTGGTGTTGGCGCGTCTGTCGGTGCCCGCGGAGCGCGCCGATCTGGTGTTGCGCAGCGGCTGGCCGCATCTGCTGTTGCAACTGTGGCTGGGCGTATTGACGCTCGCCTACTATCTGGTGTCGTGGCTGCGCGGCGGCCAGACCATCGGCATGCGCGCCTGGCGCATCGCGGTGCGCGCCGACGCGAACACGCTGACGCTCAAGCGTGCGCTGCTGCGCTTCGGCATCGGCCTGTTCGCGCCGATCGGCTGGCTGTGGTGTCTGTTCGATTCGAAACGCCGCGCGCTGCATGATCTGGCGGCACACACGGTCGTCATCCATCGGCCGAAACGCTGATCCGTTGAATGCACTGACTGCGTCAGAAACTGCGACGCAACCACAGCCACGAGAACGCCATCGCGAATAGCGGCGGCAACGCATAGGCGAGCGACAGCGGACCACGCGCGACTTCGACCGCATTCACGATCGCCTGTTGCCCGTAGTAAAAACCAATCGCGATGGTCAGACCGAAGAACAGGCGCTTGCCGAAGCCACCGGAACGCAAGCTCGAGAACGCGAACGGCATCGCCAGCACCGCCGTCGCCAGCACGCCCAGGGGATAGAACACGCGCGCCCAGAACGCCGAGAGAAACGTCTGTGCATCGAGGCGATTGCGTTCGAGATAAGCGATGTGTTCGCGCAGTTCGCGCATCGACTGGTAATGCGGCCGTACCACCGAAGCGGAGATCAAGGCCGGGTCGAGTGCGACTTCCCAACGCCATTGCGCGAGCACTTCCGACACCACGGCGTCCGCGCCAAACACGTAGCGCTGCACCTTCGTGAACAACCAAGTGCCGGCATCGTGACGCGCCTTCTCGCCACGGGTGATGGACAGCAAGCGGCCGCGGTCGTCGAAACGGTACAGGCGCGCATCGATCAGCTCGACATCGCCGCCAACAAACGCACCACGCGTCGCGTTCAACAGATCTTCGTGATCGCGCGCCCACACGCCGGAGGCATTGGCGGTGACCAGATCCTGCGACTTCGCGCCGATCGCCACGCCTTGCGCCGCGCGCTCGCCGGCGGGACCAATCGTCTCGCCGATGAGCATCGCACCTGCCGTGATCACAGCAAGTGACAGCAATGCGCCCAGACACAGTCGCAGCTTCGACCAGCCAGCCGCACGCAGAGCGGTGAGTTCTGATGTCGGCGCCAGTCCGCCGAGACCCATTGCGGCACCGGTCGCGGCCGCCAACGGGAACAAGTCGTACATGCGCCGCGGGATGGTGTAGGCGACATAGGTCGCGGCCATCGCCAGCGTGTAATCGCCTTCGCCGATCTCGTCGATCTCGCGCACGAAAGCGCCGATGGCATCGATGCCGACAAAGATCAACAAGGCCAGCAGCGCAGCGCCGAGCACCTGCGCCGCGATCAGACGGTCGGCACGCTTGAGGCCGATCATGCGAAACCGCTCATGCGCGCACCTTTGCCGGGCGCGGCAGGCGACTGCCGAGCGCATACAGCACGACGAACACCAGCAGCGCTGCACCATGCACCCACCACAACCCACCGGCCATCGGCAGACTGCCATCGGCCAACCAACCGCGGCCAAGCGCAAGCAGATTGAAGTACACGACATAGGCGAGCACGGCGATGATCAGCTTGCCGAAGCGTGGCGAACGCGGCGCCGAACGCGCCAGCGGAAACGCCAGCAAGGCCAGCACCAGCGCCGAAATCGGCAAGGCCGCGCGCCAATGCAATTCGGCCTGATCGGCGCGGCGATTGCTGGCAAACAGCACAGTGCTGTCGCGGCGTGTTTCCGCTTTCTTCGGACCGGCTTCCTCGGGTTCCGGCAGGCGGATGTCGTTGCGCGCGAAACGCATGGCGCGGAAGTCCGGTTGGTCGAGCGTGCCTTCGACGCGAAAGCCTTCGTACAGGCGCAGATAACGCTCGCGCCCGGCGCGGTCGTTGTACAGCTCGCCGCGCGCAGCGGTAACGACATCGAGCCGGCCATCCTGTTCCGACTGCAGGAACAGGCGCGTGAAGCTGCGGCCGTCGGCGCTCATGGTGCCGATGTAGATGACGCCGAGCGACCCCGGCAGATCGACGAAGCGGCCGGCTTCAAGGCCCGCGACCAGCAATGAACGGTTCGCTTCCTGGACGAGCTTGTCGGCAAGCGCTAGCGCACGCGGGCTGGCGACAAAGGTGATGGCCGCGAGCACCCCGGCCAACGGCAGCGCCAGCCACAACACCGGCCGCAGCATCGCGCGCAGACGCAAACCGGATGCCGCAATCACCGCCATTTCACTATCGCGATACAGACGCCCGTAGGCGAGCAATACGGTCAGGAACATGCCAAGTGGCAGGATGATCGCGAGACCGTCGAGTGAACGCAGCCCGACCTGCGCCAACAGCAGCGACGCCGGCAATTTGCCGCTGGCAATGCGATTGAGCACATTGGTGAGCACGCCACCAAACGTCACCATCAACAGCACGATGTTCACCGCCACGAAGGAGCGGCCGAGTTCGCGCAGCAAATAGCGGTCAATGATGCGCAGCAGCGTTCTCGGTCGTCAGGGCGTTGGAGCGTCAGGGCGTTCGGTTCGGAGCATTCGTTCGTCAGACAAGCTGCGCCGGTTTGCTAGACTGCCGGCCATCACAACGCCCGTTTGCGGGTGGCGCGAGTCTATCAGGCGACGCGCAGTCGCCGTCCCGAAAACCACTATGGAAGCCCGGCTTCCGCAGGACAAGCATGAATATCGATGTCGTTTCACTGAAAGCACAACCCGCTGAATGCGTCGCCGACATTCTGATCCTTGGCGTGTTCGAGCGCGGCGTGCTGCCGGTGGCGACTGCGGATATCGATCGCGCCAGCAGCGGGGCGATCCGCGCGCGTATCGACGCCGGCGATGTCGGCACCAAGGTCAACCAGTTGACGCGGCTTTATGACCTGCCCGGTGTCAGCGCCAAGCGCGTGCTGCTGGTCGGCCTAGGTGATGCGAACCAGTTCGGTGCGGCGCGTTATATCGGTGCCGTGCGCGAGGCGCTGAAGGCGCTGCGTAGCGGGCCGTCGCGACGCGCGGCGAGTTGGCTTGCAGAGCTCACCATCATCGGTCGCGACAATGCCTGGGCGGTGCGCGAGCATGTGATCGCCGCCGAAGCCGCGCTTTATCGCTACGAGGCGACGCGACGCAAATCGGAACGCGTTGACGGCGTCAGTGAACTCGCCATTGCCACGACTGAGGAGACCACGGTGCAAGCCGGTCGCGCCATCGCGCACGGCATGCGTCGTACGCGTGAACTCGGCAACCTGCCGCCGAACATCTGCACGCCGTTGTATCTCGCCGAGGTCGCGCAGCAGATGGCGCGGGAACTGACCCACGTCAGCGTCGAAGTGCTCGATCGTGCACAGATGCAGGAACTCGGGATGGGTGCGCTGCTCGGCGTCGCCCGTGGCAGCGCCAACCCGCCGCAGCTGATCGTGATGCGTTACCAGGGTTCGCGCGAGCGAAAACCCGTCGTGCTGGTCGGCAAGGGTGTCACCTTCGACACGGGCGGCATCAGCATCAAGCCCGCGGCCGGCATGGACGAAATGAAGTACGACATGTGCGGTGCCGCGTCAGTATTCGGTGCGATCGAAGCGAGTGCGCGCCTCGGTCTGCCGGTGGATCTGATCGGCATCGTGCCGGCCGTCGAGAACATGCCCGACGGCGATGCGTCGCGCCCCGGCGATGTCGTCACCACGATGTCCGGCATCACCGTCGAAGTGCTGAACACCGACGCCGAAGGCCGCCTGATCCTGTGCGACGCGCTCACCTACGCACGCCGCTTCGAACCGCACACCGTGATCGATATCGCGACCCTGACCGGCGCGTGCATCGTTGCCCTCGGCAAACACGCGAGCGGCTTGATGAGCAAGCACGATGATCTCGCCAACGAATTGATCGCCGCCGGCGACGAAGTGCACGACCGCGCCTGGCGCCTGCCACTGTGGGACGACTACCAGACGCAACTGGAAACGAGCTTCGCCGACATCGCCAACATCGGTGGCAAGAACGCCGGCGCGATCACCGCCGGCTGCTTCCTCGCGCGCTTCACCGAGGGCCTGCGCTGGGCGCATCTCGACGTCGCCGGCAGCGCATCGGACGAAGGCCGCAAGGGCGGTGCCACCGGTCGTCCACTGCCGCTGCTGATGCAATGGCTGATGCAGCACGTCGCCTCGCAGACGGGCGCCTGACGCGAGATCACGACCATGCCCCGCGCTGACTTCTACCTGATCGACAAACCGCGCTTTCGCGAGAACCCGCTGCTGCTTGTCTGCGAACTCGCGAAGAAAGCCTTCGACCAGCAGATTCCGACGCTGATTCATACGCGCGACCGCGACCAGGCCGAAGCACTCGACGAGCTGCTCTGGGAATTCGATCCGGACGCCTTCATCGCCCACCAGATCGCCGGCGACGAAGAAGACGACCTGACGCCGATACTGATCGTTCCGCCCGACGTCGACACGCCGCTGCGCGCCCTCATCATCAACCTGCGCGACAGCGCCGTGCCCGGCGATCCGGAATCGGTCAAGGAAGTCATCCCCGCCGAAACCGCCGACCGCGAAGGCTCACGCGCGCGCTGGATCGCCTACAAGTCACGCGGCTTCGAGTTGCGTAAATTCGATATGTGAGTGCATGAAGTGGCAGCCCAAATGGGCTGCTGGTCAAGGGCAGCGACACGTGCGCAACCCGTTGTCACGCGGACGCTGGACGCGAACGTAGCGCTTGACTACAGTTGTGGCAATTCACTACATATTGAGGTGGCGACGTGGGCACTGCGATCCGGATCGACAATGCCATTTATCTCGCCGCGCAGCGCGTGGCCGGCGCGGAGCGGCGTTCGATTCCGCAGCAGATCGAGTTCTGGGCGCTGGTCGGCAAGACGGCTCTGGAAAACCCGGACTTGCCGATCGAATTCGTGCGCGAGCTATTGATCAGCAAGCACACCGACCGGGCACTCGCCGAGCCGTTCGACCTCAAGCCGGCGAAGAAGGCGGCGTCCAAAGCGCGCACGCCGCGCCGACATGGCTGACGTCGCCCTATTGCAAATGCCCGCGTTCAAGCGGGTGTACAAGAAGCTCGCCGCCAGCCACCAAGCCGTGGTGGACGATGCGGTGCGCACGATCGTCGCCAACCCAGGGATCGGCGAGGCAAAAAAGGGCGACCTCGTCGGCATATACGTCCACAAGTTTCTGATCAACCGCCAGCAGATGCTGCTGGCCTACGAATGGAATCCGAAAATGCGGGTGTTGCTCTTGCTCGGCAGCCACGAGAATTTTTATCGGAATCTCAAGCGCGGTTGACTGCAGCATCGCGGCGTCGAATTCGACAATTCGCCTGACGGCACCTCGCTCGCGTTCGACGGCGGTGATAGCGGCTTCGAGTTGCGCAAGTTTGATATGTGAGCCCGCATGACGCGTGGAATTGCCTCAGTCCGCCGATGGGCGCACAGATTGTTGTGACAGACGCCGATCAATCTCGCTCCAATTTAAGGCGCGATCCAAGATCGGCCAGTCGCGCTTGAATCGCAGCATCAAGCCGATGTCACGCAGCATCGCACCCGCCACGATGCCAAAGGGCAGTTGTAGTTGCGCGAATTCCCACCAAGCGGTTGCGAACATGGGGATGGCAAGTAACACAGCCATCCCGAGCCAGTACACCGCTGGCTGGCGGGCGAATGCCTCCATCACCGTCGGCGTCCGTCCATGAAACTTGACGTAGAAACTCAACAAGACTTGTTCGCGACGTTTCATTGTCGATTCCATTTCTGTTCAACCCGCCTCACCAAATTTCGCTGCCAACCGCCGCCATTTTTTCCCACTCTGGATCGGGCGGCGGGAACGGTGCGCTGAGGTCGCAACTCGCCAGAAGTTCTGCAAGCGTCGGACGCTTCGGGTTGTCTGCGGACGACTGGGTGCTCGGCGGATGACCGTCACAGGATTGATCTTGCTTCGTCTTCATGCGCGGACTTTAGCCAAGAAGTCTCGCTTGTGCTTCGTGCCGCAGGAGTAGCGACCATTACGGCTCTTCCCCCGCCATCACCGCCGCAACGATTTCGACGATGCGGCTGACGGCACCGCGTTCGCGTTCGACGGCGGCGAGGGCGGCTTCGGACATGCGGCTACGGGCTTTGGGGTCGGCCATCAGGCGCGAGATGCTGTCGCCGAGTTCGACCGCATTGGAGACACGGATGGCGGCGCCGTCGCTGATCAGGTTTTCGGTGACTTCGGCGAAATTGAAGGTATGCGGCCCGACCAGAACCGGTTTGCCGACGGCAGCGGGTTCCAGCACGTTGTGGCCACCGATGTTGTCGAAGCTGCCGGCGATGAAGGCGCAGTCGCTGGCCGCGAAGAAGTTCAGCAGCTCACCCATGGTGTCGACCACAAATGCTTGGGTGTCCAGACGCGCGACCGTGTCTTCGGAACGCGACAGCGTGCGCAGGCCGTAGCCACGGCAGAGTTTGACGACAGGATAAAAGCGCTCCGGATGGCGCGGTGCGATGACGAGCAACGAATCCGGAAAGCGCCGCAGCACGCGCGTGTGCGCTTCAAGCACGGACGCCTCCTCGGCTTCATGGGTACTCGCGGCGATCCACACCGGCCGATTCTCGCCCCAGTATTCGCGCAGCACCTTGCCGATGCGCGGCAAGCCGCTGGGCACGCGCATGTCGAACTTGACGTTGCCGACGACACGCATGCGCTCGTTGCGCGCGCCGAGTTGCGCCAGACGCACGTAGTCCTGTTGCGATTGCGCGGCGACGAAAGCGACCGAGCGGATCGCTTCGCGCGCCAGCGGTCGAACCGGCCCGTAACCTTTCAGCGAACGCTCGGACAAACGCGCATTCGCGAGCACGATCGGGATCTTGCGGCGCGCGCACTCGTAGTAGAGATTCGGCCAGATCTCGGTTTCCATCACCACCGCCAGCGACGGATTGACGCGGTCTAGAAAGCGCCGGATCGACGCGGTCAGGTCGTAGGGCAGATAGACATGGAAGACGCGATCGCCGAACAGTTTCTGCACCCGCGCCGAACCCGTCGGGGTGACCGTGGTGACGACAAACTTGCGGCCCTCGAAGCGTTTCATCAGCGCCTCGATCAGCGGCGCCGCTGCATTCATTTCGCCAACCGACACCGCGTGCACCCAGATCGTGTCCTGCAGTTCAGGGTCAGCGAAAAACCCGAAGCGTTCGCGCCAGCGACCCCAGTAATCGCGATAACCCAGACCACGCAATGCCAGGCGATACAGGATCACCGGGGTCAGCAGGTACATGGTCAGGGTATACAGCGCGTGCAGGAAGAACATCGAGGCGTCACATCAGCGGTGGCGAAGCATGAAGGGCGCGCGCCGATGTCGCAACGGTAGCGAGTCGCGCCCGATAGAATGCCGGGATGCCGAGCCCGCACCCATTGCCGCGCGCCCTGTTCGCCCCGCAACACTGGCCGGTCTGGTTCGGTGTCGGCGTGATGGCGTTGCTGGCGCGCATGCCGGGCGTGATCGCGCGACCCGTGGCGCGTGCGTTCGGACGCCTTCTGGGCGTATTGATGCGCAGTCGCAAACGCGTCGCGATGCGCAACCTGGCGCTGTGTTTCCCGGAATTCGACGAAGCCGCACGCGCACACATCGCGGATCGCAGCTTTGCGAGTCTGGGCGAAGGTGCGTATGAATTCGCGCGCGCCTGGTGGGGTTCGGTCGACAACGTCAACTACACGATCTCCGGGCTCGAACACATCGAGCGCGCGCACGCCGAGGGGCGCGGCGTGTTGTTGCTGTCCGGGCATTTCCTGACGCTGGAGATCTGCGGGCGGTTGCTATGCAAGCACATCGCGCTCGCCGGAATGTATCGCCGCCATGGCGCGCCAGTATTCGAATGGGCCGTGAGGCGCGGCCGGCTGCATTATGCCTGCGCCATGTTCGCGCGCGAGGAACTTCGGCCCGCGGTGAAACACGTCAAGGCCGGCGGCTGCCTGTGGTACGCACCGGATCAGGACATGCGCGGCAAGGACACCGTGTTCGCGCCGTTCTTCGGCGTACCGGCCTCGACCATCACCGCGACGTGGCAGTTGGCGCGTTTGACCGGGGCGGCGGTGATTCCGTTCTTCCACCATCGTGACGGTCGTGGCGGCTATGTGCTGCGCATCGGCGAGCCTTTGGCCGAAATCACGGGTGAGGAGGATGCGGCGCATACGGCGCGCGTCAATGCATTGATCGAGGCGATGGTGCGCGAGGCACCGGACGAATACCTGTGGATCCACAAACGCTTCAAATCGCGACCGCCGGGCGAAACGGGCGTCTACTGAGCAAGACCGGCGGTCGCGTTTTGTGCGACCCGTGTGCACGCGCCATCGCCATGCGTTCGTGATTCGGCAAGAATCGACCGCAATCAATGGGGAACTGCATGGCCTGGCTACTCGCCTTCATCGGATTGATCTTCGGCATCGCCTGCGCGAGCGCCGGCGAATGGGCACTCGGATTGTTCGGCGGTGCATTGATCGGCGCGCTTTATGGCGGCTGGATCTCGATGCGCGAGCGCATCAGGGCGCTCGAAGAGGAAGTCGTGGCGCTACAGCGGTCGCGCAGCGACGAGCGCTTTTCGGTTCAACCACGTGCGGCGGAAACGGTGCCGAAATCAGCGGCACCGGAGCGGATGCCACCACTCCCCGAGCGACCCGCGCCGGCCCAATCCTCAGCACCAACAAGTTTCCAGACCGCCGCAGCGGCAAGTGTCGACAGTGCCGCCGCCGACCGACCGCGCTTCGAAGCGCGTGAACCGAGCGCCCGCCCAACGCCGCCGCCCCTGCCCGCGCGCAGATCCGCACCCGTGCCCGCGTCGGTGATCGAGAGCGAGCCATCAGTCCTTGCACGCTGGCTGTTCGAGAGCAGCTGGATCACGAAGATCGGCATCAGCATCGTGCTGATCGGTCTCGGCGCATTCATGCGTCTCGCGATCAAGGAAGGCTGGTTCGATTTCCCGATCGAAATGCGTCTGGCCGGCATTGCCGCAGGCGCACTCGCCGCACTCGTAATCGGCTGGCGCAAACGCGAAGAAAAACGCGTGTTCGCGCTGAACCTGCAGGGCGGCGCGATTGCGGTGTTGATGATGGTGGTGTTCGCGTCGTACCACATGTACCAGCTGATTCCGGCGTCGGCGACGTTTGCGATGCTGCTCGTGCTCGTCGCCGGATGCTCGGTGCTGGCGATCCGCCAGAACTCGCTCGGCCTTGCGGTGTTCGGCGTGATTGGCGGCTTCGCGGCACCGATCCTGGCCTCGACCGGCTCGGGCAACCATGTCGCCTTGTTCTCGTTCTACGCCGTGTTGAATCTCGGCATCCTGGCGATGAGCTGGGCGCGCGGCTGGCGGATCTTGAACACGCTCGGCTTCCTGTTCACCTTCGTCATCGGCACGCTTTGGGGCGTCACCCGCTATCGCCCGGAAGACTTCGCCACGACCGAACCCTTCCTGATCGTGTTCTTCCTGTTCTATCTGGTCATTCCGCTGCTGCCGGCGCTGCGCGGTCATGATCCGTCGCGACGCGACCATGTCGAAGGCTCGCTGGTGTTCGGCACCCCGCTGATCGCATTCGCCCTGCAAAGTGCTCTGCTGCACGACGACCGCACCCTGCTCGCGATCTCCGCGCTGGTGATGGCCGTCATCTATCTCGGCCTCGCGCTCTATGTCTGGAAACACCACCAGTTGGCGCGCTGGAAAGCGGCCTATGCCGGCCTTGCGCTCATCTTTGTCACCCTGGTGTTTCCGCTCGCCTTCACCAGCGGCACGACCACGGTGCTGTGGGCGATCGAAGGTGCATTGCTGGTCTGGATCGGTCTCAAGCAGGACGAGCGCCGACTGCGCTGGGCCGGCATTGCGTTGCAACTGTTCGCCGGGCTCGCCGCACTCGATATCGGCACACAAACGCCTGACGCCATCATCGTGTTGAATCCGACCACGCTCGGCACCCTCGCGATTGCACTCGCCGCCCTGTTCAGCGCCTGGCGCTACACGCTCGCGCATGCGAGCCATCCGCTGATCGGTGCGCTTGCGGCCTATGGTTACCTGGCCTGGTACGTCGGTGGTGTCATCGAAGTCGACCGCGTCGTCGACGGCGCGAATGAGACGCATGCGGTACTGCTGTTCGTCGCGCTCAGCGCTGTGCTCGCAGCCGTGCTGCGCACGATCAGCGGGCTGCGCGCGCTGTCGTGGCCGGGCATCGCCCTGATGTGGTCGCTGCCGCTGTTCGTGGCGATGAGCGCCGATGCGACGCGCTCGCCGTTGTCCGAGCACGGCGCCTGGATCTGGCCACTGACTTTCTTCAGCGCCTTCGTCGTTCTGCACTGCCTGCGCAATCCCTGGCCACGCGGCCTCGGCTGGGCGCATGTCGTCGCCTGGCTGAGCGTGCCGCTGATCTTCGCCTTCGAGATCCATGCGCGCACTGGCCTTTATGCCCAGGTCGAATCCGTCGCGTTCGCCGGCATGAGCGGCGACTGGCGCTACGTGCTGACTTTCGCACCGTTCTGGATCGCACTCGCAGCGCTGCTCTCGCGCTTCGATGTGGTCGGCGCGCCGGTACGCGCGGAATTCACGTTGTATCGCCACCGCGCGTTGTGGCCACTGATCGTCGGCAGCATTGTCTACACCCTGTTCGCCTGCACGCTGGCCGGGCACACACCGCCGATCAGTTATCTGCCGATCCTAAATCCGCTCGAGCTCAGCCAGATCGCTTTGCTGTTGTTGCTGACGCGTGCCGTGAGCCATGAACTGGACGGCGGCAGCGATGTGGTCCGCAGCATGATCGCGCTGCTCGCCTTCGTCGTATTGACGGCGGCGGTCCTGCGCGGCGTGCATCACTTCGGCAACGAGGCGTGGTCGCTCGACATGCTGACGCGACCGAAGGCGCATGCGGCGCTGTCGTGGACCTGGACTCTGGTCGGTGCGGCGGCGATGGGCTTCGGCGCGAAACGCATGGTGCGCGGCGCGTGGATCGCCGGTGCCATCTTGCTCGGCATCGTGCTGGCAAAGCTGCTGCTGATCGACATGCGCTTCCTCGGCACCGTCTCCGGCATCGTCTCGACCGTGGGCGTCGGCTTGCTGTTCGTGACGCTCGGCTACTTCGCACCGATGCCGCCACGTGATCAGGATGCGTCGTCATGAACCAGCGCGCGCGCTTTCCCGCACTGGTCCTCGCACTGGGTGCGTCCGTCGTCGGCGCCGCGACACCGGACGACTTCGCCTGGCAATGGCCGCTCGATATCGGCAGCGGTGACGTGCACGAACTGGTGTTGACGCCGGAGATCTACGACGCCATCACCCGCACCGATGGCCAGGACATGGCGCTGTTCACCAGCAGCGGTGAGCGCGTCAGCTTCGGACCGCTGCCGCAAGCACCGGATTCGCCTTGGCGCGACGCGCCCTATGCGCTCGAAATCGCCGCCAGCAATCGTGAACCGATGGCGCGCAACGACGTACCCGTGGCGTTCCCGAGCCCGCAGCGCCTGACGCTGGCACTGCGCTCACGCGTGCCGGAAGCCGCGGTGATCCGCGCCCTGCGCGTCAGTTGGCGGCATCGTGCCAGCCTGCCGGCCGACGCCAGTTGGCGCGTCGAGGCGAGTCGCCGACGTGGTGCTGTGCATGCCGAGGTGATGTCGCATTCCTACGCGCTTGGCAGCAGCGTCGGCGAGACGCGCCTGTTGTTGTCCGACTTCGAGGGCGACGCACTGCGTCTGAGCGTGGCGCCGGTGCCCGCCGATCTCGAAATCTTCAGCGTGCTCGCCGAATACGAAACCCCGCCCGGACTCAAGCGCCAATACCGGCGCGCGGCCCTGGTGCGCGACGCGACCACGCCGCACAGCTTCCATTTCAACCTGCCGCCATCGTTGCCGGTGAATGCAGCACGCATCCAGCTCGGTGATGGCGGTGCCTTGGCCACGGTGTCGCTCGCCACGCGCGAAGGCGAGTGGTGGCGTGAACTGGCACGCGACACCGCATTCGATATCGCCGTTGGCGACGCAAGCGTGGTGCGCAATCGCCTCGCGTTTCCGACCACACGCAGCCAGCGCTGGCGACTCGGCGTGGAACCACCAATCGGTACGCCGATCGTCGAGGTCGGCTATCGACCGGATGTGTTTCTGATCGCACATCAAGGTCCGGCGCAGTTGCTGCTGGTTGCCGGCAGTGCGCGCGCGGTGCGCGAATCGTTCCCGATCGATCCGCTGATGAACGAGTTGCGCGCGCAATTCGGCACCAGCTGGTCGCCACCACCGGCACGACTCGGTGCGCGCAGTGAACGCGCCGGCAAGGTGGTGCTGAAACCATCACCGCCACCGCCGCCGTATCGCGCCTGGCTACTGTGGACGGTGCTCGTGCTGGTCGCTGCGGTGATCGCCTGGCTGGCCCTGCGATTGTTGCGTGAGCCGGCGCGCGAGTGATCGACCGGCGTGCTGCGTCTCGATGCATTCAAGCGCCTTCGCGTCCTTGAGAAAGGCGTGATAGGCGAGACTGACGGCACCGATGTAACCCGCCCAGCCATTGAGGAAATGCCGCTTGAGCAGCCATTGCTTCAGGAACACGATCGGCGGGTACCAGAGCAGGCGCAGACGCAACGCCCAGGCCGACGAACGCGCCGCACGCTGCGCGGCGACGCCGCTGGAATAGTGGTTGATGCGCGCCACCTTGCTGGCGATATGGTGCTCGCCATCGTGCAGCAGCAAGCCGTCGAGACGGGCGATGACCCCGACATCGCGACGCGGCGCGGCATGGATCGGATCGTCGCCCATGCGATGGTGACGTCGATCGAACAGCCGCAGATGCAGGTTGTGCTTGCTGAGCCGATGCTGCCAGCGCCAGAACATGCGTTCACAACGCGGCAGTTCGAATCCGGTCGCGAGCGGCGTGTCGAGCGCGGCGAGAATCTGTGTTGCCAATGCCGGGGTCACCACCTCGTCGGCATCGAGCAGAAGCACCCAGTCATGCGTGGCCTGATCGATCGCACTCTGCTTCTGTGGGCCATACCCCTTGAACGGCTCGTGCAGGATACGTGCACCGTGGTGCCGTGCAATCTCGAGCGTCGCATCGCTGCTACCCGAATCCAGCACGAGCAGTTCATCGGCGAATTTCAGCGAAGCGAGACAGGCATCGAGCGTGCGGGCATTCTCGAAGGTGGTAACCACCGCCGATAGTGCGACCCGAGTCATGCGCGGCGGTCACGCGGCGGTGCCAAGTGCGCGATCCACACCAGCAGCAACCAGAAATACAGGTTCGACCAGAAACTCGAGTAGAACGCGAAATGCGTGTTCAACGGGAACAGCATGGCCAGCATGGCAATGCTGTAGGGCGCCGCCGCGTGTCGGCAATCACGCGAAAGTGCGCGCCATCGGCGTACCAATACGACCAGCAGGGCGAACCAGCAGCCGAGTCCGATGATGCCGGTTTCCGACGCCACTTCCAGCACCCACTGATGCGCATGAAACGCAGCAACACCAGGATTTTCCGCGAGCCACTGATCGTTGGCCGCGGCGTGTTCGATGTAGTCATGGCGGAATGCACGCACGCCGACGCCATTGAACGGGTGTGCGAGGCTCATGCGTGTTGCGGTTTCCCAGATCGACAGGCGGTAGGCAAGCGCGGTTTCAATGCTTGCGCGCGAACCTTCAAATGCGGCCAAAGTTCGGTCAACACGTGCGGCGAAGCGTTCGGATACAGCGTAGCTGCCACCCACAAAAGCGCTGCCGGCGAGCGTGGCCAGCAACAGCGCCAACGCGAAGCGTTTCGGCGTCGCCGCCACGCGCCAGATCAGGGCCAGTGTGACAACCGCGAAACTGATCCAGCCGCCACGCGAACCCGCCAGCAGCACTGCGACGGCCGCCAGCGCCCACATCAGCACCGCCATGGCGCGCCCATACCGATCGAGCGCAATCAGCACGGTGATCGGTGCCAACAGAGCCAACACCGGGCCGAGCTTCAAATTGTCGTCGCCGAAAATGCCGCTGACCCGGTCGGTTTGCAACGCCCCGCCGAAGCCGCTGCCAAACGTTGCCTGCAGCAATGCATCGATCGTCCAGAACAGCACCAGCAGGGCACTCCACCACGCCAACTGGCGTCTTGCCGGTGCGGTCGCCAGGGCATCGATCACGAACACCGCGAACGGCAAATAGCGCAGATCGGTCGCGACTTCGAGCCAGCTCTTCTCGGGCGCAATGCTGTCGATCGCAGAACACAACTCCGGCAGCCAGTAGGCGAGGAAGGCCCAGAACGCGAGCCGGTAGCGTGGCTCGCGCAACTGCTGTGGATCGCGGATCAGGAAGACGATGGCGTACATCGCACCGATGACGATCGGCAATTCCGACGCCCGCCCGAACGGCAGCAACAGCAACACCGACCACAGGCACAACACGGCGGCCAGTTGGCGGCGATTGAGATTCATGCGCGCGATGACTCCAGCAGCTCCCGGTAGAGCGCAAGTGTGGCGGCTTGCATCTGTGCGAGTCGATAGCTGCTGAACGCCGCCGGTCGCTCGCCGCTGGCGAGCAGTTCGCGTGCGCGTTCGACCAGAGCGGCACGATCGCCCAGCGGCACCGCACCGCGCGGAAACAGATCGCGCAGTTGCTCACCGACACCGGCGTGATCGAAACCGAGCACCGGCACACCGAGATTCAGGGCTTCCACGACCGTGCGTCCAAAGGCTTCGGCATTGGTCGACAACTGCAAGACGAGCGCGCTTGCGGCCATGACATCGCGCACGTCCGGGCGCGAGGCGGTCATCACCACGGCATCGGCGACGCCGTGTTTCTGGGCGTAGCGCCGCAATTCATCGACATAACGTTCGCGGCCACGTTCGCGCACGCCGAGCAGGATCAGGCGTGTCTCCAGGCCGGCATCGCGCAGTGCGGCGGTCAAACGAATCGCCTCCTGATGACCCTTGATGCGCGTGCCGCGTCCGGCCAGGCACAACCACGGTGCCGAAGCCGACAAGGCCGGATGTTCGGAGACGAACAGCTTGCGCCAGTCGCCGCTGGGCCGATGACCATGCGGAAATTCGTTGGGGTCGACAGCGCGTGCGATCACCCGCAAACGCGAGGCGTCGCAGTTCGGATAGCTCGTCTGCACGTAGTCGCGTACCGTGTTCGAAACGCAGATCACGCGCTCGCCGCGGGTCATGATGCGCGAATAGGCGTTGACCGAGTTCAGGCCATGCACGGTGGTCACGAAGCGCGGTCGCGTCGCTGTGGACATGCTGTGCCAGGCGAACCAGGTCAGCCACGCCGGCAGACGCGAGCGTGCATGCACGATGTCGGCGTTGAGCGTCTTGAACAAGCCCCGCAACTTCGGCACCAGGGCCAGGCTGAAGATCGACTTCGCACCGACATCGAGGTGAATGTGCTCGCTGCCGCCGGCGATCAGGCGTTCGACCAGTTTCCCGCCCGCAGACACCACGATTGAGCGATGGCCAGCGGCTACCAGTGCCGCCGCGATTTCCAGCGTTCCACGCTCGACGCCGCCAGAATCAAGCGCCGGCAGCAATTGCACAACAGTGAGTGCACGCGCGAGACCGCGGCCGGCTTCAGTCGACACGCTGGAACAGGGCGCCGCAATACGGGCACTTCGCCTCGGCCTGTTCTTCGAGCGGCAGATAGACGCGCGGATGCGAATTCCACAAGGCCATTTCAGGCGTCGGGCAGGAGATCGGCAAATCGGCGCGCGCCACCCGGTAGACACGTTCGGTATTGGCCGGTTTGCCGGCGGCGGGCTGGGTGACATTCGCGGTCATGGTCGATTCCTGTGTTCCTGCGCGCATTGTAGGCGGCCCGCCCCATTGAGGCGAGCCGCCCTTTGCTCAGGGCAGATCGAACAGCAGGAATTCGCTGTCGGTGGCAGCCGTCAATTGCACAGCGGCTTCGGCTTCGATCGCCGCACCGTCGCCAGCTTTGAGCGACGTGCCATTGACGCTGACCTCGCCGCTCGCCACCTGCAGCCAACCGCGACGCCCCGGTGCGTAGTCATGCGCCACGGTGTCGCCGGGCGCCAGCAGGCTTGCGAAGATTTGCGCGTCCTGGCGAATGCTGATGGCACCCTCAGCACCGTCGCCGCTGGCCACCAAGCGCAACTGGCCGCGACGGTCCTCCACCGCGAAGTGCTTCTGGTCGTATCCCGGCGCGATGTTCTGGCGATCGGGCAGGATCCAGATCTGCAGGAAGTGAACGGGTTCCGTCTTCGATGCGTTGTATTCGCTGTGCTGAATGCCGCTGCCGGCACTCATGCGCTGCACATCGCCGGGGCGGATCACCGATCCGGTACCGATACTGTCCTTGTGTTGCAGACCACCGGCGAGTACGTAGCTGACGATCTCCATATTCGCGTGACCGTGTGGCGCAAAACCGCCGGCCGGCGCGACGCGATCCTCATTGATCACGCGCAATGACCCGAACCCCATATGCGCCGGGTCGTGGTAGTGCCCGAACGAGAAGGTGTGGCGACTGTCGAGCCAACCGAAATTGGCTGCGCCGCGATCGGACGCCCTGCGTACGCTGATCATTGCGAACTCTCCGTGGTTTGGTGCTGATCAGCCCTTGGCCACGTCCGTTTTCGCCTCGGCTGGCGCTGCCTTCAGGGTTTCGGTGTCGATGCGGATCTTCACCACATCGGCGACCGGGCCGAGGATGTAGCTCATGCCGAAGTCGCTGCGCTTGATCACGCCTTCGGCGTGGAAGCCGATTGCGGGCACCTTGGCGAACGGATGCGAGTCGAGCTTCTTCATGGTCACGTCGAGCGTCACCGGCTTGGTCACACCGAGAATGGTCAAGTCACCGGTCAGCAAGAACGCATTCTCGCCCTTGGCTTCGAGCTTGGTGCTCTTGAAGCCAAGCTTGGCCTGATTGCCGACATTGAAGAAGTCCTTGCTCTTCAGATGCGCGTTGAGCTTGTCGTGATCCATGTCGATGCTGCCGGCGTCGATCGAGACATTGACGCTCGACTTCGACAGATCATTCTCGTCGACCAGCAATTCGCCGTCGAACGCGCGGAATTCACCCTGCATTTCCGACAGGCCCATGTGCTCGACGAAGAACAGGATGCTGGTGTGCGACTTGTCGAATTCGTAGCGGTCGGCGGCTGCGAGCGGTGCAGATGCGAGGGCAGCGGCGGCAATCAGGGAAGCGAGGATGGTTTTCATATGCGGTCTCCAGGGGATGGGGTGGCAGTCAGAGCGGGTCGGGTCAGACGATGCTGCAGGCGTCGGCGAAAGCAAGGCGCGGGCTGCGTGGATGCAGGGTGTCGCGGCGGCCATAACCGAGGTTGATCAGGAAATTCGACTTGATCGTGGTTCCGGCGAAGAAGGCGGCATCGACCTGGTCATTGCTGAAGCCGGACATCGGCCCGCAATCAAGCCCCAGCGCGCGAGCGGCGATGATCAGATACGCCGCCTGCAAGGACGCATTGCGCATCACGGCGGGCATCAACTCGGCGTCGGACTTGCCGGCAAACCAGCTGCGTGCGTCGGCGTGCGGGAACAGGTACGGCAGCTTCTCGTAGAAGGTCATGTCCATCGCGACAATCGCCGTCACCGGCGCATTCATGGTCTTGTCGAGGTTGCCGGCGTCCAGTGCCGGCTTGAGCTTGGCTTTGGCTTCCGGCGAGCGCACGAAGACCACGCGCATCGGCGACATATTGGCCGAGGTCGGCCCCATGCGCGCCAGATTCCAGATCTCTTCGAGCAGCGCATCCCCCACGGCGCGGTTCTGCCACGGGTTCGGACTGGTCGCAAACGTGCGCGCTTCCAGGAACAACTGGTTCAGTGCTTCTTGCGACAACGGCTGGTTCAACGTGGACTGGTTCAAGACTTGCTCCGACGGTTTGCTGGCGGCGAAGATTCGGGGCAGCACGCCATTTGTGCAAGGTATCGGTGCGCAATCGTGCCTTGCAGGCGTGCAAGGCTTTGCCGCAGACGCCGGTGTGGCTAGGCTCGCGCTCATGAATTCCGGGCGATTTGCCAGCGTCATCTCGATCAGCGACCACGCCGCCGGCAATCGGCGTCAGGCGATTGCACTCGCGCTCGCGTTGCGCGTCGACGCAACGCACGTCGACATCGCGTTCCCGCCGCTGATGAAATTGCTGGCACCACATGCACCGCGCAGTGCGATCGCGCACCTTCCCTCTGCACTGCGAAGCGCATCGACGCCGATGCTGGCAATCGGCTGCGGGCGTCAGTCGGCGCTCGCGGTGCGGGCACTCAAACGCTTGCACGGCGACAAGGTATTCACACTGCAAATTCTTGACCCACGCTGTGCGCTCGATGATTTCGATCTGGTCATAGCGCCCGAACACGATGGCCTTGCTGGTCCGAAGGTGCTGCGCACACTCGGCGCCCTGCATCCCGTGAACGAACACTGGCTGTCGCAGGCACGCATCGATTTTCCGGAGTTCGCCGATCGTCCGAGGCCGTGGACCAGCGTGTTGATTGGTGGACCGAACCGCACGCATGCGCTCGACCGGCACTGGGTTGAACGCCTGTTCGACCGACTCGCCGCCGAACGCGATGCGCGTCCGCAGACGTTGGCGATCAGCGCGTCACGTCGCACACCGACTGCATTGCGTGAATTGATCCGCCAGAAAGCCCAGCGCATGGAGGCCCTGCTCTGGCTCGACGACCGCGATGGTCGCAATCCCTATCCGGCCCTGCTCGCCTATGCCGATCGCATCGTCGTCTCGCCCGACTCGGTGAACATGCTCTCCGAGGCCTGCGCCGTTGGCGTGCCGGTACACACGGTGCTGACCCAGCCACTCAAGGGCAAGCTGCAACGCTTCCATGGCGCGCTGCGCGAACGCGGCTTGCTGCACGACCTCGGCGCCAAAGGCTGGCCACGCCCGCCACTACGCGAATTGCCGGCGATCGTCGACGAAGTGCGGGCGCGGCTGACTTACACGCTGAGCTGATTGCGCGCATTTGCAGCGCGATCAGGGCTATTGCCCGTCCGACCAATCTTCGACCCGTAAACCAGGCACGTTGCGGAAGGCGATGTCGTGCGTGACGAGAATCATGTCAAGCGCGAGCGCGTGCGCAGCGATTTGCGTATCGAGCGCCGACAGTGATTTCCCCGCTCGCTCAAGTTCGGCGCGCAGATCGCCGTATCGTCGTGCGGCCGACTCATCCCAACTCATGATTTCGACGCGACGCAGGAACGCTTCGGTGGCAACCGACCAGCGCGTGGCGTAACCGCGCTTCGCCAGTCCAAACATGAGTTCGCCGACGCTGATCGACGACACTGTGATCGACGAGGTCGGCTGCCGTGCGATGCGCCGAAGGATTCCAAGATTTTCTCGCACCAACAAACTGACGGTGTTGGTGTCGAGCAGGTATCGGCGCACCGCTATTCGTCCGCAAACGGATCGCGATCAGTCTCGATCACTTTCCGTTCCTCGGGACTCAGGAAGTCATCCGGAAAATTCGCTCCTTTCAAGGCGGCGAAAAAACCATCCCATGTATCCGGCCTGGAAGACAGAATCACATCGCCACTTGCCGGATCACGACGCACGAACACTTCAGTGCCCTCGAACCGGAACGCCGCCGGCAAGCGCACGGCTTGGCTACGGCCATTGTTGAACAGCTTCGCGGTCTGGCGCATGGTCGACCCTCCGAACTTTGGTCTAGACCGAAGTATAGACCAACGCGACCGGACTCAAGCCCAATCACCACGCAGCTCACGCACCTTCGCTTCGAGCGCAGCGGCCGTCACGTCGGCGGGTGCGAGCGGGGCGCCGACGACCATCGCGATACGCGACCAGAAGCGGCGCGGCAGGCGGGTGCGGCCGAGTGCGGAGTCCTTGCGCGAGAACAGCGAACCCCAGAGGCCGCGCAGCGCGATCGGCACGACCGGTACCGGGCGTGCCGCAAGGATGCGTTCGATGCCGGGACGGAACGGCAGCATGTCGCCGCTGCGGGTGATCGCACCTTCCGGAAAGATGCAGACCACTTCGCCTTCCGCGAGCGCCTGGTCGATCGCGGCATAGGCGCGCTCGAGCATCTCCGGATCGACCTTGGCCGACGCGATCGGTATCGCCTTCGCGGTGCGGAAGATGAAACTCAGTACCGGAATCTTGAAGATGCCGTGGTCCATCACGAAACGGATCGGACGACGCACCGTGCCGCCGACGATCAGCGCGTCGACGAAGCTGACATGGTTGCAGACGACGACGCACGGCCCTTCGTCGGGCACTTGGTCGAGACCGTCGATCTTCAACCGGTACAGGGTGTTGATGATGATCCAGGTCAGAAACCGCATCAGGAATTCGGGCACCAGGGTGAAGATGTAGATCGCCACCAGTGCATTCAGGATCGCCGTCGTCAGCAACAGTTGCGGGATCGTGAACTTGAACTGGTTGACGAGCACGACCGCAAATACCGAGGCGACAACCATGAACAGCGCATTGAGAATGTTGTTCCCGGCGATGATGCGTGAGCGCCGCTTCGGATCTGAACGCGTCTGGATCAGCGCGAACAGCGGCACGATGAAGAAGCCGCTGAACACCGCCATGCCGACCAGATCGAACAGGACTCGCCAGGCCGCGGGCTCGGCAATAAATGCGCGCAGCGGCCGGCCGAGTTCGCCGACGCTGTTGGGCCAGGCGAAGAACAGATCGACGCCGAACAAGGTCATGCCGATCGCCCCGAACGGCACCAGTCCGATCTCGACCTTGTGTCCGGAAAGACGTTCACACAAGATCGAGCCGAGTCCGATACCGATCGAAAACAGCGCCAGCAGCGCCGTGTACACGCCGGGCGCGCCGCCGAGCACCTGTTTCGCATACACCGGCAGCTGCGTGAAATACACCGCGCCGAAGAACCAGAACCAGGAAATGCCGAGGCAGGACAGAAACACCACCCGGTTTTCGCTGAGCAACTTCAGTGTGCGCCAGGTTTCCTGCGGGATGTTCCAGTTGATTTTCAGGTCCGGGTCGATGCGCGCCGCCGGCGGCATCGCCAGCGATGTGCCGAGACCGAGCACGGCAAAGACGATCGCTGCGACCGCCACCCACATTGGCCCACTGCCCTCAATCTGGATCAGCCCGGTGCCGAGCAGGGTGCCGAGCAGGATGGCGAGAAAGGTCGCCATTTCAATCAGACCATTGCCGCCGACCAGCTCTTTTTGATCGAGCACCTGCGGCAGGATGCCGTACTTGAGCGGGCCGAACAGGGTCGAATGCACGCCCATCATGAACAGCAAGCCCAGCAACAACGGAATGCTCTGCTGCATGAACCCGACCGCGGCGACAGACATGATCACCAGTTCCAGCACCTTTACCGCCTGCGCCAGCCGCGCCTTGTCGAATTTGTCCGACAACTGGCCCGAAGTCGCCGAGAACAGGAAAAACGGCAGGATGAACAACGCCGCCGCCAGATTCGTCAGTTCGTGCTCCTGCTCGGCATTCAGCCCAACCATCACGAACGTGATGAGCACGATCAGCGCCTGCTTGAACACGTTGTCGTTGAACGCCCCGAGCGCCTGGGTCAGGAAAAACGGCAGAAAGCGGCGTTCCTTCAACAACGCGAATTGGTTCGACGTGCTCATGCAGGCTCCAGCGGAATGCCGCCGACCTTAGCAAGCCCAACTCACCACGGGCTACGCCGTCCGGGTGCGAACGGCGCAAGTCGCGAAATCAGCGACCAGGCGCATCGACCGCAGGACGCTTCAGCGTTGACCCTTGGCGCAACTCGCATCATGATGCGACCGCATCAAACGAGTCATCTCATGCGCACC
Source organism: Lysobacterales bacterium (assembly GCA_043753835.1). GTDB lineage: Bacteria > Pseudomonadota > Gammaproteobacteria > Xanthomonadales > Ahniellaceae > JADKHK01. The sequence goes on along the minus strand of JAYUVY010000089.1, from coordinate 48,248 downwards.
ACGATTGACATTCCAGATCAGGCCCACCGCCGACTCAAGCAATTGGCGCAGGCCCGCGGCATGAATCTCGGCGCTCTGCTGCTGGCGCTGAGCGACAAGGCCCTTGGGCTCGACACCGACGCGAAAACCGGACTCATCCAGAGTCCGGTGACGGGCTTTCTCAAATTGGCGATCGGGCGCCCGGTGACCACTGCAGAACTCAAGGCGCTGGACGAGTAATGCCCGATTACCTGCTGGACACCAGCGTGCTGCTGGCGCTGGGGCTGACCGATCATGTGCACAACACGATTGCAGAACGCTGGCTGTCGACAAACGACGACCGATTTGCCACCTGTCCACTGACGCAATTGGGCTTTCTGCGCATTGTTAAACAGCTCCGACGTGACATCAGCATTCACCAGATCGGTGCGGTACTGGAGAGCATTTGCAGCGATCGGCGGCATTTTTTCATCCCGGCCGATATCGATGTACGCAGCGCCGATTGGCGCATGACGCTTGGCCACCAACAGATCACCGACGCCTATCTGGCCGGTCTGGCGCGCCACCACGAATTGAAGCTGGCGACGCTTGACCAAGGTCTCGTCGCCACGCATACCGACGTCGCCTTTCTGGTGATCTGAGTCCCGCAGTCGCAGTCGAGCGACACCATACGCATCAAACGCACGTTTCAAGCGGCATTTCGGCGCGAATCGGCGGCGATCACGCTGCTAACTGGACAGATCGGGCTTTGGCTTGCAGACTACGCCGCTCTGACGGAGGCGGTTGGTGGCGAAGATCCTGTTGCTCAACGGCCCGAACTTGAATTTGCTTGGTCAGCGCGAACCACAGCTCTATGGCGCCACCACGCTGGCCGAGGTTCAGGCGCATGCGCAGGCGCTGGCCAACGCGGCCGGCCATACCGTTGAACACCTGCAGTCCAACAGCGAACTGGCGCTGATCGAACGACTTCACGCCGCAAGAACCGACCAAACTGCCTTCATCGTGATCAATCCGGGTGCATTCACCCACCAGAGTGTCGCCTTGCGTGACGCGATCATCGCGGCAGACATCCCGTTCATCGAAGTCCATGTCTCCAATGTGCATGCACGCGAACCCTTCCGCCACCGCTCGCTGTTTTCCGATCGCGCTGCTGGCGTGATCGTCGGCTTCGGCACGGACGGCTACGACATGGCCCTGAATGCGGCGCTTCGGCGCCTCGCAGCGGGCAAATAGATATGGCTACCAACAAACGCGGACCTGAGCCCAAAGCCCAGGCCAAACGAGGGAGCAAGACCATGGATCTGCGCAAGATCAAGAAACTCATCGACCTGCTCGAAGCGAGCAACCTGAGCGAGCTGGAAATCAAGGAAGGCGAGGAAGTGGTGCGCCTGGCGCGCTTTCCCAAGAACATGCCGATGATGGCCGCCCCCCAGCAGGCCGCTCCGGTCACCCATGTGCACGTCGAACAGCGCCCGAGCGCCGGCAAGCATCACGCGCATGCGGAGAGTGGCCACAGTGGCGGACGCGAACTGCCGGACGGCCATGTGATCCGCGCACCGATGGTCGGCACCTATTACGGCTCGGCGAACCCGGAAGCGCCAGCCTTCGTCAAGATCGGACAACAGGTGAAGGCCGGTGACGTGCTCGGCATCATCGAAGCGATGAAGATGTTCAACCAGATCGAAGCCGATTTTTCCGGCACGCTGACGGCGATCCTCGCGACCAGTGGTCAGCCGGTCGAATTCGACGAACCCATGTTCGTGATCAGCTGAGCGCGCCCAGATGCTCGACAAAGTCGTCATCGCCAATCGCGGCGAAATCGCGCTCCGCGTGCTGCGCGCCTGCCATGCGCTCGGCATCAAGACGGTGGCAGTGCATTCCACGGTCGACCGCAATCTGAAGCATGTCGGCATGGCCGATGAATCGGTCTGCATCGGCCCGGCCCCGGCCAGCGAAAGTTATCTGAACATCCCGCGCATCATTGCCGCGGCGGAAGTGACCGATGCCGAAGCAATTCATCCCGGCTACGGGTTTCTGAGCGAGAACGCCGACTTCGCCGAGCGCGTCGAGAAGTCCGGCTTCGTGTTTATCGGCCCGACCGCGGAAGTCATCCGCTTGATGGGTGACAAGGTCGAGGCGATCCGCGCCATGAAGGCGGCCGGCGTGCCCTGCGTGCCGGGCTCCGGCGGTCCGCTCGGCGACGACCCGGACGAGAATTCGCGCCATGCGCGCGACATCGGCTATCCGGTGATCATCAAGGCCGCAGGCGGCGGCGGCGGTCGCGGCATGCGCGTCGTGCATACCGAATCGACGCTGCACAACGCCATCAGCACCACGAAGGCCGAAGCCAAGGCCGCGTTCGGCAACGACATGGTGTACATGGAGAAATTCCTCGAGAACCCGCGCCATATCGAGATCCAGGTGCTCGCCGACGGCCAGGGCAATGCCATCCATCTGGGCGAGCGCGACTGCTCGATGCAGCGTCGCCATCAAAAGGTGGTCGAGGAAGCGCCCGCGCCCGGCATCACCCCGGCGATGCGCGACGAGATCGGCGCGGTCTGCGTCGAAGCCTGCATCCGCATCGGCTATCGCGGCGCCGGCACCTTCGAGTTCCTGTTTCAGGACGGGCGCTTCTATTTCATCGAGATGAATACCCGAATCCAGGTCGAGCATCCGGTGACCGAGTTCGTTACCGGCGTCGATCTGGTGCGCGAACAACTGCTGATCGCCGGCGGCGAGAAGCTGTCGATCAAGCAGAGCGACATCGTGTTGCGTGGCCACGCCATCGAATGCCGCATCAATGCCGAGGACCCGGACACCTTCATGCCGAGCCCGGGCATGATCACGCGCTTCCATGCGCCAGGCGGTCCGGGCGTACGCGTCGACACGCACATCTACGACGGTTACCGCATTCCGCCGAACTATGACTCGATGATCGGCAAGCTGATCGTGCACGGCGCCGACCGCGCCACCGCGATCGCGCGCATGCGTGTGGCGCTCGCGGAAATGGTCATCGACGGCATCAAGACCAATGTGCCGCTGCAAAGCCGCATCCTGGCCGACCGTGGTTTCCAGCTCGGCGGCATGAACATCCACTACCTCGAAAAACGCATCGCCGAACGCAAGGACAAGCCGATCGGCTTGTAGGGATCAAGATGATGGCCGCTCTTACGGACGATCAGGTATTCGCGTTGATGGCCGATTTGGAATCGGATCGCGTCGAGCGCACCGAATCAACTACAAACACGGACAAGTTCAGTGAAGCCGTCTGTGCATTTGCGAATGACTTTCCTAATCATCGCAAGCCCGGCTATTTGCTGCTCGGCGTGCGCAAGAACGGGCAGCCCTCAGGCTTGATCGTCACGGAGCGCTTACTTGAGGGACTTGCTGGATTGCGTCGAGATGGAAATATCCAACCCCTTCCCGCGATGACCGTTAGCAAACATACTTTCGAAGGCGGAGATGTAGCAGTCGTCGCTGTTGAACCTGCGTTATTGCCGCCAGTGAATTACCGGGGTCGAGTCTGGATTCGAGTAGGGCCCTCCAAAGCGATTGCGACGGAACAAGAAGAACGGATGCTGTCCGAGCGAAGGTCAATCTCGGCAAGATCCTTTGACGCTGAGCCATGTCAGGGCGCTGCGAACGAAGACTTGTCAATGCGATTGTTTGGGGAATACCGCGCGGCCGTGGTTGCAGACGAAATCATCGCGGCCAATCATCGAACACCCAGTGAGCAGCTTGCAGCGCTTCGCTTCTTTGATTTGCGAGCGGAACTCCCGACGCATGCGGGGCTCCTGTTGTTCGGCATCAACCCAAGATTCTTCTTACCCGGGGCGTACGTACAGTTCGTAGTGTGGCCGAGCACCGACGTGACGGATTCGCCGATTAGTGAGCGAGAAGTGTCGGGGGACTTGAGAAGCGTTGTTTCGCAAGTCCAAGAACTGTTTCGAGCGCGCATACAAGTTGCCGTAGCCCGTACTGGCGGGATCGCTGAGCGTTATCAACCTGACTACCCTGAAGTTGCCTTGAGCGAGCTATTCAACAATGCTGTCATGCATCGAGACTACCAATCGAACACACCCATTCGCGTCTACTGGTTTCTGGATCGGGTAGAGATCATTAGTCCAGGCGGTCTGGTAGGTGAAGTTACGAAGGAAACGTTGGAAACTCGCAGTAGCTATCGCAATCCAATCATCGCCGAGGCCATGAAGACACTTGGATATGTCAATCGATACGGCTCTGGAATTCGCCTAGCGCAGAGACGACTGAACGAGGCCGGCCATGCGCCCGCGATGTTTGTTGCTGACGATCGTCAATTTGCCGTCACGATGGCTGCGCGCGGCGCATGATCACTGTTGCCTTCTTCAACAACAAGGGCGGCGTAGGGAAGACCACCTTGCTTTACCACGTCGCATGGATGTTTGCCGACCTTGGCATTGAATCTGTATGCGTCGATCTCGACCCGCAGTCAAATCTGACCAGCATGTGTCTGCCAGATGCTGGATTGCAACGCATCTGGCCGGACAGTGGATCGCGTGCCAGCATTTTCGGGATGCTTGAGCCGCTCATTCGCGGCAAAGGAGATCTTCTTCCTCCTCCGATAGTGCCTGTAAATCGACGTCTTTCATTGCTTCCTGGCGACTTGGCCCTGTCGCAGGTCGAAGACCGAATGTCTATTGACTGGATGCAGGCGAGCAGCGGAAACGAGTCGGCGCTGCGGTTCACCGCGTCGTTCTCCCGCGCAATAACCATGGCCGGATCAGCCACCGGCGCTCAATTGGCACTCGTTGATTTGGGCCCGAATCTGGGAGCGATAACACGCGCCGCATTGATCGCTGCCGACTTCGTCGTGGTCCCATTAGCCCCGGACCTGTTTTCGATTCAAGCACTGCGAAATCTTGGGCCCCGAATCAAAGCATGGCGGAGCGAATGGGCCGACCGTGTCGCAAAACGACCTACAGACCTGGATTTCAATCTACCCAGCGGGGATATGCATCCTGCTGGATACGTTGTGATGCAGTTCGGACTTCGAGACGGAAGCCCCGTCAAGGCCTACGAGCGATTCCTGGCGCGCATCCCGTCGGAATTTCACGAAAATATTGTGATGGATTCTTTCGGCAAAACAATCGCCGAGGATCCATATCACCTCGCGAGCCTTAAGCACTATCGGAGCCTCGCACCTCTGGCCATGCAGGCGCGCAAACCAATGTTCGAATTGAAGGCGTCAGATGGCGTAATTGGTGCGCATACGGATGCTGTCCGGGCTTGTCGCCTCGATTTCAAGCGACTCGCACTGAACATTGCTAGTCACGTGAATCTTCAAATTCCCGAGGTTCGTTAGTGGCCTGGCTCGAACTCTCGATCGAAGTGGAACAGCGTTCGCTCTCGCGCGTCGAGGCTGCGCTCGAGGATCTTGAAGCCGCGTCGATCACCCTGCTCGACGCAGAAGATCATCCGATCCTTGAGCCCGGCCCGGGCGAGACGCCGATGTGGCCGCAGGTCATCGTGCGTGCGCTGTTTCCGACCACGGTGGACCGCATCGGCTTGTTCGACGCGTTGCAGTTGATGGTGCCGTGGCTGACGCCCGAGAAACTCGTGACCCGCGACGTCGCCGATGCCGACTGGACGCGCGCCTGGATGGATCAGTTCAAGCCGATGCAATTCGGTCGTCGTACCTGGATCTATCCGTCCAACATCGAACCACCGGCCGATACCGATGCCGTCGTTGTGCGGCTCGATCCCGGCCTCGCCTTCGGCACCGGCACGCACCCAACCACCGCGCTCTGCCTTGAATGGCTGGACGGGCTCGATCTGCACGGGCGTACCGTGCTCGATTTCGGCTGCGGCTCGGGCATCCTCGCGATCGCCGCGTTGAAACTCGGCGCCGCGCGCGCGATCGGCATCGACAACGATCCGCAGGCGATCACCGCGAGTCGCGACAACGCCGAACGCAATGGCGTCAGCGCGCAATTCGATCTGTATCTGCCCGACGAAGTGCCAGCCGGACTGACCGCCGATGTCGTGGTCGCGAACATCCTCGCCGGCGCGCTGACCACGCTGCAGCCGATCATCACCGGGCACTGCCGCATGGGCGCCCCGCTGGCCTTGTCCGGCATCCTCGTCGACCAGGCTGTGGAAGTCGCCGCCGCCTACCGCGGCGATTTCGATGCCATAGAGATCAAGCAACAGGACGATTGGGTGCGCATCAGCGCCACACGCAAGGCGGCCAGCGACAATTAGCGCCCACAGATTCGGGCCGGCGCGGGCATAATCGTCGCGATGTACACCCAGTGCCCCGAATGTCTGACCATCTATCGCATACCCGTGACCGCGTTGACGCGGGCGCATGGGCGAGCGCGCTGCGGGGTGTGTCGCGCCGAATTCGACGTTCTGGCCACGCTCGCCGAGCAATTGCCGCCGGAACCGGTCGGTCGCCTGACCCGCCATTACCCTGGGCCGCTGCCGATCCTCGACGTGCCGGCGATGCGCCCGAAGGCGGGGCAACATGATCTGTTCGCGATCGATGGCGATGACGACATCGCGCCTGCGCCGAGCTTCATGCACGAACCGGTGCCGCAGCCACGCAGCAATCGCTTCCTGCGCTACGCGAATGTGCTGTTGTTGCTTGGTCTGCTTGGCCAGGCGGCCTATGCCGGGCGCGGCTACTGGATGAATGAGCCGCGTATTCGTCCATGGCTTGATGCCGCCTGCCTGCGCCTGCAATGTCGACTACCGGCGCGCACCGACCTGAGCCAGATCGCGCTCGTGTCACGTGACGTGCGGCCGCATCCGAGTCATGCCGGCGCGTTGATCATTTCGGCGACGATGCTGAATCGCGCGCCGTTCACGCAGCCGTATCCCACCGTCGAGATCACGCTCGCCGATCTCGATGAGCAGCGCATTGCCATGCGTCGCGTCGCGCCGCAGGATTATCTGGTCGACATGCGCGCTCTGGCACGCGGGCTCGCGCCCAATGCGACAGCAACGATCGACCTCGAGGTTCTCGATCCCGGACGTAATGCCGTCGCCTTCGAGTTCAAATTCCGTTAAGTGCAAACTGTTCCTTGCGAAGGCCGCAAATCGCGGGCTATAAGGCCGCTCGCGTTTTTTCGGCGCACGAATGAAGAACCCGTTCAGATTCCATCCCAGTTCCATGCCCCTGATCGTGCAAGCGCACGATCCTGCGCATGCGCGCCGCTTGCGTATCGCGATCGTCGCGTTCTGGTTGTTGAGCATCGCCGCGACTTGGATCATCGCATCAAAGCGCGCCGCACCGGGCTTGTTCGACATGCAGCAGCGGTTGTCGCAGGCACAGTCGGAATTGCGCGACGCGCGTATCGAGCTCGAGAGCGGCAAACAGAAGCTCAGCGTCAGTGACCGCTCCGACCAGGTCTCGCGCAGTGCGAACGATGCCTTGCGCGACTCGCTGACCTCACGCGAAGAAGAAATCGCATCGCTGCGTGCCGACCTCGCCTTCTACCAACGACTGATGGGCGGCAAGGCGCCGCGTCAGGGCCTGACCGTGCAGCAACTCGCGTTGCGCAAGATCGGCGAGGGCAACGGCTACGAGATGCGTGCGACCCTGACACAGAACCTGCGCAAGGGCGAAGTCACCAGCGGCTCGGCCTCGATTCGCGTCGAAGGCATGCTCGACGGCGATTTGCGCGCACTGGGTTGGAACGACCTGGCACAGCGCAAGCCGGAACTGGCCCCCGACTTCTCGTTCAAATATTTCCAGGAACTCGACGTGAGTTTCGTGCTGCCGGAAGGATTCACCCCCAACCGCGTCGTGCTCGTGGTGAAATCAGCGCAGGGCGACCAGTTCGAGCGCAGCTTTCCCTGGGATCAGACCATTGCCACCGGAGCCGAAGAACATGTTTGGAAGTAGCAAAGCCGCGAACAACCGACCGACGATGACAATTGATACTTTGGTGGGCGCAAAAACCAAGATCAAGGGCGACATCACCTTTTCCGGTGGCTTCCGGGTCGACGGTTGCGTGATTGGCACGGTCATCGCCGAGGGTGGGCCGGACGCGGTACTGATGATTTCCGAGCAGGGGTCGGTCGAAGGCGAAGTGCGTGCGCCGCACGTGATCATCAACGGCAGCATGAAAGGCGATGTCATCGCCAGCGAACGCGTTGAGCTCGCGGCGCAGGCGCGCGTGGTCGGCAACGTGCATTACAAGGTGCTGGAGATGGCGGCGGGCGCACAGATCACCGGACGCGTGGTGCGCGAAGACGATATTCGCAAGCAGCTGCCGAAGCCCGAAACCAAGGTCGCGATCGAAGTGCTGCAACTCGATGCGGGTGAGTCCGCGATGCAGGCGCGGGTCGAACCCAAGGACCGCTCGAAGGTCGACGCGAAGCGCAGTTGAAATCTGCGGTTCATGCGGCCATGTGGATCTGATGTACATCGTGGCTTGTGGTCGCGGGCATGGCCCGCTCCTACAGGTTCGCGGCACACTTGTAGGAGCGCGCTTCAGCGCGCGACCGTAGGGCAACAACCATGACCGACACCATCATTCCGAACTACCAGACCAGCGCCGCAGCGGCACTGCACTTCACCGAATCAGCGGCGCGCAAGGTGCGTGAGTTGATCGAGGAAGAACAGAACCCGGCGCTCAAGTTGCGCGTCTACATCCAGGGCGGCGGCTGTTCCGGATTCCAGTACGGCTTCAGCTTCGAAGAAGGCGCGGAAGACGACGACCTCGCCGTCGAGCGCGACGGCGTCACCCTGTTGTGCGACCCGCTCAGCCTGCAATACCTCGGCGGTGCCGAAATCGACTACAGCGAAAGCCTGCAAGGCGCGCAGTTCGTCATCCGCAACCCGAACGCGAAGACGACCTGCGGCTGCGGCTCGTCGTTCACGGTCTGATCCGGCAACCTGCATGGATTTCGCGTTCATTGGCGGCCAGTTCGATCGTTTCGGCGAAGCACGCGAAGACAGCAGTTGGCTGCGTGCGCGCTTCGACGATGATCAAGCCTTGGTGATAGTGCTACGCGGCAGTCGCGACGTACTGTTGGCGCAACCGGAACCGCGTTTGCTGCAAATTCCGATGTCGTTGCTGCGTGACCGTTTCGACTTCGACCGATTCAATTTTCTCGGGCAGCAAGCTGAGCGCTCGTTGTTCTCGCTCAGCTTGCACGCGCACGAACACGACGAATTCGCCGCCATCCATCAGGCCACCGCCAGCGAATTGCGCGCCGCCGCACTGACCTTGCCGGCACACGAAGCCGGTCTTGCCGCCTTTGCCAGTTCGGTGGCGTATTGGCAGTCGCGCTCGCGCCATTGTGGCGTCTGCGGCGCGCGCACCATCTTCAGTGCTGGCGGCCACCGTGCGCTGTGCAGCAACAGCGACTGTGGCGCGTCGTTTTTCCCGCGCACCGACCCCTGCGTGATCATGCTCGTGCACGATGGTGACCATGCCTTGCTCGGACGCCAGCCGTCGTGGCCGGAAGGTCGCTATTCGACCTTGGCCGGATTCATCGAACCCGGCGAGACCCTGGAGGATGCGGTACGTCGCGAGACCTTTGAAGAATCGGGCGTACGTGTCGGCGACTGCCGCTACCTGGCCTCGCAGCCTTGGCCGTTTCCGGCTTCGCTGATGCTCGGCTTCACCGCCCAGGCCACCTCGCGCGAGATCAAGATCGGCGCCGAGATGGCCGATGTGCGCTGGTTTTCGCGCGAAGAACTGCAAAGCGGTGCGGTCAAGCTGTCACCGCGCTTCTCGATCTCGCGGTTTCTGATCGATCACTGGCTGGCCGGCTGAGCAGACGGCGCACGAGGCCAGACCAGCGCCTCAAAGCTCCGTGTAAATCGCGCCGGCGAGTGCATTGAGCAACAACAGTACCGTGGGCAGCAGTGTCAGCCCGAAACCGACGCCGCGCGACTTCGGTTCACGCACGTAACTCGACAGAAAAATCTGTCGACCGAGCAGATACACGACGCCGACGGCGGCACTGATGCGGTCATCGCCGAAACCGAATCCGGCAGACAGGAACAAGGCCGGCAGGAACACCAGCAACTGTTCCATGGTGTTGTAGTGCACGCGGTAGTAGCGATCGAACAGTTCATGCCCGGAAGTCGCCGGCGCATGCACGCCGTAGCGACCGCGTGCGCGCCCAACCAGAAATCCGAAACCGATGAACTGGATGAGGGCGACGACAGCAACAACGACAATGGCAGACATGGGTTCGATCCTGATCAGAAGGGAATGCGGCCGATGAGCATGTCGCGAAACATCGCCCAGTCGCCGAGAAAGCTGTAGAAGGGATACGTGAAGGTCGCCGGTCGATTGTGCTCGAAGAAGAAATGTCCGACCCAGGCAAAGCCGTAGCCGATCACAGGCACGGCAACCAGCGCCCACGGCGAAATCGCGCGCGCCAGCACGAGCGCCAACAGCAACAGGATCAGCGCGCTGCCCACAAAATGCAGACGCCGACATACCGGATGACGATGCTCGCCGAGGTAGTACGGATAGAAATCGGCGAAACGGCGGTAGGGCTGGCTCATGCGCCTAGCCTCGCGCGATTTGCGCTGTGCCGCAAGTCATCGTCAACGCCGATTGCGGCGACGCGTTGTTGAGCATACGCACAACCGGTGCGCAAAATCGGAGTCACCGTCGCCATGAACTTTCCCAACAAATCCCTGCTGCTGGCGCTCGCCCTCGGCACCACAGTCGTCGTCAGCACCCCGCTCGCCGCCCATCCGCAACAGGCGCCGTGCATGCGCGACGGTCACGCCGCCGCACCCGCCGGCACCCGATTTGAGCGCGCGGCACGGCAGCATCCGGCACTCGCCGTCGCCATCGATCTGCGACGCCTTGAACGGATCTATCGCCACAGCGGCCATGACCGCGAGATCGTCTCCATGTATCAGGATCTGTTGCAACACACGCAACACCCGAAACTGCGCGCCTTCGCCGAACGCCGCCTAAAACACGCCGATCGCGTCGTACATCCGGAAGCCACCATCGCCGAGCTGCGCCAGCGCATCGATGCGCGTCTGACGAAGTTGCGCTGAACTATCAGGCCGCGATTCGCGGCCGCGCCACGTGTGCGGCCGCGATCACCAGCATGGCCAACAGCAGCAAAGAAACCACACCCGACGCAGGCACCGCATGCCGACCCGGCAAAGCCCCGTTGACGATTTGGAATGACTTCGTCGCCTGAAATTCAAGTCCATCCCTGAACCTGAATCTCCAGATGACGTTATAGACGCCGTCGTCCAATACACCCGCGTTCTCAACCAATTGAAAACTCCAGGACCCCGGCGGCGACCCCGACCCCGGCGGCGCACATCCAAGATTGATCATCGGCGTCAGCACCTCGATGTCGCCAACGTTTCGCGTGAGACTCGTCGAAAATGCGCCGTCCGGATACGAGCCGCAACTCATCGTTGCGTTCGCCGTGAGCAGCACCTCGCCTGTATTGGCTTGGTGCACCTCGATGATTGCGGGGACAACGGACTGGGCGCCGGCAGGGGCACCCAAAAACATCGTTCCAGCAATCAGCATCGAGGCCAACGTTCGCACTAACATCATCGGCATTCGTTGCTCGATCACTCGAAACCGTCGGCGAAGAGTCCGGAGGTATCGGTGTCGGTGGCGGTGTTGTTCGCAGGAACCGCGTCGCCCCAACCGGCGGGGATAACGACCGATGCGGTATTCGAGACTGGGCCTTCCTGGCCGGCGCGGACGCGGGTGGTGAGGGTGATGGTGGCGACGTCGCCAGCAGTCAGATCGAGCAACAGCGGCGTGCCGGCGAGTGCCAAGTCGCCGACTCCGGCGGATGCGCTGCAAACACTGGCACCCGCCACGGCACAGGTCCACGAGGTTTCGTTCACGCTGTCGTCGAAGGTGACCGTATTGACGTCATCGACCACGCGCAGGCCGGTGATGTTTTCCGGGCCGTTGTTGGTGACGGTGATGGTGTAGGTCGTCGGCACCCCTTCCTCAACCGAGTTGACACCGTTGGACTTGGTCACGGCGATTTCGGCGGCGAGGTTGACGATCTGGGTCAAGCCGCTGGCATTGGCCGAGAACTGGTTCGGGTCTGACCCGCAGTCGGCGGTGATTGCGTATTGGCCAGCCGCAAGCGGCGTCCACGGTACAGACGCGGTGTTGCCGCTGACCGCGTTTGATCCGATCAAGACGCGTGGATCGGCATTTCCCAAATCATCAGCAAAGAAATCCATGAAGCAGATCGGAATGCCGCCGGTGATGGTGGCGGTGATCGTGACTTGCTGGCCGGACAGCGACGGATTCTGCGAACTCGTCAAGGCATTGGTCGGCGCCGCGCGATTGACGACATGATTGAGCGGCCCGATCGTGCTGGTGCCGTAGTTGCTGTTGCCGAGGTAAGTCGCCGTAATCGGATGCGCCGTGCCGGTATTGTGCGTCAGCGTGTTCGTGGTGAACGTCGCTTCGCCGGCAATCAGCGCGCGCGTGGCGACAAGGACACCGTTGTCGCGGAACTCGACGTTGCCGGTAGCCGGACCGACACCGGGCGGCGTGACGGCGACCGCAGCACGGAAGCTGACGCTCTGGCCATACACACTGGGATTGCTGCCGGCGCTCAGGCTGAGTGCGGTCGTGGTCGCTGCGAGGTTGACGGTGACAGCGGTCGCTGGCGAAGTGCTGGCCACGTGAGCGATATCGCCCAGGTAACGTGCCGTAATCGAATAGCTGCCGACACCCAATGTCAAAGTGCTCGAAGCGATGCCGGAACCATTGACTGGCGCTGTCGCAAGCACGTTCACGCCATTGCGAAATTCGACCGAGCCCGTTGGCGTCCCGCCGGTGACCTGTGCGGTCAGCGTGATCTGCTGGCCATAGCTCATGGTGGTCGGATTGGCGAACAATGCTGTCGTCGTCTCGCTGCCACGATTGAAGACATAAGCCGCGCCAGCGTCGGAGAGTGCGCCATTCTCATCCAGCGGGGCACCCGCCACAGCGACGCTGGGCGACAGCGCAACACCGAAACCAAATCGTTCCGTGCCACCGGTCGTTGAAGCATCACTCGCAAAAAACTTGTCGACTTGAGCCCATACATTGCTGGTGCGCAGAAACGAATACGCGGCGCCACGATCCACATTGGTGTTCAGATCGGCCTGATAGGCGCCGATGAACAGCACGTCGCCACGCAAGGCGACCGCGTGCCCGAAGAAGTCCACTGGCTGGCCACCGCTGGCCGCCAGCGTCTGTTGAACCGGCCAGACCGTTGTCGCGCCCGTGAAGACAACCACCCTTCCGGTCGCGTTGTCGCGAGCGTGGTCGGAGACAGCGATCGTGCCACCGTCGATGGCGACCGAGCGCCCAAACTCGCCACCTATCACCGGTGCAGGTGAAAGCAGCCGCAGCTGAAACGTCCAGTTCACGCCGCTGCGCAGGAACACATAGGCAGCGCCCGCATCGGCACCGGTCGGGGTATCTGCCGCTTCCGCACCGATGACCGCGTAATTACCCGACAAGTCCACACTCGTGCCCAAGATGTCGTCAGCGACGGCTCCCGCGACTTTCAGACGCGCCTGTTGCGTCCACGTGCTGCCCGAACGGGTAAACACATAGACTGAGCCAGCACGCGAAACACCGTCCACATTTTCGCGCGGCGCGCTGGCGATCAGGGTGTCGCCCTCGACTGCAACTGCGTATCCAAAACGAGAGTTGACCCCGACATTGCTGCCAAGCAACTTCTGTTGTTCGGTCCAGACGCCAGCGCTGCGCGTAAATACATAGACAGATCCCGACTCGGATCCACCGATCAGCGTGTCCTCACCCGGACTGCCAACCACGAGGGTGTCGCCGGAAAGCGCGACCGACCAGCCAAACTCGTCGTACTTGTCGAGGCCGGACGGAAGGATGCGCTGCTGTTGCGCCCAGGTCGCACCCGTTCGCAAGAACACCGAGACAGCGCCGTCACCTGAAATGGGATCATTTTCCGGATCTGCCGCGCCTTCATCGTTGCCCCAAGCGCCGACTGCGAGGGTATTACCGTCGGTCGCAACCGCACGCCCAAATTCATCAAACGCGCCTGGCACCGACGCAACCAAACGCTGACTCTCCGTCACGTCGGCAAAAATCGATTTCTCCGAAATGGGGCGCTGAGTCTTGGCAGCAGTCATCGGCGCAGAAACGGAACGCGCCAGTCCGAGGCTGCGTTGCAACGGTTCAGCAAGCACAGTCGCTGCGGCAAACATCGATGCCGTAAGCAACAGCGCGCGCCCGAACGGGTTGGTCTTGGTCATTGATTCACTCCAAAAAAATTTGAAACCGCCAGCGTCTACGCGCCGTTTCAGACTCGATCGATGAGTATGCGCAACGATCATCGTGGCAGTGTAGTCGCCGATTCGTTGGAATTTTGTTCCGGCCATCGGATTGGCTGCACCTTTCACGTGTGATTCAGAGTGAGCGCTCATCGCGCTTCGCGTCGTTCCAGAGCTGTGCCTGCTCGGCCAGATCCAGTGCCGCCAACGTGCCGCCCTGCACAGCGGCAGCCACTTCCATCGCGCGGAAACGGCGTTCGAACTTCGCATTCGCGTGACGCAGCGCGGCGGATGGATCGACGCGTGCATGCCGCGCCAAATTCACCGCGACGAACAACACGTCGCCGACTTCATCCAGCAGGCGTGCCGGATCGGATCCGGCGACGAATTCGGCGCGCACCTCTTCGACCTCTTCGTGCAACTTGTCCAGCACCGGCATCGGTGTCGGCCATTCGAAACCGACGCTGGCTGCACGCTTCTGCAACTTCAGCGCACGCATCCACTCCGGCAGACCGGCGGCGACGCCAGCGAGCGCACTGGTATCGGTCTGATCCGCTTTCTCAGCACGCTTGTGCGCTTCCCACAGTCGCGTCTGTTCGCCAGCGTCGCGCACCGAGGCGTCGCCGAAGACATGCGGATGACGGCGGATCATCTTGTCGCAGATCGCCACGACGACATCGTTGAACGCGAAACTGCCCTCCTCCTCAGCCATCCGTGCGTGGAACACCACCTGCAGCAACAGGTCGCCAAGTTCGTCGCACAAGTCGCTACGGTCACCACGATCGATCGCATCCACGACTTCGTAGGCTTCCTCGATTGTGTACGGCGCGACGCTCGCGAAATTCTGCTGCACGTCCCACGGACAGCCACCCTCCGGGTTGCGCAGTTGCGCCATGATCGCCAGCAGTTTCCCGATATCGTGCGTGCTCATGCCATCGCCTCGAATACGCGTGCGCGTTGCTCGGCATCAAGCGCACCCATTGCGACAAAATCCGGATTCAGCACGCTCTCGTGCTGGTTGTAACGCAGCGGTTCGCCATGCAGATCGAGCACGCTGCCCCCGGAAACTTCGACGATGCATTGACCTGCGGCGGTATCCCACTCGCTGGTCGGACCGAAGCGCAGATAGAGATCGGCCGCGCCCTCGGCGATCAGACCGAACTTCAGGGCCGAACCCATCGCGCGGTGTTCATGCGTGCCGATTTTCGCCAGCACGCCGTCGCTGCGCGCATCGCCATGCGAGCGACTGCCGGCGACCCGCCAGGTCTGCGCGACGTTGACCGCATGCAACTCACGTAAGGCGCCATCGGCCTCCGCAATGTGAGCACCGAGGCCGCGTGCCGCGAAATGGCAGCGTCTGCTGACCGGTGCATGCACCAGGCCGAGCACCGGCGCGCCGTCCTCGATCAAGGCGATACAAATACAGAATTCGTCGTTGCGCTTGACGAATTCACGCGTGCCGTCGAGCGGGTCGACGCACCAGTAACGCGACCAGCTGCGGCGTTCGCTGACTTCATGCGCAGACGATTCTTCAGACAGCACCGGGATCTCCGGGGTCAGCGAGCGCAGGCCGTCGACCAGGATGCGATGTGAGGCCAGATCGGCTTCTGTCAGCGGCGTACGGTCGTCCTTGCTCGAGACTTCAAAACTTTGCCGATACACCGCCATGATGGCGTCGGCAGCAGTGGCAGCGAGGGTTCTAAGTGCATCCAGCAGGGCCGGCGTGATCACGCCACTCATGCGCCGGACACTCGTCGTTGCAGCAGTTCGCGCGCGAGAAACAGCGCGGCGATTGAGCGGCCCTCGGTCACGTCCTCGCGTTCGACAAGTTCATGCAATGCATCAAGCCGCCAGGGCACGACTTCCAGCTCTTCAGGCTCGTCACCCTGCAATCGCTCCGGATACAGATCCTCGGCCAGCACGACGTGGGTGACATGCGCCATGTAGCCCGGTGCCAATGACAGGGTGCGCAGAATCGTCAACTTGCGCGCGCCGTAACCGACTTCTTCCTTCAGCTCGCGATCGGCGCCTTCGATGACGTCTTCGCCGCGCTCAAGTCGACCCTTCGGCAAACCGAGTTCATAGGCATGCAGGCCGGCGGCGTATTCGCGGATCAGCAACACGGTTTCCGGATCGCGCATTGGCACGATGATCACCGCACCGCGACCGGAGCCGGGCATGCGCTCGTACGTGCGGCGTTCGCCGTTGCTGAATTCCAGATCGATCTGTTCGACCGGAAAACGACTGCCTTCGCCGAGCATGCGGCGGGCATGGATGATGGGGAGTTTGCTCATGCGGCAATTCTAGCGGCTGGGCACCGGCATCGCTGCCGGCGCGACCGTTATTCGCCTTCGAAGCCGTCGAGCAACAGCAACGGCTGCACGGCACAGGTGCCCGGCACCTGCACCTGGTTGAGCACAACGTCGTCGATCCACCAACCGAGATTGCCGGAATTGGCGCTGGACGAAAACATGAAGCGGAAACGCAACGATCCGGTCAAACCGCTGAGTGTGATGCTGCGCGGATGCCAGGCCAGATTACTGCCGGAAAACACCGGCGTGCCGGCGGAAAATCCGCAGGCGTTGCTACTGACGGCAGCGACGGTCGACGGATAGGCGCCGGTCGGGGTGACGGTCTGCCAGGTGCTCCCGCCATTGGTCGAGACCTGCACCAGTCCGGCGTCCTGTCCCGCGAGCAGGTCGAAGCGTTGCTTGAATTGCAGCGTGGCGGTTTGTCCCGGCGTGATCTGGAAGTCGCGCGACGTCATCGCCAGACATTCGGAACGTCCAGCACCCGAATGATAACTCTGGGTGCCGCTGGCGGCTGTGCTCTGGCTCACTTCCCAGGCGACATGCTTGGACTGAACCGGCACCGTAGCAACCGAACCCAGCAGCGAGCTGCCCGATGCGCCCAACCATTCCTCGCCCCGTTCGGCGCCGGTCTTGAAGCTGCCATTCGCGATGGCGCCGGCCGCCGACGCATTGAGCGTCACGCTATTGCTGTCGCCGAGACCGGTGGCCGAGTCGACGGCGCGCACGCGATAGCTCCAGACACCCGGCGCGCTCACCGAGCTGTCGACAAAGTTGGTCGTGGTCAGATCGGTGGCCAGCGTGACCGCGGTCTTTGGATCGAAGCTCGCACCCGCGCTGCGTTCGACCGTGTAGCCGATCGATCCACCGCAGCGCGATTGCGCGGCCGTCCAGGCGCTATCGATCGCACAAATCGCGGACGGCGCCGAGGTCACACTGGCGACGCCCGCGAATGCCGGCGGCGCGCTGCAGTTGCCGGCCGCTTGCACCGGCACGCAGGCACTCACTGCCGACGTGCACTGCGACTGCGTGTTGTCGCGATAACGAATGGCATAACCGAGCGGCACCTGGCCGGACACACCGACATCCGCAAATGCGGTGCCGAGTAAGCCGCTGGCAATTTGCACCGGCGCACCGGCGCATCCGTCATAACGACGCAGCACGTCGATGCTCATGCCCGCCGGCGGCGTCGCGAACTGCAGATCCGTCTGTTTCGCGAGCGTCGTCGCAACGACCGGCGCGGACGGCGTCGGCAAGACCGGGCACAGCTGCGGTTTCACCACGAACAGACCACTTTCGATATCGCTGATGATGACGTGGCCGCTGGCGAAGAACGGATAGACATTCCAGGCGCCGTTGAACTGGGCCGTGTTGCTGCTCGGAAACGTGTCGAAGTAGGCCACCTCGGTGACCAGGCTCTCATCGAGGCGACCGATATCGAGCACGCGCAGCCCGGCGCGATAGTTCGCCTGATAGGCAAAGCGACCCTTGACGAACAGATTGTGATCGATGTTCGGCAGGCTGCTGACAAAGGTCGTGTGCAACACCGGCGCATCGAGATTGCTGACGTTCATCACGTAGGTTTTGGCGTTGTGGCCGTTGTTCTGCTCGTCGAGTTCGTCATTGATCAGAAAATAGCGACTGTCCTCGGTCAACCAGCCCTGATGCAGGTAGCGCACGCCGGGATAAGGATTGGCGAGGCGAATGATCTGTACCGGATTGGCCTTGTTGGTGACGTCGACGATGGTCAGCGTGTCTTCGTTCGCGGCGAAACAGATTTCGTGGCCGACGTAGTCGAGGTCCGGCCCCTGGTAGTTCACGCATTGCGCGTCATGGGTATATCCGTCCGACGAAAAACAGCCGGCAAACACTGGTACGACCGGATTGGCGAGATCGATGAAGTGCAGGCCATTGCCACACATCTGCGCGCCCTGACGGCTACCGGTAACGTAGGCATAGCCGCTTTGGTTGTTGACGACGACGTTGTGCGCGCGCCCGATCTGCGTGTAGACGTTATCGGCGACGAACACCTGCGGCGGATTGGCGACATTGCGCAGACGCCGCAGATCGAACACCTGCATGCCGTGATCGACCGCCTCGGACACGATGTAGGCGTAATAGCCGTAAGTCTTCAGCTCACGCCAGATCGAATTCACCGACTGCTTCGGCAACTTGCCGAGATAGACCGGATGGTCGGCGACGGTGATGTCGACGAAGGCGGTGCCGTCGTTCAAGCCCATCAGCGCGTATTCGCGTTGCGTGTCCGGGTCCGTCCAGCCCCACAGCGAGCTGCCGGCCGTCGAACCGAAAGCGGCGAGACTGATCCGACTCTTCAAGTCGACGTTGCTGCACGGATACCCGTCGGCGAAACCGCCGGTGCAGGCAAAGCCGTGTTTCGCTTGCCCCTTGGGCGATGTGGCCAGCGCCACAGCACAAATCGGCAAGCTGCAGACCAGCAGCACGGTACGCACAAATCGCAGCATTGATCGAGTCCGGTCCATGGGTCAGGCGGCAATTGTATCTTCTTGTCACACGATCGTGCCGATGACTCCGCGAACATCACCCAGCGCTCGAGGCGCCTTGGCTATGCTCGCCCGACCCGGCCTGATGGCTTTGCTCAAGAGGAACATGCGCCATGTTGATCACCCCGATCTATGCCGGTTTACTGGCGATCCTCTACTTCGTGCTGAGCTATCGCATCATCCAGATGCGCGGACCGGGTCAGCCCAGCCTCGGCGACGGCGGCAACCCGGTGCTTCTGCGGCGCATCCGCGCGCACGGCAATTTCGCCGAGTACGTGCCCTTCATCCTGCTGATGATCGCGATGCTCGAATTCGGACAATGGCCGGCATGGCTGATGCACACCCTCGGTGCCACCTTGCTGATCGCACGTCTGCTGCACGGCTACGCCCTGTCCTTCACCGACGGTTTCAAGTTCGGCCGCTTCTGGGGCACCGCCCTGACCTTCCTGTTGTTGCTGGTCTGCGGCGGCCTGTGCATTTATCAGTCACTGCGGGCGCATGCGCTGTTGGCGGCCGTCGGCTGAATCTGGAGTCGATCATGCATTGGCTTGCCGAAAATTGGTGGATCGTCCTCGGAGTGTTCAACATCGCGATCTTTGTGATCGCGCTGGTTCACTACCGGCGCAATCCGGAGGCACCCGGGGCACGCTCGTTTTTCAAGCGGGCCCCGCTGTTCGACCCAACTGGAAAGACACCCACCGGATGGACGCCGCGCGCGTTGCTGCTCTGGTTCGTGGGCATGCTGATCGTTCTATTTTTCGCGTTGGCAGAGATGGTTGCGACGCTACTTGCCTGAGACTTCAGCGCAACTGGCGAACGCGCCGTTGCTTGGCAGCATTTGACCCATTGCAATGGTTGTGACATCGATCCGCCAACAGGATTTGTGGCAAGCTTTGCGCGCAAATTTGGAGCACACCATGGCCCGTTCTGTCGAACTACTGGAAGCCGAAGCGTTGCAACTGGCACCAGTCGAGCGCGCGCGATTGCTGGAGCGACTGATTGTGAGCTTGGACTCTGATCCGGAGTGGGAACAGGCGTGGATGGCCGAGGCGGATCGGCGCGAAGCGGAAATTGCGTCGGGGAAGGCCGAATGGCTGCCGGGCGATGAGGTGATCGCGAATCTTCGCAACAAGCTCGCTTGAGCTACTTTCTCACCCTCGCAGCGGCAAAAGAGATCGCAGGCGCCGCCGCGTTCTACACAAAAGAGGCCGGCCCCGTCGTAGCCGCAAGCTTCCTCGCGGAGTTCGAACGCGCTGCTCAAATGATCAGCGCGAACCATGGCCTTGGCTCACCGACGTCGAATGGTCGTCGAACGTTTCCGCTTCGGCGTTTCCCATACTCGCTGATTTTCCGAGTTGTTGATCAAAGCGTAAAGATCATCGTCGTCGCACACCAACATCGACGACCCGGTTATTGGCGCGAGCGCGAATAGTCCTGAAGACAATTCATGCCGCAGCCGCGCGCGCCATATTGATGCGCTCGATGACCGCGGACGTCGCTTCGGCGGTGGTGGCGGCGCCGCCGATGTCGCGGGTGCGTACGCCGTCGCTGATCGCAGCATAGGCAGCGGATTCCAGTGCCGCTGCGGCTTCGGGGGCGTGCAGTGACTGGCGCAACATCATCGCGGCGCTGAAGATCGTGCCGTACGGATTGGCGACACCAAGGCCTGCGATATCCGGTGCCGAGCCGTGGATCGGTTCGTACAGGCCGGGACCGGAATCGCCGAGCGAGGCACTCGGCATCAGACCGAGCGAGCCGGAAACGGCCGCACATTCGTCGGTGAGGATGTCGCCGAACAGGTTCTCGGTGACGATGACATCGAAGTCGCGCGGGCGGCTGACCAGATACATCGCCATCGCGTCGACCAGCAGGTGCTCAACCTCCACGTCGGCAAATTCGTCGCACAGCACGCGTGTCACCACATCCCGCCACAGGCGCGATGTTTCGAGCACGTTGGCCTTGTCGACCGAGGTGAGCTTGCCGCGCCGCGTACGGGCGAGGCGGGCCGCGGTGCGCGTGACGCGTTCGACCTCAGTGACGCTATAGGCGCATTCGTCGGTGGCGCGGGTCTCGGTTCTGCTGCGCGCACCGAAGTAGATGCCACCGGTCAATTCGCGCACCACGACCAAGTCGACATCGCGGATGCGCTCAGGCTTCAGCGGCGATGCGTCGACCAGAGCCGGATGCACCTGCAAGGGACGGATGTTCGCGTACAAACCGAGCTCGCTGCGCAGTTTGAGCAAGCCCGCTTCCGGACGAATCGCGACCGGCACCCTCGCCCACTTGGGGCCGCCGACGGCGCCGAGCAAGATCGCGTCTGCTGCGCGGCTAGCGGCTAGGACCGATTGCGGTAAAGGCTCGCCGTGCGCATCGATCGCAGCGCCGCCGAAGGGCTGCGCGTCGAACTGCAGACCGAGTCCGAAGCGCGTATCGAGAACACGCAACACCTCGACGGCAGCACCGGTGACTTCTGGACCAATGCCGTCACCGCCGAGCACCACGATACGCCGGCTCATGCGCGCGCTCCGGTCGAGCGCGTTGCTTCGAAGCGAGTGATCGCGTCACTGCGCGCCAACAGATAGCCAAGTTCATCGACGCCATCGAGCAGGCACTGACGTGCGAACGGATCGATCGTGAACGCGATCGGCGCATGGCCCGCACGTTCGATGCGTTGCGTGCGCAGATCGATGGTCAGTGACTCGCCCGCCGCCGCGAGCAGGCCCGCGTGTTCGGCGGGCGCGACGACAATGGCGAGCAGACCGTTCTTCAGCGCGTTGTTGCGGAAGATGTCAGCGAGCGCGGTGCTGATCACGGCGCGGATGCCGGCATCGAGCAAGGCCCAGGGCGCATGTTCGCGCGAGGAGCCGCAACCGAAATTGTCGCCCGCGATCAACACACCGGCCCCGGCATGTTCGGGACGATTCAAGACGAACTCCGGGTTCGGTGCCCCGTCGGGCAACCAGCGCCAATCCTGGAACGCATGACGGCCGAGTCCGGCGCGCGTCGTCGTCGTCAGAAAGCGCGCCGGAATGATCTGGTCGGTATCGATATTGCTGATCGGCAGCGCGACGCTGCGCGCTGAAATGGACTCGATCGCGTTCATGCTGCGGCCTCCTGCTGCAGACGTTCTTGCTGCAAATACGCGCGCGGGTCGGCGATGACGCCGGCGAGTGCCGACGCCGCTGCGGTGGCGGGACTCGCGAGCACGGTACGCACACCCTTGCCCTGACGACCTTCGAAGTTGCGGTTGCTGGTGCTGACCACGAGTTCGCCGGGCTTCGCGATGTCGCCATTCATGCCGAGACACATCGAACAACCGGGCTCGCGCCATTCGGCACCAGCGGCACGAAACACGCGATCGAGACCCTCGGCCTCCGCTTCGCGCTTGATGCGCTCCGAACCTGGCACCACCAGCATGCGCACATGCGCGGCGATCCGCCGACCGCGCAATACCGCAGCAGCGTCGCGCAGATCATTGATGCGCGAATTCGTGCAACTGCCGACGAACACGACATCGACGCGCTCGCCCCCGATACGCGCGCCCGGGGTCACGCGCATGTAATCGAAGGCGCGCGCATTCGCGGCGTCCCGCAGCGGCAGCAATGCATCGATCGCAGTGACCTTGCCCGGATCCGTGCCCCAGGTGACGGTTGGTCCGATCGCGCTGGCATCGATGTCGATTTCACGATCGAAACGCGCATCTGCGTCGGTGATGAGCGTCCGCCAGCGTGCCGCGAGCGCATCGAACGCCGCGCCCTGCGGCAGAAACCGGCGCCCACGCAACCACTCGATCGTGGTCGCATCAGGCGCAATCAATCCGGCGCGCGCGCCCATTTCGATCGACATGTTGCACAGGGTCATGCGCTCTTCCATGGTCAGCGCGCGGATCGCGTCGCCACGGAATTCGATGACATGACCGGTGCCACCGGAGACCCCAACGGCCCCAACGATGTGCAGAGTCATATCCTTGGCGCTGATGCCCGAAGGCAAGCGCCCGCGCACGTTCACGGCCATGGTCTTCGGGCGTTGCTGCAGTAGACATTGCGTCGCCAGCACGTGCCCGACTTCGGTGCTGCCGATACCGAAAGCGAGCGCGCCGAACGCACCATGGGTGCTGGTGTGGCTGTCGCCGCAGACGATGGTCATGCCCGGTTGCGTCGCGCCGAGCTCAGGCGCCATCACATGCACGATGCCGCGATCCGGAGAATCGTAGCCATGCAGCGGCACCGCAAAATCGGCGCAGTTGCGCACCAGCGCGGCGACCTGCAGGCGTGTCGCCTCATCGAGATAGTCGCGTGAACCGTCGGCGTTCATCGGCGTCGTCGGCGTCGAATGATCGAGTGTCGCCAGCGTGCGCTTCGGCTCGCGCACGCGCAGACCGCGCTCGCGCAGCAGCGAAAACGCCTGCGGCGAGGTGACCTCGTGCACCAGGTGCAAGTCGATGTACAGCACCGCCGGCAGTTCGGCCGCCGCGGCCTCGACCAGATGTGTGTTCCAGATTTTTTTGAACAAGGTGGTCGGATTCATGGATCAGGTTCCGGTTGCGGCGAACTGGCGTTCGCGGGCCGCATTGACCGCGGCAATTCGGTTGACGGCATCGAGCAGGGCGCGCGCCGAAGCTTCGATCACATCGGTACTGACGGCCTGGCCGCGGTATTCGCGACCCTCGTGGGTCACGCGCACGCTGGCACGACCCTGGGCATCGCCGCCGGTGGTCACGCTCTGGATCGCGAAGTCATGCACGTCGAGACGCAGTCCGGTCGCACGCATCAGCGCATTCGCAATCGCGTCGATCGGACCGTCGCCTAGGGCCGCCTCACGCACGGTCTGGCCGTTTGCATCGGTCAGCGAAATGCTCGCGGTCGGCTCGTTGCTGGTGCCGACCGAGGTCGCGACGTGCAGCGCGTTCAAGCGCCATGGCTGCTCCGCGGCCTCGTCGACGCCGAGCCACAGCGCTTCGAGATCGGCATCGAACACTTCCTTTTTGCGATCAGCCAGACGCTTGTAGTTCTGCATCAACAGATCGAGTTCACTGTCCTGGATGCGGAAGCCGAGTGCCATCAGGCGCTCGCGCACCGCGGCGCGACCGCTGTGTTTGCCGAGGATCAGCTGCGAGGCCGGCACACCGATGTCTTCGGGCTTCATGATTTCGTAGGTGGTGCGATCGGCGATCATGCCGTGCTGATGGATGCCGGACTCGTGCGCAAACGCGTTCTCGCCGATGATCGCCTTGTTGCGCGCAATCGGTTGGCCGATGAACGAGGACAGCAGCCGCGCAGCGCCATAGATGCGCGGCGTGCGGACATTGGTGTGCACGCCATAGCGGTCGGCACGGGTGCGTAACGCCATCACGATCTCTTCCATCGCGGCATTGCCGGCGCGTTCGCCGATGCCGGTCAAGGTGCACTCGACCTGACGCGCGCCGGCCTCGACCGCAGCCAGACTGTTTGCCGCGGCAAGCCCGAGGTCGTCGTGGCAATGGGTACTGATCACGACACCGTCGATGCCGATGACCTCGCGCTTCAACATCCGGATCAAGTCGCCATATTCGCCGGGCGTGGTGAAGCCGACGGTATCCGGGACATTGATGGTGCGCGCACCGGCGTCGATCGCGGCATTGAACAGGCGAATCAGGAATTCGGGTTCCGAGCGAGTCGCATCTTCCGCCGAGAACTCGACATCGGCACACAACGCGCGCGCCTGGCGCACCCCGGCGACGGCGCGCTCGATCACCTGATCCGCGCTCATCTTCAGCTTCATCTCGCGATGGATCGGACTGGACGCGATGAACACATGGATGCGCGGATGGGCGGCATCACGCAGTGCCGCGGCGGTCGCATTGATGTCGGCCTCATTGCAGCGCGCGAGCCCGCAGACGCTGACGTCGCGCAGCTGGCGTGCGATCTGGCGGACCGCTTCGAAGTCGTCTTCCGACGCATTCGGATAGCCGGCCTCGATGATGTCGACACCGAGCGCAGCCAGCGCTTCGGCCATGCGCAATTTCTGCGCACGATTCAGCGTGCAACCCGGACTCTGCTCGCCGTCGCGCAGCGTCGTATCGAAGATCAGCAGGCGCTCGCTTTTCAATGTCATGTCACGTCCTTGGGTGCTTACGTCGAATCAGGGCGAAAAAAAACCCCGCGTCGTTGCCGGCGCGGGGTTCTGGTGTTTTGTCACTGTGCTGTTGTTCTAGCCTGCAGCTGCACCTTCCCGCGATGTGGGCGGCATAAGAAGCAGGCCAAGTACGGATACGCATACGACCATGCGCGCCGTGATGCGCGGCAGGTGCAGGTCGGGGTGCGATGCGATGAACATGACCCGAAGCTCGCACGGAAAATTGCGAGCTGTCAAGCGCAGTCGACATGACGGATCGGTATGTGGTCGGTCTCGCGCAGCTCGTTTGATGCACTGCGCAAATTTGGGCTTGACAACTCCAGAACTCCCCAACTAGCTTCGAGCACATGCAGACCGCAGCCACCAATACGAATGCAAGCAGCAACGCCGCACCGGCGCTGTCGCTGTTCGGGTGGATCAATGCGCTGCTTGCGAAGCTTGTACTTATTACCGTAGTACTTCACGCCCACTCCGAGCGGGATGAGTGCTTGACCTGATGTAAGACGAAGAAATCAGGACTCCACGAAAACCCCGCGTCCTAACGGAAGCGGGGTTTTCGCGTTCATGGGGTCCGGATTTCGCTAACTAGGGAATTTTGGATGCGTAGCAATGCCATCAAGCACGGACCCGACCACGCCCCGGCACGCGCCATGCTGCGCGCGACCGGACGCGATGACGCCGCGATTGCCAAACCTTTCGTGGCGATCGTGCATTCCTGGTCCGACGTGTCGCCGTGCAATTTCACCCTGCGCGCGCTGGCCCAGCATGTGCGTCGTGGTGTCGAAGCAAACGGCGGCACCGCGATCGAGTTCAACACCATCGCGGTGACCGACGGCATCGCCATGGGCACCGCCGGCATGCGTGCGTCGCTGGTGTCGCGCGACTGGATCACCGACTCGATCGAGCTCGCCGTCGACGGTCACAGCCTCGACGCGATGGTGATCCTGTGCGGCTGCGACAAGACCATCCCGGCTGCGGCGATGGCCGCAGCACGCCTGAACATTCCGTCGGTGCTGCTGTATGGCGGCAGCATTGCCCATGGCGTACACCACGGCAAATCGATCACGATTCAAGACGTGTTCGAAGCCGTCGGCGCGCATTCGGCCGGCAAGATCGACGATGCCGAACTGCTTGCCGTGGAGAAGAGCGCCTGCCCCGGCGCTGGCGCCTGCGGCGGCCAGTTCACTGCGAACACGATGGCGATGGTGATCACCGCACTCGGCCTGTCGCCACTCGGTGCCAACGATCTGCCGGCGATCCACGCCGATCGACCGCGCGCAGGTGAAGACTGCGGCAAGCTGGTGATGGACTGCATCGCCCGCAACTTCACGCCGCGTCAGGCGCTGACCGCGGCCGCATTCCGCAATGCGGCGCGCCTGGTCGCCGCCACCGCCGGTTCGACCAATGCCGTGCTGCACCTGCTCGCGATCGCGTTTGAGGCCCAGGTGCCGCTGTCGATCGACGACTTCGACACGATTGCAGCGGCCACACCGGTCATCGCCGATCTGAAGCCGGGCGGTCGCTATACCGCAATCGAACTGTCGGCCGCCGGTGGCACCACGCGCGTCGCGCAGATGCTGAAGGACGGCGGTGTGCTTGAAGACCACCCGACCGTGGAAGGCGCGTCGATGTTGCAGCTGTTGTCGGAGATCGAACTCGGCGCGCAGCCGGAACCGGTCGTGTTTCCGATGACACAGCCACTGAAACCGCGCGGCGGTTTCGCGATCTTGCGCGGATCGCTGGCGCCGGAAGGCTGCGTCGTCAAGCTCGCCGGCCATGGCCGCATGCAACATGAAGGTCCGGCCCGCGTGTTCGACGGCGAACCGGCCGCATTCGCGGCGGTGCAGGCTGGTGCGATCCAGGCCGGCGATGTCGTCGTGATCCGCCATGAAGGTCCGGCTGGCGCGCCGGGCATGCCGGAGATGCTGGCGGTCACCGCAGCATTGATGGGCCGTGGCCTCGGTGCCGAAGTCGCACTGATCACCGACGGTCGCTTCAGTGGCGCCACGCACGGCTTGATGGTCGGCCATATCTCGCCGGAAGCGGCGCGCGGTGGACCGATCGCGCAATTGCGCGACGGCGATATCGTGCGCATCGATGTCGATGCGCGTCGTCTCGATTGTCTGTCCGACTTGTCGGCGCGCACCGCACACACCCTGCCCCCGCGCGCCACCCATGGCGTGCTCGCGAAATATGCACGACTGGTCGGATCGGCTTCGGAGGGCGCGATTACACGACCCTAGAGCGACCCCACCCCGGCCCTCCCCTCGCTTTGCGAAGGGAGGGAGACAAGCCAATAGCGAACCAGTGCAATTTCAGATTCAAATTCGAAACCCATAACGTCAATCCAAAGGAGAACCACATGAGCCCGATCACCGCACCGCTGAAAGAACAAACCATCGCCATCATCGGCTACGGCAGCCAGGGGCGCGCGCATGCGCTGAACCTGCGTGACTCCGGCTTCAACGTCATCGTCGGCGCGCGCAAGGACGGCCCGAGCTGGCACAAGGCCTTGGATGACGCCCTGCGTCCCTTTGAACCCGCGGAAGCGGCAGCCCAGGCCGACCTGATCGCCCTGCTGACCCCGGACATGCAGCAACCGAAAGTGTTCGAAGATGCCATCGCGCCGAACTTCAAACCTGGCGGCGCGCTGCTGTTCGCGCACGGCTTCAACATCCACTTCAAGCAGATCCACACCGACGACAAATGGGACGTGATCCTGGTCGCACCGAAAGGCCCGGGTGCGCTGGTCCGTCGCGAATTTGAGTCCGGCCATGGCGTGCCCTGCCTGGTCGCCGTGCACAAGGACGTTTCCGGCCAGGCGCTGACGCGCGCACAGGCCTATGCACACGGCATCGGCGGCGCGCGCGGCGGCTTGATCACGACGAGCTTTGCCGAAGAGACCGAGACCGACCTGTTCGGCGAACAGGCGGTGTTGTGCGGCGGCGTCACCGAACTGGTGGCACAGGGTTTTGAAACCCTGGTCGAAGCCGGCTATCAACCGGAAGTCGCCTACTTCGAATGCATGCACGAACTGAAATTGATCGTCGACCTGCTGCACGAAGGCGGCATGGCCAAGATGCATCGTTTCATCAGCGAGACCGCCCAATACGGTGACCTGACCCGCGGCCCACGCATCATCGACGCCGGCACGCGCGAACGCATGCGCGAAATCCTGCGCGAGATCCAGTCTGGTCAGTTCGCGCGCGAATGGGTCGCCGAATACAAGTCCGGCTACACGAACTACAACGCGATGAAGCAGGCCGATCTCGACCATCCGATCGAAGTGGTCGGCGCCCGCCTGCGTGCGCGCATGCCCTGGCTCGATCCCGGCAAGCGCGCAGCGACGGCCGCGACACCGGGCACTGCGGCACTGGCAAAACCCGAAACCGCAACGGCCTGAGCATCGACACCATGACGCGCGAACCTGACCAAGACGATATCCGCTCCGGTGCACAGTGGTTGGTGCATGCGCTCGAGCAGGAAGGCGTGGACACGCTGTTCGGCTATCCGGGCGGCGCGATCATGCCGGTCTACGACGCGCTCGTCGGGTCGAAACTGCGCCACATCCTGGTGCGTCACGAACAGGGTGCGGCGCTCGCCGCCGTCGGCTATGCACGCGCCAGCGGTCGCGTCGGCGTGTGCATGGCGACCAGTGGCCCTGGCGCCACGAACCTGCTGACGGGCATCGCCGATGCCTATCTGGACTCGGTGCCGATGGTCGCGATTACCGGCCAGGTGCCGACCTTCCTGATGGGTACGGATGCGTTCCAGGAGGTCGACGTGTTCGGCATGACCCTGCCGATCGTCAAGCACAGCTTCATCGTGCGGCGCGCCGAGGACATCGTCGCGACCGTGCGCGAAGCCTTTGCGATTGCATCCGAAGGTCGACCCGGGCCGGTGCTGATCGATCTGCCCAAGGATGTGACGGTGGCGAAGTCGGCAGCACGGCCGGCCACGCGCATTGCACAGCACCCGGGCGCCGCGCACGGCAATGACATCGCACTGGCGCGCAGCCTGCTCGCACAGGCCAAGCGCCCGGTGATCTATGCCGGCGGTGGTGTCGGCATGGCGCGTGCTGAAGCGGCGCTGCAACGCTTTCATGCCGCAACGCGCGCACCGGCGGTGTGCACGCTGAAAGGCCTCGGCGGCATCGATGCCAATGACGAACTGTTCCTCGGCATGCTCGGCATGCACGGCAACCAGGCTGCGAATTTCGCTGTTGATGAAGCCGACCTGCTGATCTGCATCGGTGCGCGCTTCGATGATCGCGCCACCGGAAAGCTGGACACGTTCGCGCCGAAGGCCAAGGTCATCCATCTCGATGCCGACGGTGCCGAAATCAGCAAGTTGCGGCGTGCCGATGTGGCCCTGCTCGGCGATTTGTCGCGTAGCCTCGATGCACTGGCGATGCCACTGCTGATCGGTGCCTGGCGTACCCACTGCATGGAACTGCGCGCGCGTCACGAATGGCGTTACGACGCGCCCGGCGAAGACATCTACGCACCGCTGCTGCTAAGGCAGTTGTCCGATCTCGGCGGCCCGGAGATGATCATCAGCTGCGACGTCGGCCAACACCAGATGTGGGTGGCGCAACATTGCCGCTTCGCGCGCATCAGCAATCATCTGACCAGCGGCGGCCTCGGCACCATGGGCTTTGGCCTGCCGGCCGCAATCGGCGCGAAGCTCGCCTGCCCGCAAGCGACCGTGGTCTGCGTCAGCGGCGATGGTTCGATCATGATGAACATCCAGGAACTCGCCACCCTGCATCGCTACGGCATCGCGGTGAAGATCGTGCTGCTCGACAACGCCGGCCTCGGCATGGTGCGTCAGTGGCAGGGGCTGTTCTTCGGCGAGCGCTACAGCGAAGTCGATCTGTCCGACAACCCGGACTTCGCGCAAGTGGCGCGTGCCTTCCGCATTCCCGCAGCGACGATCGAGCGCCGCGATCAGGTCGAACCCGCGCTACGCGAACTGCTCGCGGTGGAAGGTTCGTTCCTGCTGCACGTGAAGATCGATGCGAAAGCCAACGTCTGGCCGCTCGTCCCCCCCGGCAAGTCCAATGCACAAATGATCGAGGACAAGGTGTCGTGAAATCGATTCGGTTCGGAGCAGCACGCCATGTGTGCAGTAACGGCCATATGACGATTTCGCATGAAGGCTTGACAGCTCCAGTACAAGCCGTCTAGTTTCGGAGCCATGATGAACAACCCCACCCGCAACGCTTTGATCGCGAACACCGCCACGGTGTCGTCGGTCGCGTTCGCGGGCGGCAAGCTCGTAGCGCTCGTACTCGTACTTATTACGCCCTTAACGGAGCGGGACGAGTGCTTGACCTGATGCAATAAGCAACCCAATCAGGACGCAACCGAAACCCCCGCTCCGGAAGGAAGCGGGGGTTTCGCGTTTTGGGGTTTCGAAAAAAATTCAAGATCACAGGAGAAAGCAGCATGAACGACCAACACGCACTGGGACTGGTCCTGAGCCGCAGCGAAGGCGCCTTGTTGCGATTGCTCGGCACGGTACAGCGTCGCGGTTTCGAGATCGCCGGCTTGTCGACACAGCCACGCGATGCCGACACTTGGATCGTGCTGATGCAACTGAACTCGGCGCGCGATGTCGGCACGCTGAAACGCCAGGTCGAAAAACTCTATGACGTCGTCGGTTTCCTCGATACCGAAGCCGCACCACGTCGCCTGCAGCAGATCGCTGCGGCTGCCTGATTACAAGTCACCAAGGAATCCTCCGCCATGTCCTTCAAACCTTCCCAATACATCTGGCACAACGGTCACTTCGTCCCGTGGCAGGACGCGAAAGTGCACGTGCTGACCCATGGCCTGCACTACGGTTCCTCGGTGTTCGAAGGCATCCGCGCGTATACGACGCCGAAAGGCACGGCGATCTTCCGGCTGACCGAT
The DNA here is from genome assembly GCA_043753835.1 of Lysobacterales bacterium. Lineage (GTDB taxonomy): Bacteria > Pseudomonadota > Gammaproteobacteria > Xanthomonadales > Ahniellaceae > JADKHK01. The sequence continues at coordinate 17,143 of JAYUVY010000089.1, read as the reverse complement.
CATCTCGAGCGCCTTTACGAGTCGGCGCGCATCCATCGCATGCGCATTCCGTATCGAATGGCCGAATTGCACGATGCCTGCCGCCAGATCGTGCGCAACAATCGTCTGACCGGCGGCGCCTATCTGCGTCCGATCGCGTTCCGTGGCATGTGCGGCTATTCACTGGCACCGAAGGCTGATTCGCCGATCGAAGTCGCGATTGCTGCCACCGAGATGGCGGCGTATTTGGGTGCGGAGAGTCTCGAGAACGGCGTCGATGCCTGCATCTCGTCGTGGCAGCGACCGGCGCCGAATACCTTGCCGGTGTCGGCCAAGGCCGGCGGCAATTATCTGAACAGCCAGCAGATCAGCATGGAAGCCGTGCGCCACGGCTACCACGAAGGCATCGCGCTCGGCGTCGATGGCATGTTGAGCGAAGGTGGCGGCGAGAACCTGTTCCTGGTCAAGCGCGGCATTCTCTACACGCCGCCGGCTAGCGCAGCCATTCTCGCCGGCATCACCCGCGACACCATCATCCAGCTGGCACGCGCGCTCGGCTACGAAGTGCGTGAACAAGCCATGCCGCGCGAAGCGCTGTATGTCTGCGACGAAGCCTTCTTCACCGGCACCGCGTGCGAGGTCACGCCGATCCGATCCATCGACGGCCTCACCATCGGCGAGGGCGTGCGCGGCGCGATCACGCGCGAGTTGCAGGACGCGTTCTTCGGCCTGTTCGACGGCCGCACGCATGACGCCTGGGGCTGGCTCGATCATGTCGGTGGCGGCGAGATTGAAGTCGAGCACGACTTGAATACGGCGCTGGCATGAGCGAATCCGCGCTCGCCATGCCGCTGCCTGCGGACGCGAAATCGATCATCGCGCCGCAACGCACGCAGGTCTGCGCGGATTATCTGCAGCGCGTGCTCAAGGCGCGCGTCTACGATGTCGCGATCGAGTCACCGTTGGAGCGCGCGCCGCGGCTGTCGAAGAAACTCGGGGCACTGGTGTTGCTCAAGCGCGAAGACCAGCAACCGGTGTTCTCGTTCAAGCTGCGCGGCGCGTTCAACAAGATCGCATCGCTTGATGCGACAGCGCGCGCACGCGGCGTGATCTGCGCTTCGGCCGGCAATCACGCCCAGGGTGTTGCGCTCGCGGCACGCAAGCTCGGTCTGCGCGCAGTGATCGTGATGCCGACGACGACGCCGCGCATCAAGCTCCAATCGGTCGCTGATCTCGGCGGTGAAATCGTCTTGCATGGCGACGATTTCGATGCCGCCTATGCGCATGCGCGCGAACTCGAACACGCGCACGGCATGAGCTTTGTGCATCCGTTCGATGATCCGGAAGTGATCGCCGGTCAGGGAACCATTGCGATGGAAATTCTGCGTCAACGCCATGGCGACGAGATCGACTGCATCGTCGTGCCGGTCGGTGGTGGTGGCTTGATCGCCGGCGTCGCCGCCTATGCGAAGGCGCTGTACCCGCACATCCGCATCATCGGCGTCGAACCCGAGGATGCGCCGACTTTGCATACGGCATTGCGCGCCGGACGCCCAGTACGACTGCCGCGCGTCGGCGTGTTTGCCGATGGTGCCGCAGTGCGCGAGATTGGACATGAAAGTTTCCGCGTCGCGCGCGATCTGGTCGACGACGTCGTGCTGGTCTCGACCGACGAAATCTGCGCGGCGATCCAGGATGTCTTCGAAGATACGCGCGTGGTCGCCGAGCCCGCAGGCGCGCTCGCGATTGCCGGGTTGAAGAAGTATCTGCACGCCAATGGCGCACCGGACAAGGCCTGCGTCGCGATCGTCAGCGGCGCCAACATGAACTTCGATCGCCTCCGCCACGTCGCCGAACGCGCCGACCTCGGTGCCGAACGCGAGATGCTGCTCGCCGTCACCATTCCCGAGCAACGCGGCAGTTTCAAGCGCTTCTGCGATGTGATCGGCACCCGTGCCGTCACTGAATTCAACTACCGCTACGCCGACGCCAGCGCAGCACGCATCTTTGTCGGTCTGGCCATCGATCCCGCAAGCGAAGATCGGCACGCCGTCGTCGACTCGATCCGCCATGCCGGCTTCGCGGTCGAGGATTTGAGCCGTAACGAAATGGCCAAGTTGCACGTGCGCTACATGGTCGGTGGCAAGGCCCAGTCGATCACCGACGAGCGCCTGTTCCGCTTCGAGTTCCCCGAGCGCCGCGGTGCGCTGCTGAAATTCCTCGACGCCATCGGCACCGACTGGAACATCAGCCTGTTCCACTACCGCAACCACGGCTCCGACTACGGCCGCGTCCTCGCCGGCGTGCAAGTCGATGCCGCCTCCGCGACCGACTTCGACGCGCATCTCGCCGCGCTCGGCTACAGCTACGTCGAAGAAACCACGAACCCGGCGTATCGGGCGTTTCTTTAGGCGAATGCGATCTTTCGGCACTGTCAGCAACTCCCGCTCGCGCGTAAATGATTGCTGCCTTGCGGCGAAAACGACGGGGGAATGAAATGAAAATGACCGACTATGCGCACGGCGCGCCGTGCTGGTTTGAACTGGAGACCAGCGATCATCGGGCTGGGCAGGCCTTTTGGTGTGGCTTGTTGGGTTGGCGCGCGGAAGACTCGCCGATGCCAGGTTCGGATCACGTGTACACGATGCTGTCGCTCGGCGATGACGCCATCGCGGCGTGTTATCAGCTCGATTCGGAAATCGCTTTGATGTCGACGCGACCGTCGTGCAAGCCCAGGCGAGTGGCGGGCAGTTGTGTTTCCCGGCCTTCGATGCACCCGGCGGCGGCCGCATCGCCCGCATCAACGACGCCCAGGGCACCGGCGCTTACCTGATCACGATGCCGCCGGGGAGTTGATGCCTTTGCCACCCTTTCGTGCAACGCTATCACTACTTTCTGGAGTCCTGTGATGCGTCGGATCATTCGTTTCATGTTCGTGTTTTGCGTCCTGTCCGCTGTTGGTGCCGTGCATGCCCAAGCCACGCGCACGTGGGTTTCCGGCGTCGGTGACGACGTCAATCCGTGTTCACGCACGGCGCCATGCAAGACGTTTGCGGGTGCGATCAGCAAGACCGCCACGGGTGGCGAGATCAGCGTGCTCGACCCGGGTGGCTTCGGCGCCGTGACCATCACCAAGGCGATCACCTTGCAGACCGACGGTGCGCTCGGCAGCATCCTGCACTCTGGAGTGAGCGGCGTCATCGTCAACTGCACCGGCGTGAACGACGGCTGCTCGGTGATCCTGCGCAATATCCGACTGAATGGCGCCGGCACGACCCTCGGCACGTCGGCCGTGCGGGTGTTGTCGGCGGGCAAGGTGCTGCTTGAGGACGTCACCATTGAAAACACCTCGCAGCACGCCCTCGACATCAACACTACGACCGCGACGGCGGTAACGCTCTCGCGTGTCAGCTTCCGCAATGTTGCAAGCACCGCCGACTTCGCCGCGATCCGCGTCGCCCCGACGGCCAGCAGCGTGGTGCTGACGGTGAACGACAGCCAGATCGAATCGGTGCAGCGCGGCCTGTTCGTCACGGGTGCCGCCGAAATCTACCTGCGCGACACAACGCTCAGCGGCGGTGCGCAGGATGGCATCCTGCTCGCGCCAACCGTACTCTCGCCGGGCCCGGTGATCGACGTCTATGTCGACAGCAGTCGCATCACCGACTTCGGAGCGGCCGGTATCAATGCCGCCGGCAGCAACACGCGCGTGCGCGTCGGCGACAGCACAATCAGTGGCAATGCCACCGGCGTATTCGCCGCGAGCGGTGCGGTGATCAATTCATTCGGCAACAACCGAATCCTCGGCAACGCCAACAACGGTAGCGTGACCCCGACTTCGATGCAGTAAGCCTCGTGGCGGGACAACGTGGATCGCTACTCATTTGTTGGCGAGGACTTTCACCCTTTACGCTTCACCGGTTTCGCCGGCGCACTCACTCAAACCCGTCGTTAAAAATCAGGTCGAGGGGAGGAGTCAGGGGGAGAACCTGAACACTGCCGCGCATGGGGCCGCCAAATGTCCCGTGGTATGCGCACTGGAAGTAGTAGGTGCCGGGCGTGTTGAATTGCACGGCATAGAAAGTTCCGGTGCTATTCGCGAAGCCACCTGGGGTCGGGGTGTCGGAAGATGGCCCATCCACCTGCCGCAACGGATGGAAGTTGAACTCGCCCGAAAAACTGACACTCTCCCCCACCGAAATAGTGGCCGCGGTTGGCGTGTAGGCACAGCAGACGAAGGTGATCGAAGCATCCGCACAAGCAGTGCTGGTTCCGACCAAGAGAATGACTGCCCACGCACTGCGCATTGTCCGCACTCCGATTCCGGTAGGGACCTGATCGTACATTCAGAGATTCTCCGGAAGACGCGCCGAGGCGTCGCACGTCATCGCGCGGCGGGCGCCCGAGGCGTGATGGCGTCAGGTCGCACACACTTCGCCGGTTTCGCCGGCGCGCCTACTCGAAGCCATCCTTGAACAGGCCCGGCGTATTGAGCACGGCCAATGTCGCGATCCAGTCGCTGGCCGTGGTCGGTGTATTGTCAATATTGACGGCACCGCTGACGTCACCCTGATGCGCGACACGCAGGCACAGATCCAGTGCGGCATTGCAGGCGCCGCCGTCGGATATCGCCCCCGGTGACGTCGACATGACGCCGGTGTTTGCGTCGAACACGAATGCCGCAATGCCCATCGCCGTCTGCACCGAGTTTTTGCCCGACGCGGTCGGCACATCGGCCGCGACACCGAGGTTCTGTCCGTCCGTCGCCGTCGCATCGCCGCCATCGATGAAACTGCTGAATCGCAAACCGAGAACGCAGGCGTTGCGGCTGCTCTCGACCAGGCCGAAAGCCAATTGAATCGCGGCACCGCTGGCGAGATTTTGATTGGCGCGGCCGCGTATCAGCAACACACTGCGGTCGCGCAGCTCGGATTTGTTGCCGCCAAGCGTGGACCAGACCACGCCAACTGGCCCGGTGACGACGAGATCAGGCGCATCGGCGCTGTTGATGGCGACCGCCAGAACGATGCTCTGGCCGGCCGCAATGGCCTGCGAGGTGACCACGGATACGGTTCGCGAAGCCGGAATGTTCGGACATGTCGCCGAAACCACCGACACCGGGGTTTCCGCCGCTCGCAGCGGCGCCGCGATCAGCGCCGACAGCATCAGGGAGAGCGCGAAGTGTGTGTACGGGAGAGACCTTGCTGTCATGACGCGAGGCTAGCACCGTCGCCGATTTCACGCGAAAGCGCGGACGACTCGAGCGCCGCGATGCGTGCAGCAAGCGCCGCCACCGTCGCTTCGAGTTCACTGACACGCTGAGCGAGTGAAGCTGATCCGCCAGCGGTCGCCGGTTCATCGTCCTCGCGCCGTGCATGGGCTTCGACCGGACCGCAGAACAGGTGCGCATAGCGGTCGTCGCGCTGGCCCGCGGCGCGCCCGATGCAAGCGACGAAACCCCGTTGCTGCAAGCGTTCCAGCACCTGTTTCACTTCATCCAAACCGCCGAGTTCGGCGAGGCGGTCGCTGCGCGTCAACAATTCACCGGCAGACTGCGGACCGCGCAGCATCAGCAGACACAGCAAGGCACGTTGCGGCTTGGTCGCGCTCAGCAATTCGTCGACGCGATGTTCGTAGCGATGCGCACGCGAGCCGTGCACCACGCGCACCCAGCGCCGGTCTTCAAGCTCGCGCAGCGCGTGCCCGATCGCACCCTCTTCAAGGTTCATGATCGGCTCGCGACTGGTCTTCTGGTTCGACGCCAGCAGCAGCGAATTGACAGTCAGCGGGTACGCCTCCGGCGTCGTCGCCGACTTCTCGATCAGACACCCGACAATCCGCGCCTCGATCGGCGACAGGCGCAGCGCCTCGTCGATCATTGCTTCCGTCAGCTCGCTCATGTCCACCTCGTTGTTCGCGGCGCGCAGTCTGCCAGAGCAGCGCGCGCCTTGCGCAACTTCGATGAACTAGCGCGACAAGGTGATCGCGTCGCCGTCGATGACGTAAGCGAACGGCGGCTTGCTGGCACGGGCGATCGTGTCCAGCAGCGTATTGGCGGGCACGTCGCTCAACTCGAAATCGAGCGTCTGTGTCGTGCTCGACAGGTTCGGATTGGTCACGCGCAGGTTCGCGAGAGACGCTGCGGCGAGAAATGCATCGCGCACCGCCAGTTGCTTCACGCCGAGCGCGAGCTGGCCAGTCGTCGGCGAGCGGCGAAAATTTGTGACTCCGAAGTCGATCAGCTCGCGGTCGCCGAAGCTGAAGCCCGTCGCCGCAGGGGCCGACGAGTCGCCATGCTCACGAATACGCACACCATAACGCTCGGCCTTGATGACGCCATCTTCCTCGAAGCGTTGGAACGCAAGCGACTGCTGCATCAGCTGCACCATCAATTGCGGGTCGTTTTCGTCCAACCCGTTTTTCGGGATCACCAGGGCCGTCGCGATGCCTTCGGCGTTGCGCTCAACTGTCGCGTAGATGATGCGGACGCCGTCCTCGACACGTTCGACCGATCGGTCTTCCGGCCCGAACTTGATCTCCATCGACACCGCCGGCGCATCGCTTGCACCAACACGAATCTCCATTTCATAGATGGCCGCACCGCCATCGTCCGAGATGCGAACCACACCCGGTTCACCATAACCGACGACGATGATGGGACTGCCCATCACCACGCCGTCGCGCTTGATCACAGTCGACACACGCGCTGAATTCGGGTGTGACTCGTCGGGCACGACATTCAATTCGAAGGTCCAGTCGACGCCATCGAAGCTGTGCACCAGCGATATCGGAGCGCGCAGGTCGACGATCGGATCATGCAGTTTTCTGGACGTGCCGATCGTGGTGAACACGGTGGCATTCAAAGCCGTCTCGGCCTGCGATGCGTTTGCGGACACCAGTGTTGTCACCGCCGGCTTCTGCGCCCAAAGTGCATAACTGAGACTGAGCGCGAGCAATGCCAGCAGGATGCGCACTGCGTGGATACGAACACGCGACGGGGTGGGTTGCTTGAGCATTTCGATTCTCCGGGTGAGTGGATGCGTGCGTGACCAGTGACAGCCGAGCGGCAACGCATCTAGATTGAGTTGGGCTTTGAGCATCGCCGCGGCATAGGTCTTGCGGGAAGTTGGATGCTGCTCAAGTACGTCGGCGTCACAGGCGAATTCCTGATCGATGCGAAACTGGCGCCATGCCAGCCACACCAGCGGATGGAACCAGAAGACTCCGACGATCAGCGCCGCCAGCGCGTTCGCCGGCACGTCCAGGCGTTGCAGGTGCGCGGTTTCGTGGTCGGTGATCAAGCGCTGCTCATCGGGATCGAAGCGCAATTCGAAATCGGCGGGCAATACGATGCGCGGTCGCCACAGCCCGATCACCACCGGTGACACGTCGGTGCGCGGCGAACGCCAAATGCGTCCGGCGCCGCGCTGCGCGCCCAGGCGCCGCACAAAATGCCGCTGCAGCAAGGCAAATCCGATCCAACTGATCGCACAACCGCTGGCCCAGAGCAGAAGCAGCATGGGTCGCGAACTCGCTTCCGGCAGCACCGGCGTCGCTTCGCCAACGATGGTTGTTTGCGCCGTCGGCGACGTGTCGATGACTACGACCTTGCGCGTTGCCGGCAGGCTCACCGCCAACACCGACAACGGCAACAGCAGCCACAGGGCATAGGTCGCACGCGGGAAGAGCCAGCGACGCGCCAACACGCGAATCACGGCGATCGCCAGCAGGGCGATACTGACCGCGAGAGTCAGCTGACTGAGCAGCAGCCACCAGCGATCAATGGCCATCGTCGATCTCCGCGATCAGCTTCTTCAGATCGGCGAGGTCCTTGGGCGTGAGTTTGCGATGCTCGGCGAAGTGCGCCACCAACGGCGCGACGCGCCCACCGAACAAGCGATCGAGCAGCGAGTCGGACTGTTCCGCAACCCAGTCATCGCGCGTCACCAACGGCGAATACAGGAATCGGCGCCCGTCTTTCTCGGCGCAAATCGCCTGCTTCGCGAGCAGGCGCGTGAGCAAGGTCTTGATCGTGGATTCCTGCCAGTCCTGCGCCGGCCCGATGCCATGAACCAGATCTTCGGCGGTTTGCGGGTGCCTGTCCCACAAGGCTTGCATGACGATGCTTTCGGCGCTGCTGATGCTCATGGTGCCCGCAAATCCTTATCGTTTACGTCTGTAGATGATTGAAGTCTACATGTGTAAACGCAGCCGGCGCAAGCGTCGCGGTAGTCGTTGGTGATCACGCAGTGACGACGCCAGCCTTGACGCCAGGTTCAGATCGACCCGGTCACGCTACGCTGACTGAATGGAGATTCACCATGTGGTTGCGCACTGGTTTGCTGATGGGGGTTGTGATGTTGAGTGCTTGTGGCATGAGCCGGGAACAATTGCGCAGCACGGCGGATGTCGATCTCGCGCGACACATGGGCAGTTGGTATGTGATCGCGCATATCCCGTATTTTGCCGAACGCGGCAAAGTGGCGGCGCGGGACGAATACGCCTTGCGAGCCGATGGCCGCATCGACAATGTCTATGTGTATCGCAAGTCTTTCGATTCGCCGGAAAAGAAGATGCGCGGCGTGGCGCGCGTCGTACCAGGCACGCGCAATGCACAGTGGAAAATCCGCTTCTTCGGGGTCATCGGGGCCGACTACCTGATTCTGGAGACCGCGCCCGACTATTCGTGGGCCTTGATCGGCTATCCGAATCGCAAACTGGCCTGGGTGTTCGCGCGCACACCAACCCTGGATGACGGGCTCTACGCGACCCTGCGCGAACGCTTTCGCCACTACGGCTACGATCCGACGCAACTGTTGCGGGTGCCGCAACTGCCCGAACAAGTCGGAAAGCCTGGGTTCGCGGGCGATTGATGCTGCGATCCAGAATGGACCCGCCCAGTTGACGAGAGATGCCGAACTGCGCACTCGTCGCACAATCCGGGCGCAGCGATAACACCCGAAAATGGATTGAAGCGACCTTGCATCCGGATTGCGGCCCGGCCTCACCCTGAACCCACCTCAGGGCAGCTCGCTTTTGATTTCGCGTTTCGGCCCGGCGTAGCGATCGAACTCGGCGCGGTGCCCAAACAACGACATGGCCCCGTCGCGCGTGTAGTAGTCGCTCACCCAGGTGAGCAGGTACTCAAGCTTGCTGTCCTGCTCCGCCTTGCTGGCGTACTTGTGCGGCTCCCAGGGCCTGGCGCGGCAATGGGCGATGCAGGCTGCTTCGCCCGGATTCAACAGCACCAGTTGCGGGCCATGCGCCAACGCCTCCGCAATAAGATCGCCGTAGCAGCCTTCGATAATCCAACTCGGCTGTCGGCAGAACGCGAGCAGATCGGCGCGCATCGCCTCGCGATTACGCATGACTGCGACTTGGTCCGGTTCCCAATAGATGCTGTCGAGATCAAGCACTGGCGCAGCGGTTTCACGCGACCAGCGCTGCGCCAGCGTCGATTTGCCGGAACCCGAATTGCCGAGAATGGCGATGCGCGTCAAGGCGAAGATTTCGCCGCGGGCGTCGCTGGTGCAGGCTCCGGAGCAGGAGCCGCCACCGGCAAGTCCGAATTGAAGATGAATGCGACATCGCCGTCGCCATCGATTTCCAGATCTTCGGTCTTGAATCGGGTGATGCCCGGAAAGCTCTTGAAGAATGCGGTGATCGCTTCACGACCGACCACGGCCTCGCCATTCGCCGGCAGCATCTGCGCGTTGGCGGCGTAGTGCTCGGTCACATACTTGCCCCAATCCGCGGTGGCCGGCGCGGCTTCGACGTCGGCCCCGAGCGCCTTGTGCGCGGCGGCCAATTCGGCGCGCTGTTCGGCGCTGAATTCGGCGCGGACGTCTGCGCCCGGCAACAACATGCCCGCCATCAGCGCGGCGGCGAATACCCCGAACGGCATCATCTTGATCGTCATGCTTGTCTCCCCGTTTGAACCCGCCACGATGATGCGCGCGTGCTTCGACCGATGCAATCGAACCGGCAAAAAAACAAAACCCGCACCAGGCGGGTTTCGTATTTGGCCGTTCGACGTTCGGATCAACCGCGCTTCATGAACTTGAAGAATTCGTCGTTGGTCTTGGTGTCTTTCATCTTGTCGAGCAGGAACTCGATCGCGGAGAGCTCATCCATCGGATGCAGCAACTTGCGCAGAATCCAGATCTTCTGCAGCAGGTCCGGCTCGATCAGCAGTTCTTCGCGACGCGTGCCGGAACGGTTGATGTTGAAGGCCGGATAGACGCGCTTTTCGGTGATACGGCGATCCAGGTGCACTTCCATGTTGCCGGTGCCCTTGAACTCTTCGTAGATCACTTCGTCCATCTTCGAGCCGGTGTCGACGAGCGTGGTCGCAACGATGGTGAGCGAACCGCCTTCCTCGACATTGCGCGCGGCGCCGAAGAATCGCTTCGGGCGCTGGAGTGCATTTGCATCGACACCGCCGGTCAGCACCTTGCCCGAACTCGGCACCACGGTGTTGTAGGCGCGGGCCAGGCGGGTGATCGAGTCGAGCAGGATGATCACGTCGCGCTTGTGTTCGACCAGACGCTTGGCGCGTTCGATCACCATTTCGGCGACCTGCACATGACGCGCTGCGGGTTCGTCGAAGGTCGAGCTGATCACTTCGGCGCGCACCGAGCGCTGCATTTCTGTCACTTCTTCCGGACGCTCGTCGATCAACAGGATGATCAGATGCGCTTCCGGATGGTTGTGCACGATCGCCTGCGCGACGTTCTGCAGCAGCATGGTCTTGCCGGCTTTCGGTGGGCTGACGATCAGGCCGCGCTGGCCTTTGCCGATCGGTGCCATCAGGTCGAGGATGCGGCCGGTGATGTCTTCCGACGAGCCGTTGCCGCGTTCGAGATGGAACGCCTGGCGCGGGAACAGCGGCGTCAGGTTTTCGAACAGCACCTTGTTCTTGCTGGCTTCCGGCGGTTCGCCATTGATCGCGTCGACCTTGAGCAGGGCGACATAGCGTTCGCCGTCTTTCGGGGAGCGGATCTTGCCGGTGATGTAGTCGCCGGTGCGCAGGTTGAAGCGGCGGATCTGCGAGGGCGAAACGTAAACGTCATCGGGACCGGCCAGATACGAAGCTTCGAACGCGCGCATGAAGCCGAAGCCGTCCTGCAGGATTTCCAGCACGCCCTCGGCATCGATGCCTTCCGGGGTGCGCGTCAGCACTTTCAGGATCGAGAAGTTGACGTCCTGTTTGCGCGCGCGAGCAACACCTTCATGGATACCAATCTTCTCGGCCAGCGTCAGCAGCTGATCCGCGTTCATGCGCTTGAGCTGGGTCAGGCTGGTCGGTGCATCGGCGGGGATGGTGAAGCTCGGCCGCGGCTGGAACTGCTGCTGCGGTTCGCGATCGCTGTTGCCGGGGGCCGGCGTTTCGCCGTCACCCTGGTCGGTCGGCATGCCGTCATTGCGGGCCGGACGGCTGTCGCGATCCTTGAAACGGCGGCGGAAACGCTCGCGGCGCGACATGCGCTGTGCGGCTGTGCCTTCGCCACCGCCGTCATCGCCAGATCCGTCACCGTCCGGCGACTGACCGTCTTGGGCGTTTCCGTCTTGAACTGCCGGCGCAGGGCTGACCTGCTGCGGCGCGTTTTCCGCAGCGGGCGTTCGCGCTTCGGGTGCCGGCGCATTGCCGGGCTCGGGCGCGGGCGGTGCCACAACGGTCGCAGCCTGCTTGCGGCTACGGGTCGCTGGTGGCGGGGCCGACTCGGACGCAGCCTTGTCAGCCACGGGCTTTTCGGAAACGGGGATATCGGCGGCAGGCGCCGTTGAATTTTCGGACACGGTAGGTTCGCGCATGAGCGCTGATCGATTCTGTGTGGGGGAGTTGTTGGGACTTCGAGACTTCTCGTCTCGGTCAACGCGACTGCATCAGCAGCCCCGCGTGTCGCGCGACAAGTTCATCGCGTTCAGACAGGACGAGACACTAGCACCGGCATTGCGCCGCGCACAAGCGCGACATTGATTCGCCATCTTCGACTGCCATCACCGCCCAGCGCCTTGCGGTGCGCCGCAAAGCGACCCACCGCAACCCGCCCGATTACATTCGGCGTTTACAGATTCTTGTCGATCCACTGCGTGAACTGCGACTTCGGCAGCGCACCGACCTGGGTCGCATGCACCTTGCCGTCCTTGAACATCAACAGCAGCGGGATGTTGCGTACGCTGAAGTTGCGGGCGGTTTTCGGGTTCTGATCGACATTGAGTTTCACGATCTTCATCTTGCCTTCGTAGGTGCCCGCAAGCTCCTCTAGCATCGGCGCGATGGCCTTGCAGGGCCCGCACCACTCGGCCCAGAAATCGACGAGCACCGGCTCCTGTGATTGCAAAACAGTCGCATCGAAGTTGCCGTCGTCGGCATGGGCAATCAGTTCACTCACGGAAATCTCCTTGGTGGGCGCGGGCTTGCGCCAGCATTGCGGTACACTCTTCAGGTCGCGCGGCGGCCTTGATCGGATCGATCGGCCACGCGCGCTTGCCGGGGATGATGGATTGTCGTCTCCACCAGGGATGCGATCAAGCGCGTTCCCGACCTGCCCGCGGTGATGCGGGCGAAATCGCGCCGCTCAAGGCCGCGCCCCAAGGCGAAAGAAAACGAATGTCCGACAAACCGCTGACCGATATCTGTTTCGAGAATTTCAGTCTCCATCCTTCGCTGCTGAAGGGCCTGGAAGACGCCGGATTCATCCGCTGCACGCCGATTCAGGCGATGTCGCTGCCGATCACCTTGCTCGGCCGCGATGTAGCGGGCCAGGCGCAAACCGGTACCGGCAAGACCGCCGCGTTTCTGGTGGCGATGTTCAATCGTCTGCTGACCAAGCCGGCGCATGCCGACCGCAAGGACAACGAGCCGCGTGCCGTCATCCTCGCGCCGACGCGTGAACTCGCCATCCAGATCGAGAAGGATGCGCAGCAGATCGGCCGCAACCTTGGCCTGCGCATGGCCCTGATCTACGGCGGTGTCGATTACGACAAGCAGCGCACGCAACTGGCCGGCGGCGTCGATGTCGTCATCGCCACGCCGGGGCGGCTGATCGACTTCGCGAAGCAGCATGTGGTCTCGCTGCGCGCCGTCGACGTGGTCATCCTCGACGAGGCCGATCGCATGTTCGATCTCGGCTTCATCAAGGACATCCGTTTCCTGCTGCGGCGCATGCCGGACCCGCACGAACGTCAGAACATGTTGTTCTCGGCGACGCTCAGCCATCGCGTGCTCGAACTTGCCTACGAGCACATGAACGAACCGGAAAAAGTCATCATCGAATCGGAATCGGTGACGGTGTCGCGGGTACGTCAGGTCGGTTACTACCCGGCCGCCGACGAAAAGATTCCGCTGTTGTTGCATCTGCTGCACAAGATCGGCAACCCGCGCGGCATGGTCTTCGTCAACATGAAGATTGCCGCCGAACGCGTTGCGCGCAAGCTCGAAGCGCAGGGCTGGAAGGTCGGCTTGTTGTCCGGTGATGTGCCACAGAAAAAGCGCGAGTCCCTGCTCGGCCGCTTCCAGAAAGGCGAACTCGAATTGCTGGTCGGCACCGACGTTGCGGCACGCGGCCTGCACATCCATGGCGTCAGCCACGTCTTCAATTACGACCTGCCGCATGACGCCGAGGACTACGTGCATCGCATCGGCCGCACCGCGCGACTCGGTGCCGAAGGCGATGCCGTCAGTTTCGCCTGCGAGGACTACGCGGTGTCGTTGCCGGACATCGAGAAGTACATCGAGCAGAAGATTCCGTTCGAATCGATTACCCCGGACATGCTGGTGTCACCGCCGAAACGCGAACGTGCGCCCGGAGAAGGCAAGAGCGAACTGGCCGAGGTGCTCGACGCCACCGCAAACAAGCGCCGCGAAGACCGCGATCGCAAGAACCGCGACGGCCGATCCGGTAGTGGCGGACCGCGCCGCGATGGCGGCAGTTCCGGCTCAAGTTCGAGTTCACGCGAGCGCAAGCCGCAGGGCGAGCGCCACGACGGTGCGCCCGGCCAGAAGCCTCGTCACGACACGCCGCGTCCAGCACCGGCACCACGACCGGAGCCGATGTCGGAAGGCGTGCCGGGCGAATCGCCGGCTGATGCCGAACGCCGCCGCAATCGTCGCCGCCGCAAACCCCGTGGCGAGCGCGTCGAAAGCAGTGGCTCGGTCGCGATCCAGCAACCGATCACCGCCGAGATCCCGACCGTCACCGGCCCCGAGGCCCCGTTCTTCTCGCGCCTGAAGCAGAAGCTCAAGGCGATCGTGCAGCGTTTGCCGATGCCGGGGCGTCGCCGCTAGGCGCGACATTCGATCGAGGGCATCCGCTTCGGCTTCAAGCGCTTCGAGCGCTTCGGCCTAGGCCGCGGCCACGTCGTCGCCGGCCAGCACGGTCAGCAGCGACATCGCGAGGGCGGCTGCGCCGAGTAAGAAACCGATTTTCGCGAACCCGCTGAGCACTGCACGCGTGGTCGTTCTCCATAAGTCGCAAGGCGCGGCGCGAGAATCTGACGCCCGAACCCGCGGAAAAGAAAGTCGTCTGGTGCCGTGACACGCGCATGGGTGTGCTTGCGTCACCGCACAACCTTCGCGCCGATCAACGCGGCCGCAACATCGCCTTCAATCCAGCGAACGGATTCGAAGTCGCCGCGGCCGGCTTGTCGTCGCCGGTCAGGCTGCCGCTGTCGTGGTCGAGATAGCGCTGGTGCTCGTTGTCGTGGCAATACAGGCAGAGCAACTCCCAGTTGCTGCCGTCAGCCGGATTGTCGTCGTGGTTGTGGTTGCGGTGATGCACCGTCAACTCCTGCAGATTCGCACGCGTGAATTCACGCGCGCAACGCCCGCAGATCCACGGATACATCCCGAGCGCGCGCTCGCGATACCCACCCTCGCGCTCGCGCTTCGCCTTCGCCGCATCAGCCACGATCTTGTCGAGCTTGCCTTCGTCGATGCGCTTACCGGTGCCTTCCCGCATAAAGCACTGATCCACTCGAAGCCACGATAGCCGGATGATGCAACACGTCTCAGAACACTTCCAGCGATTCCCGTCTTGCAATCATTCGGGCCGATCCAGTCGCTTTGATGCGGCCCGATGCCGGCAACTGCGGTACGGCGCCATTTCGCGGACAAAACGCTGCGTCGAAGTCTGTGACAACTATGCGGCGATTGCCGTTGGCCCTGTCACGCCCTGTGCTGCGCGAAACTGGACTGTTGCGTAGGCGTCAGCTGCCGCCTGCATTACTGGAAGTTGAAAGCGGAAGCTGTTTCGCGCCGCGCATCCTGCACAACTTGTGCCGCCCCCCGCCCATCGTCAAACTCTCGGCGTTTGTTCACGCGGGCGAGGGGCGGATCATGGTTCGGGTAGACAGAAATTCTGCGCGTCGCCGCAGTCACCACTGGTTCGCCGCGCTGGCGTTTGCCGCGGCCACGACCGCTGCGTTCGGACAATCGCGACCGCCCACCGACCCGGCCTTGGCTTCGTTGATCGAGCAACTGACCGACCGGCGCACGGATGACCTCGTCGCCGAGAAGCTTCCAGACGGCGGCGAAGCGATCGATCTCAAAGACCGGTTCCAGCAGGTGCCACTGGCGCGATGGGCAGGCAACGGCCAGTTGATGGTCGGTTGCGTGGCCAGCGTCGCCGAGGCCAGTGTGTTCTTCGGCCGAGATCTCTACACAGGCGCGCCGCTGCCCAATTCGGTGATCGATGAACGCTCCAAGCTCGCCATCCGGCACGGCATGACCCGGGCGGAGTACCAGTTCTATTCGGACCTGATCGAGCGCAGCCAGTCCATGTCGTTGGCGAAGACATCGACGTTGTCGATCGTCAACAACGACGGTGCCGGTGAGGGTTTCAATTCGACCGCGGCGCAATTTCTGCCGGCACCGGGCAACGACAGCAACGCCAACCTCGGCGCGCAACGTCTCGCTCTGTTCAACGCCGCGGCGCAGGTCTGGAGCAATTATCTCGACAGCAGCGTGACAATCCAGGTGCGCTCGCAGTTCAATCCTCTGACGCCCTGCTCCACCAGTGGCGGCGTATTGGGCTCCGCAGGCAGCGTCAATATCTTTCGGGATTTCGCCAATGCCGGATTTTCCGGCACGTTCTACCATGGCGCCCTGGCGAATAAGCAAGCTGGCGGTGACCTGAGCGCTGTTAACCCTGACATCAACGCGACCTTCAACAGCGATGTCGACACCGGCTGTCTCGGCGTCGGCACCCGCTTTTACTACGGACTGGACAATGCCACGCCCGCCGGCACGGTCAATCTGTTCGTAGTCTTGCTGCATGAAATGGGACACGGCCTCGGCTCGTCCAGTTTTACCTCGTCGGCCGGCGTGTTCACCGGCGGCTTTCCCGATATCTGGTCGCGTTTCATGTTCGATCGCACGGTTGGCCTGAGCTGGTTTGCGATGACCGATTCGCAACGCGCCGCGTCGGCAATCAATACCAACAATCTGCTCTGGGACGGCGCGAACGTGCGTATCGCTTCGGGGTCAGTACCGATGACGGCGGGCTGGGACGCGGCGACCGGGCGTGTGGAATTGTTCACGCCCAACCCATTCCAGGGCGGCTCTTCGGTCTCGCACTACAGCAACGCCGCCGTGCCCAATTTGTTGATGGAGCCTGCCATCAATGCCGGGCTGCCCCTGACGCTCGATCTCACCCGGCAGCAGATGCGCGACATCGGCTGGTATCGCGATACCACCTCCGATCTTGTCGCCGACACGATCACGAATGTCCTGCCCAGCGGTGGCGTTGTTGCGATTGGCTCGGGCCAGACGATCAGCTGGACGAATGGCGGCAGCTTCGCGCGCAACGTGACGATACAGCTGTCGCTGGACGCCGGCGTGACCTGGCCGATCACCGTGGCGAGCAATATCGCCAACACCGGTTCGTTCGCGTGGACCGTGCCGAACAATCCGACCGCGCAAGCGCGCCTGCGAGTGCGTGAGCATGATTTTGTCGCACCGCTCGGTCAGTCCGCAGCCAATTTCACGATCGGCGCGAACACCGCACCGACCTTCACCCCCGCTGCAGCGATCGGCCGCCAACAAGGCACGGCTGCCGGTAGCGCGGTGACGGTCGGTAGCGTCGCCGATGCGCAGACCGCCGCGGGCAGCCTGACCGTCACCCAGATCGCCGGCGGCACCGCGACCGGCATCACCGTGGCC
>JAYUVY010000088.1:0-31196 GCA_043753835.1 Lysobacterales bacterium | reverse complement strand
GGCATCACCGTGGCCGGCATCAGCAACACCTCCGGCACGATCAGCGCAACGCTCGCGGCGGCGTGCAATGCGACCACCGGCACGGTGCGCTTCCAGGTTTCCGATGGCAGCCTCACCGGCACCGGTGATCTGCAGCTCAATGTCAGTGTGGACACGCCACCAGTGATTGGCGTCTATTCGGGCGCGGTCGTCGGCCTCGCACAAGGTCTCACCGTCAACACGGCGTCGGCGCCCACAGACAACGGCAGTGTCACCGGCCTGGACGCCACGATTGCACCACTCAGCTACACCGGAACATTGAACGCCGATCCGGGCACGGGTGACGTGAACGTGGTTAATGCGGCGCCACTCGGCACGTACACGGTCACTGTGGTCGCCACCGACAACTGCGCTTCGACAACCTCGACCGATTTCACGCTCTTCGTCCTGCCGGTAATCATTTTCTCGGACGGATTCGAACTGTGAGATAGCCCACCCAGGTGTTGGGTATGCCAGCGACACAACTTTCAGCGAGCGGCAACATCGCCGCCCTCAGCCGCACTTCGAATAACCGCAATTCAGACAGGTGGCGCAGCCGTCCATGATGATGGTGGCGCGGGTGTTGCACTTGTTGCACATGCTTGCGCTTGGTGGAAACTTTTCGCCGCCGGTATCGGCAGCGGACGCCTTCTCGGCGCTTACGGGTGCGTCAGTGTTTTTTTTTGAGCGCGATTCGAACGCTGCGCGTTTGTCGGCGATCAGCTTGCGCGTGTCGGCGCTCATTTCCGGATCGTGGATCAGGCCGATCGACTTCAGATGCTCCTCGATCACGCTGCCGATCTCGGCGACGATCGAGGGCATGTAGACGCCGCCGGATTTGAAGTAGCCGCCGCGCGGATCGAACACCGCTTTCATTTCCTCGACCAGGAAGGTGACGTCGCCACCCTTGCGGAATACCGCGCTCATGATGCGCGTCAGCGCCACGATCCACTGGAAGTGGTCCATGTTCTTCGAGTTGATGAACACTTCGAACGGGCGCCGCAGTTCGTGTACGGTGCCCTGGTTCAACACGATGTCGTTGAGCGTCACGTACAGCGCATGCTCGAACAGCGGCGACTTGACCTTGTAGGTGGAACCGATCAATACGTCCGGGCGCTCGACCTGCTCGGTCATCTGGATGACTTCGGCGGTCTTCTGCACCGCGATGACCTCGGCGGGCGCACTCAGGGCCACACCTGGCAGCTTCGCCTTGTCTTCCGGCCGCACCACGTTGTAGCCCTTGATCTTCTTGCCGATCTTGATCGCCATTGCTGTTCTCGTCCGGTTGACTCGCCAAAAACACATTGCGCGACCGAAGCCGCGCACTGTGTTCAATCATAGAGGCTCCTGTGCACGGTCATGCACAGGAGGATGTCCGTTCCGGAACCCGCGCGCTCAGCGCGTCGGGCACCGGTGGACGCGCCTCAAACACACGCTGACCCGGCGTGTGCGAGACCTCGGCCTGTTAAAAACACTGCGTCAAACAGACGCGCGTCAGGCCGCCAAGACAACGGGCGACAGATCGCCCGTGCCGCTTACTTCTTCTTCGCTACCTTTTTGGCGGCCTTCTTCGGGGCAGCCTTCTTGGCAACTTTCTTCACGGCCTTGGCGGCAGCTTTCTTCGGCGCTGCTTTCTTCGGCGCTGCTTTCTTCACGGCCTTCTTCGCAGGCTTTGCAGCCTTTTTCGCGACCGGCTTCTTGGCCGCTTTCTTGGCAGCAGGCTTGGCAGCTTTCTTCGCAGCGGGCTTGGCGGCTTTCTTCGGAGCTGCCTTCTTCGCTACTTTCTTAGCTGCTTTCTTCGCCGCGGGCTTTGCAGCCTTCTTCGGCGTCACTGCTTTCTTCGCCTTGGCGGCGACCTTTTTCACCGCAGTCCTGGCGGCGTCGGCTTTCTTGGCCACCGCCTTCTTCGCCTTGGCGACCACCTTCTTGGCTCCGGCCATCGCGTCGCTGGCTTTCTCGACCACGGCGGCTTTCACGTCGGCCATTGCATCGGCCACATTGGACATCATCGAATCATTACTCATGGGATAAACCCTCCGGCTGCTTCAGTTAGTTTTGTTGTGATCAGTGGTCGCATCCATCGCCGCCACTGTCACCGCCGGTTGCCCGACGGCGGAAGGCCGACCGTGTTGCACACGATCGGCCAAACGCACCTTCCCTGGCCCGTTGCATGGTCGGAATTTCTCCGACACATTCCATGATCAAACGCAGAGACCTCCAAAGTTCGGACGCAACGCGTTCAGAATTTTCCGTAGTAGCCCTCTTTCAACGCATCGAACAGATTCGCTGCAGTGTGTACTTCGCCGTCGTATTCGATTTCCTCGTTGCCGCGCGCCTCGACAAAGGTGCCGTCTTCGAGTTCGAAACGATACGTCGTGTTTTCCAGATCATGTTCCTTGACCAGAACACCCTGGAAGGCGGCGGGATTGAAGCGGAATGTGGTGCATCCCTTCAAGCCTTTTTCGTAGGCGTAGCGGTAGATGTCCTTGAAGTCTTCGTAGGCGTAGTCGGTCGGCACGTTTGCGGTTTTCGAGATCGACGAGTCGACCCAGATCTGCGACGCCGCCTGGATGTCGACATGCGCCTTCGGCGTGATGTCATCGGCAGCGACGAAGTAGTCGGGCAACTTCGCTTCGTCGTCGCTCGAATACGGCATCGCCTTGGCATTGACCAGCATGCGATAGGCCAGCAATTCGTAGCTGTAGACCTCGACCTTTTCCTTCGACTTCTTGCCTTCGCGGATCACGTTGCGACTGTAGTGGTGCGCGAAACTCGGCTCGATGCCGTTGCTGGCATTGTTCGCGAGACTGAGCGAAATCGTGCCAGTCGGTGCGATCGAGCTGTGGTGGGTGAAGCGCGCACCGGTTTCGGCCAACTTGCCGACCAGTTCCGGTGCGACCGCGGCGACACGCTGCATGTATCGCGAATATTTCGCGTGCAGCACGCGACCCTTGAGCACGTCGCCGATCTTGATGCCATCGCGGATCATTTCCGGACGCTTGCGTAGCATCTCGCCGGTGACGACGAAATCCTGATCCATGATCGGCGCCGGACCTTTTTCATCGGCCAGCGACAGCGCCACTTCCCAACCGGCGACCGCCATTTCACGCGAGACGTCTTCAGTGAATTTGCAGGATTCGTTCGAACCATAGGCCATGCGCATCATCGTCAGCGTCGAACCGAGACCGAGGAAACCCATGCCATGACGGCGCTTGCTGGTGATCTCGTGGCGCTGCTGTTCGAGTGGCAGGCCATTGATCTCGACAACGTTGTCGAGCATGCGCGTGAACACGCGCACCACTTCCTTGTATTCGTCCCAGTCGAAACGCGCTTTGGCGGTGAACGGATCGCGCACGAACTTGGTCAGGTTGACCGAACCGAGCAGGCAGGAACCATACGGCGGCAGCGGCTGTTCGCCACAGGGATTGGTCGCGCGGATCGATTCGCACCACCAGTTGTTGTTCATCTCGTTGACGCGGTCGATGAGGATGAAGCCAGGCTCTGCGAAGTCATAGGTGGACACCATGATCATGTCCCACAGATGCCGCGCGCGAATGTGGCCGTAAATCTTGCAGGCAACCAGACCATCGTCGCGGCTGACGTAATTGTCCTTGGTCGGCCACTCGCGCCAGACCACCTGTTCGGCATTGCCGAGCTCGACTTCGCCCTGTTCCTTGACGTGCACCGGGTAGACCAACGGCCAGTCGCCATCGATCGCGACGGCGTCCATGAATTCATCGGTGATCAGCAGACTCAGGTTGAACTGGCGCAGGCGACCGTCTTCGCGCTTGGCGCGGATGAAGTCCTTGACGTCCGGATGCGACACGTCGAACGTGCCCATCTGCGCACCGCGACGACCACCGGCCGAGGACACGGTGAAGCACATCTTGTCGTAGATATCCATGAACGACATCGGGCCCGAGGTGTACGCACCCGCGCCCGCGACGAACGCGCCGCGCGGACGCAGCGTCGAAAATTCATAGCCGATGCCGCAACCCGCTTTCAGTGTCAGTCCGGCTTCGTGCACCTTGTTGAGGATGCCGTCCATCGAGTCGGTGATGGTGCCGGAGACGGTGCAGTTGATCGTGCTGGTTGCCGGTTTGTGTTCGAGCGCGCCGGCATTCGAGGTGATGCGGCCGGCCGGGATCGCGCCGCGGCGCAACGCCCACAGGAAGCGTTCGTACCAGTATTTCTGCTTTTCGACCGAAACCTCGGTTTCCGACAGCGCGCGCGCCACGCGCTTGTAGGTGTCGTCGATGGTCTCGTCCACCGCGTCACCACGCTTGTTCTTCAAGCGATATTTCTTGTCCCAGATGTCGAGCGAAGCCGGTTGCAACGGAATGTCCACTGCCTCCCGTGCCACCGCTTCAAGGCGCACCGTACTCATTCTTGTCGATCCTCCCTCAAGGTTTTCACACTCTGCCAGCCACCACACGGAATTCGCCCGCGACAGTGCAGCGCTGCTGCCCATCGTTTCTGATCAAAAAAGACGAATACCGCTTTCCGCAGCAAGGCCCTGGCACCGCGCGGCGCTTCGGGTTTGTTCCCCATGCCAAACCCAATTGGTTGGGTTCACGAAGGCTCCTCACCACTAGATGTTGTGACTGTGCGGATCGGAACCTTACGCTTCGGGTCACATAGTGTCAATCGCGAAAATCGAATTCCGGGCGCTGTCACGCATTCCAGATCATGCTGCAGCGCGATGCCAGCGGCTGCAACCTTGGCCACGCTTGATGGTCGCAACGCCACCCCAATACCTGTGCCATCTCGAAACACTGACCGGAGCCTCGTCCATGTCGATCCGTACCTTCCTGCCCCTGTTGCTGCTCGGCGTGCTGAACGCACAGGCACAACTGCCCGCCACTGTCGACGGCCAGCCGCTGCCATCACTGGCACCGATGATCGAGCGTGCGCAGCCGGCGGTGGTGAACATCAATTCGCAAACCCACGTCAAGGTGCGCGATCCGTTTTTCGACGACCCGTTTTTCCGCCGCTTTTTCAACTCGCCGAGCACGCCGCGCGAACGCGTGCAGCAGTCGCTCGGCTCGGGTGTGATCGTCGATGCAGTGAAGGGCTATGTGCTGACCAATAACCACGTCATCGACGGCGCCGACGACATCCAGGTGACGCTCGCCGACGGACGCACGCTCAAGGGCAAATTCATCGGGTCCGATCCCGAGTCCGACGTCGCCCTGATCCAGATTCCGGCGCAGAACCTGTCAGCACTGACGCTGGCGGATTCCGACGCGCTGCGCGTCGGCGACTTCGTGGTCGCGATCGGCAATCCGTTCGGGATCGGCCAGTCGGTGACTTCTGGCATTGTCTCGGCGCTCGGCCGCTCCGGTTTGCGCGGCGTCGGCGTGCAGGATTTCATCCAGACCGATGCCTCGATCAACCCGGGCAATTCCGGCGGCGCGCTGGTCAATTTGCGTGGTGAATTGGTCGGCGTGAATACCGCGATCTATTCGCCGAGCGGTGGCAATGTCGGTATTGGTTTTGCGATCCCGGCCAAACTCGCGCGCGACGTGATGCGCCAATTGCTCGCTTACGGTGAAGTCAAACGCGGCTCGTTCGGCGTCGACACCCAGGATGTGACCGAGGAGATTGCGCCGCTGCTCGGACTGAGAACGAACAAGGGCGCAGTGGTGACGCGAGTGACGGCGAATTCGCCGGCGGCGCTGGCTGGCCTGCGCGAGAGCGATGTCATCACCGCGGTGAACGGCAAGCCGATCAACAACAGCCACGACTTGTCGAATCTGGAGGGACTGCTGCCGGTGGGCGCTGCGATCAGCATCAAGATCTTGCGCGAAGGGCAGCCGCTGAGTCTGCAGTCGACGCTGAAGCCTTCGGAATTGCGCCAGTTGGTCGGCGACAAGCTCGATGCCGGGCTCGCCGGCGCGCAGTTGGGTGACGTGCCAGACAAGCTCCGCCGCCAAGGGCTGAGCGGCGTGCTCGTCAGCCAGGTCGCCAAGGGTTCGCGCGCCGAGGCCAATGGCCTGCGCGCCAATGACCTGATCGCAGCGGTGAACCAGATTGAAGTGCGCGACCTGACCGAGATGGAGACGCGCGTGAGCAAACGTCGAAATACCCAGTTGCTGCTCACCATCGTGCGTGGCCGCAATGCTTTCTACGCCTTGATCGAATAGTTTCCGAGCCGCATTCGAACACGGCTGACACGGCGCGCATGTTAAGGTGCGCGCCGCTTTTGATCGTGACCCCGACGCCGTTCCCCGATGCTGCTGCGCACTGCTTTTCTGCTCTTCTTCCTGACTGCCGCGCCCATGCTGGCGCGCGCCCAGAACGTCATTGACGGACGCGCCGATGCCATCGCCCTGCGCGCGCTCGGCAACGAGGCGGCACGCCGCTTTCAGGTCACCGAAAAACGCCGCGTCCGCCTGTCGGCCTTGTCGACGGTGAGCGCGATCGAAGCGGTCGCCACCGGTCAGGTCGAAATGGCCCTGACCGCGCGCGGCATGCACGCGCTCAAGCCGGACGAGACTCTGCTCGACTTCTACCCGGTCGCCTGGGACGCGCTGACCCTGATCACCCATCCCGGAAACCCGACGCCGAGTCTGAGTCTGCGCCAGATCCGCGATATCTATCTTGGCAAAATCACACGCTGGGACGCGGTCGGCGGCCCGCCGCGACCGATCAACCTGTACGCGGTCGCCGGCCCCCTGGATGGCGCCGAATACGGCCTGCGCCGCGCGCTGTTTGGTGCCGGGCATCGACCGGTGGCGGCCACGCGCTGGTATCTCAACACCGAACAACTGGAGGCGGCGGTCGCGATCGACCCGAACGCGCTCGGCGTCAGCACGCTGTCGAATATCCGGGCGAACAAGAAGTTGCGCGCGATACCGGTCGAAGGCGTGGCGCCGCAACTGGCGAAAATGCGCAGCGGCGAATACCTGCTGATGACGCCGATCTGTTTCGTGCACCGCGGCGATTTGATCCCGACCGAGATCGCCATGCACTTCGTGCGTTTTCTGGAATCGCAAGTCACCGCCGAATGGCTGAAAAGCCGCGACCTGTTGCCGATCCGTGAAGCGCGCCTGCTGACCGAGAATTTCGCGCTGCGCGAACAGAAGCTGCTGGCGTTGCTGAAGACCGAGCCGACCCCGGTCCCCGGAAGCGCAACGACCACACCGCTGGCTGAGCCGGCACCGACACCGACACTGGCCGTACCCGCAGCCGCGAGCGATGGTTCGTGATCAAGGCGCTGAGTTTCGATCTCGACGACACCCTGTGGCCGATCGCGCCGACCATCGCACGCGCGGAACAGGCGCTGCAAACCTTCCTGCTGACCGAGACGCCGCAACTCGCCGCACGTTGGCCGATCGAGTTGATGCGGGCGTTGCGCGATGATATCGCCGTGCGCCATCCCGACATCGCTCACGATTACAGCGCGCAACGGCGACGCAGCCTGGGCGTCGTGTTCCAGGACCACGACGCGCGCGAACAGCTGATCGAACGCGCTTTTGAGGCGTTCTACAGCGCCCGCAACGAAGTGACGCTGTATGCCGACACCAGCACGGTGTTGCCGCAACTGGCCGCGCGCTTCCGCCTGGCGAGCCTGTCCAACGGCAATGCTGATCTGAACCGCATCGGTTTGGCGCACCACTTCGAGCACTGCATATCGGCGCGCGATGTCGGCGTGATGAAGCCCGACCCGGCGATCTTTGCGCACCTGTGCCAGACCCTGGGGCTCGGCGCCGGTGCGCTGATCCACGTCGGCGATGATCCATTGATGGATGTGCTTGGCGCCAAGCGCGCTGGCATATTCGCGGTGTGGCTGAATCGCGATCGTCAGCCATGGCCACACGACGAACGCCCCGATCTGGAAATTGCCGATCTGCATGAACTGGTTGCGTGGCTAGAAGCCTGTCGCGCAATGACCAAGGAGCAAGTCTGATGTCCGACGACGCCATCGCCCTGATCGCCCTCACCAGCAACGCACTGGCGGACTATCTCGCCACAGCCGACGAGCGCACCCGGCGTTGGGTGGCGACGCACCAGTTTCGCGCGGCACCGTACACCGCGTGTGTCGTGCCGAGTGCCGACGGCGGCATCGCTTGCGCGCTCGTCGGTGTGAACTCTGCGACCGACCTGAATGCGCTCGCACATCTGCCGCTGAGTCTGCCGCCCGGCGTCTATGTGCTGTCGACGCAAGGTCTGCAGCTTGATCCCAAGCGCGCGGCGCTCGGCTTTGCCCTCGGCAGCTATCAATTCACCCGCTACCGCCGCGCCAAGCGCGAGCCGGCGCGGCTATTGGCGCCGCTCGGCCAGTATCTGGACGAAGTCGCCGCACTCGTGGCTGCGACCACGCGCACGCGCGACCTCGTCAATACACCAACCGAAGACATGGGCCCGGCCGATCTCGCCGCCGCGGCGCAGGCGATCGCCGCACGCTTTGGTGCCCAGTTCCGCGAATGGATCGGCAACGAATTGATCGAGGCCAACTTCCCGGCCATCCACGCCGTCGGTCGCGCCAGTCATCGCGCACCGCGACTGATCGAAGTGCTCGCGGGCGATCCGTCGCATCCGGAAGTGGCGATCATCGGCAAGGGTGTGTGTTTCGACACCGGCGGGCTCGACATCAAACCGGCCGACGGCATGCGCAACATGAAGAAGGACATGGGCGGTGCCGCGCACGCGATTGCGCTCGCGGAATTGATCCTGGAACGGCAGTTGCCGATCCGCCTGCGCTTGCTCGTTCCGGCGGTCGAGAATGCAATCAGTGCCAATGCCTATCGCCCCGGCGAGATCATCCGCACACGCTCCGGCATCACCGTCGAGATCGACAATACCGATGCCGAAGGCCGCGTCATTCTCGGCGATGCACTGAGTTATGCGGTGGAATCGGCTCCGGCGCTGATCATCGACTTCGCGACATTGACCGGTGCCGCACGCGTCGCACTCGGCCCGGAACTGCCGCCGGCATTCGGCAATGTCGATGCGTTGCGAGACCGCCTGGTCGGCATCAGCTTCGAAGTCCAGGATCCGTTGTGGCCGATGCCGTTGTGGCAGCCGTATCACGCCATGCTCGAATCGAGCGTCGCCGACATGACCAACAGTGGTCCATCACGCCATGCCGGAGCGATTACCGCGGCCCTGTATCTGAGCCGATTCGTGCCGAACAGCACGCCGTGGCTGCATATCGACACCTACGCCTGGAACGACAGCGACCGCCCCGGTCGTCCCAAGGGCGGTGAAGCGATGGGCTTGCGTGCCGTCTATGAATTTTTGAAGCGCGAATACGCCGCGAAATAGCCCCTCTCCCGCAAGGGGAGAGAGGAGAAAGCATCAATCCACGCGGACTGGTTCAGCGTGCAGGTCAAAACTCTTGACGCGCTCGGCCAGCCGGCGGTCGGTGCTCAGCAGATCGATGGCGTCCGCGAGGATATGCGCCGCTTCGCGCAGCAGGAAATCCGGTTTCTCGACTTCTGCCGGCGCGTCCTTCTTTTTACGCTTGGGCTCCCCATCACGACGTTCGTCGGCGAGCAGGCCGTCATCACCCGCGTCCTTGTCAGCGACATCGAGACCAATGGCGATGCGTTGCGCCTTGCGCTCGGCGCGCTTCTTCTCGTTCTGGTCGCGCTCGGCACGACGCGCCGATTCGAGCAGTGACATCTCGGTGCGATCGCGCTGCTTGCGAAATTCGGCGAGGTCATCGAACCACCACTTGAACTCCGGGTCCTTGGCGATGCGAACTTCATGACGCGTCGTCAGCATCGGCGTCAGTGCAGTCAAATCGCCGCTGCGAACATAGCTGGCGGGTGTGACTTCGCTGTAGGGCAGGGCGAAGTCGAGCGAACTCTCGCCGTACTCATCACTGCCCCAGGCGGTTTGCGGATAGGCGATGTCCGGCACCACACCGCGATGCTGGGTGCTGCCGCCATTGACGCGGAAAAACTGCGCCACGGTCAACTTCAACTGGCCGAACTTGACGGCATCATTCTGCGCCATCTGGTCAAGATCGATCAGATTCTGCACTGTGCCCTTGCCAAACGAAGTCTCACCGACGATCAACGCACGACCGTAGTCCTGCAACGCCGCCGCGAAAATTTCCGAGGCCGAGGCCGACTCGCGATCGATCAGCACGGCGAGCGGACCGTCCCAGGCCAGACCCTTGTCGTCATCACCTTCGAGCGCGATGCGGCCTTGTGCGTCTCGCACCTGCACCACTGGACCTTCGTCGATGAACAGACCCGACAGCGCGGACGCCTCGGTCAGTGAACCACCGCCGTTGCCGCGCAAGTCGATGACCAGACCATCGATTTTCTTCAGCTTCAATTCGGCGATGAGCTTGGCGACATCACGCGTCGAACTCGCGTAGTTGGCGTCGCCGCGACGGGCACCTTCGAAATCGTGATAGAAGGTCGGCAGGCGCACGACGCCGATCTTGCGGGCGCCGCTCTTGCTGGTCGTGCTGCCGCTGCCAACATCGATCACTTCCGACTTCGCCGCCTGTTCCTCAAGCCGCACCTTGTCGCGCACCAGGGCGAGTTGCACCAGCTTGCCGTCGGCGCCGGCGTCGGCCGGCAGCACGTCAAGCCGCACCGTCGTGCCCTTCTTGCCGCGGATCAATTCGACGACATCATCCACACGCCAGCCGACGACATCGGTCATCGCGCCGCTTTCACCCTGACCCACCGCGACGATGCGATCGCCGACGTCAATTTTCTCGGACATGTCGGCAGGGCCGCCTTTGACGATCTGGAAAATCGTCGTGTACTCGTCTTCGCGATTGAGCACGGCACCGATGCCTTCCAGCGACAGGCGCATCTGAATATTGAAATTCTCCGACGTACGCGGAGACATGTAATTCGTGTGCGGCTCGATCGCCGACGAGTAGGCGTTCATGAAGCTCTGGAACACGTCATTGCCGTCGAGTTCGCGCAGGCGCTTGTCGAAGCCCTCGTAGCGCTTGTCCAGCGTTTCGCGGATGCCGGCATCGTCCCGCCCGGCGAGCTTCAAGCGCAGCCAGTCGTTCTTGACGCGCTGCCGCCAGACCTCGTCGAGTTCGGACTGGTCTTTTGGCCATGCAGCTTCCTTGCGCTCGAAGCGATAGACCTCTTCCTTGCTGAAATCAAAGCCGCCAGTGAGCAGCTTGCGCGCATGCGCGGTGCGCTCGCTGACGCGCTTGATGTAGCGGCGATAGACGTCGAACGGCGCATCCAGTTGCTGGTCGAAAATCGCGTCGTCAAGCTGGTCGCTGAACACCTTGAACTCGGCCACGTCAGCCGCGGTGAAAAACAGCTTGTCGCCGTCGAGCGAATCCAGATAACGATCGAAGATCGTCGCCGACATCGCGTCGTCGAGCGGCACGCGCTTGTAGTGGAAGCGCGTCAGGAAACGCGTTGCCCACACGGCCGCCTGCGCCTGATCGTTACTCGGTTTGTAGACTTGCGCCAACGTTTCGGGCTTGGTGATGGCCACACCGAACGGCGCGACGACCAGGACAAGAGCAGCGATCAGGCGAAGATTCATGACGTTTCCCGAACTAGGTTGGACAACTGAGACGTTATTACGATCATATAGTTTCAACCGGTGCCATCAGGCATAGCCGGCTTGATGTGCCATTTCATCCGCATGATAGGACGAACGCACCAGCGGACCCGAGGCGACGTGACTGAATCCCAGGGTCGTACCGATCTGTTCCAGTTCCTTGAATTCATCAGGTGTCCAGTAACGCAGCACCGGATGGTGGTGTTTTGACGGCTGCAAATATTGCCCAATCGTGATCATGTCGACGTCATGGGCGCGTAAATCCCGCATCGCTTCGACCACTTCGTCGCGGGTTTCACCGAGGCCAAGCATGATGCCGGACTTGGTCGGCACCGTCGGATGCTCGTGCTTGAACTGTTGCAGCAGGCGCAGCGACCAGTCGTAGTCGGCACCGGGGCGCACTTCGCGATAAACGCGGCGCACGGTTTCGAGGTTGTGGTTGAAGACGTCGGGCGGGTCTTGGGCCAGGGCCGCAAGCGCGCGCTCGACACGACCCTTGCCGCGGAAATCGGGCGTCAGGATCTCGATGCGGATCGTCGGACTCGCCGCCCGGGTGGCGCGGATGCAGGCGGCGAAATGTGCGGCCCCGCCGTCGCGGAGGTCATCGCGGTCGACCGACGTGATGACGACGTAGCGCAGACCCATGTCACGGATCGTGGCCGCGAGCTTGTGCGGCTCCTCGGCATCCGGCGGTTTTGGGCGGCCATGCGCGACGTCGCAGAACGAGCAGCGGCGGGTGCACACTTCGCCGAGGATCATGAACGTCGCCGTGCCCTTCGCGAAACACTCGTGGATATTCGGGCAACTCGCTTCTTCGCAGACCGTGACCAGTGCGTTTTCGCGCAGCTTGTCTTTCAGCAGTTGCACGGCATTGCTGCTCGGCAGGCGCACGCGGATCCAGTCCGGTTTGCGCAACAGCGGCTGGTTGGCATCGAAGGTCACCGGATTGCGCGCGATCTTGTCGCGCGCGACTTGGCGCGCACCGGGCACGAGTGACCCCGAGTCGACCAGATTCAGCGGAATGGATTTGCTCGGTGCGGGCTCAGACATCAGCGCTCTCGGTCACGTTCGACGACGATTTGGGGAGTTGTGGCACGCCCATCTCGGCGACGAAGCCGAACTGTGCGCACAGCGCGGCAACGAGGTCCGCCGCCACCACCGGCACGCTGCCGGGGCCGCCGCAGTCTAACACCCGGGTCACCGCAAGCCCTTGATAGCCACAGGGATTGATGCGCGCAAATGGTTCAAGATCCATGGCGACATTGAAGGCCAGACCATGGAACGAACACCCGCGCCTAACGCGCAATCCAAGTGCGGCGATCTTCGCCTCGCCGACGTAGACGCCGGGTGCGCGTTCGCGACGGACGGCGCTGATGTCGTACTTCGCCAGCGTGTCGATGATCGCTTGTTCGATGCGGTTCACGAGCTCGCGCACACCAATGCCAAGGCGGCGCAAGTCGAACAAGGGATAAGCCACGATCTGGCCCGGGCCGTGATAGGTCACTTGCCCGCCACGGTCGACCGGCACGACGGGAATGTCGCCGGGTACCAGCACGTGTTCCCACTTGCCGGCCTGACCGAGAGTGAACACCGGGTCGTGCTCAAGAATCCACAACTCGTCCGGCGTCGATGCATCGCGCGCGTCGGTGAACGCCTGCATCGCGCGCCAGACCGGTTCATAGGCCTGGCGCCCGAGCGCGCGCAGTGTCAGCGCGCGTGTCGCTAGAGCGTCCATTTCACCGCAGGATGCGCGCGCAATGCCTGATGCACGGCGTCGTAGGTAGCGCGGTCCGGACAGAAAAACGCAACGCTGACCGACCGGTAATGACCTTCGCGCGACATGCGCGTGCGCAGCGATCCCTCAACCACGCTGACGCCGGTGCCAAGCAAAATTTCCGGCACCAGCAATTCCAGCGCATCGTCGGCCTTGCCCATCACGCTGACTTCGAGCATGGAGGGAAACGTGAATCCGCGTTCTTCAATCGCCTGCGTCATCGTGCCGCTGCCCTCATTCGTTCGCCCGCTTCTTTCAAGTGACTCACTCGCCATCGTCGAACCACAACCACACCGAGTCGCTCATGCGCTTGAAGAAGCCGCCTTCGGCTTGGTCTTCGAGCGCTACCAGCGCGGCCTCGTAGACGACCTGGCCGTCGAGCGTGAGCTTCAAGGTGCCGACGTTCTGGCCTTTCTTCAAGGGGGCCGACAGCGGCCGCTGCACATTCATGGTCGCGGCGATGCGCGCATAAGCGCCGCGCGGCACGGTGACCAGTGCGGCCTGGGCCAGTCCAACCTTGGCCTTCTCGACCTCGCCGTGCCACAGCGTCACTTCGCTGATCGGCGCCATCGCCTCGTACACCTTGTGTGTCTCGAAGAAGCGGAAGCCGTAGTTCAAGAGCGCATGCGCTTCGTCCGCACGCACCTTTTCGCCGGCGGTATTCATCACCACCGCGATCAGGCGCGTATCGCCACGCTTGGCCGACGCCGCCAGACAATATCCGGCCTGGCTGAGATGGCCGGTCTTGATGCCATCGACGCTCGGGTCACGCCACAGCAGCACGTTGCGATTGCGCTGCGTATGTTCGTTCCAGGTGTATTCCTTGAGCGAGTAGTGCGCGTATTCCTCGGGGAACTCGCGGATCAACGCGCGCGACAGTTTGGCGATGTCGTTGGCACTCATGTAGTGCTCGGGGTCATACAGACCGTGCGCATTGACGAAATGCGAGTTGCTCAGACCAAGCTGCTGCGCGTACTGGTTCATCAGCGCCGCAAACGTCGATTCGGAACCGGCGACGTGCTCGGCAATCGCGATCGAGGCGTCATTGCCAGACTGGATGATCATGCCCATCAGCAGATCTTTCAGCGGCACCTGCGAATTCAGTTCGAGAAAACTGGTCGAGCCGTCGGTGACCGCGCCACCGCTGCGCCAGGCATTTTCGCTGATGGTGACCGGGTCGCTGTCCTTGATCTTGCCGGCGCGACGCTCGGCCGCGACGACGTAGGACGTCATCACCTTGGTGATCGAGGCCGGCGGCACGCGTTCGTCGCCGCCCTGCTCGGCCAGCACGCGCCCGGTCTGGTAATCGACGAGAACGTATTGCTTCGCGGTGACCGTCGGCGGCGGTGGCACTGGCGCGTTCACGGCATTCGCCGTTGCCGGCAGGCTCAAGGGCGTCGCTGCCGGCACGGCCGCTTGCGCGGTGGCGGTGAACAGCAAGGCAGCGGCGTAGAGGATTTTTGCGGTTGCAGTCATGGCGGAGAGAGACTCTAAGGTTGGGAATTCATTCGACCTGGGTCGACACGGCGCGAATACCGATTGCGGCGAGTTGTTCAATCAGCGCATCCGCGCGTTCGATCGAGTCCAGCGGACCGATGCGCACGCGATGAAACAACTCACCGCGCATCAACACCCGATCCAGGAACAGATCATCGAAACCGGCCTCAATGAGACGATCGCGTAGACGTCGCGCATTGTCGCGGCTCGCGAATGAACCGGCCTGAACAAATAACGGGTGCGAGCTAGCGGATTGCGGGCGCGACACGGCGACGGCATCCGGATGCCCGGGGTCGATCGCGGTGACTTCGACCAGGCCGGTGCCGCGCGCGGCGATGCCGAGTCGGATGGCCGCGGCATAGGACAGATCGATGATGCGGTTCGGGTGAAACGGGCCGCGATCGTTGACGCGCAGCACGAGACTCGCGCCATTGTCGAGGTTGGTCACGCGCACGTAGCTCGGCAGCGGCAAGGACTTGTGCGCCGCCGTGAACGCGTACATGTCGTAAGGCTCGCGTGACGAGGTCAGGCGGCCGTGGAATTTGGTGCCGTACCACGAGGCGATGCCGCGCTCGCTGTAGCCGAGCGCGCTGTCGAGCACGTGGTAGGTGCGGCCGAGCACGGTGTAGGACGGCGGATTGCCGTAGCGGCTGCGCGGCTCGGCGCGCGGTACCGGTTCGGGGATCTGGCTTACGTCGACATCGCCGGGTGGTGCCCGATCCTGATTGGGATCGAGCGGCGCTGGGCCGCCATCGCGCACGCGTCCGCCGCCACAGGCGGCGATCAGCAGGGTCAGGAGCAGTGCGGCACAACGTAAACCCATCAGCGCGCTGCTGCCATGCCGGCGGCGATCTCCTGGCTCAACTGCCAGACCGCCATGCTGTACATCGGCGAACGGTTGTAACGCGAGATCACGTAGAAGTTCTGGAAGGTGATCCAGTGCTCGCTACCTTGCGCGCCTTCGAGCACCAGCAGGGTCGACTTGGTTGCG
The DNA here is from genome assembly GCA_043753835.1 of Lysobacterales bacterium. Taxonomy (GTDB): domain Bacteria; phylum Pseudomonadota; class Gammaproteobacteria; order Xanthomonadales; family Ahniellaceae; genus JADKHK01. The sequence goes on along the minus strand of JAYUVY010000088.1, from coordinate 15,408 downwards.
GGATCAAATTGTTCGGTCAACGTGTAACCGGCGCGCGCCAACGTGTCGATCGTGTGGATGGTTTCGGTGGCGCGGATTTCGGGCAGCACCGCTTTCGGTGCTGCGATCGCGCGTCCGGCCACGGCCGCGCCGTTGGTCCAGCCATGGGCGACGAAATAGTTGGCGACCGAATGCACGATGTCGGGTTTCGATGCCCACAGGTCGACAACGCCATCGCCGTCGCCGTCACGCGCCCAATTCGCGAAGCTCGTCGGCATGAACTGACCCCAGCCCATGGCGCCGGCATACGAGCCCGTCAGCTCCTCGATCGGCTTCGGGAATTGCCCGTCGAGTGCCAGCAGACGCTTGAGTTCGCCACGGAAGAATTCGGTCCGCGGCGGGTAGTAGAAAGCGAGCGTGGCGAGCGCATCGATGACCTTGTAGGTACCGGTGATGCGCCCGTAACTGGTCTCGACGCCGATGATGGCGACGATGATCTCGGCGGGCACGCCGGTGTCGCGGCTGACCTGATCGAACAGCACTTGGTTGTCGCGGTAGAAAGCGACGCCGTCGTCACGGCGCTTTGCCGACATGAAGATCGGCCGATAGTCCTTCCAAGGCTTGGTCTTCTCGGCAGGCCGGCTGATCAGGGTGATGATGCTTTCCTGGAATTTCGCCTTGGCCAGCACTTCTCGCCAGCGCTGCACGGTGGCTCGGTCGGCCTTGGTTTCGGCCTTCAGTTCGCGCAGCAGCACGCGCGCACCGGGATGCGCCTCTACGGACTTGGCAAAGGACGGCGCCGCGAACGTGATCGAAAGCAGCGCGAAGATGAGTCGAAGCAATGGGGTCATGCGGATTCCAGTGTTTTGAGCGCGCGTAGCCTAGCGCCCACGCAGGCGATGCGCGTGAATCGACATCAGGATGCCGAAGCCCGCGAGCAGACTGACCGCGGAGGTGCCGCCGTAACTGATCAGCGGCATCGGCACGCCCACGACCGGCAACAGGCCGGCGATCATGCCACCGTTGACCATGACATAGACAAAAAACGTCATGCTCAGCGACCCAGCGAGCAAGCGCGAATAGGTGTCGCGCGCGTTCGATGCGATCCACAGCCCCCGCCCGACGATGAACAGGTACAGGGCGATGATCACGGCCACGCCGATCAAGCCGAATTCTTCGGAATACACGGCGAAGATGAAGTCGGTGGTGTGCTCGGGCAGGAAGTCGAGCCGCGCCTGAGTCGAGCCGAGCCAGCCCTTGCCGACGACACCACCGGAACCGACCGCGATCTGCGACTGGATGATGTTCCAGCCATTGCCGAGCGGGTCGGCTTCGGGATCGAGAAACATGCGGACGCGATTGCGCTGATACTCGTGCATGCCATGCCACAACAAAGGCAAGGCGGCTGCGCCGGCACCGATAATCAGGCCGATGCGTCCCCATCCGATGCCGGCGAGAAACACCACGAAGGCGCCACTCGCACCAACCAGCAGGGCGGTACCGAGGTCAGGCTGGTCCATGATCAACCCCGCCGGTACGCCGATCAATATCGTGCACACCAGCAGATCGCGCCAGGTCGGCGGCAAGGCGCGCGTATGCAGGAACCACGCGACCATCATCGGCAACGCGAGTTTGGCGAGCTCCGAAGGTTGGAAGCGCAAGATCTTCAGGTCAAGCCAGCGGTGTGCGCCGCGCCCTTCGCCGAAAATCAGCACCGCGACCAGCAGAAACACCGTGAATGCGTAGAACCACGGCGTCCAGGTCCGGAACACCGTCGGTGGAATGCGCGCGAACACGAACAAGACCACGAATCCGAGCCCCAGGCGCAGGCTTTGTTTGACCACCTGCGACGGATCCTCGGCGCTGGCGCTGAACAACACCACGAGACCGGTCGCGGCAACCAGCAGGAGCGCGCCAAGCAGCGGCAGGTCGAGGCGCGGTCGCTTCATCCAGCGCGCAAGTCGATACTCGGCACGTGCCATCAGATCGAAGTCGATCATGGTGCGTCACCGGCCGGCGGTTTCAACAGATAGGCGTCGAGGATCGCGCGCGCCACTGGCGCTGCGGCCTTCGAGCCACTCGATCCATGCTCGACGATGACGGCAACAGCAATCGTCGGTGCCTCGCTCGGTGCAAAGGCCACAAACAACGCCTGATGGCGCAGATGTTCGGGCGTGGTCGCGGCGTTGTATTCGCGGTCGCTGCGGGCGCGGGCGCGTTGCGCGGTGCCGCTTTTGCCGGCGATCCGGTAAGGCGCGTCCATGCCGCTGGCACGCGCGGTACCGGTCGGCGAATGCATCACCGCTTCCATGCCGACGCGCACCGCGTCCCACATTTCCGGCGCTGCGGCGACGTGTGCATTGACCGCCTCGACCGGCTGCGCTTCGGCGGGTGCGTCGATGGCCGCCTGCAGGCTTTTCAGCAAATGCGGGCGATACGAATCGCCACGTGCAGCGAGCGTTGCCAGCGCATGCGCGAGCTGGATCGGACTGACGACCCAATAACCCTGCCCGATCCCGGCGATCACGGTTTCACCGGGATACCAGGCCTTGCCGAAGCGCTTCTGCTTCCAACTGCGCGACGGCAGCACGCCGGACGGCTCACCGGTCAGGTCGAGCCCAGTGGGTGCTCCGAAACCGAAGGCGCGCATTTCCGATTCGATGCGGTCGACGCCGGTATCAACAGCGAGATCGTAGAAATAGGTATTGACTGACTGCGAAAGCGCTTCGCGCAGATTCACCGTGCCATGGCCGCCGCGCTTCCAGTCGCGCCACACCGGCGACTGTCCCGGCAAGCGGTACTCACCGGTGGAGAACACGGTGCTTTCGGGCGTGCGCAAGCCGAGTCGCAATCCAATGATGGCGATGAAGGGCTTGATCGTCGAACCCGGTTCATAGCCCCCCAGTACCGCGCGGTTGTAAAGCGGGCGCTGCTCGGCGGCGAGCAGGGCGGCGTAGTCGTGACGCGAAATGCCGTTGACGAACAGGTTCGGATCGAACGCCGGCTGCGACACCATCGCCAGCACTTCGCCGTTGCGCGGATCGATCGCCACGGCAGCCCCCGGCCGACCTTCGAACGCCGCGACCGCGGCGCGTTGCAGATTCGCATCGATCGTCAGGTGCAAATGTTTTCCGGGCTTCGGCACCACCCGCCCGAGTACACGCAGCGCGCGTCCTTCGGCATTCGTCTCGACGCGTTCGTAGCCGACATCGCCGAGCAACAAGTCTTCGTAGTAGCGCTCGATGCCAGTCTTGCCGATGTGCGTCGTAGCGCTGTAGCGCGCATCTTCGAGGCGTTCTCGGTCTTCCACGTCGATGCGCCCGACGTAGCCGATGACGTGAGCGAAATCGGTGCCCTGCGGGTAGTAGCGGGTCAGATAGGGCACGACTTCCACGCCGGGGAAACGATGCCGCTCGAGCGCGAATCTCGACACTTCATTTTCGCTCAGGGCGAAGCGCAGCGGAATATTGTTGAAGCGACGCCTGACCTTGCGCTGCGCTTCAAACAGTTCGCGATCGTCGGCCGAAATCGCGATGACGTCGGCGAGTTGCGTCAAGGTCGCATCGACATCGTGGATTTGTTCCGGAATCAATTCCAGGCGGTAGTCGAGGATGTTTTCGGCCAGCAGCACGCCATTGCGGTCATAGATCAGGCCGCGACTCGGCGGCAGCGGTTTCAGCTTGACGCGATTCTCGTCCGATCGTGCGTTGAATTCGTCGTGACGCAGCACCTGCAACCACGTGTAGCGCGCGAGCAATACGCCGAGGCACACCGCGATGATCAGAAACCCCTCGGCCGCGCGTACGCGAAACAGGCCGGTCTCCTGTACCAGATCCTTGACTGCACGACGCGAGCGCGCGAACGCCATCACGACTCCCGCGAGCGTCCGCGGGCGCGGAGATCATCGAGCAGCAGGAACACCCACGGCCACAATGCGGCGCCAACAATGGGTGCCAGCCAATACTGCCAATCAATTGCGAATTCACCCGAGATCGCGCGCAGGATCAGCACGACCACGCGATCGTTCAGCAACAAGGCGCCGACAGCGAGCGCTTGCTGCCACATCGGGAAGAAGCGGATGCGCGATCGGAAGCGCAGCACGATGAACGCGACGATCGCCAGCCGGAACGCGTGTTCGCCGAGCAAGGTGCCGACCAGCACGTCTTGCAGCAAGCCGAGCAGGAATGCGAAGCCGATTGCGAAACGTTCGGGCGCTTCGATCGTCCAGTAGATGACGACGAGGGCGAGCCAGAACGGGCGCAACGTACGCACCGCCTCGGGAATCGCGATCACCGTCAGCAGCGACGCGACGAGCACGCTCAACAACACCCACAGGCCGGCGCTGCGGAAGCGACTCATGGCGTCGGCTCCGGCAACGGCACGCCCAAGCCGGCCGGCGGCCCGACGAATTCGACCTGCGGTTGCGACAACGGTTGCAGCGCAAGCGTTTCGTCCTTGACCAGCAACACCTCGCTGGCATGCGTGATACGCGCCAAGGGCCGCGCTTCGGCAACCGCAAAGGTCGCCGAATCATCAGCCTGCACAGCGATCACGATTGCCACCGGCAAGCCCGGCGGGAAACGTCCGCCGATGCCCGACGTCACCAGCAAATCGCCCGTCTGGATATCGGCACTGAAGGGCACATGCGGCATTTCCAGCCGATCCGCTTCGCCGGTGCCGTAAGCAATCACGCGCAGCCCGGTGCGCTGTACCCGCACCGGCACGGCATGGCTGGGGTCGGTGATCAGAATCACCGTCGATTGTTTCTTTTCGATCTCCAGCACCTGGCCGATCAGGCCATTCGCGTCCATCGCCGCTTCACCGACGAACACCCCGTGCTGCTCGCCCTGGTTGATCAGGACGCGATGCCGGTAAGGGTCGAGATCGATGTCGATCAGCTCCGCCAACTGTGCCTTCAGATCGAAGCGCTGACGTGCGTCGAGCAGTCCGCGCAGGCGGATGTTCTGCTCCTGCACCACGGCGAAACGGTCGAGTTTGGCCTGAGCGAACAGCAACTGGCTGCGCAACGCAGCATTCTCGTCGACCAGCGCGCTGCGCTGTGCCGTCGCTTCGCGTGCTGCGCGCGCCGCCACCAACGGCACCGTGGCCAAGGCCTGGATTGGTCCGACCCAGGAAGCTGCGGTCTTGCGTGCATCGCGCAGCAGACCGGTCTTGAGATCGGTGGCCATCAAGGCTGCAGCGATCGCGAGATAGGCAAGCAGACGAAACGATCCGCCCGATCCTTCGGCGAACAGCGGCGCGCCCTCTGCGCTGTAGACCGGCATGGGGACTCCGACGCGCGCGCTTATTCCGGCGAAAAGAATTCGCTGCCGTGCAGATCGATCAGCTCGAGCGCACGACCGCCGCCACGGGCGACGCAGGTGAGCGGATCATCCGCAACATGCACGGCGAGTCCGGTCTCTTCCGAAATCAGGCGATCCAGATCGCGCAACAAGGCACCACCGCCGGTCAACACGATGCCGCGTTCGGCGACGTCTGAACAGAGTTCTGGCGGCGTTTGTTCAAGTGCGGCACGGATCGCACCGACGATACCGGCGAGCGGTTCGTGCAGCGCTTCGAGAATCTCGTTGGCATTGATCGTGAACATGCGCGGCACGCCTTCGGCGAGATTGCGGCCAGAGACCTGAATCTCACGCACTTCCGACTGCGGATAGGCGCAGCCGACTTCGATCTTGATGCGCTCGGCAGTGGATTCGCCGATCAGCGTGCCGTGATTGCGGCGCACGTAGTTGATGATGGCTTCATCGAACTTGTCGCCGCCAATGCGCACCGAAGCGGCGTAGACGATGCCGTTCAGCGAGATCACCGCGACTTCCGAGGTGCCGCCGCCGATATCGACGACCATCGAGCCACGAGCTTCGTGCACCGGAATGCCGGCACCGATCGCCGCGGCCATCGGTTCTTCAATCAGATAAACGTCGCGGGCACCGGCGTTTTCTGCTGATTCCTTGATCGCGCGGCGTTCGACCTGGGTCGAACCATAGGGCACGCAGATCAGCACGCGCGGGCTCGGACGCAGAAAGCGCGACTTGTGCACTTTCTTGATGAACTGCTGCAGCATCTGTTCCGCCATCGTGAAGTCGGCGATGACGCCGTCCTTCATCGGGCGGATGGTGACGATGTTGCCGGGCGTGCGACCGAGCATGCGCTTGGCTTCCCAGCCCACTGCAGCCACGGTGCGCGGGCCGCCGGGGCCGCGATCCTGACGGATGGCGACGACCGAGGGTTCATTCAGGACGATGCCCTGACCACGGGTATAGATTAGGGTGTTGGCAGTGCCGAGATCGATCGAGAGATCGTTCGAAAAGACGCCGCGCAGGCTCTTGAACATGGCGCGAATCCAGATGGTTTGATTTGGAGAATCAGGGGAGTAAGTGCGATCGATTCGGGCGCGGCCCGCGCTGCGATATCGCGAAGGTCGCGGACTCTAACGCGCACGCGCTTGTGGGACAAGGTAAAACCTCTGCAAAATGCAGGACCCGTCACGATCTTGAGCACCCCGTCGAACATGGCCATCGAAACCGCCCAATTGCACCGCCTTGCCCACCTTGCCCGGCTCGATTTGCCGGCGGATGAGGAAGGCCGACTCGCGCACGACCTGCAGCAGCTGCTGACGCTTGTCGAGCAACTGCAATCGGCGCAGGTCGATGGTGTCGTGCCGCTCGCGCATCCGCATGAACTGGTCGCCACATTGCGGGCCGATGTCGTCACCGAGAACGATTGCCTCACACAACTCGAAGCGATTGCGCCGATGATGGAAAGCGGCCTGTATCTGGTGCCCAAGGTGATCGAATGAGTGCTGCGCTGACGATCGCCGCACAGCGCGCCGCACTCGCGACTGGAAGCAAGCCACGGGACTTGATTGAGGCCGCTATCGCCGGCGCGGACCGCGCGCAGGCGACGCTGAACACCTGCATCACACTCGACCCGGCACAGGCGCGTGAGACAGTCGCACGTTGTTCTGGGGATGGGGCGCTGACCGGCCTGCCGACTGCGCACAAGGACCTGTTCTGCACCCGCGGCCAACGCACCACGGCCGGCTCGCAAATGCTGGCGAACTTCGTGTCGCCCTATGACGCGACCATCGTTGAGCGCCTCGACGTGGCGGGCGCGATCTCGATCGGCAAGACGAATATGGACGAGTTCGCGATGGGCTCGTCTAACGAGAACAGTGCCTTCGGCGCAGTGCGCAATCCCTGGGATCTCGCGCGCGTGCCGGGTGGCTCGTCCGGTGGCGCCGCAGCGCTGGTGGCAGCGAATGTCGTCGCCTTCGCGACCGGCTCGGATACTGGCGGCTCGGTGCGGCAACCCGCGGCGTTTTGCGGCGTCACTGGCTTCAAGCCGACCTACGGCCGGGTGTCGCGCTACGGCATGATCGCCTACGCATCGAGCCTCGATCAAGCCGGCGTGATCGCACGCTCGGTGGAGGACTGCGCCGACGTGCTGCAGGTCATGGCCGGGCATGACGTACGCGACGCGACCTCGGTCGATCGCCCGGTCGATGACTATCGGGCCGCACTCACGCAGGGCGTACGCGGTCTGCGCATCGGGGTGGCGCGTTCGCTGTTCGGCGCCGGTGTGCGCGATGCCATGCAATCGACCGTGCATGCCGCGTTGCGCGAACTGGAGGCAGCAGGCGCGGTGCTGGTTGATCTCGATCTGCCGAACCTGCCGCTGTCGATCCCGGCGTACTACGTGATCGCCCCGGCCGAGGCTTCGAGCAACTTGTCTCGTTACGACGGTGTGCGCTACGGCCATCGCACCGCTCAGGCCAAGGGCTTGCGCGATCTATATGCGCGCAGCCGAGCCGAAGGCTTCGGCACCGAGGTGAAGCGGCGCATCCTGACCGGCACCTATGTGCTCAGTTCCGGCTACTACGACGCCTACTACCTGCGTGCGCAACAGGTGCGGCGCCTGATCGCCGATGATTTCTCCCGCGCCTTTGAACGGGTCGATCTGATCGCCGGGCCAACCACGCCCGATGTCGCATTTCGCATCGGCGAGAAATCCGCTGATCCGCTCGCGATGTACGCCGCCGACATCAATACCGTCGCCGTCAATCTCGCCGGCCTGCCCGCGGTGTCGCTGCCCGCCGGCTTTATCGATGGCCTGCCCGCCGGCCTGCAGTTGATCGCGCCAGCGTTCGCCGAAAGTCGCCTGTTCGCCGGCGGACATGCGCTGCAAACGCGCAGCGACTGGCATCTCGCGGTTGCACCGGGAGCAGTGTCATGAGCGCCTGGTGTCCGGTGATCGGTCTCGAAATTCACGTGCAGCTGAGCACGCGCAGCAAGCTGTTTTCTGGCGCGTCCATCGCCTACGGCGCCGAGCCGAATACGCAGACCAGCTTTGTCGATGCCGCCCTGCCCGGCACCCTGCCGGTGCCCAATGTCGCTGCGATTGCCAAGGCCGTGCAGTTCGGGCTGGCGGTCGGTGGTGAGGTCGCGACGCGGTCGATTTTCGCGCGGAAGAACTACTTCTACCCGGACTCACCCAAGGGCTATCAGATTTCTCAGTACGAACAGCCGATCGTGTCCGGCGGCGTGGTGCAGGCGCGACTCGATGACGGCCGCGAAATCACCGTGCAGCTGACGCGCGCGCATCTCGAAGAGGATGCCGGCAAGTCGCTGCACGACGCTTTTCAAGCATCGTCCGGGATCGACCTGAATCGTGCCGGCACGGCATTGATCGAAGTGGTGTCGGAACCGGTGTTGCATTCGGCAGCGGAAGCCGTCGCCTACATGAAAGCCGTGCATCGCCTCGTACGCTGGCTCGACATCTGCGACGGCAACATGCAGGAAGGCTCGTTCCGTTGCGACGCGAATGTGTCCGTGCACAAGCCCGGCACGCCGCTCGGTACACGCTGCGAAATCAAGAACGTCAATTCTTTCCGCTTCGTCGAGAAGGCGATCGACTACGAGATCGAACGCCAGATCCGTGCGCTCGAAAACGGCGAGACCATCCGCCAGGAAACGCGCTTGTATGACGCCGCCGCGAACAAGACACGCACCATGCGCAGCAAGGAAGATGCCGATGACTACCGCTATTTCCCGGACCCGGATCTGCCGCCGATTCATATTGCAGCCGCCGAGTTCGAACGCCTGCGTGCCGCGATGCCGGAGCTGCCCGATGCGCGTCGCTCGCGCTACATCGATGCGCTCGGTCTCAGCGGCTACGACGCCGATAACCTCACCGAGGACCGCGCCACCAGCGACTACTTCGAAGCGGTGCTCGCAGTCGTACCGGGCCAGGCAAAACTCGCCGCGAACTGGGTCAATGGCGAACTCGCTGCCGCCTTGAACGAGGCGCAAATCGAGATCACCGCGACGCGCGTCCAAGCGGAAGATCTTGCGGATTTGCTCGCACGAATCACCGACCAGACGATCAGCGGCAAGATCGCCAAGGACGTATTTGCCGCGATGTGGGCAGGAGAAGGTTCAGCCGACGCCATTGTCGACGCCCGCGGCCTGCGCCAGATCAGCGACAGCGGCGCGATCGTCGCGATCATCGACGCCCTGCTCGCGGAATTCCCCGATCAAGTGGCCAAGTACCGCGCGGGGGATCTGAAACTGTTGCAGTTCCTCGTCGGCCAGGCCATGAAAGCGACCAAGGGCCGTGCCAATCCGGCGCAGGTCAACGAGGTGCTGCGCGAACGCCTCGGCGCAGCTGCGACCGGCTAGACTCGCGCCCTTCGAAATCCAAGGACTACCATGTCGGCATTGATTTGCGGTTCCCTCGCCTACGACACCATCATGGTGTTTCCGGACCAGTTCAAGAACCACATCCTGCCGGACAAGGTGCACATCCTGAATGTGTCCTTCCTCGTGCCGCGCATGCGCCGCGAGTTCGGCGGCTGCGCCGGCAACATCGCCTACAACCTGAAACTGCTTGGCGGCACGCCGATTCCGATGGCGACCGTCGGCCAGGACTTCGGTGCCTATCGCGAGCATTTCGCGGCCTGCGGCATCACCCTCGACCACGTCAAGGAAATCGAGGACCTGTATACCGCCCAGGCCTTCATCACCACCGATCTCGACGACAACCAGATCACCGCCTTCCATCCCGGCGCGATGATGCGTTCGTTCGAAAACCATGTGCGCGACGTCGCCGGCGTGAAGTTCGGCATCGTTGGTCCGGACGGCTACGAGGCCATGCTGCAGAACTCACAGGAATTCGCCGAACTCGGCATTCCCTTCATCTTTGATCCAGGACAGGCGATGCCGCTATACAACGGCCGCGAACTGTCGCAGATGATCGAGCAGGCGACCTATGTGACGGTGAACGACTACGAGTCCAGCCTGCTGCAGGAACGTACCGGCTGGAGCGAAAAGCAGATCGCCGAACGCGTGCAGGCCTACATCATCACCCGCGGCCCGAGGGGTTCTGAAGTGCATAGCAAGACGGGCGTGGTGAACATCCCGGTCGCCACCGCGATGCGTGTGGTTGATCCAACCGGTTGCGGCGACGCCTATCGTGCCGGCCTGATCTTCGGCTTCATGAACGGCATGGACATGGCCACCACCGGGCGCATCGCCTCGCTGATGGGTGCGATCAAAATCGAACATGTCGGCCCGCAGAACCAGCGCTTCGACTACGACCAGTTCGCCGACCAGTTCCGCCAGCAATTCGGTTACGCACTCGCCTGAGAAAGCAGAAACCCGCCGTGATGAGCGGCGGGTTTCTGTTGTAGCCACAAATGTCTTTGCTTAGAACTCCTGCGAGAAGCGCACGCCGAACGTGCGTGGCGGCGACACGATCGTGTAGCGCTGTGCGCCGCAGACGGTTTCCGGACATTGCACGAAGCGGTAGTTCTGCACGTTCTCGTCGGTGGCGTTCTTGACGTAGAAATCGACCGACCAGTTGTCGCGACGCAGACCTGCCGTCAGATCGAGCGTTGTGTAGCTGTCCAGATTGCCGATGATGCTGTTCTCGCGGTCGCGCAAGTCGGACGAGCGTTCTCCTTCGTGGATGACCGCGCCCTGCCAGAACGCCTCGAACTCGCCCAGATCAAACGTGTAGCGCGCGGTGACATTGCCCTTGAAGTCAGCCGTAACCGGCAGACGCGTGCCCGCCGTGGCTTCCGGGCCGTCCACCGGATCTTCGCCGCCCGGCGGAATGGTGCCGGCCGGGCAGTTGGTTTCCGGGTTGCCGTTGGCGTCGGTGAATCCGCAGTAATTTTCCGACAGTTCAGCGTTGTAGAACGCGAGGCCGGTCGACAGCCGCAAGTTGTAGGTTGCCGCCCACTGCAGATCGAGCTCGAGTCCGCGGATCTCGGCCTGGTTGGCGTTCTTGATTTCAGTCAGACCGTTCTGGCCCAGCAACGCAAACTGGAAATCCTCCCAGTCTTCCTGGAATACGGCGCCGTTGAAGGTCAACGAATTGTCGTTCCAGCTTGTCTTCCAGCCGAATTCCATATTGGTCAGGAAGTCAGAGAGATACGGATCGAGGGTGCCGCGGCGATTGATGCCACCGGGGCGGAAACCTTCCGACCAGGTGCCGTAAATCATCTTCTCGTCGTCGATGTGGTACGCGAGATTGACGCGGCCCAACCAGCCATCTTCCTGCACGTTCTTGTCGAACACCGTGCAGGGCGCGCCGTTGAACGGTACCCAGGTCGACTCGGCACCACAGCTCGCTTCGCCATAACCGGAGCTTGGCGAGTAGCCGTTTGAGAAGCCGTAAAAGCCGGCAAGTGAGTTGTCGGTTTCAAAATATCGGGCACCGATGGTGCCGGTCAGCTTGTCGGTAAAGTCGTAGGACATTTCGCCGAAGAAGGCCTGATCCTGATCGTTGCGCAACTGTTGGGTCAGCCAGATTGTGCTGGGCCAACCAGTCACGGACAGATCGTCTGCAAGACCGTCAATTCGATAGCGCTGTTGGATCTTGTGTTCTTGATCCTGCCAAAAGAAGCCAGCGACGAAACGGAAGCGGTCATCCGTTGGCGACGCCAAACGAACTTCATGGCTGCTCTTCTTGAAACGATCGGCGGCCTGAATGTATTGCGACGGATTCACCAGGTCGCCAGCATTGTCGTAAAAATAGGCACCGTAGCCGAGCAGTGTGTCGTACCAGAAACCGTAGTCGTTGTAGTCGGCTTCGGAATCGATATCGCGATCGAGATTGGAATAGGCATAGGTCAGATCGAAATTGCCGATCTTGCCCTGGATGGTGAGTGCGGCCTGCACCCATTCATCGTTCGAGGATTCCGGGTAGTAATGCGTCAAGGCACGTTCTTCGCCGAGCAACTCATCTTGCGCGGGGATGCCATTCGTGTGGGTGCGCTGGTAGTTCAACGTCGGCGTGATCGACCAGTTGTCGTTCAGATCGACCTTGAGTGCGGCGCGCGCGCCTGTTGTGTCAGCGTAGTTGTAATCCGCGCGGGCGCGATCGGCGTTGTCCATGGTGATTTCGGACGTCGGAAAGGTGCGCGTGCCCTGCACATTGTCGATGTAGCCGGCATCGCTTCGGCTCCAGCCGACGAGGCGAATCGCAGCGCTTTCGCCCAGCGGAATATTGACGAAGCCTTCAGCGACATTGCCGGTATCGCCGTCGTGCAGCGAATTCAATTCGCCGCTGTAACCGGCCGCAAATGCGCTGGCATCTGGCTTGTTGGTGATGAATCGGATCGTGCCGGCCTGCGAACTGGCGCCGTACAGGGTGCCCTGCGGACCGACCAGAGTCTCGACCCGGGCCATGTCATACAAATGCACATCGAGCGCGCCTTGTGCCGTCGTGATCGGTTGTTCGTCCAGATAAATACCGACGCTGGGCTGCGACGCCGAGTGGTTGCCATCGCCGCCGCTGGCGACACCACGCATGTAAACGACGTAACTGCCGGGCAGCTCGGCCTGGCGCTGGAACGACACACTCGGCGACAGCTTGAAGACGTCATCAATGTCGGCGATGTGCAGTTCTTCGATCTGATCAGTGCTCAGCACCTGCATGCTGATCGGCACCTCCTGCAGATTCTCGGTGCGTTTCTGTGCGGTCACGGTAATCGTTTCCAGCACGGCTTCGCCTTCTTCGGCTTTCGCCGCCACTTCCGGGTCGGCAGCGGGTGCCGAATCCTGGGCAAGCACAACAGAACTCATGGCCAGCCAGATGGCGGTTGCCAATGGTGCACGGGCCAGCTTGAAGCGTTTCTTGTTTTTCAAATCGGGTTTCATTGCCGCTCTCCTTCCAGTTGGTTCACGAAGCCCGATTGTTACGCAAATCAGGCGTATGCGGGTACCTCGGGATACATCGTCAGCACGGGTCCCAGCGTCTGCTTGAGAGAATCCAGCCAAGGCTCGAAGTGCCGCCAATGATCGACGCCCTCGCGGTAGATCGGCTTGCGCACCTGCTCGGAACTGGCAGTACGCACCGGCCGGTCGTTCTCGAAGAACCTCAGACAGCCCGCCTCGAACGGCAAATCGCAGTAGTTCAGCAATCGGTGCACCTCTGACTCGGTGTCATCGACCATGCGCTCGTAGAACACGCGATGCACGCGTCCGGGCAGAACGCTGTCGAAGTGCGCCATCAATTCGACGTAGTCGCGGTAGTAGCGGCCGATATCTTCCAGGCCGTAGCTGAAATTCTGGCCACGCGCGAAGAACTGCTTGAATCCGGAAACGCAACAGGCGAGCGGATGCCGCCGCGCATCGATGATTTTCGCCTTCGGCAGAGCCAGGTGGATGAGCCCGATATGGAAGAAATTGTTGGGCATCTTGTCGATAAAGAGCGGCGTACCCTGTTTGCGCTGGATTCTCGTCTTCTGCAGATACTGGTCACCCAGTTCGCGCAGCGCCTCCTTCGGGAGCGCCGCGAGCATCTCGTGGTACGAACCGAGCTGAGCATTGGCCGCCTGACGGCGCAGATCGCGCGTCATCGAGATGATCTCCGGCAATTCCATGGTGCCTTCGACCATGGAATGACTGGACAGGATCTGCTCGATCAGGGTCGAGCCGGAGCGCGGCAGTCCGACGATGAAGATCGGATCATCAGCGTCGCTGCCGCTGCCGGCGCGCTCTGCAAAAAATTGCCGCGTGAATACGGCTCGGGAGCGTCGCACCCGTTGCGTCGAATCCTCCGGCGAATACGGCATCACGGCATTGCGCTGGGCATTTCCCGCCGCGTAATGCTCAAACGCTGCGACGTAGTCGGCTTCGTCCTCAAGCGCTTTGCCGAGCGCGAATTCAAATTGGCAGCGCTGCTCCGGATCCAATTGGGTGACCGAGCGTTGCGCGCTCATGGCCGTAACATCGGCTGCGTCGAAGCGGAAAGTCTTGAGATTGGCGAGGCTCCAGTACGCCTCCCCCATCGCCGGGTCGAGTGAGATGCACTTGCGATACGCGGCAATCGATTCCGCTTGCTGCCCCGCCGTCTTCAGGGCGTGGCCGTAACTCAGCCACAGTCGCGGCTGCGTCGGATAGGCGATCAATACCCGTTCGTAGATGGCGATGGCCGGAGCATAGTCGCCAATGCGACACAGCACCGCCGCCTTGAGGTTCAAGGCACTTGCGTTTTCCGCATCGGCGGCGAGCAACAATTCGAGTTCGGACAGGGCAAGTTCGGGCTCGTTTTCCCGATGCAGCACCATCGCGTAGTTCTGCCGCGCCGCCTGGAAACCGGGCGCGAGTTCAAGACAACGCTGCAGCAACGCCTTGGCGTCTTCGTTGCGACCGAGTCGGACCGCCAGCTCTGCCAGCATGCGCATCGCGGCCACATCGGTCGGCACTTCGAACAAGCGCGTCTTCAACAGCCTTTCGGCATCGGCGATGCGGCCGTCGCACATCGCGCTTGCGGCCATAAGCAGGGCCGGTTCGCGCGTTGAATATTTCAGATAACGCGCATTGGCGGCGTCGCTCCCGGCGTGATCGCCGAAGGCTGCGCGATGGCGCGAGATCGCCAGCCATGCCGCGGGCAGATCCGGCTTGATCGCGACAACGCGTTCAAACATCTTCAGGGCCCGTTCGCCGAAGCCTTGGCGCTCGTAGGCTGTCGCCAGTTCATTCAAAGCGGAAACAAATCGGGTTTGCGCTGCGACGATGGACTCGAGCAGCACAACGGCTGCATCGGTATGACCCGTCATTAGCTGCGACTTCGCGAGAATCAACAGCGCATTCGGCTCATTTGGGATGGCCGCCAGAATTTCCTGCGCCTGCTCGCGCGCGAGCAAAGGCTGCTCCTGAAGAAGTCGATGCGCGTTGGCGAGCGCGGCAGATAGCGAGCCGGTCGGCTCAGCCGTAGCAGTCACATGCAGTTCCTTGTTGTTGACGAGTCGGTGGCAAAACCCCAAAAGGAACGCCCCGTCGATTGCTCGACGGGGCGTTCAGGATAAAGCCCTTGGCGGTGACCTACTCTTGCATCGCTTAAGCGACACTACCATCGGCGCTGCAGCGTTTCACTTCTGTGTTCGGGAAGGGAACAGGT
>JAYUVY010000087.1:0-31345 GCA_043753835.1 Lysobacterales bacterium | reverse complement strand
AGCTTCACGGAGGAATGTAGGAGCGGCGGCAGCCGCGATGCTCTCGCAAGAATATTCTCTGAACCAAACAAGGAACAAATATGCCCTGGACCCGCGATGAAATGGCGCAGCGCGCTGCGAATGAATTGAGCGATGGTGCCTACGTGAATCTCGGCATCGGCTTGCCGACGCTGGTCGCGAACTTTATTCCGGATGGCATGGACGTGTGGCTGCAGTCGGAGAACGGCCTGCTTGGCATTGGTCCGTTTCCGTCTGAGTCCGAAGTCGATGCCGACCTGATCAATGCCGGCAAGCAGACCGTCACGGCGCGCCAGGGTGCGAGCTACTTCGGCAGCCACGACTCGTTCGCGATGATCCGCGGCGGCCACATCGACCTCGCCATCCTCGGCGCGATGCAGGTGACGCACCAGGGCGACCTTGCGAACTGGATGGTGCCGGGCAAGATGGTCAAGGGCATGGGCGGCGCGATGGATCTGGTCGCCGGTGTCAAGCGCGTGGTCGTGCTGATGGAACACACCGCCAAGGGCGGCGAGCACAAGATCCTGCCGCAATGCACGCTGCCGCTGACCGGCGTCGGCGTCGTCAATCGCATCATCACCGAACTTGCGGTGATGGACGTGACGCCTGCGGGACTGAAGCTGGTCGAGATGGCGCCCGGCGTGACCCGCGAAGAACTGCAGACCAGGACCGGCGTTGCGTTCAGCGGCGAATAGGTAGCAACATCAGGGCGCGATGAGTACCTGCCGATCATGCGGTGCGAAATGTGACGACGCGAGTCGCTATTGCCCGGATTGCGGTGCCGCGCTCGCTCCGGGCGACCCGACCACGCCGCTGTCCGCTGACTCATTGTCGGCAACACCGCTGCACCCGCTGGCGAACGATGGCCGAGCGATGGGTGCTGCGCGTTCCTTGCCCGCGAGCACGTCATGCCTGCTGCCTGGCACCTTACTCGGCGGCCGTTATCGCCTCGTCGCCCTGCTCGGTCGCGGCGGCATGGGCGAGGTGTATCGCGCCGACGATTTGAAACTCGGTCAGACCGTTGCCCTGAAATTCCTGCCGGATGCGCTCGCCCGCGATGCCGAGAGCCTCGAGCGCTTCTACGCTGAAGTTCGCATCGGCCGTCAGGTATCGCATCCGAACGTCTGCCACTTGTACGACTTCGTCGAGATCGATGGACATCACTGCCTGTCGATGGAATACGTCGACGGCGAAGATCTGGCGACACTGCTGAAGCGCATCGGCCGCTTGCCTGCGGACAAGGCCATCGTCATTGCCCGCGAGATCGGCGCGGGACTCGCCGCAGCGCATGACAAGGGTGTGATCCATCGCGACCTGAAGCCGGCCAATGTGATGATCGACGGCAAGGGCCGTGCGCGCATTACCGATTTCGGCATTGCCGCACTGGCCGACAATGTGGCCAATGAAGCGAGCGCCGGCACACCGGCCTACATGGCGCCGGAACAGTTGCACGGTCTACCCGCGTCGATTCAGAGCGATATTTATGCGCTCGGTCTGGTGTTGTACGAGACCTTCACCGGTCAGCGTCGCTTCGAAGCGCGCACCCTGGAGGAACTGAAATCCCTGCATGCCGAGGCGAAACCGCCGAGCCTCACCAGCAGTGTGCGCGACATCCCGCCGGACGTGGAACGCATCGTGCAGCGCTGCCTCGAGCGCGATCCGCAGGCGCGGCCGGCATCGGTGCACGCGGTCCTCGCCGCATTGCCGGGCGGCGATCCGCTGGCCGCCGCACTGGCCTCCGGCGAGACGCCAACGCCGACGATGGTCGCCGCGGCCGGCCAGGCCGGCAACCTGCGACCCTGGATCGCGTGGACGTGGTTGCTGCTGGCGCTAATCGGACTCGTCGTGCTGACGCGCGTGTCGACGTCCACCAGCCTTCTCGCCATGGCGCCGCCCGAGAAGTCTGCGGAAGTGCTGACCGACCGCGCGCGCGCGATGCTGATTCGTCACGGCCACACGCAAACGCCGACCGACAGCGCGCAGGGTTTCGGCGTGCTCCGGAATTATCTGCAGCACCTGGCCGAACACGATGCGCGCGCCGATCGTTGGTCGCGACTCGACAACGCGCAGCCCGGCCCGTTGCTGTTCTATTACCGGCAGAGCCCGGTCGAACTGGTCGCCGTGCGCACATCGCCGACACCGTTCACGCCGGCCGATGTCGGACGTGTTACCCAAGACGATCCGCCGACGCTGATCCCGGGCATGGCCGACGTGACACTGGATCGACACGGACGGCTGGTTCGGCTGCGGGTCGTCCCACCAACCGAGCGCGATGCTTCGCCGGCACCCGTACCGGATTGGCCGGCACTCATGAGCGACGCCGGATTCGACGGCGGCACGCGCACGGCGGTCGCGCCGCGTCGTTCCGCGCCTGTCGATTCCGACAGCAAGATCGCCTGGGACGCGACCTACCCCGGCCAGCCCGACATTCCGATGCATGTCGAGGCCGCCGCGTATCACGGCAAGCCGGTTTGGTTCGAGATCAAGGCGCCGTGGTCACGTCCACCGTCAAGCGTACCGGCCGTCGCGCCGCTCGCGATGTGGACCCTCGTGATCGTCAGCATATTGTCGACGATCGCGATGATCGTGCTGTCGCGGCGCAACCTGCGCCTTGGCCGCGGCGATCGCGTCGGCGCGTTCCGTCTCGCGTTGTTCCTGTTCGCGACGTCGACCGTCGCGCTGCTGCTTCGCGCCGACCATGTCGCTGTGTTGTTCTCCGAAGCGCTGATGCTCGTCAACCTGCTCGCGCAGACGCTGACGTATGCGTTCGCGGCGTGGCTGAACTACCTGGCACTCGAGCCGATCGTGCGTCGCCGCTGGCCACAATTGATGGTCGGCTGGAGCCGCCTGCTGGCCGGACGCGTGCGCGATCCGATGGTCGGCCGCGATCTGCTCGTCGGCGGCGTGCTCGGCATTGGCCTCGCCCTGCTCGTGCATCTGGCCGTGCTTGCCGCGTCTGTATTCGGCGCGACGACGACACTGCCATGGACGCCGGTGTTTAGTACGCTCGGCTCGGCGCGACAAATCGCGTATGTGCTGCTGCTGAGCCCGTACGCGGCGGTTGTGTTCGGCCTCGGCAACCTATTTTCGTTCATCCTGCTGCAGGCACTGCTTCGCCGCAGATCGCTGGCGCTGCTGGCGCAATTCGCGCTCACCTACATCGCTTGCCTGATGATAACCGGCACAACCCACGCCGCCTCACCGGTGATCGCGGTGTTTGCCGCAATCTGGCTCCTCGCATTGCTGCGGGCCGGTCTGTTCGCCGCCATCGTCGGCTTCTACGTGTTCATGGTCCTCGATGCGCTGCCATTGCCGCTGTCGCCCGGCGCCTGGTATGCCGCCGGAACGTGGTTCGTACTTGCCGCGCTCAGCGCGTTGATGGTCGCGGGCTTCTACCTGTCGCTGGGCGGCAAGTCCATATTCAGCGGCGCCGTGTTCGACCGCGATGCAGACTTGTGACGTGGCACAAAGCTTGCACTAGTTTCCGATGGACGACGGAGATCATCATGACCGCAATCATCACCGGCAAGCCGCGTGTCGAACTGTTTCAGGATTTGGTCCGTGAAGGTGAAGTACGCGCGCAAGAGCCGCTCGACGAAACGCTCGAGAGCTATCTGGTGTTTACCCTGATCGAACACCTGCGCGACAACGGCGTCGGCGCACAGTCGATGGCGTTGGAACTACTCGACGGCCTCGATCAAGTCGGGACTTTGCGCGAACAATCGTTGCGCCAGACCGGCGACCGCTGCCTGTTGATCGCCGGTTTTTATCCGGGACTCGCGAGCAGGCGCATGGTGACGCCGCATTACTACGCCGCACTTGGCCAACACGCCTACGGCGAACTCGCGGCCGGCCTGCGTGCGTCGCTGGCGGATCTCTACCAGGCCCTGTCGACCGCGTTTGATGCGCTGGTGCGCGTGCTAGCCGAATGCCGCGCGCTTTCCGGACAATCATCTGTGCCCCTGCTCGAATTCGTGCCGATTCCGGTGTTGGCGCATCCGCCATCGCGGCGGCGACACTGATCCGGCATCGCCCACCGCGTCGACCACAGCGTGTTACTCATCCAGCTTTGCGTCGGCTGCCTGTTGCCGCGTCAGCAAGGCGAAATACAGCAGCGGAATCACCACCAAGGTCAAGATGGTCGACACCAGAATCCCGAAGATCAGGCTGATCGCGAGGCCGTTGAAGATCGGATCGTCGAGGATGAAGAACGCGCCACCCATCGCTGCCAGCGCCGTCAACGCGATCGGTTGCGCGCGCACGGCACAGGCTTCGATCACCGCGTCGGCGACCGCCATGCCCTGGGCGCGCGCGTGGTTGATGAAGTCGACGAGCAGGATCGAGTTGCGCACGATGATGCCGGCGAGCGCGATCATGCCGATCATCGAGGTCGCGGTGAATTGCGCACCGAGCAGGGCGTGACCGGGCATCACCCCGATCACGGTCAGCGGAATCGGCGCCATGATGATCAGCGGCACGACATAGCTTCGGAATTGAGCCACGACCAGCAGATAGATCAGCAATAGTCCTGCCGTGTACGCGAGGCCCATGTCGCGGAATGTTTCGAACGTGATCTGCCATTCGCCGTCCCATTTCACGGCGAAACGCGAGAGGTCGGTCGGCTGGGCGAAGAAGTATTGGTCAAGCTTCTCGCCTGCGACCTTGCCCTGATTCAACTGCGACACGACCCGGAACATGCCGTACAGCGGCGAGTCCAGCGCACCCGCTTCATCGGCCGTGACGAATACAACCGGCGCCAGATCCTTGTGATAAATCGTCTGCTCCCAGGGCTTGCGCTCGACCTTCACCATTTCCGACAGTGGCACCAGACGTCCATCGCCGGCACGCACGCGGATCGCCAGCAGTTGCGCGATGCTGGCCTGATCGCCACTCGGCAGGCGCAAACGGATCGGCACCGGCACCTTCGATGCGCCGTCATGCAGATAGCCGGCGTCGCGGCCGGACACGGCCAGCGTCAATGCGTCGGCGATCTGCGCCTGGGAGATGCCGAGGCGCGCGGCACGTTCGCGATCGACGACGACAACCTCGCGCGGTGCGTCCGCTTCCATCGATGAATCGATGTCGACGATGCCATCGGTTGCGGCGAACTTCGCTTGTAGAGCGCGCGCGATTTCACGTGCACGCACGGCGTCCGGACCATAAACCTCGGCCACCAGCGGCGACATCACCGGTGGACCCGGCGGTACTTCCGCGAGCTTTACCGATGCGCCGTACTTGCGACCGATCGCCGCGAGTTGCGGGCGCAGCGCGCGGACGATGTCGTGACTGTTGCGATGGCGCGCATGCTTGTCGGCCAGATTGACCTGCAAGTCCCCGACATTCGCGCCACTGCGCAGGTAATACTGTCGCACCAGACCATTGAAATTCACCGGCGCCGACGTTCCGGCATAACCCTGGACATCGACCACTTCCGGCGTTTCCACGAGCGACTGCGCCAACTCGATCAGCAACGCGTTGGTGCGCTCCAGCGGCGTGCCTTCGGGCAAATCGACCACGACCTGGAATTCCGACTTGTTGTCGAACGGCAGCATCTTCAGCACCACCAGTTGCACGACCGCAAGCAGCACCGCAATCAACACGCCGCCGGCAAGACCTGCGAACAACCAGCTTCGACGCCGACCACCGCGTTCGCGATCGAGAAACGGCCTGAGCACGCGCTGGAACAGGCGTGCGGCGCGCGTGCCTGAATCCCGCGCGTGCGCTGCGACAGCGGGCGCCGGATGCGCATGCCGCGACAATAATTTGTAAGCCAGCCAGGGCGTGACCGTGAGCGCGATGACCAGCGAGATCAGCATGCCGACCGAGGCATTGATCGGAATGGGACGCATGTACGGCCCCATCAAACCGGACACGAACGCCATTGGCAGCAAGGCGGCAATCACCGTGAATGTTGCGAGGATGGTCGGCGCACCCACTTCATCGACCGCCGGTGGAATCGCATCGATCAAGCGCTTGCCACCCTGTTGCATGTGGCGATGGATGTTCTCGACGATGACGATGGCATCGTCGACCAGAATGCCGATCGAAAAAATCAGCGCGAACAGGGACACGCGGTTGATCGTGAAGCCCATCGCCCAGCTCGCGAACAAGGTCAATGCCAGGGTCAAGACGACAGCACTGCCGACCACGATCGCTTCGCGCCAGCCGAGCGCAAACAACACCAGCGCGACCACCAGCATCGTCGCAAAGACCAGTTTCTGGATCAGCTTCATCGCCTTGTCGTTGGCGGTAAAACCGTAGTCACGCGTGGTCGTGACGCGGATGCCTTCGGGCACATGCGTGGTGCGCAGCACAGCGAGCCGCGAGCGGATTGCCTGGGTGATATCCGACGCATTCGCACCGGGCTTCTTGGCAATCGCGATCGTCACCGCGGGCGCGATAGTCAGCGCGCCGGGCGTTGCCGCGGCCTGCGCATGCCAGACGTAGCGCGTCGGCAAATCGGCACCGCGACGGATCTTCGCGACATCCGACAGCAGCAACGGTCGGCCGTTCTGCTGGCCAACGACCAGATCCGCGACTTCATCGGCATCCGCCAGCCAGGTGCCGGCCGTCATCGGAATCTGCGCATTCGCGGCGACACGTTCACCGGCCTGTCGCACCACATTCGCCGCGCCCAGTGCTGCGGCCAGGTCCTGCGGGGCCATGCCATATGCAGCGAGTCGCGTGGCATCGAGTTCAACGACGACGGCGCGATCGGGCGCGCCGATGGTGTACACGTCGCGCGTGCCCGGCACCCGCTTCAATTCGGTTTCCAGCGTGTGCGCGACCTCGGCGAGTTCCGTTGCACCGCGCTCGTCCTCGACCGACAAGGTCAGGCTCATGACCGGCACGTCGTCGATGCCCATCGGACGCACCAGCGGCTGACCGACGCCGAGATCGGCCGGTGCCCAGTCCTGATTCGAATAGACCTGGTTGTACAGCCGCACCAGCGCGTCCTGACGCGGCACACCGACGGTGAATTCGACGGTCAGCAGCGCGAGCCCCGGTCGCGAGACCGAGTACACGTGCTTGACGCCCTCGATCTCCGACAGCACCTGCTCCAGCGGATAGCTGACCAGATTCTCGACATCTTCGGCCGAGGCACCCGCGAAGGGCACAAACACGTTGGCCATGGTCACATCGATCTGCGGTTCTTCCTCGCGCGGCGTGATCAGCACCGCCACAAGCCCGAGCAGCAGGCCCGCAATGGCGAGCACCGGCGTCAGTGGATTGGCCGCAAACAGGCGCGCCAGGCGACCGGAAATGCCCAGCGTCGCGGACGGGTCGCTCATGGTGTGCTCTCCGTCACCTTGCCAGCCAGATGCGACAACGCCGCCAGCGGATCGACCGCGAAGCGTTCACCCGCCTGCAATCCAGCCAATATCTCGATCTGGTCGCCATAACCACGGCCTATGCGCAGTTGCCGTAACGCGACGCGATTCGCGGCATCAACAACATACACGGCGGTGATTTCGCTGCGACGAACCAGGGCACTTCGCGGCAGCAGGATGCGTTGTGCGTCACCGGTCGCGAACGCCGCCTTCACGGTCATGCCCGGATGCAGGCCGGTCTCGGCTTCCGGCAGTTCGAGCCGCACCTGAAAGGTATGGGTCTTGGCGTCGGCATACGGAAACACGACCACGCGCAGCGCATCGATGCGGCGCCCGTCATCCAGCAAAATCGCAGCCTTGCCCTGTTCGCGCACGGCCTCGAGATCACCCTGCGGAATGTCCACGGTGACGCGCAACTGCGCCAGCGACAAGCCGGAGACCAGGGGCTGACCCGGGCGCACGGTTTCGCCGACTTCGACATGGCGTTCGGTCAGGATGCCGCTGTAGGGCGCCCGGATCACGGTGTAGTCGACCTGCTCGCCGGCTTCACGTACGCCGGCACGCGCGGCCTCAAGCGCCGCGCGCGTCGCGTCGCGTCGCGCCAACGCCTGGTCAAACACCGACTGCGCAATGAGCTTCTTCGCGATCAGTTCCTGCGCGCGATCAAACCCGAGTTGCGCTTCGCGATCACCCGCTTCGGCCGCGCGCATTGCCGCTTGGGCCTGACGTCGACCGGACTGTTGCTCGACATCAGTGAAACGCACGATCACATCACCGACCTCGACATAGTCATTCACGTCGTAGGGCAATTCGACGACGCGACCGCCGGTTTGTGCGGACAGCGTCGCCTTGTGGACGGCATCGACGACGCCGTCCCAGAGCCGCTCTTCGCGTGCCGCCTGCAGCACGACTTCCTGTGTTGCGAACGGCACCGCTGCAAGCGCCACGGGCTTCGCGTCATCATGGCTGCAGGCGGCCAGCAGCATGGCCGCGGCCAGGACGATGAACGGCACCGTGCGCATGCGGTGGCCGCTCACTTGAACGCGCAACCGGATGCGAAGCCCAATTTGCGGAACACGATTGCCGCCGGGCAAAAGCCGGTGAAGGCCGACTGCAGCAGATTCAGTCCAACAAACATTGTCAGCAACAACCACCAAGATGAGACGAAGTGTGCGAGTACGACACTGACCAGAATCATGATGCCGGCAAAGGCGAAGATGGCTTTATCGATATTCATGGAATGCTCCTTGGGGTAGTTGTTGGACGACCATTTGTTCAGGTGATCGCTGTTTCACGGCAACCGCCGATGTTTATCTATTAGACGTTGCTAATATATTCGTACCTTATATACAATTCAAGCCGAATCCGGGTTGACCTCGATCAAGTGGGTTGCCGCGACAGGAGACCGATTTGGTACGCACACGAAAATCCACCGGCAAGGCATCGCAGCCATGGGCGGAAGCCATGGACGCACAAGCGGAACAGGCCTCGAACCTGCTCAAGGCGATGGCGCATCCGCAGCGTCTGCGTGTGCTGTGCCTGCTTGTGGAACGCGAGATGTCGGTCGGGGAACTGAATGCCGAGATTGCGCTCAGCCAGTCGGCGCTGTCGCAGCACCTCGCGAAACTGCGCGACGAAGGGCTGGTGAACACGCGCAAGGAAGCGCAGACGGTGTTCTACACGCTGGCACCGGGACCGACGATCGCGCTGATCCGCACGCTGCATGACAACTTCTGTGTCACACCGAAGCGCAAACGCGCCGGTTGAGCGTGAATGCGTCGTTGCGCGGCAATGACCGCGCGTGCACAGCAGCCGCATTTATGATGGCGCTGCAGAACAAGGAGAAGTTTCGATGGACCTCACACTCGCCGGCAGCGCGACGGCAGATGCCTTGATGCTGGCGCGCATCCAGTTCGCGGCGAACATCAGTTTCCACATCCTGTTTCCGACCATCAGCATCGCGCTCGCGTGGTTCCTGCTGTTCTTCAAACTGCGCTTTCTCGCCACCCGCGACGAAAAATGGATGGCCGAGTATCGGCTGTGGGTCAAGGTGTTCGCGTTGACGTTCGCGATCGGCGTGGTCAGCGGCGTCACCATGAGTTTCCAGTTCGGCACCAACTGGCCGGGCTACATGAATACCGTCGGCAATATTGCGGGCCCCTTGCTCGCCTATGAAGTGCTGACCGCATTTTTTCTGGAGGCGAGTTTCCTCGGCATCATGCTCTATGGCCGGCGTCGCGTTGGCGAACGCATGCATACGTTCGCGACGGTATTGGTGGCCGGTGGCACCACGGCTTCGGCGTTCTGGATTCTGGCGCTGAATTCCTGGATGCAGACACCCGCCGGCTTCGAAATGATCGATGGCCAGGCGCATGCGCTCGACTGGTGGCAGGTGATCTTCAATCCGTCGTTTCCGTATCGGCTGACGCACATGCTGATTGCCTGCGGCCTGACTGCGTCTTTCCTGATCGCCGGCGTTTCGGCCTGGCGCTGGTTGCGCGGCGATCAGGGTGCCGGTGTGCTGGCGAGCCTGCGCAGTGGCGTCATCGTCGCTGCGGTACTGATCCCGATCCAGATTTTCGTCGGCGACCTGCACGGGCTGAACACGCTCAAGCATCAACCGGCGAAGATCGCCGCGATCGAAGGCGTCTGGCATGACGAACGCGGCGCACCCTTGCTGCTGTTCGCGTGGCCGGATGAGGCCGCACGCAAGAACCACTTCGAGGTCGGCATTCCGAAACTTGCGAGTTTGATCCTGACCCATGATGCGGAGGGGGAGATCAAGGGACTCGCGAGTTTTCCGGATCGCCATCCACCGGTCGCGCCGCTGTTTTTCGGCTTTCGCCTGATGGTCGGAATCGGCCTGTTGATGCTTGCGGTGTCGTGGTGCTCGGTGTGGCGACTGCGTCGTCAAGGCACACCAGATCGTTGGCTTGCGCGTGGCCTCGTGGCGATGACGTTTTCCGGCTGGATCGCGACACTCGCCGGCTGGTATGTCACCGAGATCGGGCGCCAGCCCTGGCTGGTGTACGGCGTGCTGCTGACCAAGGATGCGGCATCGCATATTGCGGCACCGATGATCGGACTGAGTCTCGGCGCCTATCTGCTGCTCTATCTGCTGCTGTTGATCGCCTATGTCGCGGTGCTGTTCCATCTGGCGCGCAAGGCCGGCACGCCGCATATCACGCACACCGGAGCCTGAGATGGATACCGCCCTGCCGCTGCTGTTCGTGGTGCTGATGGGTTTCGCGATGCTCGCTTACGTCGTGCTCGACGGCTACGACCTCGGCGTCGGCATGCTGGTCACACTCGCGCCGGAATCGGAACGCGATGTGATGGTCGCCAGCATCGGGCCATTCTGGGACGCGAACGAAACCTGGCTGGTACTCGGCATCGGTCTGTTGCTCGTCGCGTTTCCGCGTGCGCACGGCATCATCCTGACGGCGTTGTACCTGCCGGTCGCGGTGATGCTGATCGGATTGATTTTGCGCGGCGTCGCCTACGAGTTCCGCGCCAAGGCGCATGACGATCATCAGCGCCTGTGGAACCGCGCCTTCGCCATCGGTTCGCTGATCGCTTCACTGGCCCAGGGCTACATGCTCGGCAGTTACGTGCTCGGCTTTCGCAGCGATGCCGTCGGTATCGCCTTCGCTGTCCTGATCGCACTTTGCCTGTGCGCGGGTTATGCCCTGCTCGGTGCCTGCTGGTTGCTGATGAAAGCGACGGCCGAATTGCGCCTGCGTGCCGCTCGCTGGGCGTATCGCGCACTGTGGCTGACCGGTTTCGGTATCGCGGCGGTATCGCTCGCAACGCCATTCGCCAATGCTGCGATCTACGCGAAATGGTTCACCTTGCCGAATTTGATTTTTCTCGCACCCATCCCGGTGCTGACGGCGCTCGCGATCTTCGTCTGCGCAGCGCACTTGCGGCGCATCGGCCGCGGCGCGCAAAACGGCGACGGCTGGCCCTTCGCCGCCGCCGTCAGCGTGTTCATGCTCGCCTTCGCCGGCCTCGCCTACAGCCTGTTCCCTTGGCTGGTCGCCGATCGCCTGACCTACATCGACGCCGTATCCGCGACCAAGTCGCTGCAGTTCATGTCGATCGGTGCGCTGATCGCGATACCGGTGATCCTCACCTACACCGTCTACGTGTACCGCGTGTTCTGGGGTCGCAGCGAGCCGCTGCACTACGATTGAACGAGATGAAGCCTCGATTCAAGCCGCCGCCTCGATCAGCCGCGGTGGCGTGATGCGGGAGAGCAACTCGGGTTGCTCGGAGAAATGCATCAGCGACAAGGTGCCGTCGTGGGCTTCGGTCAACGCGGTCAGGCTTTCGACCCAGTCGCCGCCGTTCGCATAGATCAGACCATCGATCTCGCGCAACTCGGGGCGATGGATAAGCCCGCAGATCACGCCGTCGAGCCCGCGTCGGCGCACGTCGGCGAGCACGGCATCACGAAAGCGCGCGATGTAGCGTTCGGCGGCGCATGCTCACGCCGGGAATCATCAGACCGCAGAAGCGCCGCAACGGGCCATCGTGATTGCCAGAAGACGCTGCGCAGGCCAGGACGCAACGGCACAACGATGCCGTTCATTGGGCTACTCCGGCAACGGCGACCGAGCGCGGACGCGGCGCATCGAGATAGCGCGCGCGCTTCTTCGGCGTCACCCGATCGAGATCAACCAGAATCAAACCGTCAACCGCATTCGCGAAGTCCGGGTCGCTGCCGAAGGCGAGGAAGCGCGCGCCGCCGGGTTCGCACAATTCGGTGTATTGCTTGTACAGCGTCGGCACGCGTGCACCGAGCGCGGCGAGGTTGTCGCGCAACACGCGCATCGCGGCTTCCGCATCGAGATCGGCAAACAGTCGGTCTTTGCGTGGAACGGCCGATGCGACATCGCCAGTGCGGTCGGCGCGCCATGGAAGCGCTGGAGGTACGCAACCAGCAACTGTCGCGCCTGCATCGACAGTTCCGCGCTGATCGACACCGGACCGAACAGGCGCCGCACTTCCGGGTGCGCACGCAGATACGCGCCGATGCCGACCCAAAGGTCATCGAGACAGCGCGAACCCCAATACTTCGGCTGCACGAAACTGCGGCCGAGTTCCATGGCGTCGTCGAGCTGTGTCAGCAAAGCCGGGGCGAACTCGAACAGGCTGGCGCTGTACAACCCGTTCAGACCCTGCGCGCTCA
This sequence comes from Lysobacterales bacterium, assembly GCA_043753835.1. Lineage (GTDB taxonomy): Bacteria > Pseudomonadota > Gammaproteobacteria > Xanthomonadales > Ahniellaceae > JADKHK01. Next base: position 18,802 of record JAYUVY010000087.1, on the reverse strand, counting down.
GGATCGGTGCGCAACGTCCAACGCGATACGCGCCGGCGATCTCAAAGCGCGCGTCATCCCACAGCAGCAACTGGTCGTAGTGGGCGTCGAAGCGATCCAAGTCGGCGCTCTTGCCGCTGCCCTCGCCGACGGCGCGGAAGCTGTACTCGCGCAAACGTGCAATTTCGCGCATCAGCGGACGATCGCTGTCCAGCCGTCCGGCGAGGATGCGTTTGCCGTCGGGCGTGACGCCGAGTTCGTCGAGCGTGCGCAGGTCCGCCATCTGGTCGCGCAGACGCGGCGCATGCATGATCGGCGTCGGACGCGCCGGCAAGACATCGACACTTCGCGCCAGCGCCGGTAGCGCGTCGCGCAGCAGATGGATGCGCGCCTGTGGCGTCGGCACGCAAGCCTGCAATTGCGTTGGCGCGATTGCGGTGCCAACGCGCACATCGATGCGGCGTTAGCGAGCGCTGCATGCGCAGCCTGCACGCTTTCGGCACTCGGCTTGCCGCCCAGAATGCGCAAGGGCACCAGCAGCTCACCGAGGCCCGGCAGCGACACCAGCAGATCATTCGCGAGGATCTTGACGTCGCGACGCACATCGCCCACGCACTTCAACAAGGCGAGCGCGTCGATCGCGCCGAGCGGGTGATTGGCGACGATCACACAGCGCCCGTGCTCGGGAATGCGTTCGCGCTCGACGTGGTCGATTAGATAACGCGCATCGAGCAGATCCAGCGCCGCCTCGACGAAGGCCAGCCCGCGCAAATGCGTATTTCGCGCCAGAAATTCATTGATCCGCGGCACCCGCGAAAATCGTGCAAATGCATTCAGCAGCGGACGCGACACACGCGCCCGATGTCTCTCGAACCACTGCGGAAAGCGCGCCGCCACCGTGCGTTGCAGATCAATCACGTGTTGCTCCCGTCACCCAGACGGGAATGCAGGCTACGGCGTTTCGGCGTCACCTCGGTTGCGACCACATGCGGACGCGATGACGGCACTGCGACAGTACTATTTCAATGGCGACCGCCAGTTTCTGAACAAACGCCGGTGCTGCCGCTAAAGTACTGCGCTTCGCGGGCGACTTCTGTATAGTGCCGCCCCCTTTATCCCTCCATCCGAATCAAAGGATATATGCCCCGATGAGCAGCTATCTCTTCACCTCCGAATCCGTTTCCGAAGGTCATCCCGACAAGATCGCGGACCAGATTTCGGATGCCGTGCTCGATGCGATCCTGGCGCAGGACAAGCGCGCGCGTGTCGCCTGCGAAACCATGGTGAAGACCGGCGCCGCGATCATCGCCGGTGAGATCACCACCGACGCCTGGGTCGATATCGAGTCGCTGGCACGCAAGGTCATCAACGACATCGGTTACAACACGTCCAAGGTCGGCTTCGACGGCCACACCTGCGCGATCATCAACATGATCGGCAAGCAGTCGCCGGACATCAACCAGGGTGTCGACCGCAAGAAGCCGGAAGAACAGGGCGCGGGCGACCAGGGCCTGATGTTCGGTTATGCGTGCAATGAAGCACCTGAATTCATGCCGGCGCCGATCTACTACTCGCACCGTCTGGTTGAGCAGCAGGCAAAGGTGCGCAAGAAGAAGAATTCGCCGTTGCCGTGGCTGCGCCCGGACGCGAAGTCGCAGGTCACGCTGCGTTATGACGGCAACAAGATCGCCGGCATCGACGCCGTTGTGCTGTCGACGCAGCACGACGAAGGCGTCAAGCAGAAGACGCTGGTCGAAGCGGTGATGGAAGAGATCATCAAACCGGTGCTGCCGACCAAGCTGATCGACAAGAAGACCAAATTCCACATCAACCCGACCGGCAAGTTCGTGATCGGCGGCCCGGTCGGCGACTGCGGCCTGACCGGCCGCAAGATCATTGTCGATTCATACGGCGGCATGGCCCGTCATGGCGGCGGCGCGTTCTCGGGCAAGGACCCGTCCAAGGTCGATCGCTCGGCGGCTTACGCTGCACGTTACGTCGCGAAGAACCTGGTCGCCGCCGGTCTCGCCGACAAGTGCGAAGTGCAGGTCAGCTACGCCATCGGCGTCGCCGAACCGACCTCGATTTCGGTCACCACTTTCGGCACCGGCAAGATTTCGGACGACAAGATCGAAAAGCTCATTCGCGCGCATTTCGACCTGCGCCCGTACGGCATCATCCAGATGCTCGATCTTATCCACCCGTTCTATCAAGCCACCGCCAGCTACGGCCACTTCGGCCGCAAGCCCTACGAACACGAGTACACCGACAAGGCCGGCAAGAAGATCAAGGCCACCGCGTTCTCATGGGAAAAAACCGACCGCGCCGAAGCATTGCGCAAGGCTGCGGGATTGAAGGGTTGAACTCAAGCCCTTGGCTGAAACACCGACGGCCCGCGCGAGCGGGCCGTTTGTTTTTGAGGCTTCCGTGAGAAGCGGTTCGTGACTGTTATTCTTCGCGCACTGTCCTCTCGGCTTCGGAATGGAATTTCGCAAGATGGCTTCGCTGTTCGACAGTCTCGGACCAGAGTGGCGGGCGCCCGATGTCATCGATGCAGTTCGCTCGATGGCGGACTCCCATGCAACTGAGCGCGGCGCGGTGTTCACGCGCCCGGAAGTGGTCGAGGCAATTCTCGATCTCAGTGGCTACACGCCGGACCAACCGCTCTATTTGTTTCGATTGCTCGAACCATCGTTCGGCGACGGGGACTTTCTGGTGCCCGCAGTTTCCCGTCTACTGACTTCAATCAACAACGCGAACGTCGATCATCTGCAGTCCATTTCGTTTCTGCGCGGCGCCATTCGCGCGGTTGAGCTGAATCGAGACCATCACACAAATACGTCGCAACGACTGACGAAACTTCTACGTGAGCACGGCCACAGCGCGGCAGAAGCCGCTTCGCTGTGCGCGTCATGGCTGCTCTGTGACGACTTTCTGCTCTGCGAGCCCGGCATCGACTTTGACTACGTCGTCGGCAATCCGCCATACGTGCGACAGGAGCGAATTCCAGCCGCGTTGCTCAGCGAATATCGCGCGCGCTTCAGCACGCTCTACGACCGCGCCGATCTGTATGTCCCGTTCTACGAGCGCGCGCTCGATCTGCTCAAGCCGGGCGGGACGCTTGGATTCATCTGCGCAAACCGATGGCTCAAGAACAAGTACGGCGGCCCCCTGCGCAACAAGATCGCTTCGGGTTATCACGTGTCTTACTTTATCGACATGGAAAACGTGGACTCGTTCCATGCCGATGTGATCGCTTATCCGGCGATCACCATCATTCGCCGCCCCAAGCTGCCTGGTACCACATCACTACCAACGCGGATCGCAGCGAATGGCGCGGCCGTGTCCATGGCGCTGCGGGATCTCTCTGAAATGCTGGCGTCACCGGCTTCCAACGAGCAAGCCGTGCATCAGGTCATGCTGGGAGGGCTTGGCGATGCACCATGGCTGTTCGACAACGTTTCACGCCTTTCGTTATTGCGCAAGATCGAGGCAAGTTTTCCCACCCTCGAACAAGTCGGGTGCAAGGTCGGTATTGGCGTCGCCACCGGGTGTGATCGAGTGTTCATCGGTGACTTCGACACGCTCGATGTCGAGGTTGAGCGCAAGCTGCCGCTGGTGATGGCACGGGATCTGGTTGAGGGGCAAATTCGATGGGGCGGCAAAGGCGTGGTCAACCCGTTTGAAGCGAACGGGCAACTGGTGTCACTCGCGCATTCGCCGAGATTTTCGGCCTACATCGATTTGCATCGTGAAGCCATCGCAGGTCGCCACGTTGCTGCCCGCAGCGCCGAGCGCTGGTATCGGACCATTGATCGTATCTATCCCGAACTGGTGCAGCGCCCGAAGCTGCTGATTCCCGACATCAAGGGAGAGTCAACGGTCGTGCTCGACGAGGGTCACTTCTATCCGCACCACAACCTCTACTTCGTGACGTCCGACGATTGGGACATCCGCGCATTGCAGACGGTACTGCGTTCGTCAATCAGCATCATGATCGTCGCGAGTTATTGCACGCGCATGGCCGGTGGGTTCTTGCGCTTTCAGGCGCAATATCTGCGTCGGATCCGGGTTCCGGCGTGGAAGCATGTGCCGGCTTCAATTCGTGCAGAACTTGTCGCTGCTTCGACGTCACGCACGCAGATCGAGCTCGACACACCGGTCTTCGAACTCTTTGGCCTGACGAGCTCCGAACGCGAAATCGTGCGTGCACAAGCCGATGCGGCCCAAGTCACCACCGTGCGCAGGAAGCAACGCACGTGAGCAGACTGCTTCCTGCGGATTTCGACGAGAAGGTCAGCTTGGCAGTCGTCGAATTTTGGCTCGGCCGTGGTTCGTCAACCCGGCGAATGCAAGGCGGCACGCGTGATGGTGTGCTCGCAGGCAAGAACATGGACGGCTTCGTGCGCCTGGTCGCGCATGTGGCAACGCATTGTGGTCTGGAGTCCTCTGCAATCCGGACGCGAAAATCTGATTTGGTCTTGCCCGGTTTCTTTCGAGCGACGAAAAACTGGGACGTACTCGTGATCCACAAGAGTCGCTTGCTCGCGGTATTCGAGTTCAAGTCGCAAGTCGGATCGTTCGGCAACAACTTCAACAATCGCAGCGAAGAAGTCATCGGCTCCGCAGCCGACCTGTGGGTGGCGCATCACCATGGCGCATACGGTGCGGGCCCACATCGAAGCCGGAACATGGTTGCGGAATATCAGCCCGCATTGCTGAATCCGGCCATTCAGTCCGATCCGCGCCCACCGTTTTTAGGTTGGTTGATGCTGTTGGAAGAATGTGATGCATCGCAGCGATCGGTGCGCTGCGATGAACCGAATTTCCCGGTGTTCGCGGAATTCAAGTCAGCCTCGTACGCGCGGCGATACCAGATTCTTTGCGAGCGACTGGTCGAACGCCAGCTCTATACCGCTGCGGCACTGGAGCTGTCTTCGCGAAGCACCCCGATGACCCGCGCGCTGTCGCCGAGCACGAGTATCAAAAACATGTTTGCGGAATTCGCCGGCAAAGTACTCGCAGCTCAGGCATAACCCTTTGCCCTCAAACCTCCGCAAACCGCCGCAGCAAGTTCGCGTGGGTCTTGTTGAGCAGTTCGAACGTGGTGCTGCGGCCTTCGCGTTGCAGCACCTGGGTGCGCGCCTGGGCGAGGTCCCAGAGCATGCTGCGGACGCCTTCGTCGCGGACGAAACTCTGGATCCACGCAACGACAACGAGGCGTTCGCCACGCGTGATCGGGCGCACCTGGTGCAGGTCGCCGGTGCTGTACGCGATCAGATCGCCGGCTGCGAGTTTCACGGCGACACTGCCGGCGCCGGTGTGCAGTTCCAATTCCCCGCCGTCGTAGTCGGCGGGATCGGACAGGAACAGGGTCAGCGACAGATCGCTGCGGAAGACGCGATCGACGCCCATCAGGGGCTCGTCGACATGCAGACCGTAGGCCATGCCCGGGCGATAACGCGCGACCATCAGGCCATGCAGCTGGCTCGGATAGGTCGCGAGCCGAAACGCGTCGTTGCGCTTGAGCGCGGCGAGCACGATGCGTGTGATCTCGGGCATCGCCGGGTCGTCGCCAACAATCTGTTCATTGTGCTTGATCTGATGCAACAGCACGCCCGCGGTGACGCGACCGTCGTCGAACCGCGCCGATGCCGCGCAAACCTTCAGTCGCCGCAGCTCGTCCGCATTCAGAACCGCTTGAGCCTGTAGCAGCATCGTTACTCGAATCCGTCCTTGAAGATGTCCTTGCACGGTTCGACCAGCGTCGCGCGACTGGTGCCGTAGACATCGTGATTGTTGGTGTCGGTGCCGGTCTGCGCCGCGGCAGTGTTGCCGGTGAAACCGACGCTGCAGCCGGTGACGACGGGAAGCACTACCGGCATGCCTTGACGGCTCGCACCCGCGATGCCGTTGTGGAAATCCTGCGCGGACTGGTCGAGCACGAAGATCGCACCACCCAGACTCACAGCAGCACTCGTCGACGCCGAGTTGCTGGTAAAACTTGAGCTCGTGATCGTGACTACGCCGGCGCGCACGAACATCGCGCCACCGAACGCGGCACCCTGCCCGCCTTTGAAATTCGAAATGGCCGGCCCGGCGCCGAACCCGGAGGCGCCAATCTGGGTTGCCCCCTGTTCCGAACTGCCCCCGGAACCACCGCCACCGCCGAAGCCACCTGCGCCGCCGTTGGCAGCGAAGCCATACAGCGAACTGCCGCCGCGACCACCGCCGCCACCGAAGCCGCCGTCTCCGCCATTGCCCGCAGAAGAGCCAACTGCGGCGATGCCGCCATCGGTCGTGGCACCGCCACCGCCGCCACCGCCAAAGCCGGCGTCGGCGCCGCTTTGTCCACCCTGAATGCCGATCAGCGACGCACCACCGCCACCGCCGCCACCGAAGCCGCCGTCACCGGGCGGGCTCGCGACGATGCCACCATTTCCGCCAGCACCACCGTTCGGCGCACCCGCACTTCCACCTGGGACGACGCTGCCATTCGATGCATTGGCACCGCCGCCACCGCCGGACCCGAGCGTCAACAGCGACGCCGAAGCAACACCTGCATCGGCACCGGTGCCACGCAGGCCGCCACCACCGCCACCACCCGCACCGCTGTCGATGATGCTGCCGCCAGCAGCACCGGAGGCTGCGGCATTTCGAATGAGCATCGATTTCAGCGTGACATCACCATCGTAAACAAACACCGCGCCGCCCATACCTGCGGCACCGCCGGCACCGAATGCGCCGGCACCCGCGCTGAATTGGCAAAACGAGATGGCGAAGCCTTCGAGTGTGACGGTCGGCGCCGAGTTTTCGTCGCCGATGAAGATCGGCTGGCCACCGCCCTCGCAATGGATGTCACTGGTACCCAGTGCATGACCACGAATCGTGAGATCGCTGGTGATGCGCGGCGGCGGCTCGCTGAAGAAATTGGGGTAGTGCGCCAACTCGGGCAACAGGATCACGTCCGCGCCCGAACCCGTTGCACATTGGCCAACCGGGCTGTCGCTGTTCGCCGCTGAAATTGCCTGTGCGAGCGTGCAACCACCGCTGGCATTGCTGACCTGGATGGTCGCTGCATGGGCGCCCGTTGCGAGCGCCATCGTCACGGCAATACTCAGTGCACTACGCCCAGTCTGTCCGTTAATCATCATCGTCCTTTTGAGTTCCGCGACGAGTCTACGGCTGAACCGCGCCGCGAACTCATCTTTATCGCCCCGCTGTTGCTACCCTCGCCCACCCATTCACGCCAGCCACGGGCATGCCACGCACTCCGGACGACATTCCCGCACTGACTGGCTTGCGTGGTTTCGCGACGCTGTGGGTGGTGGCGTATCACTTCTGGGAATTTCTCGGGTTTCCGCGATTGCTGCTGGCTGGCGCCGATCTCTCGCCATTGATCGGCAACGGCGGTTTCAGCGTCGATGTTTTTTTTGTGCTTTCGGGTTTCCTGGTCGCACGGCCCTTCATTCGTGCTGCGCAGGGACAAGGGCCGATGCCGTCCTACCGCCGTTATCTGTGGCGACGCATCAAGCGTGTTGTACCGGCGTACTGGGCGAATCTGGTCGTGTTGTTCGTGCTGATCACGCTCGCGACCGGCACGCCGCCGCTCGGCCCCACCAGTTTTTTCGCGCATCTCGGCTTCCTGTTCTGGTTCACGCTGCCCTACGGGGCGGTGCCGTTCAACCCGGTGTGGTGGACGCTGCCGATCGAATGGTGGGCCTATTTCCTGCTGCCGCCACTGGCGCTGTCCTTGCGCCGGGTGCCGGTGTGGCTGTGGGTGACTTTGCTGCTGCTGACGGTGTTGTGGATCCGGATCGAGTTCGTCCGCCATTTCTTTGCTGGCGAGCAAGGGTTCTGGTGGCAGGCGCCGGATATCCGCAATCTGCGCGCGCGCTTTGACCAGTTCGCGATCGGCCTGCTCGCCGCCTGGTATTTCGAACGCGGGCTCGACCCACGACGAAACCGGGTCATCGGCGGGCTCGGCGTCATATTGTTCGCGGCGGTCTTCGTCTACGTTGGCTGGTTCGTCCCACGTTGGTTGCACGAAGCCATCCGCCCCTGGCTTTACCTGCATTACAGTGCGCTCGCGGTGTCGATCGCGCTGGTCGTGCTCGCGATCGCGAACGGCTGGCGACCGCTGGCGCGGCTGTTCGAGGGCCGCGTATTCATCCTCGCCGGCACCCTGAGTTATTCGCTGTACTTGTGGCATTACCCGGCGTTCGAGTACGCGTTCCGGCATGCCCAATGGTTGAGCGAGTCGCACATCGCCGTGCGCGCCGTGGTCGCGCTGATCCTGGCCGCCGCAGCAACCTGGTTGGCCTATCTCGGCTTTGAACGCCCATTCCTGAGCGTGCGCGCACGCGGCGACCGCGACACAACGGCAGCAACACCGCTGGCACAGGCATAATCCGCACATGCACAATCATTCGCACGGCCCGGGACACCGGCACGATCACGGCCACGCGCACGCGCATGCGGAACCGGGTCATGACGATCCGCATGACCGCCATGCGATCGCCCATGCCAGTGCCGACGGTTCTTACTACTTCAGCGTTGCGCTCAACATCGCGCTGGTCGTGGTGCAGGCCGGTATCGGCTTCTGGATCGGTTCGATGGCCCTGCTGGGCGACGCCGGACACAATGCCGGCGACGTGCTCGGCCTGGTGCTCGCGCTCTGGGCGATGCGCCTCGCCAAGCGCAAACCGGATGCGCGCCACACCTACGGCTACGCGCGCTCGACGATTCTCGCAGCGATCACCAATGCCGCCTTGCTGCTGCTCACTTGCGGCGCGCTCGCGGTCGAGAGCCTGCGTCGCATCGGCGATCCGGCACCGGTGCCGGGCTTCTGGGTGATGATCGCTGCGGCGGCCGGCCTGGTTGTGAACTCGGTCTCGGCCGCATTGTTCTGGCGCGGTGCGAAGAACGACACCAATCTGCGCGCCGCCTTTTTGCATCTGGCGTCCGATGCTGCGGTGTCGCTTGGTGTGCTCATCGTCGGCATCGTGCTGATGTTCAAGCCCTGGTACTGGCTCGATCCGGCGGCCGGGTTGATGGTCACCGTGGTCATCTTTGCGAGTGCGATCGGCCTGCTGCGCGACTCGCTCGACCTCGCGCTCGATGCCGTGCCCAAGGGTCTCGACATTCCGACCATCGAAACCGCGATACGCGGCGTGACCGGCGTACAGCATGTGCACGATCTGCACGTGTGGCCATTGTCGACGACGGTCACCGCGCTGACCGCACATATCGAACACGACGGTGAACGCGACAACGACGCCCTGCTGCGCGACGCCGAAGCCGTCATCCAGTCGCGCTTCGGCATTTCGCACACCACCATCCAGCTCGAGAACATCGGCTGCGAGCGGCGTTGCGACTAGCGCTTCAAATCCGGCAGAGCATCGCGGCTTCCGCCGCTCCTACATTTCTCCGGGAAGTTTCGCGTTGGAATGTAGGAGCGGCGGAAGCCGCGATGCCCTTGCGTCACCGCCATCAAATCGTCGCGTATCAATCGCGCCAGCGCGCGAAGATCAGCGAGGTATTGATGCCACCGAAGGCGAAGTTGTTGCTCATCACCACGTTGGTGTCGATGTTGCGGCCGCTGCCGGTGATGTAGTCGAGCGCGCCGCAGCGCGGATCGACCTTTTCGAGATTCATGGTCGGCGCGAACCAGCCGCTGCGCATCATCTCGATGCTCATCCAGGCCTCGAGCGCACCGCAGGCACCGAGCGTGTGACCCATGTAGCTCTTCAGCGACGAGATCGCGACGCGTTCGCCGAACACGCGATGTGTCGCTTGGGTCTCGGCGATGTCACCTTGTTCGGTCGCGGTGCCATGGGCGTTGACGTAGGCGATCGCGCCCGGTTCGAGGCCGGCATCGGCAAGCGCCAGCTGCATCGCGATCGCCATCGTTTCCGGATTCGCATGGGTGACATGGCAGCCATCGCTGTTGGTACCAAAACCGATGACCTCGGCATGGATACGCGCACCACGAGCACGCGCGTGCTCGTAGTCTTCGAGCAACAAAGTGCATGCGCCTTCACCGAGCACCAGTCCGTCACGCGCGGCATCGAATGGCCGCGGTGTCAGACCGGGCGAGTCGTTGTACTTCACACTGGTCGCAAACAAGGTGTCGAACACCGCTGCTTCGGTGGCATCAAGTTCTTCGGCACCGCCGGCGAGCATCGCGACCTGACGGCCGCTCTTGATCATCTCGTAGGCATAGCCGATGCCCTGACTGCCCGAGGTGCAGGCACTGGAGGTGGTCACGATGCGTCCGGTGATGCCGAAGAACACACCGATGTTCACCGCCGCAGTGTGCGCCATCATGCGGATATACGTCGTCGCGGTGATGCCCTCGACGGTTTTCTCGGTGATCATGCGCCCGAAGTCGCCCATGTTCGCGGGCGTGCCTGAGGACGATCCGTAGGCGATGCCGACGCGACCGCTTTTGATCAATGGATCGTCGAGCAACCCGGCATCGGCCAACGCGATCTGACTGGCGCGCGTCGCCATCACCGCGACGCGTCCCATGCTGCGCATGGTCTTGCGATTGAAACTGGCCGGTGGCAGTTCGAACGGCGCCGCTGGCGCACCCACACGCGTATGCAGGCCCTCGTACACCGCCCAGTCGTGCATGGTGACAACGGCGTTGCGGCGCTCGCGCAGTCGCGCCTCGACAGTCGCCCAGTCGTGTCCGAGCGGACTCAGCGCGCCGATGCCGGTGATCACCACGCGCCTGTTGCTGGCCGGATTCATCCGGGAATGATTCATCCGAGCATGCCCCCATTCACCGAGATCACCTGCCGCGTGATGTACGCAGCGTCTTCGCGCATCAGGAAACTGACGGCGGCTGCGACTTCCTCGGGCTTGCCAACACGTTTTTGCGGAATCATTTTCAAGGCTTCTGCGAGAATTTCAGGCGACACCATCTCGGTGTCGATCAGACCGGGCGCCACGCAATTCACCGTGATCGCACGACTCGCCAGTTCCACCGCCAGCGCTTTGGTGGCCCCGATGATGCCGGCCTTTGCCGCACTGTAATTGACCTGACCGCGATTGCCGGCGATGCCGGAGACCGACGAAATCGTGACGATGCGGCCGGGTGCGCGCCGCCGCACCAGGGGCATGGTCAGCGGATTCAGCACATTGTAGAAACTGTCGAGATTGGTATGGATCACCGCGTCCCAGTCCTCGCCCGGCATCGCCGGAAAGGCGTTGTCGCGGGCGATTCCGGCGTTGCAGACAACGCCGTAATAGCAGCCGTGCTGCTCGATGTCGGCGAGCAACACCTGCGCGCACTGCGCGCGGTCGGCGACATCGAACTGCAGCACGCGCACGCGCCGACCGAGCTGTTCGATTTCAGCTGCGACGGCTTGCGCCTCGTCGATGCCGCTACGGCAATGAACGATTACGTCGAAACCGTCCTGCGCCAGACGCAGGGCGATGGCGCGACCGATGCCGCGACTGGATCCGGTCACCAGAACACTGTGCCGGCTCATGCTGCGACGCTCACGGGCTGGTTCATGGACGCGCCTTCAGGAATTGGGAAACATCATCGGGTTCGAACACCGTCAACGCCGCACTCGCGACTTGTGTACCGGCGATCGCCAGCGTGCATTCGAAATGGCCCAGCCCATTATCGGCCTGGAACTGGCGCTGCGCTTCGACGACGAGCACTTCGCCGAGCAGGAATTGTCCGCGTGCCGACTCGAAACGCCGACTGCCGAGCAGGAATCCGACCTTGGGCGCGCCACCGGCCAGGCGCGCGCGCCAGCCGGCCCAGGCAGCAACCGCCTGCGCCATGTATTCGATGCCAACCCAGGCGCCGACGCCGAGACCGTTGAAGAACAGACTGTCGACGCGAATTTCGACGCGCGCCCTCAGGCTTTCCGCATCGCCATCGATCGCCGTGTCCAGCAGGCGCATGCGCCCGGCGTGCGGCACCAGATCAGCCATCGCGAATTCGACCGGCACGCGCATCATTGCCGCGCCAGGATCAATGCAGCATTGCTGCCGCCGAAAGCGAACGAATTGCTGAGCGCGTAGTGCAAAGGCCGACCCAGCGCATCACCGGGCTGTACGAGTTGCAAGGGCGGCAAGGTCGCGTCCAACGCCCCTTCGCACCAATGTGGCGGCAGCAGCCCCTGCGGATTGTCGCTGAGCGCGATGAAACACAGCGCCGCTTCGATCGCACCGGCGGCACCGAGGGTGTGGCCGGTCAGACGCTTGGTCGAACTGATGGCGACACCATCACCGAACACGTCGGACACAGCGCGGCATTCCATCGCATCGTTCTGCGGCGTCGCGGTGCCGTGCAGGTTGATGTAGTCGATCTCGTCTGGCGCGATGGCCGCGCGCACCAGTGCTTGCAACATCGCAGCTTGCGCGCCCGCACCATCGGGCAACGGTGCCGAGATGTGGTGCGCATCGGAAGACTCACCATAGCCGGCCAGACGCACCGCACCCGGCTCACGCGTCACCAGAAACAGCGCCGCACCTTCACCGATATGGATGCCGTCACGCGCCGCGGCCAGCGGATTGGAACCGGTGCGACTGACCGATTCGAGCGCGCTGAAGCCGGCCAAGGTGAACCCGCACAGGGAATCGACACCACCAGCGATCACCGCGTCGGCCAGCCCGGCACGCAGCACGCGCGCCGCCGTTGCAATCGCCTTCGCGCTGGATGAGCAGGCCGTTGACACGACATAGGCGGGCCCACTGCTGCCGAGCACATGACGCAGTGCAAGCGCAGGGGAACCGAGCTCCTGTTGGCCCATGTCGAAGTTCGACGGGATCACGCCATCATGCACGTACGCAGCGAGCGCCTGCTCGGCCTCGCTGATGCCGGAAGTGCTGGTGCCAAGCACGATCGCCACGCGCTGCGCACCGAAGCGCGTGATCGCGGCATCGACGGCATCGCGAATCTGCACCAGCGCGCTCAAAAGCAGCGCGTTATTGCGGCTGCGCAAGGCCTCGGGCAACACCTCGACCGACGCCAGCGCAGCGCTCACGCGCGCCAGCGGCAAGGACTTGCCGGGCAGGATGTCGGCGTCCATCAACACGATCGGCGGCGTGTCCGCGAACAGCGCCGCACGCACTTCGCGGACATCGGCACCGAGTGCGCAGATGACGCCGAGGGCGTTGAGATAGATGGCGTCGTTCATGGCGTTGGTTCCGATGCGTCGGCATCCGTGGATTCAATCGTGAGGCGGTAATGCTCGATGCGATTGTCGAGGATGACGGTTGCCTTGTATTCGATCGCGACCGCAACGCCGCCGCGATACGACAACTCGCGCGACGTCGACGTCCCGTCCACCGTCCAACCTTCTGGCAATGCTGCGCGCAGCAGATCGATCGGCGCATGGACGAGCTGGATATCGCGCAGGATAGGCTCGGCGCGTACATGTTCTGGCAACTGCGGGCTGCGCTGTTGCGCAAGGCGGCGGCCGTCCCAGGTAAACGTCAGCATGCGCTGACCGGCGGCAAAGCCCGCGAAGCGAATCGCGTCGGCATCGATCTCCAGTTGCGCGTCGATCACGGGCGACACCGCTTGTTGCGCGCCACGATCAAAGCTCAGCCGCTGCGCGAGGCTGATGTCCATCGCCATGGCGGCGGGCACGAGGCGAAGTTCCGGTAATGACAATTGCGCAGGCGGCATGCTCGCGCAGGCCGCGAGGCACAGCACCAGCGCGAGCGAAATCACACGCGGCACAGTTGCTCCAGCGTCTTCAGACGCCGTGGTTCGGCGACGTACGGATTGTTCTTGTCCCAGGCATAGCCGGCGAGAATCGAGGAGATCATGCGGCGCACATCCGGAGATTGGTCGTGATGGAAGATCACGTCCTGGAAGCCGCCGGCATACCAGCTCTCGACGAAGGCGCGAAAGGTATCAACGCCGGCGCGCAGCGGCCGGGCGTAGTCCGCCTGCCAGTCGACCGCTTCACCGTCGAATTCACGCGCGATCGCCGCCGCCGCAAGACTCGCGGACTTGAAGGCGATGGTGACGCCGCTCGAGAACACCGGATCGAGGAACTCGCCGGCATTGCCGAGCAGCGCATAGCCACGTCCGCACAGCGAAGTGACATTCGCGGCATAGCCGGTGAGCTTGCGCACCGGCGTATCCCACACTGCGTCTTTCAACAGGTTCGACAGCGTCGGCGTCTCACCGACGATCGCCTGCAGCCGGGCCGCGTCCTCACCCGCGTAACGATCGAGGAATTCGGTCCTGGCGACCACGCCGAGCGAGCAGCGGCCATCCGAGAACGGAATGGTCCAATACCAGACATCGACATGCTCGGGATGCACACTGACCAGGATCTTGTTGCGATCAAAACTGCCGATCGGCGTGCGATCTTCGACATGAGTGAACAGCGCCCCGCGCACCGGGAAATTCGACGGCGTCTCGAGCTTCAACAAGCGCGGCAGGACGCGTCCGAAGCCGCTTGCATCGAGCAGGAACCGCGCGCTGATGCGATAGGCTTCGCCATCCGGCGCGCGCACTTCCACAGTCGGAAACTCGCCCTCGACATCGACTCCCGTGACTTGATGCTGGTATCGCAGTTCGGCGCCGGCATGCTCGGCAGCGGTCGCCAGCACATGATCGAAATGCGCGCGCTGCACCTGATACGTCGTGCCCCAGCCGGGTGAAAACTTGTCGCGGAAATCGAATGCGGTCTGCTTGTCGCCACGCACGAAGGCGGCACCGTTCTTGTACTGGAAGCCGGCCTCGACGACCGCGCGCAGGAAACCCGCCTCTTCGATATAGGCCATCGATTGCGGCAGCAGGCTTTCGCCGATCGAAAAGCGCGGAAACTGCTCGCGCTCGATCATCAACACCTTGCGCCCCTGCTTGCGCATCAGTCCAGCAGCCACCGAGCCGGCCGGCCCGGCACCGATGATCAGAATTTCCGTGTGTTCGTGTCGCATGATTTTCCTCGAATCCGTTTCGATGTTCAGTGCAGAAAGCCGCCGGCACGGGCAATACCGACGATGCCGACGACAATCCAGAACAGGTTCAAGACCGAGTAGGCGAGATCGCGCTTCAGTATTGCGCACCACGACAACAACACGGCATCGACGGTGTTGAACACCCAGACAAACATGAACGGGCTCGCCGGTCCCATCCAGCTGACCAGAGAAAAACTGAAGATGCGCATCAGCACACCGATCATCTCGACACTGCGGATGTGCCGGAGCAGAAAGGCATTGGCACGGCCCGTCAAACTGCGGCTGGATGCCGTACTGATGTCGGTCTGAAGCAAGGTGTGATCAACCATATCGAAAGTTCTCCAATGAGCATGGTCAGGCCGAAGGCGCGCAGCGCGGGCGTATTCGACAAGGCCAGCAGTCCGAAAGCGAGCAAGGTACTGATCCCGGCGAGTGCGACCGCGAGCCAAGCGGCACCGTCGCCCGGGTGTTCCAACAGAAAGATGCCGTAGTCGACGCCCATGCCGAGCAACAACAACAAGGCCAGCACGCCGAACAATTGCAGCGGCCAGCCCATGAAACCGAAGATCGCGAGCGTTAGTGCACTGCCGATCACCGTCGGCAACAAGGCGCGCCAGGCCGAACGGCCATAGCGCAGCGTCAGCAAGAGCAGCACGCCGAGATAGCCCGCCACAAGCCAGTAACCCATGTCGAGGCGATAACGCGCGAGCAGGGACGAAATCTCCGCTGTGCGATTGATGAAGCGTACGCCAGCGCTACCCTGGCCACTCGCATCCAGACCCGGCATGGCTTCTCCGCGCACGCCGCTCAGGAAGACAATGCTGGCATGGCGGCCATCCAGTGCGCCGAGCCAGGTCCGCGTCACCGGCGCGAATGCCGGCTGCGCCAACAACGCATCGAGCGTCAACGGCGAATCGGAGAATGTCGCGCGCGCCACGGCATCACCGGTCGCAGCATTGATGCGCGCGATCACCGCTGACTCCACCGCACGACTGAGCGCGGCACTCTCGAGCTGCCGTACGGCCGAAGGCAGCCACGATGTGAGTGCCTGAAATCCGCCCAAGTCGCCCCGATCGACCAAGGCCTGCAGCTTCGTCAGCAGGGCTTCCTCACGCTGCAGCACCTGCTCGGTACTGTCCCCTTCAACGAGGAAAAATTGCGCCGGACTCGGCAACTCGAGCAGCGCATCGATGCGCTGTTGCATCGCGACCAGATTCGCGGGTGCGGCGTGCAGTTGACGCAGATCATCGCGCGTCTGCAGCTTGGCGATGCCGATCACGGTGATCGCCAGCAATGCACCCGCGATCAGTATCCCGACACGATTGGGGCGCCACTGCGGCCAGCGCGCCAGACTGGCAGCGACCAGGGTCGCAAATCGCGTCGACTGTTGCGCACCGCGATCCAGCCACGGAAACAGACAGACCACGGTGAGAAATGCCGCGACCAGACCGACCGCCGAAAACACTGCCATCTGGCGCAGGCCAGGGAATGGTGCAAGACCGAGTGCGAGGTAGGCGACGACGCTGGTGGCGAGCGCGAGTAGCAGACCCGGCAACAGGCTGCGCACGATGTCATGACGGCCAACACCGGGTTCGCCCTGGCGTGCTGCGAAATAATGGAAGCCATAGTCCTCGGCGACACCGACCAGACTGGCACCGAACACCAGGGTCAACAGATGCACGCGGTCGAACAGCAACGCAGTAACGCTCAGTGCGCAGGCACAGCCGATCAGCAGCGACAGCGCCACCAGCGCGATCGGACGCAGCGAGCGGAAGGTCAGCCAGACCAGCACCAGCACCGCCAGCAGAGAACCCCAGCCGATCGTGTTGACCTCGAAGCTGGCGCGCGCCGCCGCGGCCTCGGCGTGCAGCGGCACCCCGGCCGCCAGCAATTCGGTATTCGCATCCACCGCGAAAACGGCCGCACGCGCGGCATCGATCGTGTTGCTGACCGGCGTCGCGCCACTGACGGAAAATGCGCTGCGCACCGCATCCAGTCGCAACACGATCCAGTGTCGATCGTCAGCCGCGACCGTCAACACGCCATCGCGTGGTTGCGCCTGCGACTGCTGCGCGCGTTCACGCCACCACACTCGCCATAGCGCCAACGGATCGGATGCGAAAGCACCGATACGCGGTGATCCGAAGGGTTGAACGAGCGCCGCCAGGGTCTGTTGCGCGAGTGCATCGATATCGGCATGTCGCAACGCCTCGCGCTGGCCCGACGTCAGCAAGCGGTCGCGCCAGGGCGCTAGAAATTCGATCAGGCCGGTTGCGTCCGACATCTCGGCAGGCGCCGTCACCAGCACCTCGACATCCCGCAACAGCACATCGCGGGCTACCTGTGATGCACGCTTCGCAGTCGTGAAATCGCCCGCACCGACCAGCACCACGACACTGTGTTCGCCAAGCTCGGCCAAACGCGCATTCGCGGCGCGTAACAGCGGGTCCTGCTCCGCTTCCGGCAGCAGCGCGAGGACATTGGCATCGAGTCGCGCCTCGCGCCAGAACTGCCATTGGTGCACGACTACTGCGCACAACGTCAGTGCGAACAGCAGCGTGATCCAGTGCGGGATGGCGGGCTTATTCGACAAGCTGCTTGGCCTCGTCGTTACTCAAGGCGATGGCCGGCGCGAGCGCGCTGAAATTGATCACGCTGCGATCGCCATTGCGTTCGTCAAGCCGCACCTGCTCGACATGGGCCGCGCCACTCAGCGTGATCCGCGTGAAGGCCTGCGCCAGCGCGCCGGGCTTCGGTGTGAGTTGCAAACGCCAGCTTTGCCCGTCCAGCAACTCGCCGGTCACGTCGAAGTCGCGCTGCAAGCGGGTGATTTCGCCGCCGAGCAGATCGAACAGCACACCGTTGATCAGGTGCAGGCCCGGCTCGCGCGACGCGTCGACGTGTTGCATCACGCCGCCGGACTGCGAGCGCAGGTGTTCGCGGGTGACGACCAATGTCGATGCAAACGGCTGCGTCGTCTCCCAGATCACGCCCTGCCCGCGCTTCAGGACGAATTGGCCCGACGAGCGCAACGGCTTGCGAAAACCGGCGACCTGTTTTTCCTGATCGAAACGGCCACGCAGCACTTCGACGCTAGCGATGCGTTGGCTAATCGCGGCGAGCATGTCGGCGGCACATGCTTGCGCCGCGCCGAACAAAAGCGCCAGACCGAGCGTCATCAGTGCGCACCGCCGCAGATTCATGGCAGCACGCCCAGCCGTTCCAGAAGCACCGGCGGCGACACGTATTGCATCTCGCGCGTCGCTACATCGACAGCGACCTGGATCGTGTGCGCCTTGGTCAGTCGCTCGCCACTGACCGCGTCGCTGATCAGATAATCGATACGCAAGCGGTTCTCCCATTCGACGATGCTGGCACGCACTTTCAGACGCTGCGCATACGCAGCCGGGCGCACGTACTTCAGGCGCATGTCGACGATCGGCCACGCATAACCCGAGGCATGCATCTCCGGATAGTCGTAGTTGTACTTCGCGAGCACGGCGCAGCGCGCATGCTCCAGATACTTCACGTAATGCCCGTGCCAGACGATGTTCATCGGGTCGAGGTCATGGAACGCCGGCGCCAGTTCGATCTCGGCACTCAGATCCGGCAGTTTCGCGGCGGCAGTCGGGTCAACGCGGTGCGCGCTCATCGGCAGTATCCCAGAACGGAAAGAAGTTGAACCAGTCGTAGGGCGAACGCGCCAGCAGCCGCGTCAGGGCATCGGCATAGTGTTGGGCCTGTTCGCGCAGGGCGTCGGTGCGCTGTGCACGCGGCAACGACACGCGCTCGGCAAGGCACTCGACATGCACGCGATAACTGTCGTCCTCATGTGTACAGGCGAGCAGGAACAACGGGCATTTGAGCAGACTCG
>JAYUVY010000086.1:0-10685 GCA_043753835.1 Lysobacterales bacterium | reverse complement strand
GACCGCCCGCGTCCTGGTCACCGGAGGCACCGGGCTGGTCGGCCATGCCCTGGTCGATGTGCTGAAGCGCGAGGGCTTCGCTGACGTGGTTGCGCTCGGCAGTCGCGATTGCGACTTGCGGGACGGCGCGGCCGTCCAGCGCATGATGGCCGAAGTCAGGCCGGAATTCGTATTCCACCTGGCGGCACGAGTGCATGGCATCGGTGGAAACACCCTCTACAAGTCGGACATCCTCTACGAGAATGTCATGATCAACACGCACGTGGTGGAGCAGTCGCGCCGGATCGGCGTCCGCAAGATCGTTGCCATGGGCTCCGGGTGCGTCTATCCGGAACTGAAGGGACAGGTCGAGCTTCACGAGGACCAGGTCTGGATCGGGCCGCCGCATGCCTCCGAGGATTCGTACGCGCACTCCAAGCGCCTGATGCTGGCCCAGCTGGAGGCGGCAAGCCACCAGTATGGAATGAAGTCCGCCTTCGCCATCAGCGGAAACCTGTATGGGCCGCATGACAACTTCAACATCGACGAGGGGCACGTGACGCCGTCACTGGTCGCGAAATTCCATCTGGCCGCCCAGACCGGCGGCACCGTGAATGTCTGGGGTAGCGGCGTCGCAATCCGGGATTTCTCCTATAGCGAGGACGCGGCGCGGGCGCTGGTAGCGATCATGAGGAAGCTGGAGGGGTCGGTCAACCTGGGTAGCGGCTTCAAGCGGCCGATCAGGGATATCGTCCTGGCCCTGCAGTCCATTTGTGAAGGCAAGGTAGCTGTCCAGTGGGACTCAACAAAGCCGGACGGACAATTGGTGAGATACTACAATCTCGACAAGCTGGCTAGCATTGGCTTCCGGGCCGAGGTTGATCTCGAAGAGGGCCTGAGGCGAACCTATGAGTGGTATTCAGAGAATGCGTTGAATGCACGAAAGTAATTTTGCTGGTGCCACCCCGAAAAAATGACCGAGCCGGAAGTAGTGCGGTTCCCCAATAGAGAATTGAAGGATAGACAATGAAGAAAGCAAGCGCGGTTGGACTGGTTTTGATTTCCATGATCGTGGTGGGATGCGAGAGGGCGGTACCGCCCGTCAGTGTTGCACCTTCGGCGGATGGAAGCGCTGCTGTCCCCGGAGCGCAGTCCCCCACACCGGCCAGCGGGCAAGTCGCTCTGGACAAGATCGACAAGAAGCTGGGTACGACGGCCTATCTGTCAGTGGACGGGTTCAATGGCGTTGCTTCTCCGCAGCCGGGTGCAGTCATCCCCGTCACTGGCAAGAGTTTCCAGATCGCCGGCTTTGCCGTCGACGAAGCGCACGCACGTGCTGCCGCAGGGGTCGTCATCCTGGTTGATGGACAGTCATTCGTGGCCGTGTATGGCGGCGAGCGGCCGGATATCGCGAAAGCCCTGGACAACCAGAATTATCTGCACAGCCAATTTTGGGCGGAGATCCCCACGGCCGGGTTCGCCAAGGGGCTTCATGACGTTTCCCTCAGGGTCGTGGCTGGCGATCGATCTGGCTACTATGAGAGCAAATGGGTTGGCAAGGTCTCCATTGAATAGAGATGACCTGCCGTCGCCAGCCACGATCTCATCGAGGCTGATCCGCGCGCGAGACAGCTCCCCTGGATTGCCAAGCTCGAAGGTCAGACGCCTTGTTCTCTTTTCATCGAATTCGCCATGCCGGATCCGATGAGCGAAATGCTGCGCAACAGGAGACGCGCCGAAGGCGCTCCATCCCTGTGCGTCTCGAGAGTGTCTTCCTTCGCCGAATATTCGGCTCGCCAGGCAGGTCGTCAAAGCACTTTGGAATCAATGCTGGCGTTTGAAAGAAGCCTGCTCCCGGGGACGCGGGATCTGTTCGATTTTGACGGTCATTGCTATGTATGCAATGAAGCCGTCTCCTTTCGGGTGAGCTTCGATCATGTCCAAACTCTGGATGGCGTGGCGACGCCGATCTGGAGAGAAACCGTGAACTGCCCAAGCTGCCATTTCAACAACAGGATGCGGGCGGCCGTGCATGTCTTTGAACTGGAATGCAATCCAGGGCACGACTCGAAAATCTATATCACTGAGCAAACCACTCCCAAGTACGACTGGTATCGGAAGAACTACGCTGACGTGTCCGGAAGCGAGCATCTCGGCCAGTCCATTCCCCTGGGAGGGCAGAATGACAAGGGGATTCGGAACGAGGACATCACGAAGCTGACCTTTCCCGATGCGGAGTTCGACTTCATCCTCTCGTTCGACGTCTTTGAACACATTCCAGACTATGCGTCCGCGTTGGAGAATTGTTTCCGCTGCCTCAAGCCGGATGGAACCCTCTTTTTCAGCGTCCCGTTTGTCAAGCAGGCCAGGAGGAATATCGTTCGGGCCGTGGTCGAGAATGGGGAGGTGAGACATCTTCTGCCGCCCGAATATCACGGTGATCCGTTGAGTTCGGAGGGTTGTCTGTGCTATTACCACTTTGGCTGGGAACTTCTCGACGTGTTGCGGTCGATTGGATTTGAGGACGTGACTGCCCTGATGTTCTCGTCAGCCGATCATGGTTATCTCGGTGGGGAGCAGATCATGTTCAAGGCAAGCCGACTTTGATCGCCTTCCAGCCTTGACTATCTGGGCCAGCTGAAAATGATGAAGACAAGCGCATTTCAAGAATTGCTGGCGTCCAAGCCTTTGGCGGGCGCGCTGGGACGGAATGCAAACAACTTTGATCTTTTCAGGCTTATCGCTGCCTGCCTGGTGATCTACGGTCATGCATTTGCGGTGGCGCCGGAGCCAGGGAGGGCGGATATCCTCATGGTCTGGACTGGATACCCCTCTGCCGCAATGGCCGTAAAGCTGTTCTTTTTCCTCAGCGGGCTGCTGGTCACCAACAGCTTGCTGGAGAAGAAATCGGTCTCCCAGTTCATGGTGGCCCGGTTCTTTCGAATAATGCCTGCGCTGGCATTGGTCCTGGTCATTTCCGCGTTCGTGATCGGGCCGCTATGCACCGCCCTGGATCTCAACAGCTATTTTGCCGACCCGAATACCTATCTGTACGTGAAGCGGCAATTGCTGATGGAGAGCTGGGGGACCCAGTCCTTGGGCTACTACAACCTCCCCGGCGTTTTTGGAGACAATCCATACAAGAGCGATGTCAACGCCTCTTTGTGGTCATTGGCAGTCGAGGTATATGCCTACCTGTTCCTGGCTGCGGCATTTCTTGTCGGATTCGCCGAGAGACGAGTGGCGACTGTCTTGCTATTGCTGGTGCTGCTCGATGCCGTCCTGCCATTTAGAATCCTGTTTCCGTTTCTGCCGAAGGGAAACGAGGATTACTCATACCTTCCCTTCTGCTTTGCCGCTGGGTCCTTCGTCGCGCTCTACAAGGACAAGGTCCGGATATCGACAGGACTTCCGCTTGGCTTCCTGCTTCTGTTCTATCTTTTCTTCGGGACGCAGTACGAGCGTTATTTCTTCTATCTGGCCACATTCATGGGCGTCTTGTACTTGGCGACCTGTCGATGGGTGATAAACATCAGATTGCCCGCTGACGTTTCGTACGGGGTATTCCTATGGGGGTTTCCGGTCCAGCAGGTGTTGATGCATTCTTTCCCCGGCATGGGCCAGGTGACCAACCTAGTGCTTGCTACCTTGTTGGCGATTGGGTGCGGCGCTGCTTCCTGGCTTCTTGTCGAGAAGCGGGCGATCACGTTGGGGAAGAGGATCTCGGCCAGGATTGACGGTCGCAATTCAGGGGATCGCTTCGCTTCTGCTGAGCCGCTACGACAGGCCTCCTGATGAGGTGCGGTATCTGTGTCGGCGTGCGGGACTATCCGGCAGCAAGGCCGCTCAGTGGACGATGCGGGTTGTAGCCTGAGGGCCACTATGAATGGGGGCGGGAACATAATGGGGCGTCTGCCTGAATTGCTCCGGACCAATCTGTACCGAGGCTTGCGCTTTGTATTCAGGATGGTGCCGATGCGCGAATCGACGCGCGATCGGCTGAGAGAGCGGTTCCTGAGTCGCTTTCCGGCCGCAACTCCCCAAGGGCCGCGCGGCCGTCCGGTGGAAAGGTCGCCACGACGGGCCGTCGTCCGTACCGATGCTCCCGCACTGGGTTTCGTCGAGAGGCGGAGCGTTGCGCTTCCTGCGCCTTTGCCCGCCATTCTGGTGGCCTTCTACCTGCCCCAGTTCCACTCGATTCCCGAGAACGACGACTGGTGGGGGAAGGGGTTCACAGAGTGGCGCAATGTATCTCGCGCGTTGCCGCAGTTTGAAGGCCATGCCCAGCCCCGACTGGCGGGAGACCTGGGAAGTTACGACCTTCGCAATCCACAGGTGATGCGTGATCAGGTGAACCTGGCGCGCGAGTATGGCGTTGGCGCCTTTTGCTTCTACTTCTACTGGTTCAACGGCAAGACCCTTCTCGAAGAACCTCTCGAACAATGGCTGCACGATGCGACCATCGATTTCCCGCTTTGCCTGTGCTGGGCCAACGAGAGTTGGACCCGACGTTGGGACGGACGCGGGAACGACGTTCTGGTCGAGCAGAACCACCACCCGAAGGACGATATCGAGTTCATTGCACATTTGTCGCGCTACCTGGCCGACCCGCGATATCTGCGCGTCGAGGGCAAGCCCCTGGTGCTCGTGTATCGTCCAGGATTGCTTCCAGATGCCTTGGCGACAGCAGGACGCTGGCGAACATGGTGTCGTGAAAATGGCCTCGGTGAGATCCATATTGCCTACGTGCAGGGATTCGAGCGCCCCGATCCTCGTGACATCGGTTTCGACGCGGCGGTCGAGTTTCCGCCCAACCTCGCCGATCCCACCAACATCACCGGCCGCCAGCGCCTCATAAACCCCGACTATTCCGGGCAGGTGCTGGACTGGCGGGAATTGGCCGACGAATACCGGAAGCGTCCCATGCCTTCGTACCCGCTGTTTCCGGGCGTGAATTGCGGCTGGGACAATGAGCCGCGCCGATCAGGCCAGGGACGGACCTACCTTCACTCCTCGCCACGCCTGTATCGCGACTGGTTGCAGGACACCATTGGCTCGCGACTCAAGGACTTGCCGGAATCCAGGCGCCTGGTGTTCATCAACGCGTGGAACGAATGGGCGGAGGGCGCTGTGCTGGAGCCGGACAGCCGCCTGGGTCACGCGTGGCTGGAAGCAACGAGATCAGCATTGGTGCGCAGCGCATCGACGGGCGCGTCGCCGTCGGCCGCCGCCCGTCCTTGCGCGGTCATCCACGCCTGGCACCTGTCGGCGTTCGACGAGATCCTGGCGACGCTCCAAGCCAGTGGCTTGCCGTGCCGCCTGCTCGTTACCACGGCGCTGGAGAAGGCGCCGGAGGTTCGGCACCTGCTGGGCGCTCGCGGCATGTCCGCCGAGCTCGAAATCGTCGCGAACCGCGGCCGCGATATCCTGCCTTTTCTGCGGGTCGCCAATCGTCTGCTGGATGAAGGCGAGGATGTTGTCCTGAAGTTGCATACCAAGCAATCTCTCCATCGGCGCGACGGTGATAGATGGCGCGACGAGCTTCTCAAGGGGCTGTTGGCACCTGATCGCGCGTTGAAGATATTCCACGCGTTTGCTTCCGACCCAATGCTCGGCATGGTGGCGCCGGACGGTCACGTCCAGCCGCTGAGCTACTACTGGGGAGGCAACCAGCAGAACGTAGACTACCTGGCCACTCGAATCGGCATCGCTGCGCCAGTGGCGGAATCGGATACGTTTGTGGCCGGAAGCATGTTCTGGGTTCGCCTGCGGGCTTTGCGGCCGCTGTTGGATGCCCATCTGGATGAGTGGGAATTCGAGCGGGAGGCCGGACAGGTCGATGGCACTTTCGCGCATGCCGTCGAACGAATATTTGCCCTGTGCGTTCGCCATCAGGGATTGCTGCTGCAAAGTGCCGCAGTTGCCAGCGGCAAGCCGCAAGACAATGACAGGGGTGGGCAATATCCTTACGCCAACTTGGGCTGATCAAATCAATCCGGACAGCGGGCCCTCTCCCTCACGCGCACTTGCATGACGTCGAGCGTGGCCGTGATGTCGCCGGGGTTGGTCGCGGCCGCGTCCTGCAGGAAGAACCACGCCCGGTCTTCAACCCATTTGCCGGTGATAAACGTTCCCTTTGGATCTTCGCTCCCGACGACAAACGCGCCATCGGGAGTGCTGATCCGTATCGCGATCCGCTCGATACCGCTTGTATCCCAATGGAGCTGCACGGTTGCCGCCGGCACTTCACCGGGCAACAGCTGTTCGAGCCAAACGACCTTGGCCGCGGCGCCAATGTTTCCGCGGGCTTTCCCGTCCAGCAGCCTGGTCGCGCGTAATAACATCACCCGTAACCGACAACGCTGCCAGCGCAACATCTGTTTCGTCGCATAGCGCCAACGGCGTTGATTCCAGGGCGAAAACTGATCCAGCCAGTAGCGCGCGGTCGAACAATATTCAGGCAACAATTCAAAGCGCCAGCGCCACAGACGCGGCCATCGGAACAGCCAGGTCCTGTATCTCAGCGCCTCTCGCGTATGGCGATCATGCGTCCCACAGACCCGCAGGTACTCGTCGGCCCAGTCATAGACGGATAGGACTTCGTCCGGGTGCGGGCACTGCTCGACGACGGACTGGAGACTGGAGGTCGAGTGCGTATGTCCCTGGTACCAGCAGCGCGAAGAAACGTATGCGCCATACCGAGCCGCCAACCTGACAAGCAAGCCGAACTCCTGCGCAAACGCTGGTAGCGAAGGTTCGTAACCACGAAGCTCCGACGTAAGGCTGAGTCGCTCCATGCGAGGGCGGGCAGCACCATTCCACTGGCGAATGGTTCCCGCCGCGAACTGGAGAGGCGTCAGTAACCGGTCGGCAAAGAACAGCCGGGTCGCAGAGCCGGCTCTATTATCCCCAAATTGCGGGGACTGAGCGGGGCCGCAGACCATCGCGGCCATGGGGTTGGACCGCATCAGGCCGACCTGCTCGGAGAAGGCCTCATCAGAAACATAGGCGCAGTCAGCTGGAAGCCACGCCAAGAACTCGCCGCGAGCGTGCTGGTACACAACATCGCGCGGTGCACTCACGCCGAGACCCTGGCCGGCGTCATTGCTCAGGCAACGAACCCG
The DNA here is from genome assembly GCA_043753835.1 of Lysobacterales bacterium. Taxonomy (GTDB): domain Bacteria; phylum Pseudomonadota; class Gammaproteobacteria; order Xanthomonadales; family Ahniellaceae; genus JADKHK01. Next base: position 3,582 of record JAYUVY010000086.1, on the reverse strand, counting down.
GGGGTCGACTGCAAGCAACTCCTCCACCATCTCCCGGCTGCCGTCGCTCGAGCCACAATCGACCAACAACAATTCCCAATCAACGGACGTCTGCCGATAGATGCTGGCGAGCGCGTCACACAGGAACTCGGCGTCGTTGCAGAACGGGATGGCGACCGACACCAACGGGAGTCGTGCGTCGCGAGCGGTCTTCGCTGTCAGTCCTTCGACTCCGTCGACGTCGTCTTGTCCGCTACCACTGAGCAGCGCGAGGACTGAGATCGGACCGACCTGCACCTTCTCTCGCTGGATATCGATAGTCAGGCGCGGATAGCGACCGCTTTCGAAGAACCATCGGTTCCTGCGAAAACAAAGGGCTTCGGTCTCGGCGTCGTAGACTTGCTCGAATCGATGCCTGCGGGGAATCCATTCCCCGATAGCCTCGACATCGGACAGGTAGGGCGAGAGCATGGTGCAGAAATCCTCCTCGAAGGACTCGAACCGCAGTTCTCGCAAGTTGCCCGGCGCCTCTCCCAGAACCTCCAGGTAACGGTCCAGCCGCGGCGGCAGGAATCCATCCAAGGGCGCAAATTCGAGAAAATCCCTGAACGAACCCTTGCGGGCGATGTTTCGCGAAGGATCGAATTCCGGATCCTTATTGCTCAGCAGGCGGAGGTATCGCGCCAATTCGAGATCGTACGGATTTCGTATCCCAACGAAAATTCTTTCGAAATCGAGAATCGATTCGTTCTTCCTGCTGAAGAACTGCTCTGCCTCAAGCAGGCACGACTGGGGCTTGACCAAGGCCCACCGCAGGAGGTCGGTGCTCCTCCTCGGAGTATCCCAGGCCTGGAAGACCGGCTCATTCGACCTCGCAGCAATGAACTCGGCCAGGTCCACGCCCATCGTCGTCAGCGGGTGCAGGAAAAGGAATCGCGAAGTCCAGATCATGGGTTGCGATATTCCTCAGAATTGCAGTCTTGGATAGTATCCGTTGTCGAAGAACCAGCGATTTCGCCTATAGCAAAGTTCCTCCAATTGAGCGTCGAAGATTTCTTCATAGGGAAGATGTTCGCTCCTGTTGTCATGCGGCAACGCCACGTCGGTGAGGAACGGCGAGGCGTGCCTGCGAAGATCTTCGTTGAGCCTCTCGAACCTGAGAACCGCCAGGTTCGGCGGAATCTTGCCCAGGACATGGAAGAACTTGTCCAGTCGCGGTGGAAACTCGCCCTTGAACGGCGCGGTCTCCAGATACTCGCGAAACGTATGGTTCAGTGCGATCCGCCCTTCGGGCCCCACATCCTGCTCGTGCCCGACTTTTCGAAAATATGAGTATTGCGATAGATCCATGTCGTAGGGATTTCGCATCGTCACGAGGATCTTCTCGAAATCGAGAATGGATTTGTTCCACCTGCGGAAATAAGCCTCTGCATGAAACAGCGTCTCATGGCGAACCCCTTCGACGTGGACGCCAAACCTGCCACCCATCGACTGCCTGATCTCGGAAAAAAAGGTCGTTTCCGTTGCCTTTGCGAGGAGCAGGTTACTGACGCTTATCCCAGCCGTTTTCGGCATGTGCAAGAAGAGGTACCTCGATGTCCAAATCATCTTGGTGCACTGTCCGGAGCCGGTGGCCTGGTCGGTGGAATACGACCAAGGCGATGGGAGGATTGGCGAATGAAAGCGAGACCAATGAAGTATAGTAAGGCAGACTCCGAAATTCCATATCTGCCCGCGTTTCGCCTGCGACTGCGCCCAGCCTGGAGCCGACTGCCGATGACCGGATCGTTTCGTAGTCTGCTGACCCAGACGCCGTTGGGCGGCGCACTGGGGAGAAACGCAAACAACATCGACCTCTTCCGGCTTATTGCCGCGTGCCTCGTGATCTACGGCCATGCGTTTGGCTTGGCGCCGGAGCCGGGCAGTCAGGATCTTCTGATGAGATGGACGGGATATCCCTCGGCGGGAATGGCTGTGAAGCTGTTCTTCTTCCTGAGCGGCCTATTGGTCACCAACAGCCTGATGCATAAGCGGTCGGCCAGCCACTTTCTCATTGCCCGATTCTTTCGAATCTGGCCGGCGTTGGCGCTCGTCCTCGTTGTTTCCGCCTTGGTGATTGGCCCCTTGTGCACGACGCTTGACCTGAAGAGCTACTTCAGCGAGCCGAATACGTATCTCTACATCAAGAGATTTCTCCTGATGGAAACCTGGGGAAAGAAGCAATTCGGCTATTACAATCTTCCCGGCTTGTTCACCGACAATCCCCATCGAAACACAGTGAATGCGTCCTTGTGGTCGCTCGGCGTGGAAGTCTATGCCTATCTTTTCCTTGTCGCGGTTTTTCTGGTTGGAATGCTGGAGAAGAGAGTTGCGACTGCCTTGATCGTCCTCGTGCTTCTTGATTCCGTTCTCCCATTCCGAATCCTGTTTATATTTCTCCCAAGGGGCTTCGAAGACTTTTCCTATCTTCCCTTTTGCTTCGGGAGCGGGGCGTTCATGGCCCTGCACAAGGACAGCATTCGAATATCGATCGGGATGCCGTTGGTCTTCATTCTGCTTTTCTATCTTTTCCACGGCACGCAATATGCACGCTACTTCTTCTATCTGATTGTCTTCACGGGTGTCCTTTACCTGGCAATCTGCCAGTGGGTGAAGAACATCAGATTGCCCGCAGATGTCTCGTACGGGGTATTCCTGTGGGGTTTTCCGATTCAGCAGACACTGGTCCACTACTTCCCGGGAATGGGCCTCCTGACCAACCAGGTCGTAGCGACAGTGTTGGCGATCGGATGTGGCACCGCTTCCTGGTTCCTGGTCGAAAAGCGGGCAATCGAATTTGGCAAGAAACTCTCGCGCAGGCTCGATGCCCACGCTAGCCAGTGGCCGGGCAACGCTGTTGACCGCGAGCCTGCATCTTCCTGATGGACCAGATGCGTAGGGGCGCGTACGCCACCGGCTCAGTTCGTGCCGCCGCCCCGTTCATCAGCCAGTCCGGCCAGTAGCGAGCGAGCCTCGGACAAATCCCGGATGACTGTCGCTGAGCATCCCGGTGGCGTTGCTGCGTCCCGTCGCGACAACAGGAAATTGTTCTCGATTCCCGCTGTTTGACCTGCCTGGATATCGGAAAGCTTATCGCCTATCAAGACCGATCGCGCCAGATCGACCGCATACTCCCCGGCTGCCTCAAGAATCATTCCCGGGTTCGGCTTGCGTCGCATCGATTCCACTTTGTAGTGCCCGACTCCGCTTTCAGGATGGGTCGGGCAGAAATAGACCTTGTCTATGGCGCACTCTTCCTGCTCGAAGACGTCGCACATCCAGCGGGTAAGTTCGTGAAAATCGGCTTCGGTATACAGTCCGCGTCCGATGCCTGCCTGATTCGTGACCACGAACAGCCAATAGCCGCTCGCTTTCGCGAAGCGACAAAGATCGAAGATCCCGTCGATAAACTGGAAATCGCCCTGGCGGTATACATAGCCATGATCGGCGTTGATGACGCCGTCACGGTCGAGAAATAGCGCAGGCCTCATTTGCTTGCGGCTATCTGGCAACGTCGCGCAGGTCATGCTGCGCGCGCATGTAGTCTTCCGGGACGCCGATATC